>CAKZPE010000048.1 GCA_937138495.1 uncultured Oceanospirillaceae bacterium
ATGAGATGGTTCTCCTTTGGTTTACTTCACCTCAAAGCCTAGCTTTGAAATGAGGGGAACCATCTCATTAAACCGGCACTCCGGCCGGTTAAAGCAGCCACCGATAACGGCGGCTCGCAAGGGTAAAACTTTATTTAATAGCCAGGTGTTGCTGCACCGCTGCAAGGCCGGAGTTGCCCTGCAAATCCGTTACACCGTCCAGCCAGCTATTCAGCACTTGAGGGTTCTTCTGCAGCCACTGCTTTGCGGCATCAGCAGGCTTCTGACCATCATCCAGAATGTGCCCCATCATCTGGTTTTCCATGGTCAGAGTGAACTTGAGATTGTCCAGCAAACGCCCCACGTTAGGGCAGGCCTCACGATAGCCTTTGCGGGTCAGGGTCTGAATCGTTGCACCGCCAAAGTTTGCGCCGAAGTATTTATCACCACCGGTGAGATATTTCAGGTCAAAGTTAGTGTTCATCGGATGCGGTTCCCAGGCCAGGAAGGCGATGAATTCATCACGTTTCACGCTGCGCTTTACCTGACTCATTACGCCCTGCTCACCGGATTCAACCAGACGCCATTTCTGCAGGCCAAAATCCCCGCTGTCGATCATCTTCTGCAACAACTGGTTAGCTGGCGCACCGGCTTCTATACCGTAAATACGCTTGCGGAACTTATCTTCAGCGTTGATCAGATCAGCAAAATCCTGAATACCGGCGTTATACACATACTCAGGAACCGCCAGTGTAAACTTGGCACCGTTCAGGTTGGTTCCCACTACGTCGATATCACCGGGGGTGGCGTATTTATCGATGAATTGCTGCTGTGCCGGCATCCAGTTGCCCAGGAACACATCTATTTCGCTACTCTTCAGGCCTTCAAAGCCGATCGGTACCGCCAGCGTACTGATTTCAGTGTTATACCCCAGCCCCTGTAAAACAGTACTTGCCAGTGCGTTGGTGGAATTAATATCAGTCCAGCCCGGATCCGTAAAACGAACGGTCTGGCAAGCGGCAGGGTCATTGGCCTGAACAACTCCGGCCCCCATTAAAGCCGCACCGAACACTAAATATTTGGTCGTTTTCATATTTCACTTACGTATTTTTATTCACAGAAATGAATGGCGGACAGTCACCGGAACTGCCCGCCCCCACGGGGCATTGCTAAGAGGCTTTATCCGCAATACGAGGGAAACGTGCCTTGGCTTCCAAATCATCCAGGTCTACGTTATTGCGCATATACATAGTGCTGGAATCGAAAATCGGCTGGTGATCCCAGATGGGTTCTTTACCCTGTTTATGGGCTTCTGCTACCAGGCGACGACGCTTCTGGCTGATAATGACATCACGGGTAATTGCATCGCTGTCCCAGCGTTCCGCTGCTTCAGCCCTAAATGACGCCAGCAGCTCAGCATGTTCTTCCAGCTCAGCCAGGTTAATCCGCTCCTGTGGGTCAGTTTCCAGATTGAACAGCTGATCCGGATCCGGTTGTGAACAGATATATTTGTAAGCGCCCCGACGTATCATGAACATAGGCGCGACAACGCCTTCACCCATGTACTCACCGATCACTTCGTCATGGGCGTCACCTTCACCGGTCAGGTGCGGCATCAGGCTGCGACCGTCAATTGGCATGGCGTACTCAGGTGCCTGACCACCGTTGGCCAGTTCAGCAAAGGTCGGCAGTAAATCCATAGTGGATACCGATTCTTTCACCCGCTGCGGGCTGAAATGCTTCGGTGCATATACCAGCATCGGCACCCGTGCAGACCACTCAAAGTAGCTCATCTTGTACCACAGGCCACGCTCACCCAGCATGTCACCGTGATCCCCTGAGAACACCACAATGGTATCGTCAGCCATTCCTGAATCTTCCAGCGCTTTCAGCAGGTCACCGATCTGATCATCCACATAACTGCAGGCACCGTAGTAAGCACGGCGGGCATTGCGAATCTGCTCATCAGTAATGTTCTTACGGTTCATCTGATACACATGCAGCAGGCGCCTGGAATGCGGGTCCTGTTCATCGTCGGCCAGTTCGAAAGACGGCAGCTCAATCTCCTCATCGCTGTAACGGTTCCAGTATTCTTCAGGAATCGCATAGGGGTCATGGGGATGGGTCATGGAAACCGTCAGGCAGAATGGACGCTCACCGGGGTTACGGGCACGTTCAAACAGATAGCGTTTCGCATGGAAAACCACTTCATCATCAAAATCCAGCTGGTTGGTACGCACGGTTGGACCCGCCTGAGTGACGGATGACATGTTGTGATACCAGGTAGGACGATTATCGAAATCTTCCCAGTCAGGAAACCAGCCATAATCGGCCGGATAGATATCTGTGGTCAGGCGCTCTTCAAAACCGTGCAGCTGATCCGGGCCACAAAAGTGCATTTTGCCGGATAAGGCTGTTTGATAACCGGCATGACGCAGATAGTGAGCAAAGGTTGGAATGTCCGCCGGAAATTCAGCCGCGTTATCCCAGGCACCGATTTTACTCGGCAACTGACCACTCATCAGTACATAGCGGCTTGGCGCACACAGCGGGCTGTTGCAGTAAGCGGATTCAAATACTACGCCTGCAGCCGCCATCTTATCCAGATTTGGGGTTTTAGCCGTCTTTCCACCATAGGTTTTCAGCACCGGCGCAGCCATCTGATCCGCCATGATGAACAGAATATTGGGTTGTTTGGCAGTATCACTCATAAGATTTTCCTAACTAGTTTTGTAAACCTCCCCGGGCCTTAGCAGCCCGGAGAAGTGTTATTCCTGAAACTCAGCTCAGGGATTACGATTCATGACCACTGGCGCTCTCGGTCCTGGTGGAAGGCACACCCACTTTTTCACGTAAACCGTCCCGGTAAATGGCTTTAAGCAGTGAGACAGCCATCAGCACCATCACCAGCGAGAAAGGCAGCGCGCCGATAACCATGGCAGTTCTGATCGCTCCCAGCCCACCGACCAGCAAAAGCGCCACAACCACCGCGCCTAAAGCAACACCCCAGAAAATGATATGCGGACGGGCTTTCGGGCCTTCGTCCCCGGCAGCGTTGATGGTATTCACAATCAGTACAGCAGAATCTGCAGAGGTCACCAGGTATGTCATCAGAAGGACAACAATGATGACGGCCATCATCCAGCCCAGGGTATCCCCCAGAATGACCTGCACCATTGCAAAAATCTTATCGCCATCCGGCACTCCAAAAATGGCACCGTTAGCAACACCGGACAGCTCAAGGTCGATAGCCGTACCACCGGAGAAAGAGAACCAGACAAAGCACATGAGAGCCGGAACAATCAGCGCCCCCAGCACAAACTCGCGGACAGTACGGCCTTTGGAAATACGTGCCAGAAACAGGCCGACAAACGGCGCAAATGCAACCCACCAGGCCCAGTAGAATACAGACCACGCTCCCTGCCAGCCGGCCAGCTTATCAGCGACACCTTCCTGACCGTCAGCCTGATAAACCGTCAGCATCATGCCCGGTAACGCCTTAATGTATTCCCAGGTACCGATAAATAACGCTTCCATCCCGAACCAGGTAGAACCGAACAGCATCAGGAACGCCAGTAAGAAAATTGACAACCCCATGTTCAGATTAGACAACCACTTGATGCCTTTTCCGACACCGGATAACGCAGACAGGGTCGAGGCCCCCATAATCACGAATACGGCAACAAGGATGCCCATCGTAGACGCATTCCCATCAGCATCCACAAGCCATTCACCAATACCAATGCGGCTCATACCGGCAACAAACTGCTCAACGCCGAACCCTAACGTCTGGGCAACGCCCAGAATGGTTGCGATAACAGCGACAATATCGACAACATTGCCCAACGGGCCTGATAACGCCTTGCCGAACAATGGTGTCAGTGAAGAACGGATAGTCAGCGGCAATCCACGGCGGTAAGAGAAATACGCCAGTGCCAAACCGGCAATCGCATAAGACGCCCAGGCAGAAAAGCCCCAGTGAAGGTAAGACCATTTGAAGGCATTCAGATAATTCGCCTGAACAGCGCCTTCAACAACCCCCTGAATGACATCAGGATTGTTTTTGAAGTGATAAACCGGCTCAGCCACCGCCCAGGTCAGCATGCCGACTCCGATACCGGCGCCAAACATCATTGAAAACCAGGAAAAATTCGAAAACTCCGGTGTATCAGTTTGCTGCCCCAGCTTTAGCCGCCCTGCTGAAGGCCAGGCCGCTAATGCGAAACACACGCAGATAAAGGAGGCCATGGCATAGATATACCAGGTGCCAAAATTCTCCAGAATAAAGCTGTTCAGGGTTCCCAGTACTGCGGCGGCCTGATCAGGAAAAGCGATCGCCCAAAGCACCAGGCTGCCAACCGCCAGCTTTGAGGTTACGGTTATGTTGAAATTAAAACCTGAATAAAAGCCTTCATCCTCGGTCTTAATCGGTAAGCTTGTTAAGGGGGGTTTTATACTCATAGACTGCTCTTCTTTTGTTGTTTTTATTTTTTATACCGGTAAAGCCCAGCCCATTCTTTTGCCCGGAAATATCAGATTTTTTGCCACCGGCAGAATCCTGACCCTGCTTTGAACGGTGACATCAACACCCTTTTCAATCCCAAAAAAATGACTGTATGCCTTTCAGTTAACATTAGTATTTATTATATTTATCCAGACTGTAAACCGGCTAAAAACTAATCACTAAAGTAAGTTGAGCTTATGTTATTGAAAAACAGGTTACCGTCACCGCAGAGCCTGCTGGTATTTGAGGCAGCGGCTCGTCATTTAAGTTTTACCGCCGCCGCCCGCGAGCTTAGCTCCACCCAGTCTGCGGTAAGCCAGCTAATGCGCGGCCTTGAAGCACACCTGGAGTTACAGCTGTTCCGCAGAATTTACCGGGGTGTTGAGCTGACTGAAGCCGGAGAGCAATTGTTTGAGGTCTGTCAGAAAGGGTTCAGCAACATCGCTGAACGGATCGAAAAGTTGCAGAACGCCGAACGGCATCCACATATAAATGTCGCCACTGACTTTGCATTTGCCGCTTACTGGCTCTTGCCCCGGCTACCCGCCTTCCGGGAATTACATCCGGATACAGAGGTCAGAATCATCACGTCTCAGGGCAGTCAGGAAGTTCGCAGTCAGGATGCGGACGTGGCAATACGCTTTGCCAGCCAGCCGGCTGGTGACAGCCTTCCCCTGTTTGCTGAAGAAGTTTTTCCGGTATGCAGTCCGGGCTTTTTGGCTAAACATGGTCCGGTCACCAGCCATAAAAAACTCGCCAGCCTGCCATTACTGAAACTGGGGGCGGATGCAGGAGAGGGTTGGATGGACTGGCCAGGATTTTTCAGTGGCCGCCGCAGCCAGATTCAGCCGGGTGAACCGGTGCTGACATTTAATAACTACACCCTGTTAATTCAGGCAGCAATTGCCGGTCAGGGCATCGGTATTGGCTGGGGAACTTTGGTGGATGAACTGATCGAGAGTCAGGTACTCACCGGACTGAAGGATTTCAGCCTGAGTTCGAAGAGTGGGTATTTCATCAGTGCCACACAGACACCCCGGCAGCCGGAGATTTGTCAGCAGTTTATTGAATGGTTACAGCAGGCCTGAACAGCCTTCAGGAATACTTTTTCAGGACATCCGGCGGCAGCTGGCGTTCCAGATAATCGGTGATAATCCGCTGGGCCAGATCGCTGTCAATGCCGGAAGGCGCCAGTGCGCCCCGCAGCCAGATACCGTCAATCAGGGCGGCGATACTCTGAGCAACAAATACCGCCTGCTCTTGCGGCAGTACACGCTTAAGTTCATGTTTAAGATGGGAGAGCAAACGCTGCTCATTAACCCGCTGCAAACGGTACAGCGAAGGCTCGTGCATGGCCTGAGACCAGAACGCCAGCCAGGTTTTTACAACCTTGGAATCCAACTGCCGGGGATCAAAGTTACCGCCAACAATGGCTTTCACCCGGGCAATAACATCATCGGCATCGGTTTCATCCAGCCGCTGACGCACCCCTTCAGACAACTGCTGTAACACGGAACGCATAGTCGCTTCCAGCAGGCTGTTTTTACCGCCAAAGTAATGGTTAATGATCGCCGGAGACACACCGGCATACCGGCTGATCATCGCAACACTGGCCTTCTGCAGCCCGACCTCATTAATCGCTTCCATGGTGGCATCAATTAACTGGGGCTTTCTGATGGCAGGCATTCCGACTTTAGGCATGGATAGGTAACTCGCTGTGCTTTTATTATTCTCAGGCCTGATTAACCACAATTTTCAAACAGGCATTCATCAAAAATTGCCTGTTTCCGGCGCGGGAGTCAAGTCTGTGAATAAAATCAATCACTTTGCGTCGCACACAGGCAGCTTTGCACTGCCCGTGGCAACCATCACACATTCACAAAGATTACTTAGCAGCCTTCTGACGCAGTTTTTTCAACTTACGTTTTTTCGCCCGGTTACTTAAGCCTTTGGACTGTTTCTTCGACAGCGTCATCAGTTCTTTTTCAGCTTTACTGAGAGACGCACGGACTGATTTTTTCTTCGGTTTAACCGCCGGCACATCGGGATTTTCTGCAGGCTTTTTGGCCGCACGCTTACGGGGGGCTTTTGCATCCGCACCGCCTTCAGACGTGCCTTTTTTCGCCGACGGCCATGCCGTCAGCTGCTCAGCCGGCTGATCTGTCGGTTGATCCGCAGGTTGATCAGCACGTTCCTCACGGGCCTGAACCGCACCGGGATGAGCCCGCTTATGGCGTTTTTTGTCCGCCAGTTTGGCCAGAGTTATATCCCCGTCACGCAGCAATTCACGCTGGCTGCGCTTCTTTTTACCAGCCTTGGCGTCCGGCCGCATACTGCGGGCGCTTTCTAACGTTTCCCGCAGTTCGAAATCGATCTTACGCTCATCCAGATCCACCCGAACCACCTGTACCCGCAGCTTGTCGCCTAACCGGAACGCCTTGCCGCTACGCTCGCCTTTCAGACACTGACGGGCAGCATCATAGTGATAATAATCACCCGGCAGTGCGGATATGTGAATCAGGCCTTCAACGTAAGCTTCTTCCAGCTCAACAAACAGACCAAAACCGGTCACGGCAGAGACAACGCCATCAAACACGCCACCGACCTGATCCTGCATGTATTCACATTTCAGCCAGGACATCACATCACGGGTGGCATCATCCGCACGTCGTTCAGTCATCGAGCAGTGTTCACCCAGCTCCAGAACCTGTTCCAGAGTGTACTGATGCAGGAAAGCTGTGTTCGGTTCAAACCCTTCACAACGGTCCAGCTGCTTGCTGTCGTTGCCGGTATGAATCAGTGCCCGGATAGTCCGGTGCACCAGCAAATCCGGATAACGGCGAATCGGCGACGTAAAGTGGGTATACGCCGGATAGTTCAGACCAAAGTGGCCTTTTTCTTCCGGGCTGTAGACCGCCTGCGACATGGAGCGCAGCATCATGATCTGGATGACATGCTTATCGGCACGGCCTTCCAGCGTTTCAGTCAGCGCCTGATAGTCTGTCGGGGTCGGTTCATCACCACCGCCCAGCATCAGACCCAGCGGGCCTAAATAGCTGCGCAGGGCTTCGATACGGGCTTCTTTCGGGCCGTCATGCACCCGGTAAAGAGCGGGCTGTTTCAGCTTACGCAGTAAACGGGCAGATGCCACGTTGGCGCACAGCATACATTCTTCAATGATCTTATGGGCATCGTTACGCACCACCGGAATGATCTTCTCAATCTTACGTTCATCACTGAACAGAATCCGGGTTTCGGTGGTTTCAAAGTCGATTGCCCCGCGCTCTTCACGGGCCTTACGTAAGTCATGGTAGAGACCGTAAAGGTCTTCCAGATGCGGCACGACACTGGCATATTCTTCCCGCAGCGCTTTGCCGTTATCGCTGTCCGCTTCCTGCAGCATCGCACCAACCTTGGTGTAGGTCAGGCGGGCATGGGATTGTATAACCGCTTCATAAAACTTATAGCCACTGAGATTGCCACTGGCACTGATGGTCATTTCACAGACCATTGCCAGACGGTCCACATGAGGATTCAGTGAGCACAGGCCGTTAGACAGCAGCTCTGGCAGCATCGGTACCACAAACTCCGGGAAATATACGGAGTTGCCCCGTTTATGGGCTTCGATATCCAGTGGCGAATCCGGACGGACATACCAGGAGACATCCGCAATCGCGACCCACAGACGCCAGCCTCCGGACTTTTTCTTCTCGCAGTAAACTGCATCGTCGAAGTCTTTGGCGTCTTCTCCGTCGATGGTTACCAACGGCAGGTGGCGCAGGTCGATACGGTTAGCTTTGGCTGATTCTTCGACGTCAGCACTCAGTTCAGAAGTGGCCTGACGTACATCGTCATTCCACTGGTCCGGAATGTCATAGTTATGAATCGCCACGGTAATTTCCATGCCCGGTGCCATATGATCACCCAGCACTTCCACCACCCGGCCAGTAGGCTTATTGCGTTTACCCGGCGGCATCACCAGTTCAACAACCACTAACTGACCATCGCGGTAATCCAGCTGCGTTTCTTCATTCGGAACGATCTGGATGTCCTGAGTGATCCGCTGATTTTCCGGCACCATATATCCAAAGCTGCCATTGCCCTGATACCGGCCAACCAGCTTATGGGTATTACGTTCCAGTACTTCAACGATGGCCCCTTCTTTACGGCCTTTGCGGTCTTCTCCGCCGACCCGTACCAGCGCACGGTCACCGTCAAACACCTGACGCATTTCACGGGCACTGAGGAAAATATCATCGTTGCCTTCATCAGGAATCAGAAAACCAAAGCCGTCACGGTGGCCCTGAATACGCCCGCCAACCAGGTCCAGTTTACTTAACAATACATACTGGGCCTTACGGTTACGCATCAGCTGGCCATCACGTTCCATCGCCCGTAAACGGCGACGCAACGCTTCTGAGGCATCTTCATCCTGAATTTCCAGCAGCGTTTCCAGCTGCCAGCGCGTCAGAGGTTCACCCTGTTCATTGAGGGTTTCCATTATCAGTTCACGGCTGGCAATTGGCCGCTCGTATTTATCCGCTTCTCGGGCAGCGTGCGGGTCTGTCACCACGCCGGCTTCCGGTAATTCTTTTTTAGGCATTACAAGTCTTTAGGTAATTTTGTCTGCATATCAATATAACACCGATCAGGCATGAGCGACGTGTTACTTTGAAACAGAAAAACAAAACCGGCCAAAGATGGCCGGTTTGCAGTTAACAGTCAGCGAGCAGCCTATGGCCGCTCGTCCACTTCTTCATCTTCTTTTTCCGGTGGCATCAGGTCTTCTTTACAAACCCCCATCGCCAGCAGCACGTTCGCCGCCACATAGATGGATGAGTACGTACCCACCAGCACACCGATCAGCAAATGCATCACGCGGCTGCGTCTGGACGTGGCGACGCTGGGCGAAGACAGATACCTTGCGCCCG
>CAKZPE010000049.1 GCA_937138495.1 uncultured Oceanospirillaceae bacterium
TACAACAACGGGTTAACTCCAACGCGAGCAGAAGAAAAGCTTAACTTACTGTCCGGAATTAGTTGACCACTACAGTCTTACTAGAAAGAAAAGAGGGAGGCGGTATTAAGCCTAAGTTCTCTCGTAGAGCATCATGGCTCATCAATGGTGAATCAGATGAATCTACTATTTCGATTTTCCGTGCTATTTATACATGTCGATGTGATGCTGTACATGATGGAATACTAAAAGACAATTACAATATTTATGGAAGCCAACAAGTTACTGCATTAAAACTAATCGAAGATGGAACAATTCTAGCTTTAGAACTTGTTAAAAAGATTATTGAGTACGGCTCTGTGCCCAAATGGGCTGAGTTAACTATTTAAAAAAAGGCACATTTATGTCTTAATTAAACATAAACCGTTGTTTGGATTGATTTTATGCAAGGTTCGAAACCCGCCACCTCCACCAAATACTGCTTAGATATCAAAGAGTTACAGATATCTAACTTAAAAATAACCACTTATCGCCCACACGATAGGTGGTTTTTTTTTGCAAAAAGATACAATCTTTGCTCTCCCTACTAAAAATATGCTTGCCTTCTCTAATCTCAATATTTAGTATTTATTTATTCTTCACGTTACAAAAACTTCGTGAAGCAAATATTATAAAAGCTTTATCTTTATACCGTACTAGTTCAATTCAAAAGGATATCTCACAAGGCAGTGAGGTATGAATTGAACACAGCCCAAAATAATAGGGTTTGAATAAACTTGACTCCTACTAGAGTTTATTCAAAAGCAGCAACTATTAGACGACATTAGTTACTGCTAACTATCTAGTACAAATATATCAATTTTACTTGATCTAATTGTGTACTTTGTCGTCCGCCAATGCGAGTACATGATGGAGATTGAGTATGTTTAAGAATAGCCCTAGCCATCTCAACATTGCCGCTAAAAATAAGCCAAGCTATGTATATCTCTCTGCAATTTTTTTAGAGAAATTCCCCTGGAAGACGATAGCTCTCTCTCTTTCCAGCTCTCCGATACTACTAGAAGTATTTTCACGCTACTTTGGAAGCTAACCTCCTCTGTATCAAACTGTCCTCAATGTACTTCATGAGATCAGACCTATCTAGCCCCCACTTCGAAAATACCCCATTAAATCAATGTACAAGCCACTTCGCTTGATGCATTTCAGCGCGTAATGGGCAGGAAACTTGTTACGGGCATAGACTGATAACAGATTACCCAGGGCGATGGTAACGTTACGTTCATTGCCTACACCGGGTTTCTTATATTCTCTACGGTATTCAAAGCCTGTTTCGAACTGATCAAAGCCGGCTTCTGTCATCAGCACTGTCCATACCGGATGGATGAACCGGGAGTTGTAGTCATAGCGGAAGTTGTTCAGACCGTAGGTCCACAGACCACCCAGGTGTTTAATGACGTCTTCATAGGTGTTGATGGTGGTTTGATTCGCCAGTGCGAACTGATGGATCACAGAGTGTGAAAAACGTACTTCTGCCCGCTAGACGGTTTCTTTCGGGTTGTACAGAGGTTGCATGAAGTCACTGGTTTTACTTTTCCAGCGATCTTTGAAGCAGTCCAGCTTGCCGGGGAATGTGCTTCTTTGCTTTTGTTGTACAAGGCAAACTGGAGCGTTGAGGCTGCGCCGAACAAGCAAGATTTGCCGTGGTCGTAAACGAGACATATGTCACTGTCTAAGGTCTGTCCACTAATACCAGAGCGGCTTGTCCCGGTAGAAATTACCCAAAATATTTGCACCGGGCATATTGAGAACAGCTAACCTTCAGTGTTATCCATCAGTATCTGCCACTCAATGTCGGTCACCGGCATAATGGATAGCCGATGCCCTTTCTTCACCAGGCCTATTTCGATAATACCCGGCATTGTTTTGATGGTTTTTAAGGGTAATATTTTTCTGAATTTCTGTTTCAGTTTGATATCCACCATCATCCAGCGGGGATTATCTGGATCGGATTTTGGATCATAATATTTTGATTCAGGATCAAACTGCGTGTGATCCGGATAGCTTTCCCTCACGACCTCAGCAACACCAACAATACCGACATCTTTGCAGCTTGAATGATAGAAAAATACCTGATCACCCAGTTTCACCTGATCACGCAAAAAATTACGCGCCTGATAATTCCGTATGCCATCCCAATGCTCCGTCTGATCCGGCATTGCCGCCAGATCATCAATACTGAAAGCATCCGGTTCAGATTTAAATAGCCAGTATTGCATATACTCCGCCCCTAAATTACCTGTCATCAATCTTCTCTAAGCTTATTTACACACCTTCGTGATGTACAGCAGTCCGGAATCTAACATGTCATTTCAATATGTTCAGGACACAAAAGCTCACCACAAATAATAATAATTCTCATTTACATAACTTTATAAACCAGCTACTATCTCTCCAGTCATTTGGTTAAAAAACAATCAGCGCCAGGGCCGGCTTTCTTCCGTTCAGACATTTCAGTGAGATCAGTACCGTGGCAATTCCTGCATTTCTTCATAACGCTCCTCAGATTGCCCGTATTCAGCAGGCTCTGAAATACATTGAGGACAATATTGACCAGCCCCTTACTGTAGATAACCTGGCTGAAAAGAGCTGTTGGTCGCGTTGGCAGTTTCAGCGGGTCTTCATGAAAGAAACAGGCATGAGTGTGGCTCAGTATGTCCGGGGAATCCGTTTAAGCACTGCCGCAAAACTATTGCTGACGACTCAACGCCGCCAACTGGATATCGCTCTGAGTTGCGGGTTTGATTCAGAGATCAGCTTTAATCGCAGTTTTCGTAAAGAGTATGGCTGCCCACCGGGCGCATACAGAAAACGGGGCGTATTCCAGGGCTTGCGCCAACCACTGTCTCTGAGCCGT
The DNA here is from genome assembly GCA_937138495.1 of uncultured Oceanospirillaceae bacterium. Lineage (GTDB taxonomy): Bacteria > Pseudomonadota > Gammaproteobacteria > Pseudomonadales > Balneatricaceae > Amphritea. The sequence goes on from CAKZPE010000049.1 coordinate 2,894, forward strand.
CCGGACCGGATTAAGTCGGAGCTGCCACCAAGATTAGTGCAGGTTAAAATTGAAACCCGACCGGCATCACAGTTACACGGTATATGTGGTTACTTCAACGGTCTTTTTTCAGCAGAACCTAATTATGAGAAAGCAATACCGGATATATGGATAAACCTGGCCCGGTATGTGCCAATGGATACCTTCTGTCGGTTTGAAAACATTGGCGTGATTGATCTGAACACTGATGAAACCGCGAATAACATTCCTTACTGGGCCTGTTTTGAGCATCCGGATTCGACTGTCAGTTCGGTACTGCAAACCATCCGGATTCCTGAGCAAACATATGCAGTCATTCCCTATCATGGCCACGTAAAAGATTTCGATAAAACCCTTGAGTGGTTCCTGTTCTACTGGTTACCTGAGTCAGGATATCAGGGCATTAACGGATTTGACCTCGAAATATATGGCCGCAACTTCGACCCAAGCAGTGATGATGCTTATATGGAGTACTGGGTCCCCGTCAGCCCTGTCAGCGATACCGTCAAATTCTGACTGCTTAACTTGCACCAAATGGTTAAGTATGGCTTTTCACAACGCACTACCATTCATAGAAATAAGAATTGTTCTCTTTTTCATCAACATTTTCTGTGAATCGGGTAACTCCATGCAGTCTACAGGCTCTCTTCAAACTCCGTTCGTGCCGGTCGCACGCAACTTTCTCGTACTGGCAATCACTGCCACCGTACCTGCTACTCTTCAGGCTGCCAGCCTTTCTGACACGCAGGCAACACAGAAGCAGGAAGCTGTCATCATCACCGCCCAAACCTATCGAAACACCGGTACAAAATCCTCTCTGGAGCCGGAAGAAACACCACAGGGCATCAGTATTATTAATCAGGCACAACTGGATCTTCGCAGCGTCAGTTCAATTAATGAAGCGATGCGCTACACCCCTGGCGTTAACACAGAACTCCGTGGAGGCAGCGTGGTACGGATGGATCAGTTCACAATCAGGGGGTTCCAAAACGCACAAAACTTTTATGACGGCCTGCAGCTCCTTTATAACGACTGGAACCTGCAGCCCCAGATCGATGCCGCTGCCATTGAACAGATTGAGATTTTTAAGGGCCCCACGTCGGTTCTGTATGGTGCGATGCCTCCGGGCGGCATGGTGAACATCATCGCAAAACAGCCAAACCATGAAGAGACAGGCAGTATCGCAGCTACCATTGGTAGCGACAATCTGCGCCAGACAATCGTCAATAAAACAGGCAGCCTGGCAGGGCGCGATGATCTTTCTTATACATTCACAGGGCTTGCCCGCCAAAAAGACAGCCAGGCAGTCACTGCAGATGAAGAACGCTATCTGATTACAGGATCTGTAGACTGGCAGCTAACAGACAACACCCTTCTTAACCTGAATCTTTATACACAAAAAGACCCCTCTGCCGGTATCTACAATACCGTTCCTGCCTCAGGTTCTGTCTTCAGTAACCCCAACGGTAAGCTGTCAACATCCAGCTATGCCGGTGATGCTAACTGGAACGTCTACGACCGCGATGTAACATTGCTGGGATATAAGCTCAACCATACATTCAATGATACCTGGGCCTTTCTTCAGAATGCCCGGTTTATGGATGCCGACGCCCTGCAGAAAAACACTTATAACACGGGGCTGGCAGCGGATAACCGTACCCTGAACAGACGCGCCTATCTGACTGACGAGTCCTCCAAAGGCTTTACGGTTGATAACCAGCTGTCGGGGAATCTTCACTGGGGTGAAGTTGAGCATAACGTCCTTGCCGGCATCGATATTCAAAAACTTGAATCCAACATTAAATATGAAGACGATGCCGCACCGTCAATTGATCTCTTCGCACCTGATCACCATCAGATCAATTCAGGAATGACACTGAGTAATACGGTCTATAGTAGTGATTTTGATATTGATCGCAAACAGGTCGGCGTCTATCTGCAGGATCAGATTCGTATGGGTAATTGGGTGGTCATTGCCGGTGGCCGCTACGATGACTATGAATCCACAGAAAAAGGCCGTAAATACAACGCAGCTGTTAATAACAAAGTTGATCAGACAAATTTCTCTGGCCGGATAGGCGCACTGTACAACTTTGACAACGGTCTTGCGCCGTTCATCAGCTATGCCGAAAGTTTCGAACCGGTTGCCGGCAGTGACCGTAATGGCAACACATTCAAACCGGCCACCAGCCATCAGTGGGAATCAGGCATTAAATATGCACCGCTTGGTGGTGATACCAACATGACGCTGTCGGCTTTTCGTATCATCAAAGATAACGTCCCCACCCGGGACCCGTCTGGCGGACCTAACGATCAGATACAGGCTGGAGAAGTGCGCTCACAAGGGCTGGAGCTGGAAATCAGCAGCGACCTCACAAACAAGCTCAGCCTGGATTTCACCGCCACTGTTCTGGACATGGAGTTCACTAAGGATAACAAGGGGCTGAAAGGTAAAACCCCTGTCTGGGTGCCTGAAAATAAAGCCACACTGTGGGCCAACTATCAGATCAGCAATGCTATGCGCCTGGGCTCCGGTCTCCGCTATATCGGTAAAACCCAACTGGATGAAACCAACAGTCGCGAACTGCCAGGGTATACGCTGGTCGATCTGGCAATGAATATCGATCTGGGGGCTTACAACAACACCTTACAGGGAACCAGCTTCAACCTGTCTGTAAATAACCTGTTCGACAAGCGCAACGTCAGCTGTTTTGACGCCAACAACTGCTGGTTTGGCGCCGACAGAACGATAGAAGCCACACTTAAATATGAATTCTGAAGCATTACAAAAACAGTCCGGCGGCTATCCGCCGGACGCGCTCAGCCAGCAGCTATTCAGTATTTCTGAACAACTTAACCCAGCCCTGCGGGGCCATACTGAAGCGTCACAGAGATTCGCCATTTCCCATGTTCACACACCTGTCAGCAGCTTACGAACACTCTATCACTACTGGCAGGAGCATTTTCCGGAAGCCGGCCGCAGCTACTGGTCTGTCCGCAGCTGGGAATTGTTAATCTGGCAGCCAGTCCTGCTTGCAGTGATTGCCGTCTACGGTTTGGCTGCAATTCCGCCCTTACGACAAATGACACAGGCCCTGGATAACGGCATTGTTGCCGGCTACGCATTACCGGCCGGCTGCTGGTTTCAGGGAAGTCAGGCACAACTGATCGCCCGTGCCGGCGGTGAGCTCAGAGCGTTGATTTCTTCGCTACTGGTACAGCTACAGCAGGTTGCCACATTACGCCCCGGACTGGCCAATGACTTATTCAGTGATCAGCTCATCAGTGCGCTTGCCAGAGTACCTGCCATATCCGGTCAGGTCACTGAAGCCGATATCCGTCACCAGTTACCACTCTGGCTGGACGCAACAGAGCTCGCCCCGAGAGGAATACAACTGGATAAGCAATTACAAATCACCCGCATGAGCTGTTGCCTTCACTACCGTCGACATGATGGCGAACGTTGTACTAACTGCCCGCGGCCGGCTAAACCTTCACAGGTATAACATCAAAAAATTATGTTTGAGCTGACAGATATACACATACACCGGAATGGTCGGCAAATTCTGGACATAAATCACCTGCAACTGGATACGCAAAGTTTCACGCTTTTACTCGGCCATAACGGCTCAGGCAAGTCCACTTTGCTTAACTTACTCGCCCGACAAACACTCCCTGATCAGGGCATTATCCGCTTTAACCACCGCCCCCTTCACCAGCTTAAGCAACGTCAGCTAGCGCGGGAAATTGCCTACCTTCCGCAACACTTACCGGAAGCCCCGGGCCTGACTGTCAGAGAACTCGTTCGTCTGGGGCGCTTCCCCTGGCGCGGGCTTCTGGGCAGATACACCGTAGAAGATGACCGGATAATCTGTCATTCAATGCAACAAACGGGCGTAGCTGAATTCGCAGATATGCTTGTCGACCAACTCTCCGGAGGGGAGCGGCAGAGGGCCTGGATCGCCATGCTGTTAGCTCAGGAATCTCCGCTGTTGATATTGGATGAACCCACTGCGGCGCTGGATCTTGCTCACCAATACGAACTACTCAGCCTGCTCAAGAACCTTCATCAGGAACATAACCGGGGTGTCATTCTGGTTTTACATGACATCAATCTGGCCTTACGGTTTGCCAGTCAGGTCATCGCATTAAAAGCAGGTAAACCGGTGTTTCAGGGTGATATCAGCGAATTTGCCAACCAGCAGTCATTAAGTGAGCTGTTTAACATCGATATCGAGTTACTGGAGCATAACGGTCATAAGGTAGCCATCGTATGCTAAAGCGAGTGTTCATTGCTCTGATGAGCCTGAGTGTGAATCTGCACGCTGACGTCACCCTCACCGACGGCAACGGCACTCACACTTTTAAGTCCACACCTGTACGTGTCGCCAGCTTGAACTGGACACTCACCGAACAATTGCTCGAACTGGATGTTGTACCTCTGGCAATGACTGACCAGGCAGGTTACAAGGTTTGGGTACGCCAGCCTGCTCTGCCCGCAGGTATCGAAGAATTGGGAAGTCGCAGTGAACCTAACCTGGAAAGGCTCAGAGAACTGGCCCCGGATCTTATCCTTATCAATGAAGTACACAGCAGCTTACTGCCCCGCCTGAAACAGATTGCGCCGGTACTCTATTTTAAAACTTTCAGCGCAGAGCACAGTAATCCGGAAACAGCCATCAGGGTTTACCGACAGCTCGCCAGGCTGTTTGATAAACAGGCCCTCGCCGAACAGCGCCTGCAGGAAATGTCTGAAGCATTCCGCAACCTGAGTCAGCAATTACAGACAGCATATTCAGGGGAGCTGCCCAGGGTAACAACCGTGCGTTTCTCCAATCCTTCTTCTGTGTACATTTATGGTGACAATTCCATGAGCCAGTACGCACTTGAACAACTGGGAATCACAGCAGCTTTACCACAACCCAACAGCCAGTGGGGGTTGGTTCAGAAGCGAGTGCTTGATCTGAGTAAAATACAGCAGGGGGCAGTGCTCTATTTCGAACCCTTTGCACAATGGCCAAGGCTTGAGAGTTCACGTCTCTGGCAGGCAATGCCCTTTGTCCGCAAAGGTCAGATCCAGGCAGTGCCTTCCACCTGGACATACGGTGGAGCCATGTCACTTAAATATCTGGCAGAAGCACTGACCGGCAGTTTGCTGGCCATAGCACCGGGAAATCAGTCATGACGGCCTCTGCTCTGCAAATAAATGACAGGCTTGTCACATTATCCAGGCAACGTTATCTGTGCTGCCTGCTCTTGATCCTGCTGATCAGCGGGATATATCTGCAACTGGATACGGACTTATCTCTTCATCAACAGTGGCTGCTGATCACTGGCCGAATGCCTGAAGAATTTCCGGAATTTGTTTACCTGTTTGCCACCCTGCCAAGATTAATGATGGCGCTGATTGTCGGTGCAACTCTGGGGCTGGCAGGAAGTCTACTGCAGCAGGTTACCCGTAATCCGCTGCTGTCCCCCCTGACACTGGGTACTTCTTCCGGTGCCTGGCTGGCGTTAATTATCGTCAGTGTCTGGTTTCCCAGCCCGAGTCCAGACACCACGTCTTACCTGGTCATGACAGGTTCATTGTTATCAATGGCCCTGGTACTTGCCATTGCTGGCATCCGCCAACTGGCAGGCTTACCTGTCGTACTGGCAGGCATGGCAGTCAACATTCTGCTCGGGGCGATTACCAGTGCGATCATCCTGTTAAGGGATCAGTATGCCAAACAATTATTCATTTGGGGCGCCGGCGATCTGGCACAAAACGACTGGCAATGGCTTACGTGGTTAGCCCCTAAACTCCTGATTGCCGTACCGGTTCTGATGTTTGCACCCCGTCTGCTCCAACTGTTAAAGCTGGGGCAGCAAGGTGCCGGTGCCAGAGGGATGAATGTCACACCCGCCTTACTGATCCTGTTTTCCGCCACACTTTGGCTGGTTGCCAGTTCTATTACGGCAGTTGGAATCATCAGTTTTATTGGGCTAATTGCACCCAATATTACCCGTTTTTTTGGCGCCAGAAGCGCCAGAGATCAACTCTGGCTCAGCTGCCTTATAGGCGCTCTGCTATTACTCTGTGCCGATTTATTCGCCCGCTTACTCAGCTTATGGACAGTAGAAATTATCCCTACCGGAACGGCCACCGCTATTTGCGGCGCACCCGTTTTAATCGGGCTGGCGCTCAAAAAATTACGCGCGGAAGATCAACTCAGCCTGCAGTCTTTGCCTGTCAGGCGTATGCGCGCCCGTCAGTGGGGGCTTTTTATCCTGATCACACTATTAAGCTTCATCATTGCGAGCTTATTTAACCAAAGTGGCACCGGGTGGCACTGGGCCTGGCCCAATTTCTTTGAATGGCAGCTCAGATCACCCCGTATTATCGCGGCACTGGCCGCTGGTATTGCAATGGCTACAGCCGGCACCTTGTTACAACGTCTGATCTACAACCCACTGGCCAGTCCTGACTTGCTGGGTGTTTCTGCCGGCGCCAGCGCAGCACTGGTACTCTACACATTAATATTTGGAGCACCGCTATCCAGTGCCGGCCCCTTCATTGCCTTAGCCGGCAGTGCCGGGCTGTTATTAATTCTGCTGGCACTCGCCCGACGGCAACAGTTCTCACCCACCGCCATTATCCTGCTGGGGATTTCCTTAACAGCCCTTGTAGAGTCGCTTATTCAGTTCGCTTTGGCTAACGGCAATGAAAATGTCTATGCCATTCTTGGCTGGCTCGCAGGCAGTACTTACAGGGTAGAAGCCTCTCACGCAGGCATGTTGATGGCCGGAAGTTTAGTGATTTTCTTACTTGCCCTGCTCAGTAGCCGCTGGCTTACCTTACTGAGTATCGGCAAACCTCTGGCGCTGGGCAGAGGTATGACTGTGGCCACCGGCACCTGGTCACTGCTGGCGCTGGTTGCACTGGCCTGTGCTCTGGTTACCGCTCTGCTCGGCCCGATCGCATTTATCGGTTTGCTGGCGCCCCATCTGGCCCGGCTGTCCGGTGCTCAGTCTGCCCGCAGTCAGTTAATCTGTTCAGCACTCATAGGTGCCAGTCTGTTGATGCTGGCTGACTGGCTGGGACGTAATCTGGTTTACCCCAGCCAGATTGCCGCAGGAACACTGGCTTCAGCGCTCGGTGGCTGCTACTTCATTCTGCTCTTGTTACGTTCAAAAACGCAACGTTAACCCCATACCGGATAGCAGAAAACCGTTGCAAAAATGTTATCCGTTTCTCGTCAATAAAACGGCTGTTTGGCTATCGCCTGATTTCCCGTTTTGGCAATCCTGAAAACACGTTGGCTGTCAGCTAATAGCGACAAATAATCCGTGCTACATTAAGCATATATCGGGGGATATGAACGCAAAACACAGCAAAACCTTACCTTTTTCAGGGTAAAAGGAAGACCAATGGCGAAGCTTTTAAACACCAGTGCAACAAACTTTGTGCTGGAAAATTTAATCAGTAAGGCACGTAAACATGTTGTGCTCATCAGCCCCTATCTGAAACTGAATAAGCGTATTAAAAAGCTAATTGAAGATGCCATTTTACGGGGCGTTTCGTTCCACATTATTTATGGCAAACAGGAACTGCATGACAGTGAAAAAAACTGGCTGCTAAGCAGTACTAAAATCAAACTGTTTTTTTGCGATGACTTGCACGCAAAATGCTATCTGAACGAGGCATACAGCATTATCAGCAGTATGAACCTCTATGAATTTAGTCAGATAAACAACTACGAGATGAGCATCCTGTTGTCGAAAAAAGACGATAAAGATGCCTATGTCGATTCAGTCAAAGAAGCTGAACGTCTGATTCGTATGAGCCGGGAACAACTTCAGACGCCAACGCTGCAGAGAACACTGCCCAAAGAAGTAACGTTCCCCCTTCTGTCTGAAACAATGGCGCCACGCCAGTCTGTGAACCAACAACCGGGCATCAATAAAATCACAACCAATCATCTGGCCTCAAAGTATAAGACGAATGCTCAGCGGTTGCTGGTATCGCTGCGGGCTTCCGGTTTTATCAGTACTGAAAATGGCCGGGATAAACTGACCGAAAAAAGCATGGATATCGGCGCAGAATTCCATGAAAACTCCACTGGCCACTATTTCTTGTGGCCAGCGGACCTCAACCTCCACACCATGCTGAGCAACTAATCAGCATTTTTTGGCAGCGTATACGCTGCCTTTTTTTATCGCCCACTCTCTTAGGCAGCATGATTAATATACGCGGAAGGGATCACGCCATACGCCTGCTTGAAAGCCCGGTTAAAATGGCTCTGACCGTAAAAACCAACAGGCTGGCTTACGCTGGCAATGGATACCTCTGACGCACTTAATAACAGACATGCCCGCTCTAATCTGAAACGAATCAGCCAAACATGGGGGTTAACCCTGTGGTACGTTTAAATCGCCGCAGGCGGCTGGAACCTGCTCAGTTCGCAAAGTATCGCCAATTGTTCCTGTTTAATTGTATCCACCAGATGTGCATCACAATATTCCTGAACCCCTCGCCACTGAATTCGTTCTTGCATCCGTTTTCCATGCATGTGCGGTTATTACATTCGACAGCCCCTCTTCCGACACCGTCAGTTTATTGCTTATCTATAACAAGAGGATCTCCCACTGACTTGTAAAATATTACAACCGGAGCAAAACACTGACGTATTGCGCAGGAATATCAGCCGATCCCTCCAGTTAAACACTTAATTTTTCTGTGGTTGAATACTTTTTGAACAACCTCTATGATTTTTCTCCAGTTCAACAGCAGTTTTCACCGGCAAACTCCCGGTTATCCGGTGTTATCTTGAACGACTGCCCCAGCCCCGGGTTTCGGGTGTCGTGGGGCTTTTACAACGTCCATAGCACGACAAACGTAGCATCTCTGCTATCTCAACGAGGCAGATAATGCTTACTCCAACTGATTGCTGCTGTTCCGCTAGATAACATGTCATCAACCTCTTCAGCGGTGAAGTTTAATGACGATAATATCCGTCGGGTATCTTCACCATATTTATGCATTGCGGTTGGCAAAATCACACTGGCATCTGTTGTCCGGATAGCATTCGGCGCAATCAGATCCACCGTATATCCACAGGGATGATCGGCATAGCGGACAAACGCCACACTGCTGTCTCCGGACAAATCAACCGCTTTGTCAGGTCCGTCTGCCATCATTATCTGAGACTCACGCCACTGCCCCATGCTCAGCAGAGGTTGGCAGGCGATATCAGCAGGCTTAAACACACCTTGCCAATATGCAACAGGCCGTGTCAGGAATAACGTTTCTAAAATATCTTCCAGCCCCTCCGAAGGATAAACATCAATCACCTGACCGGTGAGCTCTGCAAACATATCCAGTTGTGTCATCGGGTTAACGGCGAGAAAGAACCAGCCATCTGCTGCCTGATAACACCGATACAGAGCGTCCTGCCCCTTGATATACCGGCCACTGGGTTCATTAAACGGCCCCCTTTCAGGGTAATCAAACATAAAGGGCACCTGAATCAACTGTCCGGCGGCAATCAGAGAGCTACGGGCCAGTGAACCGCCGTGTCCACAGGCACGGTTAACCAGCGCAACACCGATAGCATGCGCCGCGCAGTAACCACCCAGCACATCAATGGTACCAAAATGCGCGTGCTCTTCAGGGGTATCCATACCGCCACCAAAGCGGCTCATGATCCCGGTAGTCGCCTGTACCAGATCATCATATCCCGGATGATCACTGCGTGGCCCCCGCAAAGGGCCGCCATAGGCATCAAACTGACACAGAATCAGTTGCGGATTAATAGCTTGTAACTCGTCAAGCGATAACCCCAGACGTTGCAACTGAGCATCGCTGGCATTAATAGTAATGACATCAATATCCGGCAACAGCCTTGCCAGAACCTGTTTACCCTGCACACTCTTTATATCCAGTAACAGGCTTTGTTTACCCTGATTCGCTTGCATACCGAAGACAGTACTGTTCCAGGGATCCAGTGCCGGTTCAGGCGGATCAATGCTGATCACTTCTGCCCCAAAGCGTGACAAGGTACCGGCAATCGTTGGTCCGGCAATGACGTTTGTCAGATCCAGTATTCTGATTCCGTCCAACCAGCCACCGGATGGATTTTCACCGGCACCAACCCCTGCACGGTTGCTGTTTTTCCAGCGCGCTAACAGCTCTGGAATGCTTCCGTTGTCCTGTCCGGGAATGCCGGCCGGGCGTTTATCTATAATCGCTGTATCTCCCCCCAGCCAGCAGATATTCCCCAACTGACGCATATTCCCGTAACGGGGATCCTTTACCTTCAGAATACTGCCGCAAGCCTGCGCATGTTCAGAGTTCAGCCACTCCCGGGTTAACTGATGGGCACAACCCGGCACTCCCGCATCACCGAAAATCTGCTGCCATTCATATGCAGGTTTAGTGGCAAATACCCGCTTCATTTTTGAAGACACTAACTCAGCCCAGTATCGGCTGAGCGGGTAAGATACCAGCGTACATTCAGAGTCGGCTGGCCAGTCACTCTGATCCATGTATGCACTGTGAGTAGGAATTCCGGCCGTCTGGACTTCATCCCACAGACCCAACACTTCCAGGCAGGCCCGGGGATGCCGGGTGTGAGAAGAACACACTGCATAAAAAGGCCGGCCATCCGCACACACATATGTACGGTAAAACGGATCCAGAAACTCCTGCAGATCCGGATACTCAAGATTAAGCGGCTCCTCTGTACGCCGTCGACGCTCAATTTCTAATTCCCGGGGAGACTTATAGCGGTCCGGTAAGCCATGAACAAACATTGAGTTATACGCCAACCCTTCCATCAGAGCAGCGGATACAGGCACTTCAATCCGTTCTCCCCTGCTATGACGATGACGGGCAAATAATGCCAGGGTAACGGCTGTAGCCCCCAGCACTGATGCATAAGCAGAAGCTAACGGTAAGGGTGAATATGACGGATTAATGCCCATCAGAATCCGGTTCAGGCCCATATCAGTGTATTGCCCGACAGCAGCAGCAATAATCCCTTCCCAGGCAGGTGTATCCGCCAGTTGCGGATCCTGTTCAGAAAACCCCGGCAGAGACAGATATACCAGTGCAGGATTATCCCGCCGCATATTTTCAGCCCCCAGACCCAGCTTATCCATCACATCGGGCCTGAAATTTTCTATCAGTACATCAGCATGTGCCACCAGCTGTTGTGCAACAGCCAGATCTTCAGGGGTTTTCAGGTCAAGGATGACACGTTGCTTGCCACGGTTCAGAATAGCATCGGCAGGATTATCCCAGCGTGGTCCGCCTGGCGGATCAATATGGATAACTTCTGCGCCCTGATCCGCCAGCATCATGGCAACAGCCGGGCCGGCAATATACTGGCCAAAGTCTACGACACGATAGCCGGCCAGTGGACGCCGAGATGAAAACGTATTTGTCATAACCGTCTCCGGTAATTTTCAGTATTTTCACCGATAGTAAGAAAATCAAATATCACCGAATAGCGGATAATTCAGCACTTCCTGTATAACTTTTTTTAACACCTAAACTTTTATACTTCTGGACTTTTATCGATATAAGCCCGTTAATTAGCCACATTTATACATTAATCCCGCTAAAACTTATCTGGAGTCATGCATGGACACATGGTCTATTAAAACTTTTCTGACACTGGCTGAAGTTGATGGCGTTAAGGTTCAGACACCGATCAACCACCCAGATTTAAGCAGTTGGCTACCAGCCATAGAGAAATGTGTTGTGCATTACAACAACAACCACACAGGAATGTTGAAGCCAACAGAAGTCATCGCAACAGGCGGACAAACCAATAACCTAGCTCTTAACTATATTCACCCACAAGAATATTCGAGCGAGAACATTACCCTAAGAATTTATGCGAACCAGTCGGATTTAAACGACATTTGTAAAGGTGATCAGTAACATGAAATTAAAAGTCTCTATTATTTTACTGGTTCTTTCTGCTTTTCTTAGTGGTTGGTTGTATTGGGGCAGTGATGCTCAAGTCGAACGTCTGCTAACCGCCCATGAGT
>CAKZPE010000050.1 GCA_937138495.1 uncultured Oceanospirillaceae bacterium
GAGCCAGAGCCAGAGCCAGAGCCAGAGCCAGAGCCAGAGCCAGAGCCAGAGCCAGAGCCAGAGCCAGAACCAGAACCTAAGGCTGAGAAGAAAGGTTTATTTGCCCGTATTAAGAGCGGCCTGACCCGTACCAAGGCGAATCTGACTGAGGGGCTGGGAAATATCTTCCTCGGTGCTAAAGAAATTGACGATGACCTGCTGGAAGAGATCGAAACCCAGCTGTTGATGGCCGACGTTGGTGTTGAAGCCACAACAGAAATTATTAAACGTCTGACGGATCGGGTCAGCCGTAAACAGTTGGCGGATGCTGACGCCTTGTATGTGGCGCTGAAAGAAGAGCTGGCAGCGTTGCTGGGAGGTGCTGAACAGCCTCTGGAAGTGGATAACAGCAACGGACCTTATGTCATTCTGATGGTGGGTGTTAACGGTGTGGGCAAAACCACCACTATTGGTAAACTGACGAAGCGTTTTCAGGGGGAAGGTAAGTCCGTCATGCTGGCGGCCGGTGATACCTTCCGTGCAGCGGCGGTTGAACAGCTACAGGTATGGGGTGAACGCAACAACGTACCTGTCGTGGCGCAGCATACCGGTGCAGATTCTGCCTCTGTGCTGTACGACGCACTGCAGTCTGCTCAGGCGAAGAACGTAGATGTAGTGATTGCGGATACTGCCGGACGTTTACAGAACAAAGATCACCTGATGCAGGAACTGGAAAAAGTGGTTCGCGTCATGAAAAAGCTGGATGTGACAGCGCCCCATGAAGTGATGTTGGTGCTGGATGCCGGTACCGGTCAGAATGCCATGAATCAGGCCAGTCAGTTTAAAGATGCGGTCGGTGTAACCGGTATTACCCTGACAAAGCTGGACGGCACCGCGAAAGGCGGTATTATTTTTGCCATTGCTAAACAGCTGGAACTGCCAATCCGCTTTATCGGTGTGGGTGAGCAGGTGGATGATTTACGTCCGTTCCGGGCCAATGAATTTGTTAAGGCGCTGTTTGACTGAGTATTTGTCAGATTGCTTAGTAACATATAAGGCTGCTTCATGATCAGTTTCGAGAATGTCAGTAAGCGTTACCCGAACGGCTATGATGCCCTGAACCAGGTGGATTTCAGCCTGAGACAGGGAGAAATGGCGTTTCTGACCGGCCATTCAGGCGCCGGTAAAAGTACGTTGATGAAGCTGATTATGCTGATGGAGCGGCCAACCAATGGCCGGGTATTAGTTGGCGATCAGGATCTGGCTACTTTAGGCCACCGGCAAATCCCTTACCACCGCCGCAGAGTCGGGGTGGTATTTCAGAACCATCAGCTGCTATTTGACCGTTCCGTCTTCGATAATATTGCCCTGCCACTGCGTATCTGTGGATATGATCCGGATGATGCTGCCCGCCGGGTACGCGCCGCGCTGGATAAGGTAGGGCTGCTCAGTAAAGAAAAAATGAATCCGGTAGTGCTTTCCGGCGGTGAACAGCAGCGTATCGGCATTGCCCGGGCGATTGTGCATAAGCCCCAGTTACTGCTGGCGGATGAGCCGACCGGTAACCTAGACCCTAAGCTGTCGGTAGAAATCATGCGGTTATTCCAACAGTTTAATCAGGTGGGTACCACGGTATTAATTGCCAGTCACGATCTGGGGCTGATCGGCCGTTTACCGCACCGGGTGCTGACTCTGAACCAGGGGAGGCTGATTAACGATGGCTAACCAACCCCGTACGCCCCGTTCCGCTGCGCCTAAAGGCGCATCACGGGTTCAGCCCACGCAAAAGCGTGATGGCAAAGTCGCCCGCGGTGCAGAACAGCATCGCCTTAAGGTAAAAGATAAAAGCCGTAGTTATCTGCGTCATCATGGTGATGTGGCCCGGGAATCCTTCGATTCACTGTTACGCTCCCCTCTGACTACGCTGATGACTCTGGCTGTTCTGGCGATTGCGCTGGCGCTGCCTGCGACACTTTATACCGGCTTGAAGAACCTCCAGGCACTGAGTGTTGGCTGGCAGGGAGACCCGCGTATTGCTCTGTATTTGCAGGAAGGTGTGGATGAGGTTAGGGCAGAGCAGCTTAGCCGTGAGCTGTTGCTCCGGGATAATGTTGCCGCTACGGAACTGATCAGCGCCGAGCAGGGCATGCTTGAGTTTAAGCAAACGTCCGGGTTTGGCGAGGTGTTCGATTTTCTGGAGATCAATCCTTTGCCGGCGGTAATTATGGTACTGCCAAAGGATTTATCCACCGCGATTGTGCCGGTGTTACAAGCGCAGCTGCAGGCCCTTGATGAAGTGGAAGACGCGAACGTGGACATGCTCTGGGTGCAGCGCCTGGAAGCCTTTGTGATACTGGCACAGCGTGGCGTCTGGGTGTTGTCCGGCTTGTTTGCGCTGGCTGTGCTGCTGGTGGTGGGGAATACCATCCGGCTGACCATTGAAAACCGTCGTGAAGAGATTGTTATTGCCAAGCTGGTAGGGGCAACTGATGCTTATGTGCGCCGGCCGTTCTTATATGACGGTTTCTGGTTTGGTATAGCAGGCGGGGTTCTGGCCTGGCTTTTGGTGCAGATCAGTCTGTTGCTGCTGGATACGCCGGTCTCTCACCTGATAACCCTGTACAGCAGTAACTTTGAATTATCCGGTTTGGGGTTCATTGAAACATTCTGGTTACTTTTGGCCAGTATACTGCTCGGGTCTCTTGGTGCATGGCTGGCGGTCGGGAGGCATTTACGGGCCATTCAGCCAACCTGACAAGTACGGTTTCAGGAATAATACTGAGAATAGGTGTGAAACTGTCCACAGGCACTTGCCTTTTACAGTTTCCGCCGCTATTTTTACTCATCCGTTTTTGTCCCCGGTTCTTGTGGATAAAGTGACGGACAGCAGCGTGGAACTTTTCCATCAGGGTTAAGTCCTAACTAGGAGCTGTATTGATACGTTTTATTAAACCCTGATGTTTTATAGAAATTGAGGTCGTGTAATGGGCAAAAGCCTGCAAGTCGTTGAAGCATTATCCCCGGGTCAGAATCTCGAGGCATATGTACGTTCAGTTAGCGCTATCCCTGTTTTATCCGTGGAAGAAGAGCGTGAGCTGGCGGAACGTCTGTATTACAACAATGATCTTGAGGCGGCACGCCGTCTCGTAATGTCCCATATGCGCTTTGTGGTGCATGTGGCGAAGAGCTATTCCGGTTATGGTCTGGCTCAGGCAGACCTTATTCAGGAAGGTAACGTTGGCCTGATGAAGGCGGTTAAGCGTTTTGACCCGAATGTAGGGGTACGGCTGGTATCATTTGCCGTACACTGGATTAAGGCTGAAATGCACGAATATATCCTGCGTAACTGGCGGATCGTGAAAGTCGCGACTACCAAAGCGCAGCGTAAGATGTTCTTTAATCTGCGCAGCAAGAAAAAGAGCCTCGGCTGGCTGACGAACGATGAAGTTAAAGCGGTTGCAGAGGATCTTGGGGTTGATCAGGCGGTTGTCCGTGAAATGGAAGGCCGGATGAGCAGCTCCGATATGGCGTATGATGCGCCAGTGGGTGACGACGATGAGCGTGCTTATCAGTCACCGGCATATTTCCTGGAAGATCACAGTAATGATCCGGCCCGTCAGGTTGAGGACGAGAACTGGGAAAATGATTCTAATACCCGTCTGGCAAATGCTATGTCGCAGCTGGATGAGCGTAGTCAGGATATTTTGGCGCAGCGTTGGCTAGCGGAAGAAAAGTCTACCCTGCATGAGTTGGCTGCCCAGTATCAGGTATCCGCTGAACGTATTCGTCAGCTGGAAAAGAATGCCATGAAAAAGATTAAGGTAGCGATGCTCGAAGCCTGACGTGCCCACGGCATTTCAGATGGTTTAAAGAGACCCGCTTTAGTCCTGGAATATAATCAGTAAGCCGTAAGCTTTTTAAAAGCTTGCGGCTTTTTTGTATATGTGGATCAGTCAGTTGTCCGTGTCTGGTTGCTGCACCCGCAGCGCTTTCCCGCTAGAATGTTTGCCCCGACTGAGGAGCCGAAAAATGAGTGCCCGTTTAAGTCTTATAATTGCTGCTGTCAGTGGCATGCTGGCGGTTGCGCTGGGGGCATTTGCAGCCCATGCATTGCGCAGTCAGCTGAGTGAACGGTTTTATGATATCTGGGAAACTGCAGTGCAGTATCAGATGTTTCATACTCTGGGTTTACTGGCGGTTGGGATATTGCTGGAGCGCCGGAACTGTATGGCCCTGCGTTTGGCAGCCTGGTTGTTTTCTGGTGGGATGTTATTGTTTTGCGGCAGTTTATATACGCTGGCATTAACCGGAATAACAACACTGGGCATGATTACTCCGTTAGGCGGCTGCCTGTTTCTGGCAGGCTGGCTGATGTTGGCGCTGGCTGTGTGCCGCGCCCCTGAAAAACTTAATGACTGTTAGGCTAAGATCAATGCAAATCCAAGTAAATGGCGACATCATTGACGTTGAAGACAACATGACCCTGGGCGCGCTGTTAACACAGATGGACCTGGGGGAGCGTCGTGTGGCAATCGAACTGAATCTGGAAATTATTCCCCGCAGCCAACATGCAGAAATGCAGCTGTCCGAGAATGACCGGGTAGAAATTGTGCATGCGATTGGTGGTGGCTGATCAGCCTCCGCACAGACGTCGTAACCGATAGACAGGCATTGCCACCGGTGAACCGGGCAGTGTGTTAATAAGAATTTTAAGTCAGGATATGTGACATGGCTGAGCAACAGAATGATTCGCTGGTAATTGCCGGTACAACCTATAACTCCCGTTTGCTGGTAGGGACCGGCAAATACAAGGATATGGAAGAAACCCGCCTGGCCATTGAAGCCAGTGGCGCTGAAATCGTAACACTGGCTGTACGCCGTACGAATATTGGTCAGAATCCTGATGAGCCGAATCTGCTGGATGTGATCTCTCCGGAGAAGTACACCATTCTGCCAAATACTGCAGGTTGCTATGATGCGCCGGATGCAGTCCGTACCTGTAAACTGGCCCGTGAACTGCTGGATGGTCATGATCTGGTGAAACTGGAAGTGCTGGGTGATCAGAAAACCCTGTACCCGAACATTGTGGAAACCCTTAAAGCCGCTGAAGAGCTGGTAAAAGATAACTTCAAAGTCATGGTATACACCAACGATGATCCGATTGTTGCTAAGCAGCTTGAGGAAATGGGGTGTGTAGCTGTTATGCCGCTGGGGTCACTGATCGGTTCCGGCCTGGGTATCCTGAACCCGCATAACATCCGTATTATCATGGAAAACGCGAACGTACCTATTCTGGTTGACGCCGGTGTTGGTACGCCGTCTGATGCCGCTTTCGCCATGGAAATGGGGTGTGAAGGCGTACTGATGAATACCGCAATCGCTGCTGCACAGAATCCAATTCTGATGGCCAGTGCAATGAAGAAAGCCATTGAAGCCGGCCGGGAAGGTTATCTGGCAGGCCGGATGCCGAAGAAAGCGTACGCAAGTGCGTCTTCACCGATGGAAGGCTTGATCGTCGGCTGATTCAGGCTTATCCTTCATGGCAAAGTTAATCGCACGGCTCAGGTCGTGCGTTTTTGTTTCCAGCGCTGTGAGCAATACAGTATTTAAGTAAGTTGAAGGCACGCATGTCACAAGAGCACAACGACCCGCAAAACTCCGGAGAAAATCAAACCGGTTCCACCCCTACTGATGCTAAGCAAGGTGAAAAGTACATGCGTACGGTTCGCAGCTTTGTTGTTCGTGGCGGACGTATGACTGAAGGCCAGGAACGGGCTTACAGCGAAGTATGGCCAACTATGGGGCTGGATGTTGAACAGGGAATGCTGGATCTGACTGACGTCTTTGACCGTGAAGCGCCGGTTGTGCTGGAAATTGGTTTTGGCATGGGCGACTCTCTGGTCGCCATGGCTAAGGCGATGCCTGAGAAAAATTACATTGGTGTTGAAGTACACCGCCCGGGTGTGGGTCGCCTGCTGAATAATGCCAGCGAAGCCGGCCTGACGAATATGCGGGTATTTTGTACCGATGCACTGGACGTGCTGGCTAAGTCAATTCCTGACGGTAGTCTGGAAACGCTTCAGCTGTTCTTCCCGGATCCGTGGCATAAGAAGAAGCACAATAAGCGCCGTATTGTGCAGCCTGCCTTTGCTGAAACTATCCGTAAAAAATTGCGTGTGGGTGGTCAGTTCCATATGGCAACTGACTGGGAGCCTTATGCTGAGCATATGATGGAAGTGATGAGTGCAGCACCGGGGTATGAAAATACCGAAGGGCATGGGCAATATGCGCCACAGCCGGAATGGCGTCCGGTTACTAAGTTCCAGCGCCGCGGTGAGCGGCTTGGGCACGGTGTATGGGACCTGATGTTTAAACGCATTGACTGATAAAAAAAGAGTGCTTCGGCACTCTTTTTTTTGCGTATACATAAGTATGGGGCGATATTCGACCGTTTCTGTTGTCTGTGTCCGGCCAGGCCCTGCTGGATAAAACGTTGTCTTTTTTATCCTGGTTCAGACGTTTGTCAGGCCAGTTTCTTCTCTGCACCACACCTTTTCTGTTACCGGTTTTTTAATAATCAGTGCTTTGATTTTCAGTTTCACGGTGCAGGCCGTGCCGCATGTTTCTGGGCGGGTGACAGGCTGACAATTCGTAAAACACGGTTTCTTGTCGTAACTGACTATCGTTTCGTCGTATTTAAGTGTGCTGGCCATAACCGGCTGGCTTAGCATGTAACAATCACTTACGGCCATATTTGATAAATTTTGTTTACTATAGGAAACATTATTTCCCAACAGGAAATGTTTTTGCTATAAGTACACATCCCACAAACGAGACTTACGACAGAAACAGGGCAAAATCAGGAATTTTGTATTGTTTTTGATACACAGTTTTAGCAGGTATTAAACATATGGCTTCTATCCAGCAGCTGAAAAGCGCACGCGATACGGCGATCTCACTGACCGGTAACGGTCTGCCGTCAACGACTAAAAACCAGTTCTTCGGCGTTGGTCCGATCACTGATATGACACTTAACGAAGTCGACGCCCGTCTGCTGCGTTTTGAATTTGATGCCTGGTTGGAAGCGAACTACCCGAAACTGGATGATAAAGGTAACCGCATCGGCAGCTTCACAACGGCAGAAATTGGCCGTGGCATGCACCGTGGCTATCCGGCCGATAAAGTACTGAACGATATGATGCGTGAGATTCACCGTTACTTCGGCTTCCCTAAGTCGAATAAGATGGCGGTTGGTTTGGGTGGCGGCCACAGCGGTTTCACTGCTGCGGCAATCCACATGGTTACCGCAAACGATCCTGATCAGGTCGTCTTCGTTGATACGCCAAAGCCTGAATCTGAAGCGGCAAAAGCAGGCGGCTTTTTCCGTCAGTCCTGGGGAACTCAGCTGACCGAATTGCACCGTTTTGCAACGAATGGCGATGAAAGCCAGCTGATCTTCGCCGAAGGTGAAGGTAGCATTCCAAGTGCTGATTTCCTTAAAGAACGCGGTGTGAAGTTGTTCTTCGGTGTGGGTCACGAGACGACCGGTGCAACAACCTATACGGAAGACGAAATTCGCAACCTGCTGGCCTGGATCGATATGAATCCGGCAGAGCACCACGCCATTATTGATGCAACTTCACTGCTGGGCGCGATGCCATGGGCGGATGACGTAGTTGAGCAGATGATGGTTAAGTGCAACATGTTCATGCCGTTCCAGAAAGCGATTGGCGGTGTGTCCGGTTACTACGTTATTTCCCTGACTCCGGCTGGAATGAGTCTGATTGACGATAATCAGAAAGATCCTTCCTGGGCGATTCCGCGTCAGCTGAAGATTGCCGTGCCACGTGATGCCAAGATGCCACTGACCAGTGAGAAAACCACTGAGCTGGGCCCAGTCTACGATGCAGAAAAGGACGTTATGCAGGGGGGTATCATTAATACCTTTAGCACACTGGCATTTGCTGAAACGACTTTTGCAATTCTGCGTAATGAAAAGAATATCGGTGATGTTAAGACGCTGAACGAGCGTTCCCGTGCGAACCGTGACATCGTAAACCGCTGGATTGCCGCCAGTGATCTGTTCCAGCTGGGCGTTGAAAGCGAAACCGCCCGTGGTGCAGCGGTTACCCTTCTGAAAGTGACGGATGCGGATATTGATGACCCGGCAGTACATGACCGTATCATTGTGAAGTCCAAGCAAATGCTGGGCTATGAAGGTATTACCCACAGTGATGGCAGCCACGAGAAAGGTCTGGATGTTGCCCGTTACGTGAATGCCTTCCCGGGATCTCCGGGAGACTACCGTGCCTGGATCGGCGGTATCCGTCCGCAGGAAGATATTTCTGCACTGCTGGATAACATTCAGTTCTGCTACCTGCGCGCTAAAATTGCGGTAATTGAAGAGCTGTTGGATGCAGCCGGTGAGAACTATGAGCGTGCAGTTGTTGCTGCGGCTGGTAGTAATACCCGCGTGGACGATGCGAACCGGGCTTACAAAGTGTTGGTTGCTGATCTGATCGGTATGGTATTCGATGCGGATGGCAATGCGGATTACAGTGAAGTTAAAGCGTACATTGAATCCAAAGGCGGTGAATTCCACCTGGGCCCTGTCGGAGATGATGCAACGCTGGCGAAAGGTAAGCTGCACTTCTTCTATCAGCCAGAACTGAGCCGCGAAGATGAGCTGCTTGCTCAGACCGGTGAAGGTCAGTATGACGCTGTTATTGCAGCGGCAACCTTCCTGCCGGCGGCGTCTAAGTTTGAGCTGGGTGGTGTACGCATTGGTGCCGGTACCGGCAACATGGGATCAGCCAGCTGGGGTGGCGGTAACGGTGACGGTGGTGTTGCACCGCTGATGAATACACCAAGCTTCAATTCCCGCGCAACTGCGCAGACAGCGATGAAAGCTTTGCTGAAAGTGCTGCCTGATCTGCAGGTAGAGACGATGCATGAGTTGGTGGTTGCCGGTGATTTTGATACCGGTAAGAACCTGGCGGAATACCCGACCACTAAGCTGGAAGGTAAGCGCCTGGCGGTTATCGGATACGGCAATATTGGCCGTGAAGTCGCTAAACTGGGCGCTGCATTTGGCATGCAGGTAACTGTTTATGCCCGCGAAGCACACCGTCAGTGGATTGAGTCTGAAGGATTTACTTTTGCTGCCAGCATTGCTGAAGCGGCAAAAGATGCTGACGTGATCAGCCCGCACACTGGTCTGGGTGCACTGAATGCTGATACCGGCGTGTTCAGCAATGCCGGTATCATCAATGCGGAAGTATTTTCTGCGATGAAGCAGGGAGCTGTACTGGTTAACTATGATCGCGGCGAAGTGGTTGATATCGATGCGCTGGATGCTGCCCTGAGCTCTGGTCAGATCAGCTACGCCGCTATCGATGCAGATCTGTTTAAAGACCCAGCAAGCGGTGAGCTTTCCGGTCCGATGGTGCCGTACCGTAATATTCATCATAAGCATGAAGGCAAAATGGAATTACTGCCGCATGCGGCGGCTGATACTGAGCACATGTCCCGTGTGGAAGGTGCTAAGCAGGCTGTTGATCAGATCTACGGTGTGATCCAGTTTGCAAAAGTAACTAACCTGAAGGGCGACCTACCGGAAGGTTACAGCAATGCCGGTGCTAAAACGGTTAACGGTGTGGGTAAAGTATCTGCCAGTAGCGTGACTAATCTGGATGATGCACAGTTGCAGCAACTGAGTGATGCTGCGCACATGATGGCGGCATACTGGGGTGCAATTAATGCCACTCAGGATGAAGACCGCCGTGCGGCACTGATCGCTGAATACAGCGAGCAGATGGTACTGCAGTCCAACATCTATGGTTCTGTTATGCAGCAAAACGGCCTGCAGGGACCGTTCAGTAAGTAAAGCAGTTAAGCCGGCTGCAGATTGTCGTAGCCGGTCGTTATATGTGCTGAAGGGCTGAAGGGCCTGATAGCAGACATCTAACAACTGCTGACAGGCTCAACAGCGAGTCTGTTACCTAAAAGCCGTTTCAGGACTGACACCTGAAACGGCTTATTTGTTTTATTTGATTTTTGCCAGGAGACAGGACGTGGCTAACACTATCAGACAAGACTTGCAGACAATGTTCGCTGCAGGTGTGGATGCAGTGTCCGGATTTTCGGCTACCGGTAAAGCGGTGGCACACATGGCTGATTTCCAGCCGGATCAGATTGTGGCTGTCGGTAAGGCTGCCAGCGGCATGTGCGCCGGTGCGCTTGATGCGTTGGCTGAACCGTGTCCGGCATTGCTGATTACGAAATATCAGCATACCGATCAGAGCATGCACGATCATCCTCAGGTAACGGTAATGGAAGCGGCGCACCCGGTGCCGGATGAGCAGTCACTGGCCGCCGGTAAGGCGGCACTGGATACTGTTTCCGGAATGCCTTCCGGTAGCCGCTTACTGTTGCTGGTATCCGGTGGTACGTCTGCGCTGGCAGAGTCCTTACCAGTCGATATGAGTCTGAGCCAGTGGCAGGCGCTGACCAGCGAGATGCTGGCGGCGGGCTTTAATATCGGCCAGATTAATACCCGGCGTAAAGAAACCTCTCTGATTAAAGATGGCAAGCTGCTGGCAGCGTTTAAGGGCGCGGAAGTGCGGGTACTGGCGATCTCTGATGTGGAAGGGGATGACATCTCGGTGATCGGTTCCGGTACCGGTGATACTTACCGTACCAGTGCAGCTGCCAGTGTGACGCTGATAGGAACCAATCAGGTTGCCCGTGATGCGGTAGAGGCGCAGGCGAAAGCAATGGGGCTGACGGTTAAAACAAATCGTGAATGTATGTACCAGGATGTTAACGAGCTGGCGGCGAATCTGGCGGATGAATTGCTGGAAGCCTCTCCCGGTGTGTATATTTTTGGCGGAGAGCCGACGGTGGAATTGCCTGAAAATCCGGGCAGTGGCGGACGTAATCAGGCGCTGGCGCTGAGGCTGGCTAAATGTATCCGTGGTCGTCAGGATATCCATATACTGGTGGCGGGCACTGATGGCAGTGACGGACCAACGGATGCTGCTGGTGGCATTGTTGACGGCAAGACTGCCACAGATGTCACTGCTGCCAGAGATGCGTTGCAACGGGCGGATGCCGGTACCTACCTGCGTAATTGCGGAGATATCTTTATTACCGGTCCCACCAATACCAATGTGATGGATCTGGCAATCGCCGTGGTCAGCTGAATCAGCTGGCCTTTTTTATGGCGTTATCGGCAAACTGACGGGCAATATCAATGAACTGTTGTTCGGCGGCGAGGAAGGCTCCGATCACATCCGGGTCGAAATGACTGCCGTTACCTTCAAGAATAATCTGTTTAGCTTTCTCATGGCTAAACGCTGGTTTGTACACCCGTTCTGAGATCAGTGCGTCGTAAACATCCGCTAATGCCATAAGACGCCCGGATACCGGGATGTCCGTGCCGCTTAAGCCCTTGGGGTAGCCACTGCCGTCCCATTTTTCATGGTGTGTCAGACTGATCTCGCGGGCATGTCTCAGGAAGCAGTTTGTGCCCAGTTTACTTTCCGCCACGGCCAGCGCATCAGCACCAATCTGAGGATGCTGTTTCATGATGGTGAATTCTTCATCGGTCAGCTTGCCTGGTTTCAGCAGAATCCGGTCGGGGATGCCTACTTTACCGACATCGTGCAGTGGCGCAGACTTGTAATAGAGTTCAATCGTGTAATCATCCAGCACGTCGCTGTAGAGACTGTTTCTGCGCAGCGCTTCAGCCAGTGCTTTCACATAATTCTGGGTACGCAGAATATGGCCACCGGTCTCGTTGTCCCGGGTCTCCGCCAGGCTGGCAAGCCCGAGAATGCTGGCATCACGGGTAATGTTTAATTCCTGTGTCCGGCTTTCCAGTGCGCTGATCATATTATTGGTTCTCAGTGCCATCAGACCAAATTCATCATTGCTGGTGACCGGTACTTCAATGTTCAGTTCGCCTTTGGATACCCGCTCAAGCACATGATTTTCAGTGCTGATAAAGAATTTCAGATTACGTGAGTAGCCGGTAATTATGGTCAGAATATAGGCCATGATAATGGCGACGATAAATGAAATTTCAATCAGAATGTAGCGCTGAGACGTTTGTAACGGGATCGCGTCGCCGGTATGGATCAGCCACTCCAGATCTTTGTTAATCACCAGAAATACCACGCCCACCACTGAAAATGCACAGATAGTGGCAAACCAGACAAACTTCTGGGTCAGTGGATAAGGGGTTTCATCCGGTTCAATATGCTCGCCGGTCTGTTGCAGCCGTGCAGCGATTGTATGCTCCCTCGCCAGTGCCAGATCACAGGCAATCATAAAGCCCAGAATGCCCATGCCAATGAGGATTTTACCGCCGCTTTCCAGTGGGAAGTCATAGCGCACCAGATTGTAGGTTCCTAATACCAGTGCACCGGCCAGAAACAGCCCCATGTCGAGCCGGAACTGGTAGCTTACCTGTTGTTTTAGCGGCTGCTGACTGACCTTGCTTTCCAGAAGCAGGCGGGTCCCCCACTGCAGGCTGAATACAATCAGAATCGGCAGTAACAGTTGCAGGGGAGAGAGTGAGTCGAGGAATGGGCAGACCTGAATACCGTAAAATGAAAATAGTAGCAGGGCGAGCAGGTAATGGACGTTGGTACGTCGGGAAATCGATGTCATATATAAATGCCGGCTTTTAAATCGCTGTTGAGTGATCGCCGTTGCCGTTCAGGTAGGAATAATGCCTGTGGGAGCACTCTGTATAAGGTTGCTGATATTGCTTCCTGCATATGCTCAACTGAGAGCACAGATTAGTCGAAGACCCTCTGACGTTTCAACCACTCAGAGCAGCTAAGTTGTCAAACTGAGCAATCTGACAGCGGTTCTGTGCGCCCTGTACAGAAAATGTGCATGAATTGAGTAATATTAACGATTTAATGCCTTATGAGGCGGCTTCCCCCCGGGTATACTTGGACTGATGAACCTGGATCAACAGCAGAACTATATGACTAATTCGAGGATGTCGGCGGTATGATGATGAATGCACAGAATGAGAACGGCCAAAGCTCTCAGGTGCTAATGGCACGACAGCCAATCTTCAATAAAAATCAGGACGTGGAAGCCTACGGTCTGCTGTACCGGACGGAAGACGGTATGCTGCCGGCTGAGTTTACAGACGAAAAAGCCACTTCTTCGGTCATACTGAACAGCTACGCTGTTGTGACGACTGAGGACGGTGAAAACCGCCGGCTGCCTTTCTATATTAAACTGACCGAAGCAATGTTGTTGTCCGGCGCCATCCCTGCGTTGCCGAAAGAACATTTTGTATTTGAGCTGTTGCGTGAAGACGGTGCCTCCAAAGAGCTGATTAAAAAAGCCAAAGAGCTGAAACAGCAGGGCTACCGCCTGGCACTGACCCATTACAACGGTGATAAAGAACAAACTGCACTGCTGGATGCGGTCACCGTTGTTAAGATTGATATTCAGAAGCACGATACGGAACAGCTGAGAAAGCTGATTCAGTTTGTACGCCCTTACCATGTGGATTTGCTGGCGGATAAGGTCGAGAATCAGGACGATTTCCGCCGCTGTCTGGAATTGGGTTTTAAACTTTTTCAGGGGTTCTTCCTGTGTAAGCCGGTTGATATTAAGGGCAAGGCACTGGGTAGCTCCAAAGCTATGATTATGCAGCTACTGGCTGAGCTGGATAACCCCAATGCCAGTGCCGACTCTGTGGAACAGATCGTGATTAACGATCCCAATATGACTTATAAAATTCTTCGCCTGGTGAATTCAGCTGCATTCTCGACGCCAAAAGAGATTCAGTCACTGTCTCACGCGATTGCGCTGATCGGGATGAATCAGGTGAAGAAGTGGGCAACTTTATTCCTGTTGAGTGGACAGTCCGGTAAGCCGGCTGAACTCACCCGGATGATGCTGATCCGTGGGCGGATGTGTGAATTACTGGCGGAAATGCTGAACTACGAAGCGCCGATCAATTTCTTTATGGTGGGTTTGCTGTCTCAGCTGGATGCCATGATGGACATGGATATGAGCTACCTGATGGATCAGGTGCCACTGCGGGATGATATCAAACAGGCCATTCTGACCCGTGAAAACAAGATGGGCAGCGTGCTTGAAGAAGTTGCCTGCTATGAGCGCGGTGACTGGGACAGTATAAAAGGGCTGCTGGATAAGCGTTTTTATGAAGTGGCTTACCGACACAGTCTGGACTGGGCTGAACAGGTATTGGCTTCGTTATCTGAATAAATTATGTGAGTGCAAGAAAGAGTGCGCAATAAAAAAGGCAGCCAGAAGGCTGCCTTTTTTGTGCGTGCTGATCAGTCCAGCTGAGACAGGTCGCGTACAGCGCCTTTATCAGCTGAAGTGGCCAGCTTAGCGTAGGCTTTCAGTGCTGCAGACACCTTACGGGGGCGTTCTTCAGCCGGTTTCCAGCCCAGTTTATCCTGCTCAGCACGGCGGGTAGCCAGCTCTTCATCTGATAGCAGAACATCAATGGTACGGTTTGGAATATCGATACGGATACGGTCACCGTTACGTACCAGGCCGATTGCGCCGCCAGCGGCAGCCTCCGGAGAGGCGTGGCCGATAGACAGGCCGGAAGTACCGCCGGAGAAACGGCCGTCAGTCAGCAGGGCACAGTCTTTACCCAGACCTTTGGACTTAATGTAAGAGGTTGGGTAAAGCATTTCCTGCATACCCGGGCCGCCTTTTGGTCCTTCGTAACGCACGATAACCACATCACCAGCTTTAACCTTATCGTCCAGTATGTCGGCAACCGCCTGGTCCTGAGATTCAGTAATGTGTGCAGGGCCTTCGAATACCAGAATTGACTCATCCACACCGGCAGACTTAACCACACAACCGTCTTCAGCAATGTTGCCGTGCAGAACCGCCAGGCCGCCTTCCAGTGAGAATGCGTGCTCAATAGAACGGATACAGCCGTTTTCGCGGTCGCCGTCCAGCGTTGGCCAGCGGGTCGCCTGGCTGAAGGCCTGCTGGGTTGGAATACCGGCAGGGCCTGCCTTGTAGAACTCAACCACTTCAGGTGAAGGGTTGCGCATGATATCCCACTCATCCAGTGCGTCAGCCATAGTGTCAGAGTGTACGGTCGGGGTATCAGTATGCAGCTTACCGGCACGGTCGAGCTCGCCCAGAATAGCCATGATGCCACCGGCACGGTGCACGTCTTCAATGTGATATTTCTGGGTATTAGGTGCCACTTTACACAGCTGTGGTACAACCCGGGAAAGCCGGTCGATATCTTTCATGGTGAAATCGATTTCAGCTTCCTGGGCGATGGCCAGCAGGTGCAGGATGGTGTTGGTGGAACCGCCCATAGCGATATCCAGAGTGATGCAGTTTTCGAAAGCCTTGAAGCCAACAGACCGTGGCAGAACACGTTCGTTGTCATCTTCATAGTAGCTGCGGGCCATTTCAACAATGCGCTGGCCAGCGCGTAGGAACAGTTGTTCACGGTCGGCGTGAGTCGCGACCACAGTGCCGTTCCCCGGCAGTGCCAGACCCAGAGCTTCGGCCAGACAGTTCATAGAGTTAGCGGTGAACATACCGGAGCAGGAGCCGCAGGTCGGGCAGGCAGAGCGCTCCACTTCATCAACCATTTCGTCAGACGCGTTCGGATCGACGGCCAGTACCATGGCGTCCACCAGGTCCAGCTTATGTTCAGCCAGACGGGTCTTACCGGCTTCCATCGGACCGCCGGTTACAAAAATAACCGGAATGTTCAGGCGCATGGATGCCATCAGCATGCCCGGTGTGATCTTGTCACAGTTAGAAATACAGACCAGCGCATCAGCGCAGTGAGCGTTAACCATGTATTCAACGGAATCAGCAATGATGTCACGGGACGGCAGGGAGTAAAGCATGCCGTCGTGACCCATGGCGATACCGTCATCAACCGCAATGGTGTTGAATTCTTTGGCGACACCGCCAGCTTTTTCAATCTCACGGGCAACCAGCTGACCCATGTCCTTCAGGTGGACGTGGCCGGGAACAAACTGGGTAAATGAGTTTGCAACCGCGATAATCGGCTTCTGGAAGTCGTCATCTTTCATGCCGGTCGCACGCCACAGGGCGCGGGCACCTGCCATGTTACGGCCGGCAGTAGATGTTTTGGAACGGTATTGTGGCATGCACAGATCCTCGAATCAGTGGTAACGAGCCTCGGGCCAGAGCAGTCTGACAGCGTCAGAGGCACAGTACAGGCTCTTTTTGTTTTGCAGGAGTATACCAGAAAGTCGCATGCAGATAGCTGAAAATAATACCGGTTTAATGGCTATAATCGGAGGTCTTTTAGTTGTATGGCAACCACAGATATCGAGAGGTTAAGCGTATGAGTGAAACACAGAAACTGACGGCAGACAGGTGGCTGCAACGGCTGATGAAAATTGGTATTCCGGTGGCAGTAGTCAGCGTGCTGTGTCTGTGGCTGGCCTGGTGGCTGCAAATTCCGGCGCTGGGCAGTGTTTTTCTGATAACAATGATGATTGCCTTAGTCGTGGGGTTTGCGTATAACATTCGTCTTGTCATTCTGTCTTTACGTGCCAGAAAAGCGGCCAGTCTAAACGATAATTAGTTCATACATTTGTTTGAATTTGCTCGATCCTTCCGGATTGTGAAATTCTGTGTTGTCTGTGTTTGAGCAGGCTGTCCCGGCGTGGTGCATAATGTGCTATACGTATGTTGTAGCGCATTATTTCTGTATTTTTCTTAATGACGTTTATCTGCTTTTTCTGGTCTGACTGTCGTCAGAGAGTGTTTGGTTTACGGCGCACAGTTCAGACCTGATTAAGTGCTACAGCAAGATAATTACCGGTGAGCGCAGAGTGCGGGTATTGGCACGTTATTGATCAGATATTTGGCTACCCATTTTGGGTTTTAACTGACTGCTTCGCAGGTATAATGCGTGAGCTTTTCAGACGGCAAAAATCGTTGCTGGTTAATAAGGAAGTACGCGTCTCATATGGAACCTGACCCCGAGCTAAGAATAGCGGGCCTGCCCCGGTAAGAATCGAACTAAGGTGAAAACAGTATGTACCAAGCTCTGCAAAATACTTTCCAATCCCTCACACTGGTGGTGTTGCTGGGGATACTGGCAGGTCAGGCGAGTGCAGAGTTATTCGTGCCATCTGCTGCAGTGATTGAGCTGGCTGCCGATACCAGCTTGCAGGCTGCCGCCAAGCAGGTAAACACCAAATATGGCGGTGAGGTTGTGAAAGCCGAAACAGTCAGTAAGGCCGGTCGGCAGGTGCATCAGATTCGTTTACTGATTGACGGTCGGGTTAAAAATGTTGATATAGATGCAGGCTCCGGAAAAGAACTCTGACTTGCATCTGCCTGCGGAATCTGCTCTTTTCTCTGGTGACACAGTTCTTCTGTTTTGGCCCGCTAATGGGTATTTATTTTAAGGAGTGATGGATGAAACTTCTGGTTGTTGAAGACGATAGTGATTTAAGACGCCAGCTGGTCACCGCCCTGTCGAATGCCGGCTACACCGTGGAAGAAGCGGAAGACGGTCAGGAAGCAGTTTATCTGGGAACCGAGTTTCCTTATGATCTGGCGGTTGTTGATATCGGTTTGCCCAGCCTCTCCGGCGTGGAAGTGATCCGTAAATGGCGTGATGAAGATGTTAACTTCCCGATTATTATCCTGACTGCCCGTGGCGACTGGCAGGATAAGGTGGAAGGTCTGGAAGCCGGTGCAGATGACTATCTGGTTAAACCTTTCCATATGGAAGAGTTGCTGGCCCGGCTGAATGCACTGTTACGCCGTGCTGCAGGTCATGCTAAGCCGATGATGGCGTTTGGCCCGCTACAGCTGGATACCAGTGGCCGGGTGGTTAAGCTCAACGGTGAAACCGTTAAACTGACCAGCTATGAATACCGCACACTTGAATATCTGGTGCTGAATGCCGGCAAGGTTATTTCTAAGACTGAGCTGACCGAGCATCTTTATCATCAGGATTTTGACCGGGACTCTAATGTGCTTGAGGTGTTTATTCGCCGCCTGCGCCAAAAACTTGATCCGGACCAGACACTACAGCCAATTGCGACTGTACGGGGGCTGGGATATCGCTTTGATCTGACGCTGACTTCTGATCAGGCATGATGCCAAAGTCACTGCGGGCACGTTTGTTGCTCGCATCACTTCTACTGTTGCCGGTTTTTTTTGGTCTGACAGGCTTTGCCCTGCAGCAGGCCTTCAGTCATAGCCTGGCAACCGCTGAAGAACAGCGCCTTAAACTGCAACTCTACCTTCTGCTGGGTGCTGCAGAACCCTCCTCTGAAGGCATTAACATGCCGGCTACCCTCCGTGAACCCCGTTACAGTCAGATCGCATCAGGCCTGTATGGTGTCCTGCATGGTGATACTCATAACCTGATGTGGCGTTCTGAGTCCAGCCAGCTACTCAGTGATGATTTACTTGAACGTTTGGGACGTACCGAGCTGGAAACCGGGATGGAATCATTCTATGAGCTTAGTGAAGACGCGCTTTTTGTGTATCAGTTCGGTTTGCTCTGGGATATTGACGGCGTAGAAAAACGTTATTTGTTCACAGTGCTGGAATCCAACAGCTTTGTTAAAGCGGAACAAAAGGCTTTTAACACCCGGCTCTGGAGCTGGTTGGGGGCTGCCATTGTGTTATTCCTGCTGGTGGAAGCGATCATTATGCGTTGGGGTCTGATGCCTCTGAACCGGTTGGCAAGAGACCTTAAATCAATTGAGCATGGTCACAGTGATCGCCTGCTGGGAGAGTATCCCAGTGAAGTTCAGGCGGTGACTGATAACCTTAACCTGTTGATTGAGAACGAACGAAAGCAGCGTGAACGCTACCGGAATACCCTGGGGGACCTGGCTCACAGTTTAAAAACACCACTGGCGGTGATTCGGGGTGCCCGGCAGGAAGGACTGGATTATGTTGATTTCCAGAACCTGGTGAATGATCAGGTCGTCAGGATGGATCAGATTGTTCAGTATCAGTTGGCCCGGGCGGTTAAAAGTCAGGGGCGTCGCTTAGCGAAGCGGGTGGCTGTTGAGCCGCTGATTAAACGCATGGCGACGGCTTTACAGAAAGTATACCGGGACAAAGGTGTTAAGGTTGAACTTGTCCTGAAGGATTTGCAGCTGGCAGCAGATGAACGGGATCTGATGGAGCTGCTGGGCAATATTCTTGAAAATGCCTTTAAGTACGGTGACTCCCGGGTCAGTGTGAATATGTCCCAGGCTGAAGGCATGTTACGGATAGAGATTGGCGATGATGGTGCGGGTATTTCACCTGAATTGCGTCAGACAATCCTGAAGCGGGGGCAGCGGGCTGATACATCCGCCCCCGGACAGGGAATTGGCCTGTCCGTGGCGGTTGATATTCTTAGCAGTTATGGCGGTGAACTGCGAATTTCAGAGTCGCAGTACGGTGGGGCATTATTCTGTCTGATGTTGCCGCTGAGTTACTGACCGGATTACGTGACTGAGCGGCTGGCTGATTGAAAAACTAAGTG
Organism: uncultured Oceanospirillaceae bacterium; assembly: GCA_937138495.1. Lineage (GTDB taxonomy): Bacteria > Pseudomonadota > Gammaproteobacteria > Pseudomonadales > Balneatricaceae > Amphritea. Next base: position 19,514 of record CAKZPE010000050.1, read on the forward strand.
AATCACGCAACTAGTCACGTAACTTTTCAATGCGCTCCGGTGTTGGCGGGTGACTGGAGAACCAGTCGTTAGTGCCTTCCTCATGCTCTGAGCTCAATTTTTCCAGCAGTCTTGCCAAACTCATCGGGTCATGTTCATGCTGTATCAGCAGGTCTTTTGCAAACGCATCCGCTTCCAGTTCGAATGCCTGTGAGTACTGGCTTTCAACCAGTATTGTTGGCAATGCCGCAAGGACTGAACTGGCGGTGCTCATATCGCCGGTAATGACGATGATAAGCAATGGCAGGGCGCTGCTTTGTAAGGCCCGTCGTAAGCCATGACGCATATTCACGTGGCCAATTTCGTGGCTCATGACTGCAATCAGTTCCTCATCATCACCGGCCAGTTTAATGATCTGATCGGTAAAGATGACACTGCCATCCGGCAGGGCGAAGGCGTTAGGACCGACAGCACCGCCGTCGCGAAAATGCAGCTGATAGTTGAAACCATCGTCTCGGCTGGCGATCAGAGTTTCAAAGTCCCGGGTTAGCTTTTCCTTACGTTCTGTACTCAGCGTTGACGGTTTAAAGAGGTATTTATCCAGCGTCGACAGGGTGTGTTTACTGACTTCTTCATTGACACTGACAGGCAGTACAAAAGCTACCTGTCGGGCAGCAGAAGGCAGGCCATAGTTAATTCCCCACCAGATAAACAGAGCCACGCAGATGACTGACAGCAATGCATAGCGGTAGCTGTTTTCCAGCCGGTGAATCCAGCTTAGGCGGTCATCCCCTGCATGCAGGCCGATTAACTGATCGACCTGATCATTATCCCGGGTCTCAAAACGGAGTCCGTTCGGAAGGTCCAGATACCGGGCTGTGCTGCCGATTCGGGGACTGATTGTCAGTTCAGACCAGTGATAGCCACTGACACTCAGCGCCGGACAATCAATGCGGATGTCCCCCGGCTCTGCTACCGACAATTCTGCCGGATGGCTCTTTGATGTGTGACCATCAAAGAGCCTGCCTGATAGTTGCATCAGATGCCAAACTCCAGATCCATAGCTTCACCGAGTTCTTCGCCCAGTGCATTCTGTTGCTCGGTTGCACCGCGGGTAAATTCATCCAGATCACCGGTGGCAAGCAACTGCGTGCATTCGGCTCTGTAACGGGCCATGCGAATGTGCGTCCATGGAATGAGCAGACCAGCGCTCACGAGAATAGCGAGAGTATTGGAAATGATAAGCCAGGTAACTGTTCGGGCTTTCAGTTTGCTTTCAAAATTATTGCCGGCGAGGCTTGAGGTGTTAAATACAGTATTGAGAACCCGGGTTTGGATGAAAGCCACATAAAATGTGACATACAGAGGCAGAAAGAGTAGTCCGTAGAACGGGAAGTATGGATTGCTATCTGGATCAATGAACGCCGGGTCAAAGCTGATACCCAGCATGACGGCAAAAATGGTACCGATGATTGTGAAAATGAAGGAAGCCAGGAACAGCAGGCCGATCGCTTTTAAATAGATCATGAAAATGCTGCCAGACTTTAACTGGCTGGTGAAGAATGTCTGCCCGTAGCTGCTCTGATTAACATGCCAGCGTTTCTGTATGGCGATTACCAGCGGATAAACAATATACAGGGTAAAGATGCTTAAGAATGGCAACAGTAAATAATTCAGAAAAGCCTGTTTGTATTTTCCGTGGAAGTTAAAACTGAGATTGCGGTAGCGAGTGTTTGTTGCCTGAAACTTCAATGCTCTGCAAATCAGCCAGGGAAAGACAGCAATAAAAGCGACGGCAACAGGAATAGCCGCCAGTGGAAAGATCTCAATCAGCAAGGTAAAAGCGATGACAACGAAAATCGCAATCAGCCGTCCTTTGAGGATCGTCATAGGCTTTGCTGTATATTCAAAGCTGCTGCCAGCCAGGGTGGTATGGCCATAAAAATACTGGTGAGTCCGGACCTTAGCCCAGGCCGAATAAATGCCCAGTGTAAGTACTGTCAGGCAGATGTTGACGATCCAGATTTTGAAGAACTCACCGCTTTTGCCGTGAAATTCAAAAGGGTGCACCGTCGGGTGCTGGGGAAGATTTTGCGACATGGGGAACATTCCTTGTGATGCGCCGGCCTCCTCGCCGGCGCGGTTATAAAATCAGTTTAGGCCTGTCAGTCTAGACAAGCTGTTTGGCAAATACTTTGGAATTACGCTGAAAGTTATACAAAGCTTGTTTTTCGCCGGGCAGATCCTGGATATTCATCTGTACAAATCCACGCTCCAGGAACCAGTGAGCGGTCCGGGTGGTGAGTACAAACAGCCGCTCAAGTTTTTGTTCACGGGCCGCCTGCTCAATACCTTCCAGCAGTTTTTCACCCCGGTTGCCACCGCGGTAGTCAGTAGCAATGGCGACACAGGCGAGCTCGCCGGTCTGTTCTTCCGGGAAGGGGTACAGGGCAGCGCAACCGATAATAGCGCCATCCAGATCGATAACGGTGAAGCGATTAATTTCTGCTTCCAGCCGCTCACGGGAACGGCGTACCAGAACACCGGCTTCTTCCATTGGCTGGATCAGTTCCAGAATACCGCCGACATCTTCAATGTTTGCCGGGCGTACCTGTTCATAGGACTCTTCGATCACCATAGTGCCGGTGCCGTTGCGGCTGAACAGCTCAGTGACCAGTGCTCCGTCTTCTTTGTAACTGATCAGGTGGCTGCGGGGCACGCCGTGCTTACAGGCCCGGGCCGCTGCTGCCAGGTGCCGGGAAATATCCGAAGACGTTTCTGACGGATCAGTCAGCCGTGCCCGGTATTGGTTTACCAGCCGTTCGGCGGTATCCGCCAGCAGTTCTGAACGCAACTGATCTTTGCTGTCAGTCACGCCGTTTTCAGCGCCGAACAGAACCAGTTTATCGGCTTTTACTGCGATCGCTGTCTGGGTAGCGACATCTTCCACGGCCAGGTTAAATACTTCGCCGGTGGGTGAGTATCCTAGATGGGACAGCAGCACGATATGGTTGTTCTGTAACTGGTAGCGGATAGCTTCATGGTCAATACGTCTGACTTCACCGGTGTTACACAGGTCGACCCCTTCATAGATGCCTGCCGGCTTGGCAGTGACAAAGTTGCCGCCGCACACTCGCATCTGCGCGCCGTGCAGAGGGGAGTTAGCCACGCCCATTGATAGCCTGGCTTCTATTTCAGTGCGCAGGTAGCCCACCGCTTCAATTACGCATTTCAGCACCGGGGCATCGGTAATGCGCAGGTCATGGTGAATTCGGGTGTCAATGTTCTGCTCTTCTAAGCGCTGCTGTAACTGTGGTCGGGAACCGTGAACCAGAATCAGTTTCACTCCCAGGCTGTTAAGCAGGGCAATGTCGTGAACAATGTTCGCAAAGTTGTCATCCGTCAGTGCATCCCCGGGCAGCATCAGCACAAAGGTTTTACCCCGGTGTGCGTTGATGTAAGGGGAACTGTGGCGGAACCAGTTCAGGTATTGGGTCAGGTCGTCGATCACAATGATAAATCAGTCAGTTAGCAGGTTATTCTGTAAGGCTAAGTGTTCTGTGGATAAAAGCAAGATTCAGAGGCAATACTTGCCAATTAACTGCCGCAAAATGTCCACAGTGGGGCGAATCTGATCCGTTGCCAGATATTCATCCGGTTGATGGGCCTGATCAATGGAGCCCGGTCCCATCACGATGGTATCCATCCCCAGGGACTGTAAAAACGGTGCTTCGGTGCCAAAGGCAACGGTACTGGCCGTGTGGCCGGTCAGTTGTTCGGCGCAGCGGACCAGCTCAGATTGTTTATCGTTCTGGAAAGGCAGAATTTCCGGAAACAGGCGCTGGTTCCGGATACTGACGCCAAAGCGGTCTGCGACTGGCTGCAGGCGCTGATCAATGGCTTCGCGCAGGTTATCTATATTCATGCCTGGCAGAGGGCGTAAATCATATTCCAGATCACAGCTGCCGCAGATCCGGTTAGGGTTATCGCCGCCGTGAATGCATCCCAGATTCAGGGTCGGAACGGTCACCTGAAAGGCGCTGTTCTGATAGTTTTGCTGCAGTTCATGACGAAAGCTGATCAGTTCGCCAAGTACTGAGTGCATGGCTTCCAGCGCATTGTTCCCCAGTGAAGGGTCAGAAGAGTGCCCGGCTTTACCGGTAATCTTAATGCCTTCCATCATCATGCCCTTGTGCATGTGAATCGGTTTCAGGCCGGTGGGCTCGCCGATAACCGCATAACGGGCTTTCGGATATCCGGCTTCAGCCAGTGCCCGGGCACCATCCATCGAGCTTTCTTCATCGGCAGTGGCCAGAATAATAAGGGGCTGCTGGAGAGGCTTGTCAGTAAAGTGCCTGGCCGCTTCAATGGCAATGGCGATAAAGCCTTTCATGTCACAGCTGCCCAGCCCGTAAAAGCGGTTATCCTTTTCGGTCAGCTTAAACGGGTCGGTATTCCAGCGTTCTGCGTTATAGGGCACGGTATCGGTATGTCCCGATAACACCAGTCCGCCAGGGCCACTGCCCAGTGTTGCAATCAGGTTGGCTTTACCTTCATGGCCGGGCAACGGCATGATTTCAGTGCTGAACCCCAGGTCACTGAGCCAGGCTTCAAGTTTATGGATGACCCCCAGGTTGCTCTGATCCAGGTGTGGTGCTGTGCAGCTGACAGACGGAGTGCCAATTAACTCTGTCAGCATAGTAAGCAGGGATGGCACGGTAGACATAGCAACTCCGTCGCAGGGGGAAAAATAGGGTACAGACTATTGTGCAGGCTTTAGGGCGGAGCGTCCAGACGGAGGGGCTGAAACGAAAAAAGCCGGCAGAGGCCGGCTTTTTATATCAGTAAAGAATATTGCTTAACTGAACATGCCTTTAAACATGAAGAAGAACATGATTGCCAGACCGGCACCCGCAGGCAGAGTCACCACCCAGGATGCGAAAATAGTACCGATCACGCGCAGATTCAGAGCAGACAGACCACGTGCCAGACCTACACCCAGTACTGCACCCACGAGTGTGTGAGTCGTAGAGATAGGCAAGCCGGTACCTGATGCAAATACGACTGTAGTCGCTGCTGCCAGCGTGGCAGCGAAGCCACGGCTTGGTGTCAGCTCAGTGATGTTGTTACCAACAGTTGCGATAACTTTGTGGCCGTACATAATCAGACCGGCAACGATACCGCCACCGCCCAATAGTAAGATCCATACAGGCATGGCTGTTTTCTGGGCGACTTCACCGGCAGAGGCTACAACACCGACAACCGCAGCCAGTGGGCCAACGGCGTTAGCAACGTCGTTAGAGCCGTGGGCAAATGCCATTGCGCAGGCAGTGAACATCATCAGTACGCCGAAAACTTTTTCAACGCTGGCGAAGTGATATTCTTTGTCATCGGCTTTGCTTGCATGGATTTTCTTCAGCATAGCAATACCCAGGAACATGGTCAGCAGTGCAACACCTACAGAAATCAGGGCGCTGGTGCCGAAGCTAAGGTCCAGACCGATGTGCTTCAGACCTTTGGTGAAGGTCACCATGGAGATCATGAAACCTACCAGGAAGATGTAGTAAGGCACGTACTTTTTAGCGTTTTTAAACGGTTCTTCTGTATCGAGTATAAGCCGTTGCACACTGCGGAAGAGGAAGAAGGCTATCAGTCCGGCGGTGACCGGCGATACAACCCAACTGGCAACAATCTTGGATACTTTGCCCCAGTTAACCGCATCAACACCGATACCTACCGCTGCAAAGCCCACAATCGCACCCACGATAGAGTGAGTGGTGGAGACCGGCCAGCCGAAGAAGGTTGCGATCAGCAGCCAGATACCCGCCGCCAGCAAGGCTGACAACATACCGTACACCAGCAGTTCCGGGGTGCCGGACAGTAATGCCGGATCGATAATGCCTTTACGGATGGTTGAGGTTACCGCGCCACCTGCCAGCCATGCGCCGGCAAATTCGAAGATGATAGCGATCAGGATCGCCTGTTTGAGAGTCAGTGCTTTGGAACCTACAGAGGTACCCATTGCGTTGGCAACGTCGTTCGCACCGACGCCCCAGGCCATAAAGAAGCCAAAAATACATGCCATGATGACAAGGATGTCACCGTATTCTGCGATAATGGTCATGGAAATTTCCTATCGGGAAAAATGAGAAAACGTTACTTGGCCAGTAGCAGCTGTAAACGGCTGCCTACCTGCTGTGCTTTGTCTGCCAGATCACCGATCAGGTTAATTACCTGATACATGAACATAGCATCAATTGGATGCAGATCTTTTTCTACCGTGAATAGGGCCGAGCGGGCCTGACGTTCCATTTCGTCTGCGTTGTGTTCCAGATCGTCGATTTCGTGAATCATCTGTTCCACAACATCTACTTCGTGGCCACTGAAACCGGACGTTACCAGTTCATCCAGGCCATTCAGTGCAGAAAGCGCCTGAGCAGAGGTTTTCAGGGAAACCGCCAGGTACTCTTTCATGATCGGCTGGATTGCTTCAGGGATGCTCATCTGACGTCCCAGCATCAGGCCGGCGATATCTTTCGCACGGTTAGCGATCTTGTCCTGCATGCGCAGCAAATCCAGCAGATCGGTACGGGGTACCGGCAGGAAAAGACCACGTGGCAGTTGCTGGCGAACATCCTTTTTCAGGGTATCGGCTTCATTTTCCAGACGCGCGATATTTTGCTGCAGTTGCTCAGCTTTTACCCAGTCGTCAGCCATAACGGCTTCGAAGAATGGGATCAGTTCAATGGCACAGGCATGCGCTTTGGCAATGTGTTCCTGCATCGGCTTGAATGGGGAGCTGGCAAACAGCTGAAAAATCGAGTTGTTAGTAACCATATTAGGGCTCTTTTTTTTCTCGCTCAGGGCAAAATTGGCGCGAGTATACGCGGCCTTGTTGTAGCTTTGTAGTAAAAATGACACGAAAAATACACATATGAGAAGGTTAAAACTGACAATTTTCAGTGGCTACGATGTAAGTATATGAATCTATTGATTTTTATTAGAATTTCTTAAAAGTGTATTCGTGCAAAAAAAATTCAGTTTGTCTGAGTCGCCGGTATTTTTTCAGCGTTTTCAGCAGAATTGCTGACTGATCAGTGACTTATCTCAGTCTGTCCCTGATCAGCGTTAGGCAGACGGGGTGATATCAGGTAAATTGATCCTGAACGAGCAATAGATAAACTTTCAGCTGGCCGGCAAGCGTGAGCGGAAAGGTACGATAAGAGTGACGGAAAATGTCTACACCCAAGACTGATGCTTTACCCTCTGCCCTGCAGGAATTTGTGCACAAACGTTGGCAGCAACTTGAAGAACGCTGCTCACTGGCGCAGCTGGATACTGCTCAGACTGCCGATCTTGTGACACTCATCGTAGGCAGTGACTATGCCGTAGACCAGTTTTCCCGCCAGCCTGCGGTATTTGCAGATTTACTGGAAAGCGGTGACCTGTACCGTTCTTTTACACCGGATGATTACCGGCAACAGCTCAGCGCACAGCTGAAAAATGTTGAAAATGAAGAGCAGCTCCATCCTGTGCTGCGTAAGTTTCGTCAGCGTCAGATGGTACGCATTATCTGGCGGGACCTGACCCGCAGTGCGGACATGCGGGAAACCACCGGTGATTTATCGGACCTGGCGGATACCTGTATCGATCTGGCGCTGCAATGGTTACATGCTGAATGTTGTCGCCGCTGGGGAACGCCTTACAGTTATGCCACTGAGGGCCATCCGGCAGAGCCGCAGCAACTGATCGTGCTCGGCATGGGTAAACTGGGCGCTCATGAGCTTAACCTGTCATCTGATATTGATCTGATCTTTGCTTACCCGGATAAAGGCGAAACCCGTGACGGGCGTCGCTGTCTTGCCAATCAGGACTTCTTCAGCCGTTTAGGGCAAAAGCTGATTCAGGCACTGGATAATATTACTGCTGATGGCTTTGTATTCCGTACAGACATGCGCCTGCGGCCCTATGGTGCCAGCGGACCGCTGGTGTGCAGCTTCATGGCCATGGAAGAGTACTACCAGGATCAGGGGCGTGACTGGGAACGGTACGCCATGATCAAAGCCCGTGTCGTGGGGGGTGATAAAGTTAAAGGCGCTGAACTGCAGGAAATTCTGCGGCCATTCGTGTATCGCAAATATATTGATTTCAGCGCATTTGAATCCCTGCGCAGCATGAAGGAAATGATTAACCGTGAAGTGCGGCGTAAAGGCCTGAGTGGCAACGTGAAACTCGGTGCCGGCGGTATACGCGAAGTCGAATTCATTGCTCAGGCATTCCAGCTGATTCGCGGCGGCCGTGATCCCCGTTTACAGCAACGGGAACTGCTGAATATCCTGCCATTATTGCCTGAATCCGTCGGTATGCCGGAGCTGGCCGTTACTGAGCTGACGGATGCTTATACTTTTCTGCGAAATGCTGAACATTGTATTCAGGCGGTGGCAGACAAGCAGACTCAGGAGCTGCCACAGGATGATGCGGGGCAGCAGCGTCTGGCGTGGAGTATGGGCTGTGAAGGCTGGAATGATTTTCTGCAACAGCTTGATCATCACAGAGACCGTGTGACAGAACATTTCGGGCATGTGATCGCCCCGGCGGAAGAAGATGACGGGGAAGATCATCAGCAGGATAAAGAATGGTTGTTACTCTGGCAGGCGGAGGATGAAGAAGATGGCGGCCTGCATGTATTTGTTGAGCATGGCTTTGATGCGCCGGAAGTGGCCTGCAAATATTTTAATGATCTGAAAAACAGCCGGGGAGTGCAGATGATGCAGCCCATTGGCCGGGAGCGCCTGTGTGCCGTATTACCCCGGCTGATGCATGATGTGGCGCTGGTGGCGAACTCTGCTGAAACCCTGGGGCGTGTATTACAGCTGATTCGGGCAGTACTGCGCCGTTCAGCGTATCTGGTGTTACTGGCAGAAAATCCCGGTGCCCTTAAACAGCTGGTTCGCCTGTGCTCTGCCAGTGCCTGGTTCGCGGAAACCCTGACCAAGCAACCGGTTCTGCTGGATGAGCTGATAGATCAGAGTTCCCTGTATAACCCACCCACAAAGGATGAACTGCGGGCAGAGCTGCGCCAGCAATTGCTGCGCATTCCGGAAGAAGACACTGAACAACTGATGGAAGCACTGCGGTATTTCAAAAGTGCTCACGCATTGCGGGTAGCTGCGGCGGATATTACCGGCGCATTGCCGCTGATGAAGGTCAGCGATTACCTTACCTGGCTGGCAGAAGCGATTCTTGAAGTGGTGCTGGATATGGCCTGGCGGCTAATGACTGAAAAGCACGGCGTGCCTTTCAAAACCGCTGGCGTCCCCTGTGACCCGGACTTTATCGTGGTTGGATACGGGAAAATGGGGGGCATCGAGTTGTCGTATGGTTCCGATCTGGACCTGGTATTTGTGCACGATGCTGAGCTGAATCTGTTTACGCCGGGGGATAAATCCATTGCGAACTCGGTGTTCTTTACCCGACTGGGCCAGCGGATTATCCACATACTGAATACCTTTACGGCCGGTGGGCAATTGTATGAAGTGGATATGCGCCTGCGGCCGAGCGGTAACTCCGGTTTGCTGGTGAGTTCTTTACGGGCGTTTGAAGAATATCAGGAAAAAGAAGCCTGGACCTGGGAGCATCAGGCGCTGGTTCGGGCACGGGTGATTGCCGGTTCTGAAGAGTTAGGTAAGCGTTTTGAAGCAGTTCGCGAACAGATTATCGGCAAACCACGGGATGCCAGAGAACTGGCGGACGAAGTGGTGAAGATGCGTGAGAAGATGCGCACGCATTTGGGGTCCTCAGAGAAGGAAGCCGAAGAGGCGTTCAACCTGAAGCAGGACCGTGGCGGCATTGTGGATATCGAGTTTCTGGTACAGTATTCAGCACTGGCCTGTTCAGCCCGGCACGCTAATCTGATGGAGTTTACCGATAACATCCGTATTTTGGACGCGATGGAAGTCAGCGGTGTCATCGCACCGGCTGAAGCTGAAACCCTGCGCGAAGCGTATAAAGCGTTCCGTGCGCTGGGCCACCGTCAGACGTTGCAGGATAAATCCAATACAGTAAGCGATCACGATCTGGAAGATTACCGGGAAGCTGTTACAACGCTTTGGCAGCAACAGGTACTCAGCCAGGCCAGCCCGGATGTACTGGATAAAGACGGTCAGGAATAGATACTAAGATGTATAAAAACGGCGGCCCTTAGGCCGCCGTTTTTTGTGATGCGAGGTATTATTTACATCTTACCCAAACTGAAGAAGTAGGTTTCACCGGTGCTGTCATCAACCCCGTCGTTATCGGTGACGGCGAAGCCTTTGCCGGAGGCATCAATGGTGAAGCCTTCTATTTTATCCACAGTGACGCCATTGAGTGCCTGCAGATCAGGTATAAAGTCATGCACCAGCTGCTTGCTGACAAGAGGGAGTGGCTGGTCAAGTTCAACCGGCTTTAACTGATCTGTGCTGACTTTATACAGGCGCTTGATGGTTGCCTTGCTGCCTAGCTGGTTATCCCGCTCGATGATATACACAGCATCCTTGTAAAGGCTGATTTCAGAAAGCCCTACCCAGCCTTTGTCCGTTGGTTTACTGAGCGGATAGTGAACCGCCCGCCAGGTTTTATCGGTGATGTTGTACGCCAGCAGTTTAACGGTGTTAGCCGGATCGTCCTTCCATGGACGCTGAATCGCTACCCACAGGGTATCGCCAATGCGGGTAATCCCTTCCGCTCCGAAACGCTTTTCTACCGCCAGTAATTCTGCCGGGAATGGAATCTCCTGTCTGATTTCACCGTCGCTGTTAACGTTATACAGTGCATGCGGCACCAGCGTTGATGTCTTGCCTTCCGAGGCCAGCCAGAAACCGTCGTTACCGTCTGGCGTTATGCCCTCAAGGTCCAGCTTTTGTGCTGCTTTGCCGTCACGGGTCACAGGAATGCGCCGGGTAATTTTTGCAGGCGTCTGGCTGGCATCTATTTTAAAGATGCTTGGCTGACTGCGGTAAAAACTGTCGTTAACAGCGTATAGCGTATCCGGTGTTTCAGGATCAGCACTCAGGCCAGAGAGTGCTCCCCAGCCGATTGGCCGGCCGTTGACCATGACCGATTCAATTTGTGGGTACTGTACCGCCTGCTTTCCAAACTGATAGATCATTACCTGTGCGCGGGGGCCTTTATCGGCCAGCAGGTCTTTTTCGTTGGCGGTGGCCAGCAGGCCGCGCTTGCTGATGGCGACAGCTGATTCAGGGGATACGCCGGATGGCAGTAACTGAATAAATTCCGGCGCGTCTCCGGTATCTTTGTATACCCCCACCATTGAACTGCGCTCGGAGAGTACAAAAATGTAGGTTTCTCCGGAGAATTCCGCGACCAGCAGGCCTTCCGGTTCAATACCTTTATTACCCGAACGCTTCTCCGGATAGTGGCCGGCGCGGGCAATGCGGTATTCCAGATCCAGACCGGACTCAAACAGTACCTCCCCGGACTTGGAAAAGATGGTAAAGCCACGGGAACCGCCCTCAAAATCGCCTTCGTTAGCAGTGATAAAGCGGTCATCATCCAGCCATTTGATCGCATCCGGTTCCCGTTTACGCTGTCGCTGAACCGCATCGAATGTCAGGGCCCGTTCTTCGTCCAGGTCGACGTTTTTAAGGTCGACTGTGCCGGCTGAAAAATGCTTCAGGAGCTTGCCCTGTTCGGCATCAATAATCGCCAGGTGGTTATTTTCCTGTAAACCGACAACGATCTCATTGCGGCTGTTGAAGTCCACAAACTCGGGTTCCGGATCATCTGTGCCAACTTCAGCAAGCCCTGTCAGGCTGACTTTTCGTGCCTGTTCGCAGACCGGCTGACTCATTTCAAGTGGTATCACCGTTACGTACCCGGCAGGTAGCTGAGGCAATGCGCCACCGTTCAGGTCTTCATCCCGCTCATTCTCAATGGCAACCGCCAGATATTTGCCATCTTTTGAGACGGCGACAGAGTCAGGCTGTCCGCCTAAATCACACTGGCCGGTTAATGACCGGCTTGCCAGAGAGATCACTGCCAGGTGGCCGGATGGGTGGGTATAGCTTTGCGAGGTATTGACCGCTGCCAGTACGAACTCGCCGCTGGTAACCACTGAGGTGGGTTCACCTTTCAGCGGAATAAAACCTGCAGGCTGTGGTTTCGCCGGATCGGTGATATCTACCAGACCCAGGCCACCCAGAGGGCTGTCTGAATAAATCAGGGTGTTGCCGTCTTTACTGACATCGATAATTTCAGCGGATGTTTCCGTACCCCAGGCTTTGTCTGCCGGCAGGTTGGCAGTGGTTTCAAATGAAGCGATACGGTTAAAACTGTTCGCCTGCAGTGAACAGCTAAGCGTGCCGATAAGGGCTGCCAGACAGCTTTTCTGTAACAGTTTGCCGGAAATGGAAGGCATGTTCTGAATCCATGGTCAGGTGAGAGTATGCTGTCAATCTAGATGTCGCCGGTGACAGACTGATGACAAAAATGTTGCTGTATTTTGATCCCTTCTCACATATCGGGTGCAGAATATTCAGTAGCAGGAAATCTTTTTGTGTCACACTGTGGGTGTACATGATTCAGGGGAGAAAATGTTATGCCGGTTTCTGCATCTGGCTTAAAAGATGCCGTTCGCAAAGGGCTGTTGCGGGAAGAACAGTTGGGCCCTTTACTGGAGCATTTACGTGAATGGGACACTAGGCACGGACCGCGGCCAAAGTTTGATTTTACCCATCTGCTCTATTATCTGGGCGGAATGGTTGCGATAGGGGCCATGAGCCTGTTTATGAACCTTGGCTGGGAAGCATTTGGCGGCTGGGGCATTGTTGCATTATGTGCGGCCTATGCGCTTGCCGGATTATTGCTGACCAACCGCTTCAGGGAGACCGGTTACCTGATCCCCGCCGGAATCTGTGCGGCCTTTGTACTTACACTGACACCACTGGCCGTCTACGGTTTTCAGCACGGTATGGGCTGGTGGCCGGATGATTCAACATACAGTGAATTTCACCGGCATATAAAACTCCTGTGGATATATATGGAACTGGCCACACTGCTGGTAGCAGCCGTGCTGTTATTCCGTTATCGCTTTCCTTTTCTGATGATGCCGCTGGCCGTTACCCTCTGGTATATGTCGATGGATCTTGCAGAGATGGTGCTTGGCAGTGATTTACATTGGCGGGAACGGAGGTTATTTACCTGCTGGTTCGGGCTGGGAATTACTGTGTTTGCCCTGTGGGTGGATATACGTGCCCGCCGTAGCCTGGATTATGCATTCTGGCTGTACCTGTTCGGTGTGATGGCATTCTGGGGCGGGTTAACGGTTCAGAACTCAGACAGTGATCTGAACAAATTTCTCTATTTCTGTATTAACCTTGTAATGATTGGCTGCGGTGCAGTGCTGATGCGTAAGGTGTTTGTGGTGTTTGGGGCCATCGGCTGTTGTTTGTGTCTGGGATATTTGGCAAACGAAGTGTTTGAAGACAGTTGGTTGTTCCCGGTTGCGCTGACGTTGATTGGTTTGGGGATTATCGGGCTGGGAATTCTCTGGCAAAAGCATGAGGCCCGCATTACCGCCTCGGTGAGAAGCTGTTTACCGGCACCCGTCCGGGAGCTGCTTGACGCTCGCCACGGTTAAGTGCGGATAGACTAAACAAGCCCGTTTATATAACGGGCTTTTTTGTTTGTTAGCCTGAAATGGCTTTAAGCGCATAGTCCAGTTCGGCAATCAGATCATCCAGTGCTTCAGCGCCGACGGACAAGCGTAGCAGGCCTTCAGTGATGCCAACTGCATATTTTTCTTCAACCGGCATGCCGCCGTGTGACATGGTAAAGGCATGGTTGATCATGCTTTCCACACCGCCCAGCGAATCCGCCAGTACAAAATATTTTAACCGGCCGATAACGGCTTTCGCTTCATCAAGCCCGCCCTTCAGGCGAATCGCTACGACGGCCCCGCCGGTTTTCATCTGTCGCTTACATAATTCGTGCTGTGGGTGGCTGGGAAGCCCGGGATAAAAGACCTTGTCAATGGCTGGGTGCTGTTCCAGATGCCCGGCAATGCTCAGCGCGTTGCTGCTCTGGCGTTCCATGCGCAGGTCCAGAGTCTTCAGGCCACGCAGGGCCAGGTAGCTGTCGAAGGGGCCCTGAATGGCACCGACTGCCATGGCAATGTATTGCAGGCGCTGATGCAGTTCAGCGTCTGCGGCAACGACTGCCCCGCCGATCAGGTCAGAATGTCCGCCCACGTATTTGCTGGTGGAATGCATCACCAGATCAATCCCGAATTTAATCGGTTGCTGGTTCCAGGGAGAGGAAAAGGTGTTATCCACACAGGTCAGGATCTGATGCCGTTTAGCCAGCTTAGCAAGGGCCTGCATATCCACCAGTTTCAGGAGAGGGTTGGTCGGGCTTTCTATCCAGATCAGCGCAGTATTGTCCTGAATGGCGGCTTCAACGGCTGCCAGATCATTCAGGTCAACATAGCTGGTGGTGAAGCCTGAGGTTTTGCTGCGGCATTCTTCCAGCAGACGAAAAGTCCCGCCGTAGACGCTGGCAGTCACAATGACATGCGCGTCCCGGGGCAGCAGTTCCATGACGGATGCGGTGGCGGCCATACCGGAGGCGCAGGCAATCGCACCGGCCCCGCCTTCTAGCTCTGCCAGGCAGGTTTCCAGCGCGTGACGGGTAGGGTTTTCCCCCCGGCTGTAGCCGAATTCCTGCTGCGCACCGATATTGTCTTTAATGAATGAGCTGGCGGTGACCACCGGAGGCATAATGGCATTATAAGCCGGATCTTTCTGTTCTCCGGCGTGGATAACCTGAGTCGCAAATTGCGGATGTTGGGTGTCAGACATAGTACTTCCTGAGTCAGTAAATCAACCGATGGCGATGGCCTGTTGCCGGCGACGTTTCAGTTTCCAGCTTACCAGTAAAACCAGCCCGGGTGTCAGTAATGATATGGCCAGCCAGTTGGAATTTTCCCAGCCAATCCAGACGAACAGTGCGCCGGCGGAAAATGCGCCGCTGGCATTCAGAAATGCGACGGCGGATTCATTTATCCCCTGCATTCTGTGTGCATCTCCGGGGAGCCTGGCCACCAGGCTGCTACCGCCTACGTACAACATATTCCAGCCCAGGCCGATCCCAATCAGTGCCGCCAGAACACCGTTATAGGTGGGCTGATAAATGGCAATCAGCATAGACGCCAGCATCACCAGATACCCGGCAAAAATGACGGTGCTTTCACTGGTGCGCGCAATGATCCGGCCCATGAATAAGGAAGGTAAGAACATGGCGATAACATGCCACTGGATGACCTGCATGATATCGCTGAAAGGTAATTGCAGGGCATTCAGTTTCAGAGACGATTGCATCATCAGCATCGCCATAATCATGTAACCGAAGCCGGAGGCGTAGATTGCAACCAGCAAAGGCAGCACCGGTACCGGTTGTCTGACAGCCGGCTGCGATTCCGCCGTTTTGGTTTGGGTTTCAGGCCCTGTGGCTGTTTCTTCATTGCGTGACAGCACCGCTACGGCTGCGAGCAGTGTTGCCATCAAAATACCCAGCGCAGAAAAACACAGATAGCTGGCAGAAAACTCCTGATCCACAATAAAGCTGCGGCTGTTACTGGCAATAGCAGGCCCGACAAATGCTGCCAGAATCCCGCCCAGAGTCACCAGCGACAGCGCCCGTGACTTCATTGAATCATCCAGCCCTTCGGTGGCAGCAAAGCGGAAGAAGGCAAAGGTGCTGAGGCTGACCCCGAACAGAATGTGTGCCAGCAGGTTAATGTTAAAAGATTGTTGCAGGATCGATATATATCCGGCGATGCCTGCCATAAACAGAGTCAGGCTGCCGAACAGAAATATTTTAAGCCGGCCAAAACGTTGCATCAGCATCGCCAGCACATAGGAGCAGGCAATGACGGTGGCAAACTGAATGCCATACGGCAACGTGGACAATTCACTGCTGGGAGCCAGTGCTTTGCCGACAATCGGTGAAACGGAGACAGATATCACGCCACAGGTCAGTGCGATGCCCTGAGTGAGAAAATACAGCCATGTTTTTATCTGTTGGTGGGACATGCTGGTGCTCCGTTTAGTATGCGTCCTCTGGTGATCAGAAATTCTGGCATGCTATATTGTATGACACAATTTTTTTATTGCATGACATACAATATGTGGTATCCCGAAAAAGCAGACACCCGTATGGGGGTGAACGAACTTGTATTCGCCATTGAAGAGGCGATTACCCGGCATGAGCTGAAAGTGGGGGACCGTTTGCCCCCTCAGAGGATTCTGGCTTACCGGCTGGAAGTGAATCCCACAACGGTTTCCCGTGCGTATCAGCGGGCGGCGCAGAAAGGCCTGGTCGGTGGGCAGATTGGCCGTGGGACTTATGTACTGGGCAACAGCAACGCGGCGATGTTTGCTCAGGCGATCGGGGTCAGTGATGGCCTGAAGATTAATCTGTCGATTAATAAATTACGTTGCGATGATGTCATTCTGAAGCTGAATAAACAGATTGAAGCGGCCAATGCACTGGCCAACACGCCGCAATACTATGAATACATCAGCAATGATTTGGTACTGCGTTTTCAGCGGGCCGTGAGTCAGTGGCTGTTGGCGGCCCGGCAGGTTGCGTTTAATGAAGACCAGATTCTGGCGCTGCCCAGTTGCCAGTATGCCTTGCAGATGATTTTTACCCGGTTGCTGAATGTCGGTGATGCGATTCTGGTGGACGAATTTACCGCGCCGGGGATTATCACTGCCGCCAAGCAGCGGGGCTTGCGGATGTTTATCTGTAAAGGCGATGAGCAGGGAGTGACGCCGGAAGGGTTAGTCTCTGCGGCAAAGCAGACCGGTGCCCGTATGTTGGTGACGATTCCTTCCCATCATTCTCCCCTTGGTTTTTCTCAGGCTGAAGCGCGTCGCCGGGCACTGGCCGCTGAAATTCGCCGGCTGGATCTGTTGCTGGTGGAAGAAGATATCTATGGCATGTTTGATACCCCGGCGCCGATCAGTGGCTACATTCCGGAACAGAGCCTGCTGGTATCCGGTTTCAGTAAGTGCCTGAGCGGTGGGCACCGGGCATCGTTTATTGCCTCGGCGAACCCGGTGTTGCATAAACTTCGGGAGAATATTGTCGAAACCGCCTGGCTGGTATCCGCCAGCGCCGCCAGCCATATCATTACCGCGATTGAACATGGTCTGATGGATAAGGCTATTCAGCATTGTCTGGGTGAACTGAAACGGCGTAATACTCAGCTGAATAGGCGGCTGGGGTTACAATTGCCTTTAACCTCTCCACACCACTGGCTGGCGGACAGTGTGCTGGATATCAGAGGTTTAAAAGCGGCAGGAGTGGATGTGGCGGAAGCCCGGCATTTTGCGGTGAATCCACTGGATAATCCACTCAGCTTTTGCCGTCTCAGCGTTAATGGTGTGGATGACGAAACCTATGAGCAGGGGCTTAATTTACTGGCGGGATTTGTATGTGTAAACAGACGCTGACACTGTTGATGATCGCTCTGAAGAAAACCGCCGTCCGGCGGTTTTTTATTGTGTGAGGTTTTGTTTTTATTTGTCGCTTTAGTTCAGGTTAATGTGACATTTAAGTCATGTCGACTAAGCTGTCAAAAGCCAGAATGGCGTATATCCGATAACAAAAATAAACCGGGTATTCAGGGTGACAGGCATATTCCTGTGGCTGAGTATCCATTCCGGAGACGCTCATGGATAACGACATTTATCTGACCCGCGAGTATCAGCGCTATTCAGAAGGTGACACGATTGGCTCACCGCTGCAGCTGTACCGTTGTGATGTATCCCCCGACTGGGTGGATTACAACGGCCATATGAGTGAGTCCTTCTTCCTGTTTGCCTTTGGTGATGCATCAGATGCTCTGTTCCGGTACGTGGGCATTGATGAAGCCTACCGGGCGGCAGGCAATTCTTTTTATACCGTTGAAACTCACATTAATTACTTCCTCGAAGCTTCAGAAGGGGAGCCGTTGTATTTCACCACTCAGTTACTGGGGCTGGATGAAAAACGGCTGCACTTTTTCCACAGTATGTACCACGGTGAAACGGATGCCTTACTGGCGACCACCGAACAGATGTTGCTGCATGTGGATATGGAAGCAGGCAAGACCGCCCCCATTCGCCCGGAAGTACAGTCGGTACTGGCGAAAATTATGCAGTGCCACTGTGATATGCCAAAGCCGGCTCAGGTTGGCCGGGTGATGGAAGTTAAAGCAAAGCCCTGATTAAAAGTCGTAATGCGTCTGTCGCAATGGTGGCAGATTCACTGTTTTCAGCGAATAGAAAAATTGTCTGATCCGCCTGGCCGGAGGGATGCTGCTGTTCGCTTAACTGAAAAATATAAGAAGGTATCCTTATGGAATTCTCCGTCAGCAGCGAACAGCAGATGATCATTGATACTGTTAAGGCGTTTGTCGAACAGGAACTGTATCCCCATGAAGAAGAAGTGGAACGGACCGGTGTGGTCAGCCACGAAGTTCATGAAAAGATTAAAAAAGCCGCGCTGGATTGCGGTTTGTATGCCGCCAATATGCCAGAAGAGTTAGGTGGCGGTGGCCTGGATGCGGTAACACTGACCTTGCTGGAAAAGGAGCTCGGCCGCGCCAGTTTCGCCCTGCAGTACATCGTTGCCCGCCCGAGTAATATTCTGCTGGCCTGTGAAGGAGAACAGCGTGAGAAATATCTGTTGCCGGCAATCCGCGGTGAGAAGGTGGATTGTCTGGCGCTGACTGAGCCGGATGCCGGTTCTGACGTACGTTCGATGAAGTGTCGTGCTGAGCGTGATGGCGATCATTTCATTCTTAACGGCAGTAAACACTTCATCAGCCATGCGGATGTATCTGACTTTGTCATCCTGTTTGCGTCTACCGGTGTGGAAGACACGCCCCGTGGACCAAAGAAGAAAATCACCAGCTTCCTGGTGGACATGGGCACGCCGGGCTTCACCGTTGAGCCGGGCTATAACAGTGTGTCTCACCGGGGCTACCAGAATTGTATCCTGAACTTCGATAACTGCCGGATTCATGAGTCTCAGATTCTGGGTGTGGAAGATCACGGCTTTGATGTGGCCAATGAATGGCTGGGAGGCACCCGGTTGTCCGTGGCGGCCATGTGTCTGGGCCGGGCGGAACGGGCGCTGGAAATCGCGGCTGACTGGGCGGCGGAGCGTAAGCAGTTTGGCCAGACCATCGGTAAGTTTCAGGGGGTCTCTTTCAAATTGGCGGATATGTCGCTGGAGCTGAAAGCGGCAGAGTTGCTGACTATGCATGCGGCCTGGAAACTGGATCAGGGCAATATGAGTGACACTGATGCGGCGATGGCAAAGCTGAAATCCACCGAGATGCTGGGGATGGTCTCTGACGAAGCGATTCAGATCCTGGGCGGCATGGGTCTGATGGATGAGTTGCCGCTGGAGCGTATCTGGCGGGATCACCGGGTTGAGCGGATCTGGGACGGTACCAGTGAGATTCAGCGCCATATTATTTCCCGTGCGCTGCTGCGTCCGCTGGAAGCCTGATACTGCTCGGCAGAAGGAGGGTGTCTGTGTCTGAAATTGATAAGAGTCGTTTTGCCCGATTGCTCAAGCCCCGTTCGATTGTCGTTTTTGGCGGGGCAGGTGCCCGTTATGCGATTGTAGAAAGTCAGAAGCTGGGCTTCGATGGCGAAATCTGGGCGGTGCATCCCACGCATACTGAGATGGCCGGTGTTAAATGTTACCCGAGCATTGCCGACTTGCCGGGCGTGCCGGATGCCGCCTATGTGGCGGTGAATGCTGAAGCTGCCATGGCTATTGTCGGGCAACTGAATGAAATCGGCTGTGGCGGGGCGGTACTCTACGCCTCCGGTTTTGCTGAAGTCGGTGAGGAAGGTGCTGAACGTCAGCAGCTGCTGGTGGAACGTGCCGGTACGATGCCGATGATCGGACCGAACTGTTACGGTGTACTGAACTGCCTGGATAAGGCGGTACTCTGGCCGGATCAGCATGGCAGCAAAGCGGTGGATAAAGGGGTTGCGGTGATTACCCAGAGCGGCAACATCGGCCTGAATATCACCATGCAACGTCGCGGTTTACCGCTGGCCTTTATGTTCACCATGGGGAATCAGGCCAATGTCGGCGTGGCTGATGTGATTGATGCTCTGCTGGATGACCCGCGGATCACTGCCATTGGTCTGCATATCGAAGGCCTGTCAGATATTCATCATTTTGATGCAGTCTGTCGCCGGGCGCTGGAAAAGCAGATTCCGATTGTGGCAGCTAAGAACGGCCGCAGTGAGGCAGCCGCCAGAATCGCTATGAGCCACACCAGTTCACTGACCGGTTCGGACAAACTGTTCGATGCTTTATTTAAGCGTTTGGGGATTGCCCGGGTTGATACGCTTGAAGCGCTGATTGAAACCCTGAAGCTGCTGGCCATTGCGGGGCCACTGCAGGGAAACAACGTCGCATCAATGAGCTGTTCCGGCGGTGAGGCCGGAGTGATGGCGGATCTGATCGAAGGTCATGATCTGCAGTTTCCAGCCATGACAGAAGCCCATCAGGCAAAGGTAAGGGATACCCTCAGTGAATATGTGAGTGTAGAGAATCCTCTGGATTATCATACCTTCATATGGGGAGATACTGAGCGTAAGACGGCGACTTTCAGTGCCATGATGGCCGCCGGTTACGATGCCACCATGCTGTTGCTGGACTGGCCCAGTTTTGCAGAGGCGGATCCCGCACCCTGGGATGCAGCCATGCACGGGCTGATTAATGCCAGCCGGGCAACCGGTCATCAGGGGATTTTGCTGGCATCTTTGCCAGAGTGTTTGCCTCAGTCAGCCATTGATATCTGTGTACAGGCCGGCGTGGTACCGATGATGGGCCTGGATACCTGTTTGCAGGCTTTGTCTGCTGCGTATCAGATCGGACTGAAGTATCAGCAGCCTGCGCCGTTACCTCTGCTGCGCTGTGATGCGTTGCCCGGAGACATTGCCGGGAAGAATATCGATGAATATCGCAGTAAGCAGGCGTTGGCGGTTTGTGGTTTGCAGATTCCGGCCGGTGCGCTGGTCAGCAATGCTGAAGAAGCGGTTGTTTGTGCCGAGCAGATTGGTTACCCGGTGGTGATCAAAGCGGTCAGTGATACCATTGTGCATAAAACTGAGCAGGGAGCCGTACAGCTGTTTTTACAGTCGGCGGAAGAGGTTCGCGATGCCGTATCGCGGATGGCGCATCTCAGTGAAGCGTTTCTGGTTGAGAAAATGCTGACAGACAGTGTGGGTGAACTGCTTATCGGGGTGACCCGTGATCAGCAGTTCGGGCCGTCGCTGGTGATTGGTTCCGGCGGCATTATGGTTGAGTTACTGAAGGACAGCGCCACTTTGCTACTGCCGACAATCGAGGCTGAAGTCCGTGATGCAATTACCGGACTTAAAATGTCGCCTTTGCTGACCGGTTTTCGCGGTAAGCAGGCCGGTGATATTGATGCCTGTGTCAGGGCGGTAATGGCTGTGGCGGAATATGCAGATCAGCAGCGTGACACTTTATTGGAACTGGATATCAATCCGTTGCTGGTCGCGCCTGAAGGTGCGGGCGCGTATGCGGCGGATGCCTACATTCGTATGTGTGAGGAATAAAGGCAATGAGTGAAGCATTACAACTGGTACGTAACGGTGCCATTCTGGAAATAACCCTTAACCGGCCAAAGGCCAATGCCATTGATGCCCGCACCAGTGCGGCTATGGGAGAGGCTTTTCTGGCATTTCGTGATGATCCTGAGCTACGGGTAGCCATTATTACCGGTGGCGGCGAGCGATTTTTCTCTGCTGGCTGGGACCTTAAAGCAGCTGCAGAAGGTGAAGCGGCTGATGCTGATTTTGGTAAAGGGGGCTTTGCCGGGCTGACGGAAATGTTTGACCTGGATAAACCGGTGATTGCGGCGGTTAACGGTTATGCAGCCGGCGGTGGTTTTGAGCTGGCACTGGCGGCAGATATGATCGTCTGTGCAGAACATGCCATGTTCTCGTTACCGGAAGCCGGGCTGGGCATTATTGCTGACAGTGGCGGCGTGCTGCGGCTGCCTAAACGCCTGCCTGCTTCGATTGTGAATGAAATGCTGATGACCGGCAGGGCGATGGATGCGGCTGAAGCAGCCCGTTGGGGGCTGGTTAATCAGGTGGTGAGCAGTGAGCAGCTTATGAAGGCTGCCCGTGAACTGGCACAACAGGTTGTGGCCAGCGCGCCGCTGTCAATTGCGGCTATTAAGGAAATTACCCGTACAACGGCAGAAATGACGGTTGAAGAAGGTTATGCATACATCCGCAGCGGTGTACTGAAGCATTATCCGGATGTATTGCATTCCGATGATGCACTGGAAGGCCCGCAGGCATTTGCTGAAAAGCGTGATCCTGTCTGGAAGGGCAGATAAATCCCGATTTAAAGTGAGTAACAGAGGGCTTGCATGATGACAGATGCGGTACCGGAAAAAATCGGTTTTCTGCTACAGCCTCGGTTTTCGATGCTGTCTTTATTCAGCGCTCTGGAGCCTCTGCGGGTGGCGAACCGTTTTGGCGGTGAGTTATTCAGCTGGCACTTCTTTTCACTGGATGGTGAGTCGGTGACGTCCAGCAGTGGCATTCCGGTTGCGGTAGAAAGTGGCATTGAGCAGGTAAGCAGTTTCCCCACTATGTTTATCTGCGCCAGCTTTGAGCCGGAAGCCAGCCTGGATAAAACCTTGCTTAACTGGCTGCGTCGGCTGGATCGTCAGGGCACGGTGCTGGGCGGCATTGAAACCGGTTGCTATGCCCTGGCGCATGCCGGGTTACTGGATGAACACCGGGTCGCGTTACACTGGGAAGCGCGCTCTGCGTTTGAAGAAAGTTTTCCCCGGCTACAAACCTCTGAACAGCTGTATCAGGCTGACGATACCCGGTTAACCTGTGCCGGTGGTATTTCTGCAATGGATATGATGCTCAACCTGATCCAGCGCCGCCATGGCGATGCCCTTACCGGGCAGGTCTGTGATGCGTTTATGCATGACGGTATGCGTCAGTCCAGTCAGTTACAGCGGATGCAGACGGTGGAGCGTTTTGGCGTCAGACATGCAGATGTGGCGGAAGTGATTGAGCTGATGGAGCAGAATCTGGAAGAGCCTCTGACGGCGTCGGAACTCGCATCATTCAGCGGCATTCAGTTGCGTCAGCTGGAACGACTGTTTCGTAAACACTGCCATGATACACCGACCCGTTTCTATTTGCGTTTACGGCTGGAGCGGGCCCGGCAGTTACTGAAGCAAACCCAGATGACCGTTGTGGATGTCGCGGTGGCCTGTGGATTCCGTTCGCCGGAATACTTTTCCCGCCGTTACCGGGCGGTTTTTGGCATGGCCCCCAGAGAAGACCGCAAAATGGCCCCGGAGCTGTCACGGATGGCAATGGGACACAGCAGTGTTTCAGTGGCTGAGAGTACTGCCCGCCGATAGCGCGGGTGATTCAGTCATATGCATAAAAAAAGCGAAGCCTGCTGGCTTCGCTTTTTATTGGGATGGTTGTCTGTCAGTTTTAAATCCTGAAGGTTAAACCTTCAAGCTTAAACTTTAGTCAGCCAGCCGTGTTTGTCTTCGGCCTGACCCCACTGAATAGCGTTCAGTGCCTGACGAAGTTTAAGGGTTGTTTCGCCGACACCGCCGTTGCCTACCTTGTGGTCCTGACCGTTGTGGATCAGGGTGCCTACCGGTGTCAGTACAGCAGCGGTACCGGACAGCGCCGCTTCACAACCTGGTTTAGCAGCACGTTCCAGCAATTCTTCAACGGTAAGTTCCCGTTCTGAAACCTTCATACCCATGTCGCGGGCCAGGGTCAGGATGGAATCACGGGTAACACCGTGCAGGAAGCTTTCATCCAGCGCTTTGGTGATAACTTCGTCGCCGTCGATCAGCAGGAAGTTTGCTGCACCGGTTTCCTGAACATCACCGTTCGGGCAGAACAGTACCTGATCGGCCTGAACGTCCTGCTTGGCACGCATAATCGGATTCAGTGCGCTGGCGTAATTGCCGCCGCTCTTGATCATGCCCATATGGGCTGCACAGCGGGCACCGTTTTCTTCAAGCAGCAGGCGCAGCGTTGTATCACCGCCGGAGAAATAATCGCCTACCGGAGACAGCAGAATGTACTGCAGAGAGGTCGCTGTAGGCGCCGCAGCCTTACCGATGGCAGGTTCAGTTCCTACGTGAGTCGGACGGATGTACATTGATCCCGGTGGTTCAGGCACGTCGCTGGCGAAGCGGGCAACGATGTCCAGAATCATTTTTTCAGTGGCAGCTTCATCAATTTCCGGCATGGCCAGCAGGCGGCTGCTCTGAGCAAAGCGTTTGATGTTCTGATCCATACGGAAGATCTGAATAGAGCCGTCAGTGTGACGAAAGGCTTTCAGGCCTTCGAAGCAGGTGCTGGAGTAGTGTAATACGTGCGAGCCAGGGTGCATCTGGATGCTGTCACTGCTGACGACTTCAGCATCGCTCCAACGGGTTCCATCGAATTGTGAAATTGCCATTTCAGGCATAAAAACAGTACCAAACGCGGCCATTGACTACCTCGGAAAATTAAAACGTCAAACAAGCTAAGGCGAATGCACGCGGTATGAGAGTAAAGCCCTCAGTGGATACTGGATGCCTGCACAAAATCAGCTACATCTGTGCGGGGAGTGGGCGTTGCTATTTAGCCGGCTGCCGGCGAGGGCGTCGTGCAAAACCTCGATTAAATACAAAGAGCCTGATTGTAACACCGGCGCTGAAAAAGGGAATTGGCCAGCTTATAAAAAAGCATTAAACCAGTTGTTGTTTATGATGGTTTTTCAGGGACGCGGAAAAATACCGTAAAAAGGCGCTGAATCCGGGGTTTTCATGGCAGATCGGTGTTAACTTGGCCGGTCAGCGAGTATTATTTGCGGCTTGGAGCTGACGTGAGTGTCAGACAACGGTTATTTTTAGTGTTACAGATTAGGTTATCGGTACATAAACCGGTAATCACAGGCTTTTCAGACGTATGCAAAATATTTTTTCCAGGCTTTCTGCTACTGCGATGGCTGCTCCCAGGCGGGCATTTTGCGCCATTGTATTTATGGTTCTGGTGTTTGATTTAGTTCTGGTACGGGACGTGGGTTGGCTACTTGAAAACTTTCAGGGTAAACGCTTTCTTGTCAATTTCGGCCTTAGTAGCCTGGCGTTGGTGTTACTGACCATCTTCTTACTGCCGTTACGCACCGTTGTGAGCCGGACGGTTGTGATCGCGCTGATTCTTGTTCCACAGTTAATACAGTTATCGTTTTTTTCGATTTACCGGAATTTTGTATCTGTTTTCGATTTACGCTTTGTAGCGGAAGACCCTCTATTAACGCTTATTCTATGGTTGGATAACGCGGCTGTCTTTAAACCATTGTTACTGATTGTGCTGGAACTGCCTTTGCTGCTGTTGCTGACGCGACTGCCATTAAGACCCCGCTGGTGGGCGCGGGGGATTTCCGGTGTATTTGGCAGTTTGCTGTTCCTGTTACTGGCGTTTAACTGGTACGGCGTTACTAAATTTCAGTTCAGCAGCCTGGCGTATATCGGAACGTTTCCGGGCGTGATTGAACAGCAGGTATTTGCCGCAAAGCTGGCTGAAAAGCCGGTGCTGGAAAAACACACAGCGGCAACCAGCGCCCCTAACATCGTGTTTGTGGTGGGTGAGTCGCTGACCAAAAGCCAGATGGGCGTATACGGTTATGACCGGGACACCACGCCAAACCTGCAGCGGCTAAGGGATTCAGGGGAACTGGTGTTGTATGACAATGCGGTCAGCATCGGCACAAAAACGCTCAGTTCAGTGCCTTATATGCTGACGGGCCTGCAGGGAATCGATCCTTATGGCCGGGTTTATTCCGTGCCGACGATATTCAATTATGCCAAAGCGGCGGGTTACCAGACGGCACTCATCACTGCTCAGGATTTTAAATGGCGGAATGTGGATCAGCTATTTCTTGACGGTGATCTGGATTATTTCCGTGAAGGGACTGATTTCAGCAGCAATATTTCGGTCTCCATCGGGGCCGATGATATGACTGTTCTGAAGCAGGGTGTTATACCGTTCCTGAAACAGGCTAAACAGTCAGATGCACCCTATATGCTGGTTGTTCAGATGAATGGTAACCACTACCCGTATTCGAAACATTCCCCTGATGCGTTTAAAAAGTTTTTGCCTGAAGAGGATGAGAACGGAATTAATGCATACGATAACTCGGTTGCTTACAGCGATTATTACTTCAGTGAACTGATCAAAACAGTACGGGCGGATGATCCGGATGCGTGGCTTTTCTTTTCAACCGATCATGGGCAGAACATCGATTCAAAGAATTCCCCGTATAACTATGGTTATGGTCTTGGCACGACACACAACGCAATGTTTGCCGTGCCGCCTGTCAGCGAAGTGAGTTCCATGCGGGTGAATGAGGCCCGTCCGGTAAGCAGTGCGGATATCTTTGCGACGGTTCTGAACCTGATGGATACGCAGCCGGTCAGTGAAATTAACAGTCAGAATCTGCGTGAACCTATTGATCCGGAACGGCTCAGAGTGATTTCTGCGTACATGAAAACGCTCCATAATGATCCGAATGCTGTACTGGTGTTTCCGGACCTCAGTTACCTGCATATAGATTTTGAACGCAAAAGCGCGATTTTGCCTGAAGATGGCAAAGTGGTGCCGTATACCCGGTTACCGGATAACTACCGGCGTTTGTTTGACCGTTACCTTAGTCCGCAGCAAGAAGGGACAAATGATGGCTGAGAAAATCCTGATAGTGGGGCCGTCCTGGGTGGGCGATATGCTGATGAGTCAGTCCCTGTATCGTTTGCTGAAGGCCCGGCAGCCAGACTGCCAGATTGATGTATTAGCACCGGACTGGTGCCGTGCTGTGCTGGAACGTATGCCCGAGGTTGATAATACGGTTCCGATGCCGGTGGGCCACGGACGTTTGCAGTGGAAGGTGCGTAAACAGGTGGCGGCAGGGCTTAAAGGCCGGTATGACCGGGCGCTGGTTTTGCCTAATTCACTGAAGTCGGCACTGATTCCCTGGATGGCGGGTATTCCGGTGCGAACGGGCTGGAAAGGTGAAATGCGTTACGGTTTGCTGACGGATCTTCGGCCACTGGATAAGAAAGCGTTTCCGCTGATGGTTCAGCGGTATATTGCGTTGGCTCAGGCACCCTGTGCGTCCGGGAAAGAGTTGCCGGAAATTCTGCGACCTGAACTACAGGTTGACAGTGCTGCTCAGGCAGTGCTGAAACAGTCCCACGGGCTCTCTGATAATTATATTGGTCTGTGCCCCGGTGCCGAATTTGGTCCGGCTAAACGCTGGCCGGATTATCATTATGCTGAGCTGGCCAGACAGCTTATTGCTGCCGGTTTTCAGGTATGTATCTTCGGCTCTGCAAATGATCAGGCTGTCAGTGGTCAGATTCTTGAACAGCTCAGTGAGGCTGAAAAGCAGGCCTGTGTGGATTTGTGTGGCAAAACCTCATTGCAGGCGGCGATTGACCTGCTGGCAGGCGCCAGAGCCGTGGTCAGTAATGACTCTGGTCTGATGCATATGGCAGCAGCGCTGGGCACACCGCTGGTGGCGCTTTATGGCCCGACAAGCCCTGATTTTACGCCGCCATTAACGGATAAAGTTGAAGTGATTCGCCTGATCGATGGTTATATCAAGATTCGTAAAGGGGATGCTGATCAGGGGTATCATCAGAGTATGATCGACATTACTCCTGAATCGGTATTCAACGCGGTTGAGCAACAATTATCATGAGAGTGTTAATTGTTAAAACTTCCTCAATGGGAGACATCATTCATACCTTGCCTGCCCTGACGGATGCTGCTGAGGCTATTCCGGGGATTCAGTTCGACTGGGTGGTTGAAGAAGGTTTTGCAGAAATACCCCACTGGCACAGCGCTGTGGATAACGTCATTCCGGTGGCTATCCGTCGCTGGCGTAAGCAGCCGCTGAAAACCTGGCGCAGTGGTGAATGGCAAACCTATAAACAGGCACTGCAGGCCCGTCAGTATGATTATGTGATTGATGCTCAGGGGCTTATCAAAAGTGCTTTTCTGGTGACCCGGCTTGCCAATGGTGTGCGCTGCGGTTATGACAAAGCATCGGTGACTGAATCGCTGGCCTGCAGTTGTTATCAGAAGACTTTTACGGTGGCCAGGCAGCAGCATGCGGTCGAACGAATCCGTCAGCTGTTCGCACAGTCTCTGGGGTATGCGTTGCCACAGCAAAAGGGCAACTTCGCAATTCGACAGCACTTTGTAGCTGCGCCTGACGTGCCTGAATATGAAAAGCCTTACCTGGTCTTTCTGCACAGCACGACCCGTGCGGACAAGCACTGGCCGGAACTGTACTGGCAAAAGTTGGTTAGGTTGGCGGCAAGTGAAAACCTTAGGGTGAAACTGCCCTGGGTGAATGATGAAGAACTGGCCAGAGCGGAGTGCCTGGCGCAGGGTAATCCCTTTGTGGATATTTTACCGAAACTGAATTTACATGATGTGTCTGCAGTCATTGCCGGGGCAACGGCCTGTGTATCTGTTGATACCGGTTTATCACACATGGCAGCAGCACTGGACCGGCCGAACATTACGCTATTCGGGCCAACTGATCCGGGTTTGGTTGGCGGTTACGGAGACAATCAGTTATCTCTGGAGGCTAAGTTGCAGCCGGCGGTAAGTGAAACGGTTGAGCCTCAGGTTTTTGCGCCTTTGACGGCAGAGATTGTATGGCAGCATTTACAGGAAAAACTTAGTAAGATCAGTTTTGATGGCGGAACAGAGTAATGCGGGTTAAGTTGCAGATTAATCAACAGTTTAATGACCTGAAAGCTGAAATTGAAAACCTCGAAGGCTTGTTTTCCGGATCAGCTGAGTCAATCCATAAAGCCCGGAATGAGTTACGGATTGTTACGCTTAAAGGTCAGAGATATATTCTGAAAGCATTTAAGGTACCGGGGTTTCCTGCCAATGCTATTTATGGAGTGTTGCGGGATTCCAAAGCATACAAGTCTTATCATAACTCCATTTTGCTTAAGGATTATGCGCCCCGTCCGGTCGCATATATGGAGAAAAAGCAGGGCTGTCTGCTACAGCAAAGCTTTTATCTGAGTGAAGCTTTTGATTATGATTTTACAATCCGTGAACCGCTGCTGGATGCTGACTTTCCTGACCGGGATTTCATTTTGAGAGGTTTCGCCCGATTTTCTCTGAAGTTGCATAACGACGGTTTTTTTCACCGGGATTATTCGCCGGGTAATATTCTTATCAGGCGGGAAGGCGATGGCTTTATTTTTAAGGTCGTAGATGTGAACCGTCTGAGTATATCGGCCTTATCAGACAGTGACCGTGCCCGGAGCTTTTCCAAACTGTGGGCCAGGCCTGAAGATCTGACCATCATTGCTGAAGAGTATGGACAACATACTAAGGTTGGTAAGCGCTTTGCCGAGGACGTGGTGCGTTTTTCTGAACAGAATAAGTCCGTTAAAAACTTCAAAAAGCGGCTTAAAGGTAAGCCGGTTACTGACTAGAGACTGATTGCAGCCATATGGATAAGCATCCCTGGGATCATCACTCCGACCAGCCTTACCCATTACGGGACCGGGCGTATAAAAAGCAGATGAAGCGTCGTCACCGGAAGGATCTGGTTAAGCTTTTTATTGCCAGTTTATGCGTATTTCCCATTGCCGTCGTACATTTCTTTTTTAACCGTAAAGCTGAAATCAAACATCTGGATAAGTCCTTTTTTGGCCTGTGCGTTAACCTTGATAAAGGTGAAGAACAGTTCCGGTTACTCGACGAACTGGGTTGTGAAACGGTGCAGTTTCGGGTGTTTCTGAGTGATTTTGAACAACGTAAAGAAGAGTATCTGGCTTTTGTGAAACGTTGTCAGGGGCGGCACTTGCTGATTACGCTTGTGCAGGATCCGGCTGCGATTGATGATGTTCAGCGGTTACGTGTAACTCTGGAACAGGTGTTTTCTGCCTTTGAAGGGCTGTGCGGCGAGTATCAGGTGGGCAATACGATTAACCGCACCAAGTGGGGGTTTTTTTCGGTCAGACAGTACCTTGATTTTTATGAGGTAGCTCAGGCGCTGAAAGCGGATAAGTATCCGGGGCTTACATTGGTTGGGCCCTCTGTTATCGATTTTGAATATCACTATCTCATCCGGGCTATGTTTACCCGGACACAAGTACGTTTCGATAAAGTCTCATCCCTGCTGTATGTGGATCGCCGGGGCGCACCGGAAAATACTCAGTTGGGGATTTTCGATACGCTGAATAAGATTCGTCTGTTGCACAGCATTTGCCGGTTAAGCCCGAAAAGTTCCGAGCGGATATTGCTGACGGAAGTGAACTGGCCACTGTCCGGAACGGCTCCCTGGGCACCCACCAGTGAGACGGAATGTGTCAGTGAAGATGATTATGCCCGCTTTCTGTTACGGTATCATTTGCTGATCATTGCCAGTGGTAAGGTTGAGACGGTGTACTGGCATCAGTTAATCGCCCCGGGGTATGGCCTGATCGATAACCGTGACGGTATCCGTTATCGCACAGCGTTTAAAGCGTATCAGGTCATGCTGAGCCGGTTAAGCGGTGCTGAGAAGCTGAGTTATACGCAGGATAATGGCTGGCATACTCTCCGGTTTGTTCAGCAGCGTTGTGAAGGGCGTGTTGTCTGGAGTGAAAGCGCGCAGTTACCGGTTAGAAAACTGATAAAGCCGGCTGAGAAGGCTTTTGATATGTTTGGCCAACCTGCGGATGGTGATCTGCAGGTTGGTGTTAATCCCGTCTATTTAGTCCAGTCTGTCTGACCTTATATCTCTAACCAGGGGCTGATGGCCTGCTTTGTACCTGAAATAACATCTGGCTGAGTATGATCAGTAAACCGGTATACATGATAATGCCGTTGTTCAGGAATATCATATCCTGCGTCAGATTGGCGATGGCAAATACCAGTCCAAAGCAAAGCAGGGCGTAGGCGTAAGGCTGTTGCTCAGTGCTTCCCCGGCGGATAGCGCTAGCGGCTATATACACCGGAACCCAGAGGAAAGCACACAGGATCACCAGACCGATCAGGCCGCGGCGGGCAACTGTATTCATATAAGCATTATGGGAGCTGTCAAAGCGTTTAACGGATTCAGAGAACCTGCCTTTATCTGCCTGTTGAGTTTTGTATTCAATCAGCCGGTCTTTACCGACGCCGATGATAGGGGAGGTCGCTGCGGTTTCAGCCGCTATCTGCCAGAGGTTCAGACGTATGCTGGTTGAAGTCTTTGCCTGGCTGTCATGAGCTGAAAATTCAGAAATAGCCTGGCTCAGGCGGTTAATGGCAGATGAGTTTAGTGATAAAGCAATTCCGGCTAACAGGCTGCATGCAATGATAACCAGTCCAGTTTTTTTCAGACTGAGTTTAAATTTGTGAACCTGCAGCACGATTAAGCAAAGTGCCAGAAGTGGGATAGCAATCATGCTGCCCCTGCTTTGCGATAAGATACCGGCAAAAATCGCGCCGCAGCAGAGCAGACAGCAAAGTAAGTATATAGTCATATCCCGGCGGGATTGCGTGCTATGGGTTGCACACAGGGCAATGCCGGCAGCGCCGATGGCAATTGCAATAGCGCCATACTGAATGGCATTTACGTCGCCATTCACGCGAGCAACGCCAAGATAGTATTTCTCGTATACGGATTGCATCAGCAGCAATACAGCGCTGAACATAAAGCTGTATATCAGTTGTTGTCGGCCCGGACGCAGGGCATTACACAGCAACAGCGCTGGCAGTAAGAGTAATACCTTTGCAGGGGCATCCAGAATTCTGGGTTTTACACCATGCAGGACTACTTCCATGATAAAGCTGAGCACGTAGAGTATGGCGATCAGAATAAGAAGTTTTTCTGATCGGCTCAAATTAATCTGTTGGCGGACTGTTTTGCTGAAGAACAGAATATAACCGGCCAGTATCAACAAACTGGCCAGATTATAGCTACCCTCGAATGTAACACTGACTAATACAAAAAAACTCAGCGCGAAACACAGGTAATACCGTCCGGCTTGGGTAATGCTGAGTGTTGTCATTGTGCTTCAGATCCTGTTGATGCGGTTTTTGTCTGCGTGACTTCCCAGTTAATGAAGGAACGCTGCAGATCGATAAAAAGTGTAATTTTCTGCTGGGACAGGTCAGACGTAGCCACCGCCGGGTCTAACATCAGGCTTTCATCATGCCAGGGGTAGAGTTTACTGGTATCGTCCAGGTTGATGGTGCCTTCACTGTTGATCCAGACGGATTCGTTAAAGCCAAAGTTACGCTGGGGGTCGTCCTCGGTCATAAGCAGATCTCTGCCACCAATATTGAAATAGTGTTTACCGCTTAGACTCAGGTTATAGAGCGTCGGCATAATGTCTTTATGTGATCCGATCCGCTGGTTGTCATAGCGGAATTCCCGGCTGTTAAGGATGCTGTCAGGCACCCGCAAGTAGAAGGGGACGGCACTGTCGAGCATGGTTTCTTCTGGCAATCTGGCTTCGAAGCGGCGCATCTGGTGGTCGCCGGTGGCAGCAATTATTGTGTTTTCACTTAACGTGTTACTGGCTTTGATATCAGTAACAAGACGGCCCAGGCTGTCGGCAGCGTACTGGAATGTTTTAAGGATGTTATCCAGTTCAATCTCGCCGCCGCCGGCCCGTGCTTTATATTCTTCTGATACATCTACCGGGCCCGGTGAATAGCTATCCGGTGTGTAATAAGGCGGATGGTTGCTAACAGTCAGAATGTTAATAAACAGAGGCTGATCAGATTCCTCCAGTAGTTTTTTTGCCAGCTTAAAGGCATATTCATCAGGTACGCCCCAGGCTGTTAGCTGCTTTCTGGCTGCCGGATATTCGTTCATCAGAACGTTTTGATCATACACTGCATCAACGCCCTGCAGGGGCAGGTAATTCACCAGATTACGCCACATCATATTCCCGGGGGAAATAAAAATTGTTTTATATCCTGCTTCTTTATAGGGGCGAAAAATGTTGCCGATCAGAGGTGTTTTTTGGGCAGAAGAGTGGCTAATACTGGCAACTGGACTGTTGAATAGTATTGAGGCTAGTGATGGAGCAGTGCCGTTGCCTGCCGAGACGAAACGTTTATATAAGAAATCAGATTCGAAGTGTGGCCGTAGTTCACCAAGCAGGTCATTCGTTTGCGGGTTATCGAGCTCGAGAATGTTGGAGCCCATACTTTCCATCAGCGCCAGAATGACGTGTGGTGACTGTGTTTCCAGATAAGGGTTAATCGCAGAGGTTTGCTGCAATGCTTTGTTACCGAAAAGCGCCATGTTCAGCTGTTCAACTTCAGCCAGTTCAACCTCATCAAACCTGGCGTCTTTACGCTTATCTTTATTGGCCCAACTGATCGCAATCAAGCCGTTGGGCGTGAGTTTGTTAAGAATGTTCAGATCAGACACCTGAGCGTTACTTCTGCGCAGTGGAAATGTATCCACCGATCCCCTGGATGCCACTGCGAACAGACTAAAGAAGATCAGGCCGTAGCTGATTGCGGCAGTTCTGGACCAAACCTGGGTAAGCGGTTTTTTTGACGACAGAAGGTGGAATAACCAGCCGCTGGCAAGTGCTGCTAATAGCCCTCTGATAACAGGATAATCCTGCCAGATATTAGCCAGTACAGCGGCAGTATCATCTTCAGCGAGGCCGAAGATGAAAATATCAAAATGGTTATGGTAGGTTTCGTAGTAATAAAAATTACTGATGGAAATCAGTGTGAAGCCAAAGATAACCAGCAGGCTGTATCCCCGGGAAAAGGCAGTAAAGGCTTTCCAGTACCTGGCAAAAGCTGCAAATGCCAGACCGGCCAGGTACACCGGGACCATAAAAATGGTACTGGCTTTAAGGTCAAATAATAAACCTGTGGTAAACAGCCGCATCAGGTCAGCTTCTTTCCCCGCCAGTTTGTCTGCATCCACAAATGAAATAAACATGGCCACCCGGGCCAGCAGTAAAATAATAACTGCAGCCAGTACAGTTTCAAAAATGATGCGGCTGAGTTCTCGGTAACGTAACTGATACATGTGTTGACTATTTCTGACGGATAAAAAATTGGCCACATAATACCATGAAGCGTTCGCTTTCAGGTATCAGGTGCTCCCGTTAAGTTTTGGGGCTAAATCAGGTGGTCCGTGGGCTGTTTAAATGTTGCTGCAGCCGGGCTTCTATGATTTTTAACTGTTTTTTGATTTTATAAGTGCGTAACGGTCGGATGTGCCGGTAAATAAAGAACTTAAATCCGGGGTGGCGTGAGCCAATGCCGTCTATAACACTGATACGGTAACTGTTATCGGCCTGTCTGGGCAGTAATATATTGGCGAAGCCGACATCGACAAACAGTATGGCGTTTTCATTCAGGTAGTTTGCAAGACGTTTAATCAGCGTACGTATCAGTTCTTCGCTGACAGTCTGTTGTTCAAGGGCTTCAAGCAGGCTGATTGCGTCGCTGCCGTCATAATTGCAGACCCGTTCAAAAATCAGCCCCGGACCTAAATCCGTCATCGTCTGGCCAAAGTATCCGGCCAGCATACTCAGATCAGCATGACAGGAAAGTAAGTGCTGGTAGTAGACACTCTCAATTTTATTCTGGCTTCTGTTTTTGCCGCCTTTATATGCAACCTTAATGACCTTGCTGTCATCTTCAGGGTGTTGGTAGCAACGGCGTTCTGAGCCCTGGCCAAGCACAGGTGTGTGTTTGAGATGTATCAATGTCCGGACTCTGACTGACCCGGTGTTGTCATGCCTGGGGTCATTAGTTAGTATTATCGGGATTACATTCCTTCCTGGTTGCAACCCTCTGTGAAAAACATTTCATGTGTCATTATTGCTAAAAATGCCGCCGGTTCCCTGCCGAAAACATTGGATTCGTTGGCGGATTTTAGCGAGGTCGTAGTATACGATAACGGTTCAGCCGATGCTACGCAGGCGCTTGCCAGTCAGTATCCGAATGTGAAGCTGGTGTGCGGTGAGTTTCTGGGCTTTGGTGAAACTAAAAATCATGCCGCGTCCTTTGCCAGTAATGACTGGATTTTATCTCTCGATGCCGATGAAGTGGTAACGCCTGAGCTATTAGCCGCAATCTCTTCACTCGAACTGCAGCCTGAGCGCGTGTACCGTCTGGTGCGGGTGAATTATTACCGTAACCATGAGATTCGTTATTGCTGGAAGCAGGAGCATATTACCCGTCTTTATAACCGGAGCAGGACTGGCTTTAACGATTACAAAGTCCATGAGTTTGTATTGGATGACGGATTTGATGTGGTCGTTATGGACGGTATTCTGAAACACTATCCCTATACCAACCTGAGTGATTTTTTACAAAAGGCTGACCGTTATTCCACACTGTTTGCACAGGAACGTCGCGGTAAAAAAAGTTCTTCACCTGCGAAAGCGGTATTAAGTGCCTGGTTCTCGTTTCTGAAGAAGTACCTGTTTAAGCTGGGGTTCCTGGACGGTTATCCCGGACTGGTTATTTCTGTTTCCCATATGATGACAAACTTCTATAAGTATCTGAAACTGTACGAAGCTAACAAAGACCGCTCCGAATCCCGGAAATCTGAGGTATAACGTGAAAAGGATTGCACATTTAAACTTTGCTAAGGGCTTTCGGGGCGGTGAGCGTCAGACCCTGTTGCTGATAGAGGCATTGTCGGCACGCGGTTATCAGCAAAAACTGTTTGTACGTCACGGATCTGAACTGGCGGAGCGTTGCCAGTCGGTTCCGGGGTTGTCGATCATTGCGTTAGGTAAGCCTTATATCGCCGGCTGGCGGGCCTTACGGGATGCAGACTTACTGCATGCCCATGAGACCAAGGCGGCTCAGGTTGCCTGCCTGATGAACTGTCTTTTCGGGAAAAAATATATTGTCACCCGGCGGGTGGATAATACGATTAAAGATAACTTCTTTACCCGAATGATGTATGCCCGTGCCAGCAGAAGTGTGGCGCTCTCCTCTGTGATCCGGGATATGATTCTGGAGCGCTCTCCTAATGCAAAAGTGGATGTTATTCCCAGTGCCGCGACGCATTTTTCACCGGATCAGGAAACGGTAGCAGCCCTGCGTGAACGTTTCTCTGGTCGCTATCTGGTCGGTAATATTGGTGAATTGGATAATACTCATAAAGGTCAGCGTTTTCTGATTGAGGCTTTTAAGGCACTTCCGCAGGATGTGCCCTATACCCTGATCCTGTTAGGTAAAGGTAAAGA
Source organism: uncultured Oceanospirillaceae bacterium (assembly GCA_937138495.1). Taxonomy (GTDB): domain Bacteria; phylum Pseudomonadota; class Gammaproteobacteria; order Pseudomonadales; family Balneatricaceae; genus Amphritea. The sequence goes on from CAKZPE010000050.1 coordinate 55,848, forward strand.
TGAAGAGGCTTACCGGCAGCAGGCAGGGGGCATGGATAACATTGTTTTCGAAGGATACGTGAATAATGTCGGCGACTATATTGCCTGTATGGATCTGTTTGTGTTTCCTTCACAGAATGAAGGTTTAGGCTCTGTTCTGCTGGATGTGATGGAGCAAAAAGTACCGGTTATCGCATCAAATGTTGGGGGGATTCCTGACATTGTCACACATGAAGAAACCGGGTTGCTGGTTGCGCCGGGGGATTCCCGGGGGCTGAGTCGGGCAATACAGCGTCTCCAGGGAGATACAACGCTGTCCGGTTTGCTGGCAGAGCAGGCAAGCCAGCAGTTACCGTTATTTTCAGTAACCGCGATGGCGGGTTCTTATGAGGTTTTATATGCACAGGTGTAATTAAGTAAGTAACTGATTTTTAATCGTATGGTTATTACTCTTAATACATCAATGTATATATCGTAAGTTGAGATTTTTGATGAAAATATTTGTAATTAGCTTAAAGCAATCAATAGAGAGGCGGGAGGTTGTTCGTCAAATGCTTGATGAGGATGGCGTCTCTTTTGAGTTTTTTGATGCAGTTGATCTAAGTGCTAGTGATATATATAGTCGATATAATAAAAAAGAAACTCTGAAAAAGAAGGGATACGTTCTTACAGATGCTGAGTTAGGCTGTTTTGCAAGTCATCGAGCTTTATGGCAGAAGTGTATAGATTTAAAAGAACCTTTGCTTATTTTAGAGGATAATTTACTGCTTAATAGCAGTATTAGTAATAGCTTAAGCTTATTAAAGTGTAAGGTCGAAGAACTTGGTATTATTAAACTGGGTAGTATGTTTGATTACGATTATTATTCTGTTCTAAAACTGAATGAAAAGTTTGAGATTATTAAGTATAAGAAAGGAACCTCAGGAACTTCTGGTTATATTATTTCACCTAAGATTGCTAAACAGTATTTAGATTGTAGTTCATGTTTTTATCAGCCTGTTGATGATTTAATGGAAAATGAGTGGTTGACGAGCATACCGCTTTACTCAGTTTATCCAAGTATAATCTCACGTCGGGTTACTAAATCCACTATTGGTAATAGGAAAGATAAAAGAAATATAACTCCTTTAATGAAAATAAGATCTGAGATGTATCGGGGAGTTTATCGATTAGGAAGGTTTATGTTTAATGTTAAATTTGTATTAAAAATAAAGATAAGAAATTTTTTTAAAAATGTTTAGGTTATTTATGCTAAATGTAAAGCGTTTTGATTTTGTGTCTTTTCTTGTTTTTTTACCTTGTGCCTGGGTGTTTTCTGGTCTTTTCTCTTCTTCCAGTGGTCGAAAGCAAATTGGAGTAATGATATTAATTTCTGTGATCTTATCGATATATAGATTTGGTAAGGGGAAAGATACTTTTAATGTTATTCTAAAGAATAAAATAATTTGGTTTTTTTTAGCTATTTTTTTCTATGGAGTTGGTAGCTATTTTACAATTGGCTATAGTAATAGTGTTTTGGTAAGTATGTTTTTTATGTTGACTCTTGTGCTGTTCTTACCAAAGAGTCTTTGTACTAAGAATAATATGATGGGACTGGTGCTGTTAGGTTCACTATTTGTTTTTATATCCGCAGTTTATTATTCAATTGTTCTAGGCCAGGGGCGTAGTGGCTGGGGTATCAATGTTATTCCTTTTACAACGTTTTCAGCCGTTTTAGCTGTTTTTTCATTAGTTTTTATGTGTGTTGAAAAAACAAAAAAAACACGGATTATTTATGTTTTATGTTTTAGTCTTGCTTTCTTGTCTATACTGATAGGCCAGTCAAGAGGTGTTTTTTTAGCATTATTTGTGTCAGGTGTTGTTTCGTTTTTAATTGTTTTTGATTGGAAGAGTTTTAACAAAAAATATGCGATAGCGGCAGCTTTTTTTATCTTTTCTTTAGGTCTGATCGTTTATCCTAAAGTTGATTCTCGGATAAATCAGACACAAGCTGAATTTGTAAGAATAGCAGACGGTGATTATGGCAGCTCTATTGGGCTAAGGATTAAGATGTGGTCGGCGGCGATAGAGTTGTCTAAAGTGTCTCCTCTTTTTGGGTTAGGTAAAGGCTATATGGACGAGTTTTTAAAAGTGTATGCTAATACCGATGATCCGACTATGCAGCCCTTAGTTCGTTATGAACCTTCGCACTTTCATATGCAGATCTTAACAACACTTGTCAAAAGAGGCTGGGTAGGATTAATTTTATTATTATTACCGATTTTTTATATTTGCTATCATCTTTATAGATATAGAACACTGGGCGGGATTTTGTCATTTTCAATGGTGATGGTTTATGTCGTAGCTGGCTTGACTGATAATCCATTTGGTCATGGACAATTAACAATGTTGTTTTGGTTGAATTCTTTTTACTTGCTTAATAATCCTGCTTTTGATCAGCTATATAAAACTTAAATCGCTTCCAAACTGAAATTACACAAATAATATTGTGTGTATTGTTTGATGTTTGTTATTGGATTTTTATTAGAGTCCTCAATTTTCATGGCTGCTTGAGTGGCGCATACAGTGTGTTATTGATCAGTCCGTTGTTGTAATACTGAATCAGCGCCTTGGTATAGTCTGTCAGTGGGGCTTTTTTAATGTCACTGGCAGGCGAGCCATTAAAGGGTAACAGCTCCTGTTGACTGAAGTCCTTTGAGCTTACCAGGACCTGATCATCCCGGATAAGGTAGTACTGATTGTTATCCTGGAAGAACGCGAAAGGCTCCTGTACCGGAGAGAGTAAGCTGGTACTGAATGGCAGCAACTGATCGAAGTACTTATGCTGCAGGCCTAAATAATCCAGAATTGTGGCAGGGATATCGGTGTGCTGCGCAATCCTTTGACTGCGTTCCGGCTGAATCTTACCAGCCGGATGGTATAGCACGATGGGTACCTGATGCCGGCCCAGCGCCGTATTGTATTTGAGCTTGCTGCCTTTCGCGGTATGGTCTGCGGTGATTACAAACAGCGTGTTGTCATACCAGGGCATCGTGGCCGCTTTTTTGAAGAATTTCTCCAGTGCAAAGTCCACATAGCCGAGCAGTTCATGTATGGGCAGTTCACCTTTTTGGAACTGACCTTCATATTTAGCCGGAACTTCATATGGGTTATGCGAGCTTAAGGTGAAGATTCCCGCGATAAAAGGTGCTTGTAGCTGATTGATTTTATCAGCTGAAAAGCTCAGGAAAGGCTCATCGTATATTCCCCAGCTGCCGTCAAAATCTTCCTTATGCGGATATTCACTCCGCCCATAGAAATGTTCAAATCCGAGCCGTTTGGTGATGGAGTCGATATACATGCTGCCGTTGTTCGCCCCATGGAAAAAGGCGCTGTCATAGCCTTCCTGTTGCAATATATTACCGATTCCAATGAGGTTGCTGCTTTGATAGGACGAGCGCACATAAGGCACTTTGGTGAAGTTAGGTAAGCCTGCAATGATCGATGGTAGGGCGTCGATAGAACGTCGGCCATTGGCGTACGCCTGATCGAATACCAGGCCTTTTTGCATCAGGCTTTGTAAAAACGGCGCATAATTTTGCGGATTATCTTCCAGATTTAAGTATTCCATGGAAAAGCTTTCAAGGATGATCAGCACGACATTGTCTTTAGACGGTGCTTCTTGCTGAGCAGGTTCAGCTCTGTGCAACGCCTGGTATGCCAGCTCATCATCGCTGTAGTAGCTGACTTTACTCAGGCTTTTCTGGCGCTGTCGCATCAGCATGAAAGGAGTGTTTAATACCAGGTTGCCAACGGTGGCGTCAGGCCAGGAAAATGCGTGAATCGGTTTTAGCTGTTTGGGCCCTGTGCTGCCGCGGCCAAGTGCTGCGGTAATCAGTACCAGTAACAGGCAGTAAACAAAACGGAAATACCAGCGGCTGTTACTTTTGGTACGTGCGACTGCCGGTTGCAGGATGTACTGGCTGGCGATGAGAATAATCAGGCCAATAATAACCATGTACCAGTATTGCGTCAGCAACTGGATACTCTGGTTTTGTAAGTCACCGGCAAAGCTCAGTACTTCCATCCCTGAACGGCGGCCGGTAAATGGAAAGTACACGCTGTCCATCAGATTCAGGGCGACGACCAGCAGGCTGGCGAACAGAATGTAGAAGCGGCTGCTGGCCCGTAATAGTTTATTCCAGCGAAATACGTACATAGGCATAGCGACCAGTAACCAGGGGCTCAGGATGAGCATTACACTGACAAGGTCAAAGCGGATGCCGTGTACAAAGGCCAGGGCAATGTCTTCAGTACTGCTAAGTGCGAATGTTTCCTGATTCAGCAGGAAAAAGCACAGGCGCATAAAGCCGGACAACAGTGTTAACCCCAAAACTGAAATCAGAAAAATGCGTGGCAGGGATGGGCTGTTCCGGGTCTGTTCCCGGGATGTACTGTGTGCGAATAATTTCATAGTCTTTACTTATAGAGCTTTGACTTGCCGTCAGGCTGAGTTTTAAACCGTTTATGCACCCACATGTACTGGCTCGGTGCTTTTCGAATGCTGGATTCAAGTGCTTCGTTGATTAGCCGGGCATCTTCAGTTTCATCTCCGGACGGGAAGTTTGTTACCCGGCTGACTTCCAGCGTATAGCCTTTATCATCAACGTTTCTGAGGCAGCTCAGGAGTAACAGCGGAGAACTGTTTAGCCGGGCAATTTTTGTTGTTGCTGTAATGGTTGCTGCAGTTTGACCAAAAAAGGGTACAAATACTTTATCTTTACTGGTGATATCCTGATCGGGTGCGTACCAGATGCAGTTGTTTTTACGCATGTGGCGCAGCATCAGCCGGGTTTTTGAGCGTTCCAGTGGTTCACTGAATCGCTGCCGGCCTTTGAAGAAGAACATTTCCAGTAAGGGATTATTGTGCTTCCGGTATAAGGTGCTGACCGGGCGGCCGTAAAATGAAAATAACAGGCCACAGAGGTCTATATGGGAGTAGTGCCCGCCCATGAGAATAACGCCATTATTTTGCGCCAGTGCATCATCAAGAATGTCAGCACCTTTCAGGGTGGTGATACTGCGGAAAAATGCTTCGGAGCCCCAATAAGCCCAAGCCATTTCTATCAGGCCAATACCGTTATTCTGAAAAACTTCACGCACCATCTGCTGCTGTTCAGCATTGTTCAGTTCTTTAAAACATAAGCGGATATTGACCTCAGTAATGTGTCTTCTTTTGGGTAAGACTTTATACAGTAGGTTACCGATACCGCGGCCAATAGTGATGCCGGCTTTGAAAGGAAGCAGTGCGGTGATTCGCAGCAGACCGATCATTAGCCAGACCGGCCAGTACTTTGGGGCTAAAAAATTGCGCCAGGTTAGTTCTTTGTTATCCACAAACCACTCAGTTACTGTAAAATTGGCAAATCAAAAGGTCCACTATTATAAAGTTGGCCTGTCAATAACACTAGTACGTCTCGGTTTTTTGGCCGGTATGTGAGCTTTTTTGAGTGAAGGATTTGCGCGTTGGCGAATAATCAGAGTGGCCTTGGAATTTACTTACGCCTGATAAGCTATATCAGGCCTTATATCTGGGCATTTGCAGTCAGTGTTTTTGGATTCCTGATTTATGCCGGTACCCAGACTGCCGCCGCCAAGTGGCTGGAAGTTTTTGTTGATGCCATTGAAAACGGACAGTACGAATACCGGGGGTATCTGGCCGCCGGTATTTTGCTGGTGTTTTTTGTCCGTGGCGTCGGCGCGTTTCTGGGTAACTACGGCTTAACCTACGTGGCCCGCTACGTGGTGCATTTTCTTCGCCGGGATCTGTTTAACCGCCTGTTAGTGTTGCCAAGCGATTTTTATCATCAGAATTCATCCAGTGATCTCCTTGCCCGGCTGACGTATAACGTTGAGCAGGTCACCGGTGCTGCAACGAATGCACTTAAAATTGCGATCCGTGAAGGTCTGACAGTGATCGGCCTGTTCGGTTATATGCTTTATCTTAACTGGAAGCTGACATTGCTGTTCGTGGTGATTGGCCCGCTGGTCGGTGCCGTTGTAGGTGCTGCTTCGAAACGGATGCGCCGTATCAGTAAAAATGTGCAGGGCAGTGTGGGGGATATTACAGCCTCGGCAGCCGAAGCGATTAAAGGCTATCAGGTGGTACGGATTTTTGGTGGCACGGAGTCAGAAAAAAAGCGCTTTGAAAAAGCCAGCCAGCACAACCGTCAGCAGTTTATGAAGATGGTCGTGACACAGTCAGTGACGACACCTATCGTGCAGATGCTGGTGGCCGGCGTCATTGCAATACTTACCTTTCTGGCCATGGAGCCGAGTCTGGTACAGCAGATGTCTACCGGACAGTTTATTGCGTTTATTTCTGCCGCTTCGCTGATGGCGAAGCCAATACGGCAACTGACTGAAATCAACGCGACGGTGCAGAAAGGCCTGGCGGCGGCACATAGCTTATTTGAAGTAATTGACAGCGATGCTGAAAGGGATACCGGTCAGCATTCTGTCGAACGTATTCAGGGTCGGATTACCTTTAAAGGGCTTGGATTTAAGTACACTGAAAGCCCCCGGAAGATTTTGCAGAATATAAATCTGGATATTCAGCCCGGCGAAACCATTGCTTTAGTGGGCAAGTCCGGCAGTGGCAAGACAACGCTGGCGAATCTGTTACCCCGTTTTTATGACCAGACATCTGGTGAGTTGCTGGTTGATGATATTCAGATCGGAGATATTCCCCTGACAGACCTTCGCCGGCAGATCGCGCTGGTAAATCAACAGGTCATGCTGTTTGAAGGTACTATTGCCCAGAATATTGCGTATGGTGCGCTGGCAGAACATTCAGAAGAGGCTGTTCTGGCTGCTGCGGAAGCGGCGCATGTGATGGAGTTTGCCAATAACCTGCCAGACGGTCTGGATACGATGGTCGGTGAGAACGGTATGTTGCTTTCCGGCGGGCAGCGACAGCGAATTGCTATCGCCAGAGCGATTCTCAAAGATGCTCCTATTCTGATTCTGGATGAAGCGACATCTGCACTGGATACTCAGTCAGAACGGCATATTCAGGATGCGCTGGAAAATGTGATGCGTGGGCGAACCACTTTGGTTATCGCACACCGTTTATCCACCATTGAAACCGCCGACCGTATTTTAGTGATGGATGCCGGTCAGGTAATAGAGCAGGGCACTCACCGGGAACTGCTCAGTAAGCAGGGTGTCTATGCCAGCCTGCACCGTATGCAGTTCAGCGAGCAACAAAACGCGGCAGAAGATGACCGCTCAGATCAGTCTACACAGGATACTAATTCATGAAGTTTGTAATGCCACGGTTTGATAAAGCTCAGGTATTGGTGGTGGGTGATCTGATGCTGGACCGCTATTGGCATGGCCCGACGTCACGGATTTCTCCGGAAGCGCCTGTGCCTGTAGTTAAAGTTGAACAGTGTGAAGACCGTCCCGGCGGCGCCGCGAACGTGGCACTGAATATTTCTGCTCTGGGAGCAGGGGTTTCGCTGATTGGTCTGGTAGGGGAAGACGAAGCCGGCAGCGCGCTGGAAACCCGGTTAGCATCAGCCCGGGTGAACTGCCAGTTCTGTACCAGCAATAATGAGCCAACAATTACCAAGCTCAGAGTGATGAGCCGTCATCAGCAACTGATCCGGCTGGATTTTGAGGAACGTTTTGCCGCTGATTACAGTGATGATTTGCAGCAGCAGATCGGTGCGCTGTTACAGAATGTCGGTGTGATGATTCTGTCGGACTATAACAAAGGCACCTTAAGTGATCCGCAGGCACTGATTGCGCAAGCTAAGGCTGCGGGAGTGCCGGTTTTGGTTGATCCGAAAGGCAGTAATTTTGACCGGTATAAAGGCGCGACACTGCTCACGCCCAATCTGAGTGAGTTCGAAGGCGTTGTAGGCGCCTGTCATTCAGAGCACGAGCTGGTAAGCAAGGCACAGGAGCTGATTGAAACGCTGGAGCTGGAAGCGTTACTGGTTACCCGCAGTGAACAGGGCATGACCCTGATTCGCGCCGGTCAGGGCGAGGTGCACTTTCCTGCCCGGGCAAGAGAGGTATTTGATGTTACCGGGGCGGGCGATACCGTTATTTCTACACTGGCCAGTGCTCTGGCCGCCGGAGAGCCTATTGAAGTTGCCACGGGGCTGGCGAACATGGCCGCCAGCATTGTCGTGGGTAAGCTGGGGACCGCTGCTATCAGTGCACCTGAACTGCGCCGGACCGTGAACCGTGAGTTGGGCTCAGAGCGGGGGGTAGTCAGTGATGAACAGCTGCTGGTCGCTCTGGATGATGCCCGTGCCAGCGGAGAAAAAATTGTTTTTACCAATGGCTGCTTCGATATCCTTCATGCCGGGCATGTGGGCTATCTGAAACAGGCCAGAGCGCAGGGCGACCGGTTAGTGTTGGCGATCAATGATGATGACTCGGTTAAGCGCCTGAAAGGTGAAGGCCGGCCGATTAATCCGGTGGAGCGGCGTAAGGCTGTACTGGCCGGGCTGGAAGCCGTCGACTGGGTGGTGAGCTTTAACGAAGATACCCCTGAAAGACTGCTGGAGCAGGTGCGTCCGGATGTGCTGGTGAAAGGCGGTGACTATGGCATTGAAGGGGTTGTTGGTGGTGAGTTTGTCCGCAGTTATGGGGGGGAGGTGAAGGTGCTGTCTTTCCTGGATAACTGTTCGACCACAGCCATTGTCGAAAAAATTCAAAGTAACGACTGATCAAAGCAGCAACTGATGCTGTCAGCCCTGATGGGCGAATACTTCACTCAGACGTGTGTTGGCGGGGGTTGGCTGTTTTCAGTAACGCCCGTCAATGAACTTTCCCAGCTCATAGATGCGCTGGTCGTGTAATTTAGCCAGCCAGAGTTCCTGATTCAGTACGACATCCAGTTGCTGACTGTCCCAGTTATACTCTTCTTCTGCATGCAATAGGGATAGCTGGGTTTCCGGTAAATGGCGTACTTCAAGAGGGTAAACCAGCTGTGCTGAACAGGTAGGGCTGTGGATATATAGCATGGGATTACCCGGTAACCGCTGTTCATTCATATAAATGCCCGTCTGGGGTAAGTGCAGCGGGTTCCAGGGGCTGCTTTCTAACTCCAGCAATACTTCTTCACAGTAGGTCAGTTCTTTGTAAGGGGCGGCTAAGAGATCGTTGTTGAGTGTGCAGCGGGCAAATGCCGGACCGTTCTCCAGCAGGCATTCTTCAGCAATCTCCTGTGCCAGAGTCAGGTAGGGATTATGCAGCTGTTCTTCGGGTATGTAACCGGAGGGGAGCTTCAGTTGCCAGTGGTCATCTTTAAACTGACGAACCAGAATCAGATAGTCAGTTTCCTGAATTCTGAGGTGGATCTGCGCCGATACTCCCAGATTAGCAAAGGTGCCGGGGATTTTGCTTTGACAGGGCTTACGCCGTTTTTGCAAGGTACTGAAGTTGATACTGTCTCCCACAGGGGTGATATTCACACCGTGCCGGTGGGGTGATAGCCGGACAGAACGGGTATGGAAGAGCCGGGGATCTTTGTGGGTAATGATCATGGCCGCTCCTCCTTTGTATAAAAAAGTATCAGTTCAGGTCTTTTATACCATGGTTTCGATGGCGCGTTTGACTGCCGCTACGTTTTTTTGCAGATGAGCGGGGTTGATTGTACCCACTATGGCACTGTGCACACCGGGATGGCGGAAAATGAAGTTAAAACTGGCCTGAACCGGATCTTCCCCTTCATTCAGGCACAGGTGGCCTGATGCGAGTGCTTTTTTAATCAGAATGCCTTTATGATGCTGGTGTGCATAATCGAGCACAGGTGCTTCATCCGGCTGATTCAGATTGTAAGTGACCATGGCGCAGTCGGAGCGCTTCAGGGTTTCTATGCCCCCTTCAACGGTCTTTCCTGACATTCCACCAGCACGTATTTTGCCTTCAGCTTTGAGGTCATTCAGAACATCCAGTGCACCGAATTCATTAATGATCTGCATATCATTGCCGTCTGAGTGAATCAGCAGGATATCAATATAGTCGGTTTCCAGGCGGCGCAGGCTGCGTTCCACACTGCTGCGAATATGTTCCGGTGTGAAAATATAGGCAGATTCCCCCGTTGCATTATTGAATTCTTCGCCGGCCTTACTGCAGATGACCCACTGATCCCGCTGGCCGCGTAACAGCGGACCCAGCCGGGTTTCACTGGTGCCGTAAGCCGGTGCGGTATCAATCAGGTTAATGCCGAGATCCCTGCACAGGGCCAGAAGGTCGGTGACCTGACGATCGTCCGGGATAGTGAAACCGTTCGGGTATTTAACCCCCTGATCCCGGCCAATTTTTACAGTGCCCAGGCCCACCGGGCTGATTTCCAGATCGGTTCCGGCCAGTTTGGTTTTAATCAAAATAACGTCTCCCATACCGGTTCAGCAATCGGTGCGCCAGGCAATGGAATCGGTGTGTTGGCGGCTGCCGGTTCAATGCCCTGCATTTGCAGCAGGTTCAGTACCTGATCACTCATATCCGGTGCCAGTGCAAGTTTGGTTGGCCAGCCAATGATGCCGTTGGCAACGGGCTGGGCAAAGGCGCTGTCAGGGCGGGTCAGGGCAGACTGTCGGGGTTCAGCCCGGTTGATGCGCAGGGTCGCCCAGCGGGCATTCGGCAGTTCAACCCAGGGGAGCAGTTCCTGCAAGAGTTTTTGAGCAGCACTGATCTGTTCTTCTTCTGAGCGCTGTACTCCGGTTTCTGCCAGATCACCGCCCAGGTACCAGGCCTGTTCGCCATTGTCGGTGGGGTGGCTGGTAATGGTTACCAGTGGTTTGCTGCCAGCGCTGATACAGTGAGCAAAAACCGGCAGGTCTGCACTGTGCCTTACTATGACCATATGTAATGGGCGGCGCTGCATTTCCGGTTGGCTAACCTGCCAGTCCTGCAGGAGTTTTTCACTGCCTTCGCCGGCGGTGAGAATATAGCGTTGTGCGGTTAAACGCAGTTGCTGTTCAGGTAGTTCAAGCGCGGCAATTTCGCCGTTGTTGTGAATGATCTGCAGATCATCTTTACTGATTTTAAAAATATGCTCCGCATGAGGGGTGGTGAGTGCGTGTACAACGCTGGGAACATTCAGAACCAGCTCGTTCAGCTTGTATAAGCTGCCGCGAAACTGCTTATGCTGAAAGACCTCTGGCCGGTCTGTAACGCTGATATCATCAACCCGCCCTTTCAGTGCTTTACTGGCAAAGAAGGCTGTCATCTTTGAGGCAAGGGAGCCTTTAGACCATAAATAGTGTGCGTCGGACAGAATGTCTGCTGAGCTGAGATCAATCTCGCCGTTTCCCTGTAAACAGTCTCTCCAGCGATCCGGCATATCAGCAATGGCATTCGCCGCCTGGGTCAGTGCACCGTTCAGCGCATATTTTGTGCCGCCGTGAATGATGCCCTGGGAGCGGATGCTCTGCCCCCCCCCAAGTTCGCCGGTTTCCAGCAAAATGGCGTGGTAACCCTGTTGCCGGAGGCGATTGAGTAACCACAGGCCGGCGATGCCGCCGCCGAGTATGATCAGGTCTGTATGAATGGTCTGCATGGGATCGCTAAGTGAACTCTGTTATGGCAATGATTATATCTGCTTTTTTATCAGGGGAGGTAGCTAAGCCGGGTGTCTGTGCACTGTTTAATTCTGCCGGGACTGATAGAATCTGACCTCTTTTATTGTTGTCAGTTGCATGCGGTGGGGTCTTACTGAATCTATGTTTCGTTTTTTATACAGTGTGGCGCTTTATCTGCTGACTCCCTTTATTGTGTTGCAACTGTGGCGGCGGGGGAGCCGGTCACCTGCTTACCGCCAGCGCTGGGCTGAACGGTTTGGATTTTATCCCCGTGCGCTGACTGCTCCGCAGGCGCCGCTTTGGATTCACAGTGTGTCGGTGGGGGAAACGATTGCCATCGCGCCACTGGTAGAGCGCTTGCTGGCTGAAAATCCTCAGACACCGGTTCTTATGACGACCATGACACCGACGGGCAGCGAGCGGGTTGTTTCAATGTTTGGTGGCAGAGTGACCCATGTGTATTGTCCGTATGATCTGCCGGGGGCGCTGGCCCGTTTTCAGCGTCGCTTCAGACCACGCGCCTGCGTCATTGTTGAAACGGAGCTCTGGCCAAATCTTATTCATAGCTGTGCCCGCAATCAGGTGCCAGTGTTAGTGGCAAATGCCCGGATGTCTGCCCGGTCGGCTAAAGGTTATCAGCGTTTTGGCGGTTTGACCCGCTCGATGCTTAAGTCCGTAACGATGATTGCCGCACAGAATGATGTTGACGGGCAGCGCTTTGTCTCTCTGGGATTAGAACCGAATAAGTTGCAGGTTACAGGCAGTATTAAATTTGATATTGAGTCTGATCCTCGGAAGGTTGTGCTGGGTGATCAGCTGCGCAGTCAGTGGGGTGACGACCGGCCTGTATGGGCGGCGGCCAGTACCCATGATGACGAGCACCGTCAGATTATAGAAATACATACACATCTGCTTAAAGACTTCCCGTCTCTCATGCTTGTACTGGTGCCCCGCCATCCTGAGCAGTTTGCAGTAGCCGGAGATCAGGCCGCAGCCGCGGGGCTTAATGTTTGCAGACGCAGCGCCGGGGATTTGCCTGATGCACATACGCAGGTGTTTGTTGGGGATACGTTAGGAGAGATGCTGGGGTTCTGCGCGGCCTCAGACATTGTATTTGTAGGAGGCAGCCTGATTGAACGGGGCGGTCATAATCCTCTGGAACCTGCACTGTTATCCCGGCCGGTATTAGTTGGCCCGCATTATTTTAATTTCCTGCACATTACTGATCAGTTGGCTGAAGCCGGCGGGCTGAGTGTATTGGCCGATCAGCAGATGCTTGAAGTGCGTCTGCGAGCTCTGCTGGAAAATGCTGATCAGGCCCGTGAGATGGGGGAGAAAGGGAAGGCGTATCTGGATGCGAACCGCGGCGCGCTTGGTCGTCTGTTAGCGCTGGTCACCGGGTTATAGTGTCCAGCGCAAAAGGCGCTGTCAGATCAGATTTCAGTACTGATCCGGTCCATTTCTTCACACAGCCAGTGGCCGACAAAAATGTGGGCTTCCTGAATGCGTGCGGTTTCTTCGCAGGGAACACACAGGCAGTGATCGGCTATGGTCTTCAGTTCGCCGCCGCCCGCACCGGTCCAGGCCCAGCAGTTTGCACCGATGCCCTGAGCGGCTTTGATAGCATCAATGATGTTGGCACTGTTACCTGAGGTGGATATACCGATGACCAGATCTTTTGGCTGGCACAGGGCCTGCATCTGCCGGGTAAAGACAGAGCTAAAATCGTAGTCGTTAGCGTGTGCGGTGAGGATAGATGTATCGGTTGTCAGCGCGATTGCCGCCAGTGGCTGGCGTTCTGCTTTATAACGAACAACAAACTCTGCAGCCAGGTGCTGGCTGTCAGCCGCGCTGCCACCATTTCCCATGAAAATCAGCTTTCCGCCGGCCTCAAAGGTAGCGATGATGTGTTCGGCAAGCAGTTCGGTATCTGCCTGAATACTGTCCAGTTTGTTAAATACTTCCTGGTGACGTTGCAGAGCATTGCTGAAAGACATGTGCTATTCCGTTCAGATATCAAATTCAAAAGTTTCGCCAGCCTGTTCGGCAAAGACACTGTTTAGCACAGCCTGAAGTGTTTCACCGTCGCTATCACGTATCCAGGTTTGCTTATCTTCAGCATAGTCGAAATGGAAACCGCCGCTGCGGGCTGCCAGCCATAACTGAGTGACCGGTGTTTGACGGGTAAAGATAATCTGAGTCTGGTTTTCACAGATAACGGTCAGTACGCCGCCGTTATTTTCATAGTCCAGATCAGTGCTGGCTTCATCAAGCGCTTCTTCGATTGCAATAAAGGTGTTGTCGACGCGCTGATTAAATTCAGATTCATTCATATTGGGTGTTTACCTGGCGTGGATAAGTGGCCTGATTATATACAGATGCTCTGTTGAGAGCGATTATTATTCCAAGAGTTCCGCTGAAGATGGCTGGCTTTGCTCAGTGGCCAGAAAGCAGTTGCGACCTGCGGCTTTGGCGGCCAGTAACTGTTCATCAGCCAGCTGAAGTAATTCATAGGGGGAGGGGTCACTGACACTGGCAGAGGTGGCAATGCCAATGCTGACGGTGATGTTCTGAATATCGTCCTCATCGCGGTGAGGGTTTTCATCCCGGAGCAGTTGTTGCAGGTTTTGTGCGACCAGAATGGCGCCCTTTTGATGGGTTTCCGGTAATAACAGAATGAATTCTTCCCCGCCGTAGCGAAAGGCCATATCGGCTGGCCGGTTCACCGATTTGGCAATCAGTTTGGCCGTCGCACGTAAGCAGTTATCCCCGGCCAGATGTCCGTGTAAATCGTTGTAGCTTTTAAAGTGATCAATGTCGATGATCAGTATCGACAAAGGTCTCTTCGCCCGGGTGACCCGGAGCCATTCCAGTTCCAGCAGATGTTCAAATTCCCGGCGGTTATAAAGTTGGGTCAGATGGTCCCGGTTGGACAGCTGCTGATACTGATCTGCCAGCTGTTTCAGATTAATAAGGCGGCGGGCTCTGGCAGCCAGGACGTCTTCCTGTAATCCGGGGTACAGATAATCACTGTAGCTAAGTTGGTAGCTAAGGGCTTCACGGGTCGGAACATATTCAGTGTCCAGGAAAATAACCGACAGTTGCTGCAGGTTCCGTTGTTGAATCAGTTCAATGCAGGCCAGATTCTCATCTGTGTCCGGTAAGCCGGTGAAGAGTACCAGGTCGAGAGTTTCCGGTCCGTTTAAGTGATCGGCGAGTTGTTCGTGGCTACCGAAGATCCGGATATCGTATTCGTTGCGCAGGGGACCGATGACGTGCCAGTGTTCTGTCAGGGAGCCGAGCAGGGCGATAATGGGGCGGGGTTTAAAGCTGCAGCTGGCAACTTCGCAGGAAAGTAATTTTTCATTGCCACTCAGGTAGGCAAGAATTTCGCTTACACTGGAAAGCCCCAACATGGCGCGGCTTTTATGATGTTGCAAAATAGGAATTCGCCGCTGATACACAGGCTCTTCCCAGCCAGCCTGCCAGTCCCGGAGTAATGACTCGCGCTGTTCCAGGTTATAAGTCAGCAGCTGGCTGGCCGTCAGGCCGCAGTCTGTCAGAATATCCAGCAGAACGCTTTCCTGAGCAATATCTTTTCCCTGTTGCCAGAGCGCACGATACACCGCGAGCCTGAATTCAGGTGCTTTTTGGGGGTGCAACAGCTCCAGACTGGCTGTTAACTGATTAGCACGGCGGGTATTGGAGCGTATGGGGGGCAGAGCAATGTTTACTTCAGGGGCGCGGTGACGGACGGTTGCCACTTCGCTGGCCAGTTCAACCTGCTCATCCAGCGTGAACTCACGGATCTGAGCATCCGGTGCGTGTTCAATTAACTGCCAGTGAACATTATTGAGCCAGTTGTGAGCAGCAAGGTGTTCGTGGAGTGCGTAGCAAAACGGACAGTTAAAATCGCCGTAAACAGTATTCTGTATGGGGTCTGTCATCATGTCTGTCTCGTGGCCGGCGCTGTGACTTCATCTTAGAGCGGAGTGGCGCCTGGCTGCAAGCCGCTGTGCAGTATTCCTGCCGGATCCCGGGAAATTTACACTCTTAGAGGGGCTACGCAGTACTTTTCTGGTGTGGCTGTGGGTATAATCGGACGTTATTTGTGCGTAAAGCCGGGATGGCGGGTGATGCCTGATCAGGATCGGTGGCAGCGTTAAGCAAGACTAATCACCAGAGAGATATCAGACGATGAAACATTGCTGGGTTGCTGTGTTTATCAGTTGTATTTTATTGGCAGGCTGTGGCCAGAAAGGGCCATTGTATTTGCCGGATGAGGCTCCGCAGTCGGAGCAAAACTAAATTCCCTTGCGTGCTCATGCGCAAGCAGCAGAAGTAGAAAAACAAAGATGGATAACTTCGAATACCGAAACGGTGCTTTATTCGCTGAAGATGTAGCGGTCAGTGCCATTGCTGAAGAGTTTGGAACCCCGGCCTACATTTATTCCCGGGATGCGCTGGAACGTGCTTATCTGGCTTACGCTGAAGCCCTGGAAGGGCGGGATGCACTGGTCTGTTATGCCGTTAAAGCAAACTCAAATATTGCAGTACTGAATGTTCTGGCCCGTTTAGGTGCCGGCTTCGATATTGTGTCTGAGGGTGAGCTGGAGCGGGTTCTGCAGGCCGGTGGTCAGGCGGATAAAATCGTATTCTCCGGCGTTGCTAAGCGCGAATCTGAAATGCGCCGGGCGCTGGAAGCAGGTATTCATTGTTTTAATATCGAATCTGAAGCAGAGCTGGACCGGCTGAACCGTGTCGCTGCGGATATGGGTAAGGTTGCACCGATTTCCCTGCGGGTAAATCCGGATGTGGATGCAGGTACGCATCCGTATATTTCCACCGGACTTAAAGATAATAAGTTTGGTGTGGCGATTGAGGATGCTGCGCGCATTTATACCTATGCGAATTCACTGAGCCATCTGAGCATTCAGGGGCTGGATTGCCATATTGGATCTCAGCTGACTGAGACAGCGCCTTTTATTGATGCTCTGGACCGTTTGCTGGTACTGATCGACGCCCTGGCAGATAAGGGCATTACCATTCAGCACCTCGACCTGGGCGGTGGCCTGGGGGTGTGTTACACCGATGAAGTACCGCCAACGCCTCAGGCTTATATTGCTGAGATTCTGGCGAAGCTGGGAGACCGGCCGCTGAAACTGATCTTTGAACCGGGCCGTTCTATCGCGGCGAATGCCGGTATCCTGGTCACTAAAGTCGAATTCCTGAAGTGTGCGGAACATAAGAATTTTGCCATTATTGATGCAGCGATGAACGATATGATCCGCCCGTCTCTGTACAGTGCTTACATGGACATTATTCCTGCACAGGTACGTGAAGACGGTGAAAGCCGGGTGTATGACCTGGTCGGTCCTGTATGTGAAACCGGTGATTTTCTGGGTAAAGACCGCTCCCTGAATATTCAGCCGGATGACTTGCTGGCGGTTTGTTCTGCAGGGGCTTATGGCTTTACTATGAGCTCTAATTACAATAGCCGAAACCGGGCGGTAGAAATCATGGTGGATGATGACCGTAGCCATGTGATCCGTCAGCGGGAAACCCTGAGTGATCAGTTACGGGGCGAGCAGTTACTGCCTTAACGCCAGACGGACACCGGTTTGCTGTTGCCCGGCTATTGCCGGGCTGTTACACCAAGTAAGAGAACATTATGTTAGTCCGATTTACAAAAATGCACGGCCTGGGGAATGATTTCCTGGTGCTGGATATGGTTACCCAGAAAATCAGGCTGAATTCTGCACTGGTAGCAAAGCTGGCTGACCGTAATTTTGGTGTGGGTTTCGATCAGTTACTGATTGTTGAGCCGCCAACCAACCCTGATATGGATTTCCGTTACCGTATTTATAATGCCGATGGCAGCGAAGTGGAACATTGTGGCAATGGTGCCCGGTGTTTCGCCAAGTTTGTACGGGATAAGCGTTTAACCGCTAAAGACCGGATTGCCGTTGAGACTCAGAAAGGCGAAATCTATCTGACGGTCACTGAAAATCAGGATGTCGAAGTGGATATGGGCGCGCCTGTGCTGGCTCCCCGGGATGTGCCATTTCAGTCTGATGATCAGGCGGCCACGTATCAGGTAGACGCTGAGGGTGCGACGCATGAAGTCAGTGCTGTTTCTATGGGTAACCCCCACGGCGTGCTGGTGGTTGATTCTGTAGAGACTGCCCCGGTTGAAACCCTGGGGCCGGTACTGGAAGCCCATCCACAGTTCCCGGCTAAGGCAAACATTGGTTTTATGGAAGTCGTTGCCCGTAATGAAGTGCGTTTAAGGGTATTCGAGCGGGGAGCAGGGGAAACACTGGCCTGTGGAACCGGCGCCTGTGCGGCGGTGGTGGCAGGGCAGCTACGTGGCCTGCTTGATGAAAGAGTAAAGGTACATTTGCCGGGTGGCAGCCTGGATATTTCCTGGCAGGGCAACAGTACATCGGTAATGATGACCGGACCGGCAACAACGGTATTTGAAGGGCAGATATATATATGACAGCTGATGCAGTTGAGGTTCAGACCCCGATATCTGAACAGCAGGTAATTGATTACCTTAAGCAGCACCCGGATTTTTTTACCGGTAACGAACATTTACTGGAAAAACTGTATGTGCCTCATCAGCGGGGTAATACGGTGTCTCTGGTGGAACGGCAGACGTCACTGTTACGGGAAAAGAACCGTGAACTGTACGACTATCTGAGTGATCTGGTCGGCGTGGCCCGGGAAAATGAAATTCAGTTTAAGAAGACCAAGAAAATGGTCGTGTCATTACTGGAAGCCGAAACTCTGGATGATGTGGCGCTGGCGGTGGATGAATGCCTGTGTGAAGAATTTCACAGTGACACGACCGCGTTATTGCTGTTTGGTCCGGCGCAGGATGACATCAATAATTTACGGATGATACCCCGTGAAGATGCAGCTGTCGTGGAGGTGCTGGCGAACAGTTCTCAGACCAGTTGCGGTAACCTGACTGAGCTGCAGAATGAGTTGCTGTTCAAAGAGCATGCTTTCAAAGTGAAGTCAGCTGCCGCTGTACCACTGGTGAAGGGCGAAACTATCGGCCTGCTGGCGATCGGCAGCTATGACAGTGAATATTTCCAGAGTAATCAGGGGACGCTCTTTCTGGATTATATTGGTCAGGTGCTGAGCCGGGTCGTTTCACATATTTTGCGTCGGTCTGAGGGATAGGCTTGACGTCTGAGCAGCCGGATCAGGCGCGTTCAGGTTTTTTTGACTATCTGAGCGCAGAACGGCAGCTGTCTCAACATACGCTGGATAATTACCGGCGCGATCTGCAACGGTTGTGGGAATACCTGCAACTTCAGCAGATTTTCAATCTGGCTGAATCGCCCTGGCATAAAGTTCTTCCCCAACATATCCGTGGTTTTGTCGCCACTGTTCATCGTCAGGGGCTGGGGGGGAAAAGCATTCAGCGGGCACTTTCAGCGATCCGTACCTTTTATAAATATCTGCACCGCGAAGGATTGGCACAGGCTGATCCTGCGGCAGGTATCCGCGCCCCCAAAAGCCCGCAGCGTTTACCCCGTACACTGGATGCTGATCAGTTAAGCGGGCTGCTTGACCAGCCGCTGGGTAAAGATCCACTCAGCCGGCGGGATCATGCGATGGCAGAATTGCTGTATTCATCCGGCATGCGACTGGCGGAGCTGGTCAGTCTGGACCTGTATGATCTGGACTTTCAGGATGCCAGCCTGCGGGTGACGGGTAAGGGCCGTAAAGAGCGGTTGTTACCGGTTGGGCGACAGGCTATGGAAGCGCTGGAGCGTTGGCTGGATTGCCGTGATAAGTTGGCCAGGCCGGAAGAGATGGCCGTGTTTGTCAGCCAGCGCGGTCATCGTATCTCGGCCCGCAGTGTGCAGCTCAGGCTGGCTCGCTGGGGCGAATATCAGGGCAGTGACAGCCGGGTACATCCACACCGCCTGCGTCATTCATTCGCCAGTGATATGCTGGCATCCAGTGGTGACCTGAGGGCTGTACAGGAGTTGCTGGGGCACTCTGATATTGCGACAACACAGGTATATACCCATTTGGATTTCCAGCATTTGCTGGACGTTTACGATAAGGCGCACCCCCGGGCCAGGCGTCAGTCGGGCAGGGTATCTGCCGGTAAAAAAGAGAAACAGGATAACAATGATTAAATGTATCACCTTTGACCTGGACGATACCCTCTGGGCTGTTGATCCGGTTATTACTCATGCGAACAACACCCTGTATGGCTGGCTGGATGAGCATGCTCCGGGGTTTACCCGGCAGCATCAGGTCAGTGATTTTCCGGCGCTGCGTGAACAGGTGCTGGAGGCCTATCCTGAAACTGCTCACAGTGTGACGCTGATTCGTTTGCGTCAGCTGGAAATCGGTTTGCGTCAGGCCGGTTACAGTGAGGCGGAAATAGAAAAGCTGGTGCCACCGGCGTTTGATATATTTTTGGCCGCCCGTAATGAAGTCACTTTTTTCCCGTATGTGACTGAAATGCTGGGTGCGCTTAAACAGCAGAACTACCGGATTGGCGCACTGAGTAATGGCAATGCGGAAGTTGGCCGGGCAGGTTTGGGGGAATGGTTCGATTTTGCCTTTAATGCACATCTGGTGGGGCATGAAAAACCGCATCCGGCGATGTTTGAGAAAATGCTGGCCAGTGAAGAGTTACTGCCTGCTGAGGTTATTCATATCGGTGATAATCCTGATCATGATGTCGCCGGTGCTCAGCAGTTGGGGATTCGGACTATTTGGGTAAATTTACAGCAACGTGCCCATAAAACAGGTGAAAACGCCGATCAGGTGGTAACCTGTTTAAGTGAAGTATTTGATGCGGTTACGGCGATTCACACCCGGGGATAGGGTGCGCGGATAACCGGAAATAAAAGGAATGCTTATGTCAGGCCAGTTACGTAACCAGATAAACATGACCTATGATTCAGCGGAAGACCGGATTCTGATCCGGGCCACTGATCAGGGGAGGGAATATCGTGCCTGGTGGACACGTCGGCTGGCGTTACGCATGAGTAATCTGTTTGTTGAACAGGCGTTCCCTACAGAGAACAGTGACAGCCATCTTGCACCGGATCAGCGGCAGGTGCTGGGTGATATGGAAAAGCAGGGCGCCATTCAGAGTGCCGACTTCGACACGCCCTTTGAAGAAGCTGCTATTGACCATTATCCGTTGGGAGAAGATGGCATCCTGATCCAGCGTATCGATGTGAAAATTGATGGCAAAGTGGTGAAGCTGGTGATGCTGCCGGCGGACGGTGAAGGGCTGACCCTGACGCTTCCTCCCAGCCAGCGCTATTCCTTTGAACATATGTTACATCAGGTGATGCAGGCGGCTGACTGGCATCTGGCAGCGACACTGCCGGTTACTGAGCAGGCTGGTATCATTACCCATTAAGTCAGGGACTGTTTCACGCTCTTGGCCGTTAATCTGCTTCGCGCTACCCGTTCAGGGGCAGGGAAGGCACTCGTTTTAGCAAGGTACGGTTATGCGACATATTCATAAACACAGTTTACGGGTGGCGGATATTACCCGCAGTATTGATTTTTATCAGACCTGTCTGGGCATGACACTGGTGAGTGAATACCGGCATCAGGGGCTGCGTTGCTGTCTGCTTGGTTATGTTCGTGATTCAGACAGTACACCGCCGACGTTGCTGGAACTGATCGGGACCGATGGCTTCAGGCGATTGCCTGGCACACAGCCTGCCGGGTACTGGAAAATTGCCCTGTCGGTTGCTGATGTGGATATTGCCCGTCTGTGCCTGACGGAAAAAGGTGTGGAGGTTACGCCCGCCCGTCAGGTACCTGATGTTGCTTACCTGTGCCACTTTAATGATCCGGATGGCCATTGTATTGAGCTGATTCAGCATCAGTTTGAAGCAAATCATCAGGCCTGCCAGAGAGACGGGCGTTATCCGCTGGGCGGGGAAGCCGTCTTTTCGCTGATTACATACCGGATAAAGGACCCTCAGGCCAGTGTGGCGTTCTATCAGCAGCTGGGAATGCGTCTGTTGTCCCGTCAGGACGTTGAGTTTGCCGGGTTTACACTGTATTTCTTTGGCTACAGCGATGAGGCTTTGCCTGATGCAGATATCTGTGCGGTGGGTAACCGGGAGTGGCTCTGGCAGCGGCCTTATACCCTTATTGAACTGCAGCATAACTGGGGAACAGAACTTCAGGATGCCTTTGCGTATGATGTGTCAGCGGACACCGGTTTTGTTGGAACAGAACTGGTTACGAACGAATCTGAATTACTGGCGCTGACTGACCGGAGTGTGGCGGACGCGCCGGTCTGCTTTGATCCGGACGGGTACCGTATCGACGTCAGACAGATCTGCGTCGAGTAACCACTGGCAAGGTATAGACTAAAGTCTTCTCACAGCAATGGCGTGGTTCTGAAAGAATAGAATGCCTGAGACTTAACAAAATAATAATAACGGTGGCTTGTGTGGGTAAGATTTTTCTCTGGATCAGCGCAGTACTTCTCGTGGTGTATACCATGAAAACTCAATACCTGACATCCACTACCTGGCAGCCGTTTAAAGATGCCTGTATGACTTCCGAAGGTGCGACTGATGCGCAATGCAGCTGCCTGGCGGATTATGTTCATAAGCACTTCAGTGACCGTGAAGTGCAGCAGATTATGGATCAGGCCGTTGCTGACCCTGCACTGCAGCATAAGATAGAAGGCATTGTCCGGGTCGGTTCAAAGCAGTGCCTGAATCCTTAGCGCCTGATTCTTCGCTCCGGATACTTAACTCCGGATTTTTAACTGCCTTGCTGAATCTGGTCGCGGACCATATAGAGTGCGGCAATGGTCCGGGCTTCTGAGAAATCCTCCCGGTCGAACAGTTCGTTCAGCCGGGCCAGTGGCCAGCGCACTACCTCCATGTCTTCCGGTTCATCCCCTTCCAGTTTGCAAGGATACAGATCCCGTGCCAGTACGGTGGTGATTTTGTGTCCCATGTAATTAGGGGCAGAAGTCATTTCTTTAATGCTGATAATATTGCGGGCACCGAAGCCTGCTTCTTCCTTCAGTTCCCGGTCGGCGGCAATAATGGCATCTTCACCCGGATCAATCAGGCCTTTGGGCAGCGTCAGCAGATAATCCTCAACGCCCACTGCGTACTCTTTAATCAGGATAATATTGTCGTTTTCATCAATGGCGACAATCATCACTGCACCATTGCCCCGAACGGCCAGGCGTTCATAGGTGCGTTCCACGCCGTTTGAAAAACGTAAATCTACCGCTTCGACTTTGAATAACCGGCTCTGGGAGGGCTGGCTGATCTTCAATATTTCGGGCTTTACGGGCATACTCTTGGGCTTCCTTAATGGTACCGGGTCTGAACGGGTACTTCGTGAGTGAGCTATGGTGGATTATACTGATAGCCGCTGGCAACAATATTAACTCTCTGGCTGTAACTTTCCTATGGATTGGCAAAATATAGATACCGTGCTGTTAGATATGGACGGCACCTTGCTGGATCTGCACTTTGATACCTACTTCTGGCTGGAACATGTGCCAATGCGCTATGCCCAGCTGCATCAGACCGATGCTGCTGAAACCCGGGCCTGGCTGCTGAAGCGCCTGCGTGAAGAACGGGGTACGTTAAACTGGTATTGCCTGGATTACTGGAGCAGTGAACTGAAGATTGATGTCGCCGGGCTGAAACATGAAGTGCGGGAAAAGATCGCCTTTCGCCCCCATGTACAGGATTTTCTGGCCCATCTGCGGGCACGTAATATGCGCACGCTGATTGTAACCAATGCCCATCGTGATGGTCTGACGCTGAAATTGCAGGAGACCGGTCTTGATAAGCTGGTAGACGATATCATCGTTTCACATGATTTTCGTCTGCCCAAAGAAGACCCGCAGTTCTGGCACGAAATGCAGAAAGTAGAACCCTTCAATCCGGCCAGTACCTTGCTGGTGGATGACAGTCTGCCGGTGCTGGAGTCTGCCCGCCAGTTTGGCATTGGCTATTTGCTGAGTATTTATCAGCCGGATAGCCAGCAACCCAAACGCGAAATTGATGATTTCGCAGCTATTCATCATTTTGACGAGATAATCCGTGGCTAAACACACAGCATCAAATTCTAAGAGTACCGCTGATAAAGGGGCGGATGCGAAAGTCCGGCTGGATAAATGGTTATGGGCCGCGCGCTTTTTTAAAACCCGTGCCATCGCTAAGCAGGCTGTTGAAGGCGGTAAGGTTCACTATGACGGTCAGCGTTCCAAATGCAGCCGGATTGTTGAAGTAGGTGCAGAGCTGGTCATCCGTCAGGGGTTTGATGAGAAGACAGTGGTGATTGTGGCTATTGCAGAGCAGCGTCGCGGTGCACCCGAAGCACAGAAACTGTATAGCGAAACCGCAGACAGCCAGGCAAAGCGGGAACTCACAGCCGAGCAGCGTAAAGCCATGCGTGGAAATCTGGGGCCTGATGTCCGGCCTAATAAACGCGATCGCCGGCGTATTATGCAGTTTAAGGATCAGTAGCCGCCCATTTTTCGTACAGTTATGTGCTAGAATGCCGCCCTTATTTTTCAGCTGTCGGTAATCTGTATTGTGATTACCACCGCCAGCTTTATCATCAAATGTTAGTTTGAGAGTAACATGAGCAATCCAGATCAGATCCAACGGGTTCTTTTTGATAACGCCGATATCCGCTGCGTTGTGGCCGGTGTTGAGGCTTCATTTCAGGAAGCCATGCAGCGCCATGGTTATCCGCAGGTGATCCAGAACGTTTTGGGCGAAATGATGGCGGCGGTCAGCCTGCTGAGCGCTACGCTGAAGTTTGACGGCCGGTTGTCGTTACAGGCACAGGGCAATCATGCTGTTAAAGCGCTGATGGCTGAATGTACTCATCAGCGCGATCTGCGGGCGATTGCCCGGTTCGAGGGTGACCTGCCGGAACAGGCGGATCTGAAAGAATTGATAAAAGATGGCCAGCTGGTGATTACTATTGAACCTGAAGGTGGCAAGCGCTATCAGGGAGTGGTTCCGCTTGAGGGTGACCATCTGAGCCAGTGTCTGGAGGCCTATTTTTCACGTTCCGAGCAGCTGCCTACACAGATTCATCTGGCAGCCGGTGCAGAGAAGGCGGCCGGATTCCTGATTCAGGTTATGCCGGTTGAGGGCGACCGTGAAGATCAGTGGGAACATTTCAGTCAGCTGGCGGCCACGCTGAGCGATGATGAACTGCTGAATCTGGACAATGAGACTATTTTACGACGTCTTTTCCATGAAGAAGAGTGCCGTCTGTATGAGCCTGAACTGCTGCGTTTTAACTGTGACTGCTCCCGTGAACGTACCGGACATGCGTTACAGTATTTAACTCAGGATGAACTGGAAGAGATCATTCGTGAAGAGGGCAAGATCGAAGTTAACTGTCAGTTCTGTAACGAAAACTATCAGTTTGATCAGGCTGATATTACGCAAATGTTTTCAGCCACTGCCAATGTGAAGCCTTCCGATCAGGTGCACTGATGTTACCGGCAGCTTATTCCGGGATGCGGAAACCCGTCCCGCATAAGCTGACTGTAAGCGACCAATGGACCGCCTATTTAGCAAATAGGAATGGCTCTCAGTCATAGTTTTTCAGAGTCTTTTTTGACATAATACGCGTCCTATAAATATAAGATCCGCCCGCGAGTGTCCGAGGTGGGCAAAATAGTTTTACTCCTCTGTGCATGGGGGTAGTTGGTTGAAAAAACAACTAATTGCGCACGGAGACGAATAACTTTCCAGGTAATTATTTTTTTTGGCTGAAGGCCAAGGGAATCCAATAATGAGCAAAGACACCGTGAACACTGTACACGTTAATATGAGCCCGGCTCAGTTAGTAGAACGAGCTATTCAGCGGGGAGAAGGTACCCTGGCTGATACTGGTGCTCTGGTCGTAAAGACTGGCAAGCGTACAGGCCGCTCACCGATGGATCGTTTCATCGTTGATGAACCCAGCACTTCTGATGCTATCCAGTGGGGTCCGATTAACCGTCCGTTCGATGCTGACAAGTTCGACGCACTGTGGAACCGCGTGGAAGAGCATCTGGCCGAACGTGAACACTTCGTATCCACTGTTCACGTAGGCTCTGATCCTAATCACTATCTGCCGGTAAAAATGAGCACCGAGACCGCATGGCAGAACCTGTTTGGTCAGAACCTGTTCATTCGTCCGGAAGAGTACAACCCGAAAGCTAAAGAAGAATGGCAGATCTTCAACGCTGCAGGCTTTGAATGTATGCCTGAGCGTGATGGTACTAACAGCGAAGGCTGTGTGATCATTAACTTTGCCAAGCGCAAGGTACTGCTGGCCGGCATGCGTTATGCGGGCGAAATGAAGAAGGCAATGTTCTCTGTACAGAACTTCCTGCTGCCAGAAAAAGACGTGCTGCCAATGCACTGTTCTGCCAATATCGGTGACGACGGCAGCACTACGCTGTTCTTCGGTCTGTCCGGTACCGGTAAAACCACCCTGTCTGCTGACCCGTCCCGTTACCTGATCGGTGATGATGAGCACGGTTGGGGCAAGGGTGTTGTATTCAATCTGGAAGGTGGTTGCTACGCGAAGACTATCAACCTGAGTCAGAAAAACGAGCCAATCATCTGGGATGCGATCCGTTTTGGTGCCATCGTAGAGAACGTTACCCTGAACGATTCCCGTGTTGCTGATTATGCAGACACCAGCCTGACTGAAAATGGCCGTTGTGCATACCCACTGAAGCACGTTGAAAAGCGTTCTGCGACCAACATGGGCGGTGAACCTAAGTCTATCGTTTTCCTGACCTGCGACCTGACTGGCGTACTGCCTCCTGTGTCCATCCTGTCTAAAGAAGCGGCTGCTTATCACTTCCTGTCCGGTTATACCGCGCTGGTAGGTTCTACTGAAATGGGGTCAGGTGGCGGCATTAAGTCTACCTTCTCTACCTGTTTCGGTGCGCCGTTCTTCCCGCGTCCGGCAAGTGAATATGCTGATCTGCTGATCAAGCGTATCGAAGAGTTCGACAGCCAGGTGTACCTGGTTAACACCGGCTGGACCGGCGGTGCTTATGGCGTAGGTAGCCGTTTCAGCATTCCGACGACCCGCGGCATTATCAGCGCCATCCAGAATGGCGAACTGGCTGGCGTAGAAACTGAGCACCTGGAAGGCATCAACCTGACAATTCCTAAGGATGTACCGGGCGTTGATAACGCACTGTTGAATCCTCGTGAGACCTGGGAAGATAAGGGTGCATATGATGCAACTGCTAATGACCTGATTGGCCAGTTCACTGCAAACTTCGAGAAGTTTGACGGTGTATCTGAAGCGATCATTCTGGCAGGCCCGCAGCGTTAATACGTTGCTGCTATAAAAAAGGCGCCATGGGCGCCTTTTTTTGTGTCTGCGATTTACTTAAGCAGAAGGTCTTCCCGACCGGGGTTATATGCCGGCTGCCATTCTTCAGGTGGCTGCCACTGGGCCATCCAGCTGGAGACTTCTTCGGCTGGCATGGGTTTGGCAATGGCGTAACCCTGAGCCAGGTAGCAATCCAGTGATAGCAGGACTTCACCGTGACGTATACTTTCAACGCCCTCGGCCACCAGTTGTTTGTTAAACAGTTTACCCAGATGGATGATGCCTTTGAGAACCGTGAGATCCTCATTTTCACTGAGCATGTCGAACACAAAGCCTCTGTCGATTTTTACCGTGCTGGCAGGCAGGTCTTTCAGGTAACGGAGTGAAGAATATCCGGTGCCGAAGTCGTCCAGAGCAAAGTTAACACCCAGCCGGATGCAGCGATGCATTGTACGGGAGACTTTATTCAGGTCTTTGATGATGCTGCTTTCCAGTACTTCCAGTTCAATATATCCGGGGTCAATGTCCGGATAACGGTTAAGCAGTTCTTCAAGCCTTTCTGTGAAGTTATCCTGCTGCAACTGCCGTGGGCCGACGTTGATACTGACTGACAGCATATTGCCCTGTGCATGCCAGCGTGCCAGCTGACGTAAGGCTGCATCGATAACCCATTCGCCAATGTCTACCGCCAGAGCATGCTCTTCGGTCAGCGGCAGGAAGTCGGCCGGGAACAGCAGGCCTTTTTTGGGATGTTGCCAGCGTATCAGGGCTTCAACACCGAATACCTGGGCGGTGCGCATATTGACTTTGGGCTGGTAGTGCAGCACAAATTCATGATTGCTGACGGCCTGTTTCAGGCGTTCAATCTCTTCATGCTGATGTTTTATATCCCGGGCCAGATCTGAATCGAAAATATGATAGCGGCCTTTGCCTGCCAGCTTCGCCTGATACATCGCCTGATCTGCCTGACGCAGTAACTGTTCGGCCGTAATATCTTCCTGCTGTGGATAAAAAGTGACTCCCAGACTGGCAGAAACCTTTAACTCAAGATTGTTGATATATACCGGTTCATTGGTGGCTTTCAGTAAGCGCAGCAGGTAGATTTCGTAGGGCAGTCCTTTTGGCAGGTCAACAAAAATGGCTGCAAATTCATCACCGCCGAGCCGGGCGACAGTATCGGTTTCACGGAGCGCAAACTTCATTCGCCGGGCGATTTCGACCAGCAGCTGATCGCCGACTTCATGCCCCCAGGTATCATTCACGGCTTTAAAGCCGTCCAGATCCAGATAAACGATGGCCAGGCTCAGATCCTTCCGTTTGATCTGCAGCATGCCATGCTCCAGCCGGTCAGCGAGCAACAGGCGGTTTGGCAGATTCGTCAGTGAGTCATAGTGGGCAATGCTGCGCAGTTGCTCGTCTTTCAGCTTCTGATTGGTGATGTCATAGAACAGGGCTACATACTGGCGCAGGTGTTTCTCTGAATCCCGGATGGCGTTGATGGTCAGCTTCAGAGTGCGGGAGTCGCTGTTAGCATGGGTGGTTTCCAGTTCACCTTCCCAGTGGCCACGATCCTGCAGAGCCTGATACATTGTCTGTGCTTCATCCGTTTCGTGAAACTCCCAGAAGAGGTCGCGGATGTTCTGGCCAACCACTTCATTATGGCTGTAGCCGGTAATCAGGGTGTAAGCATCATTGGTATCCAGAAGATTTCCCTGAGGGCTGATAATCATGATGCCCTCACTGGTGTGTTTGAATACACTGGCTGCTAAACGCAGTTTCTCGTGGGATTTTTTACGTTCTGTAATGTCCCGTATAACCCGAATGTATCCAAGCGGTTTGCCCTGAGGGTCGGCAATTACAGTGGCGAGTGTTTCGCCACGAAATGATTTACCGTTTTCCCGCCGGTAATCAGCCTCATAGATGGCTGCGTTCTCGTTATTTTCAGAGTATCTGAGCTCCTGCTCCTGATAGGTGGCTGCATCACCGGCCTGCTTGTAAAGGCGGTCAGTGTCACTGGAAATCAGATCATCCAGAGTGTAGCCAAAAAGGGCTTCGCTGCCCCGGTTCGCGTTGATAATGGTACCGTCCGGCGCCACACAGATAATGGCATCGGATATGCCGTCGAAAATTGAAGACAGGGTAGCTTCGTTTTCTTCTGCCATTTGGCGGGCTTCCTGGCCACGGCGCATGGATTTATACAACAGAAAGATCAGTACCAGTAACAGGACAATGGAGCCGGCCATGGCCCAGATAACCTGACGACTTTTGGAGGCTATTTCATCGGTCTGAACGTCGACCATTGCTTCTAGCTGATCCTGATAGTGGCTGACAACCTTGTCCATTTTGGTCGTAACGGGGGTGACAATTGAGTAGAGCAGAATCTTGTCGCCGATTTCCAGTGGCACAGTTCGAATTTCAACTTTCCTGTTACTGCCGTCAGCCATTAAGTGTCTGAATATGAAGAATTTCCGACCTTCCTTTCGGGCAAGATTAACCTCGGCAGCAACCTGTTTCGGAGTCAGCATATTCAGATCGGCAACGCTCATTGATTCCAGTTTGGCTTCACTGTGCCCGTAGAATTTTGCCGCTGCAGCGTTGGCATTGGTGATAAGTTTGGTATCAGAATCGATCAGCAACATTGCTGCAGGATGTTTGTCGAACACCTGCTCAAAGCTTGGCATGTCGGGCTGGCTGTAGGCAGGCAGTGCCCAGAGAGATATGAAGGCGTATAGCAAAAAGCTATGTAAAGAATTGGCCTTCAGTAATAAGGTCATGATGCAGTCCGTTATAAATTATCTGATCAGGACGGAAGCACTTCTCCGGGGCTTCCGGCATGTTTGCCTTTACGCTCATCCTAAGCTGGCTATAACGGAAGAAAATTAAACCGTTACAGATAAAGTTGTAGCACATCAAGCGTTTGTTTTAATAGTCAGTAAGTCCCCATTATATGAGGTGAAATGCTCTGGCAGAATGGCCGTCAGAGCGTTGGCTGTAAGGCTTAAAGCTGTAAACGGTGCTGTAGGGCAATGTAATTTTCACGGCTATTTTTTTGCTGTGGATGTTGTCCGGCAAAAATCCGTTGCTGTCCGGCGATATACACATCTTTAACCGGATTTTCCCGGCAGGCGAAAATCCAGCGATTTAAAAGTTGTGCCGGTTGTGCCCCGGCGATCTCTGCCAGTTCGCTGTTCAGGGTCATAAAGTCGGCCCGTGCACCCGGGCGAATCCCGCTTGTGATCCCTGCGGCCTGAGCGCCACCTTCAAGACAGGCGTTGAAGAGATAATCGCCAACGGCCGGCTGATCAGCGGTATACAGGCGGTTACGTTGCTGCGCCTGGAGCCGTTGGCCGTATTCCAGCAGGCGTAATTCTTCGGCGACTGATAAACCTACATGACTGTCTGAACCGATGCCAATGCGTCCCTGTTCAGCTAGAAAGCTCTGAGCAGGAAATATACCGTCACCCAGATTAGCTTCTGTGGTTGGGCACAGGCCAGCAACTGCCCGGGACCGGGCCAGCAAGCTGATTTCAGATGGGTTCAGGTGTGTAGCGTGAATCAGACACCACTCCGGTGATACCTCAGCATTGCTGAAGAGCCATTCCACCGGCCGCTGGCCGTAGTGTTCCAGACAGTCCCGGACTTCTTTTTGCTGTTCAGCGATATGGATATGTACCGGCAACTTTGCCTGTTGTGCACTGAGTACCTGGCTGATCTGTTCGGCGGTAACGGCTCGGATGGAATGGAAGCAGACCGCCAGCGACTGTGTCGACGGTGCGGACGTTAATTGCCCGGAGAGAGTGTTCAGCAATTGCAGGTAGTCATCGGTTGAGTGACGGAAGCGTTGTTGGGCAGGGTTACAGGGCTGTTCACCAAACCCGCCATAGCTGTAAAGTACTGGCGCGAGTGTGATGCCCAGCCCGGCAGACTTTGCTGCCTGTAACAGGCGCCGGTTCATTTCGGCAGGGTCGCTGTAGGGCTTTCCTTCAGGTGTATGGTGCAGGTAGTTAAACTCCACGACCTGACCGTAACCTGCTTTGAGCATATCGATGTACAGCTCAGTGGCGATGATTTCCGCATCATCCGGAGTTAGCCGGGCAACCAGTTTGTACATGGTGTCCCGCCAGCTCCAGAAGTTATCGTTCGGATTCAGACTGACTTCACTCAAACCGGCCATAATTCGCTGGAAGGCATGGGAGTGCAGATTCGCCATGGTTGGCAGGGTTGGACCGGATAGCAATGATGCGTCTGCCGGCCTGCACTGGCCTTCAGCGACCCGGGTAATGTGGCCCTGACTGACTTCGATCAGAACGTTTTCCTGCCAGCCGTTGGGCAGGAGTGCCAGAGGGGCAAAGAACATTTGCTGGGACATGCTTGGTTCCACATCATTTATTATTTATCTTGTATATACAACTTTTTGTCTTGGTGTTGCAAGCTTTTGCCGTATAATTCAACGATGCCTGATACAGCCGCTGATGATTTAATTTCATCTGCGGCTGTGAATACGCCAGCGGAGTCACAGATGCGCCAGCAGTCCCAACATTTAGCCGATGAACTGAAAACCAGTCTCACAGAGGGGAATGGCCCTTTGTATGAGCAACTGAAGCAGGCCATTGCCAGCCGGGTGCGTGATGGCAGTTGGGCGGCATTGCAGCGGGTGCCTTCAGAAGCTGAGCTGGTTAAAGCGCTGGCAGTCAGCCGTATGACGGCCAACCGGGCATTACGGGAGCTGACCACTGAAGGCATTCTGCAACGGCAACAGGGCGTGGGGACTTTTGTGGCGGAGAAAAAGCTGCCCTCTGCGTTGTCTGAAATCCATGATATAGCTGAAGAAATTGCCAGCCGGGGCAATCAGCACCGGGCCGAGGTGCTGTGCCTGGAAAGGGCACAGGCATCACAGCAGGAGGCCTCCGGGCTGGGTGTGAGAACCGGCCATCCTGTGTTCCGTTCGTTGTTATTACATTTTGAAAATCAGTTGCCGATCCAGCTTGAGTCCCGGGTGATTAATGCTGAGCTGGCCCCTGAATATCTTGAGCAGGATTTTACCTCGGTCACGCCGTCAGCTTATCTGAGCCGTATCGCGCCACTGACAGAAGGTGAGCATCTGGTTGAAGCAGTACTGGCGACGGCGGAACAGGCTAACTGGCTACAGATGAATGTAACTGAGCCCTGTTTACAGATTCAGCGCCGTACCTGGTCCCGCGGGGAGCTGGTAGCCAGTGCCAGACTCCTGTCTCCGGGGAGTCGTTTCCAGTTGTTTGGTCATTTCGGCCGCAGCATCTGAATCTTCTCTGATCCGCTATGCTTAATGACACATCGTCAGTGTTTGATTTTAAGTTGTATATACATGTATGCTAATTTAAAAATAAACAGTTAACGTGTTTCAGGAGCATGTCATGAGCAGTCTTAACCGATTTCGTGAAGGGGATATCATCGCACCGACCGGCACCCGGCTAAATGCAAAAAGCTGGCTTACCGAAGCGCCATTGCGGATGCTGATGAATAACTTGCATCCTGATGTGGCTGAAAACCCCCATGAGCTGGTGGTTTACGGCGGTATAGGCCGTGCCGCCCGGGACTGGGAAAGTTATGACAAACTGGTCGCAACCCTTAAAGAGCTTGAGGCGGATGAGACCCTGTTAGTGCAGTCCGGAAAGCCGGTAGGGGTATTTAAGACCCATGAGAATGCGCCACGGGTACTGATCGCCAATTCGAATCTGGTGCCGCACTGGGCGAACTGGGAACATTTTAATGAGCTGGATGCCCGTGGGCTGGCGATGTATGGCCAGATGACTGCCGGTTCCTGGATCTACATTGGCAGTCAGGGGATTGTGCAGGGAACTTATGAAACCTTTGTTGAAGCCGGGCGCCAGCATTACAACGGTGATCTTCGTGGCCGCTGGATTCTGACCGCTGGCCTGGGGGGCATGGGCGGTGCCCAGCCATTGGCTGCGTCTCTGGCTGGCGCCTGCTCACTGACCATTGAGTGCCAGCAAAGCCGGATCGATTTCCGCTTACGTACCCGTTATCTGGATGAACAGGCGACGGATCTGGATGATGCGCTGGCCCGAATCAAAGCCCACTGTGCTGCTGGCCGTGCGGTATCTGTTGGCTTGTGCGGTAACGCAGCAGATATTCTTCCGGAAATGGTTAAACAGGGCGTGCGCCCGGACATGGTCACTGATCAGACATCTGCCCATGATCCGCTGAACGGCTACCTGCCACAGGGAATGAGCTGGGAAGAGTACCGTCACCGGGCAGAAACTGAACCGGCTGAAATTACCCGGTTGGCAAAGCAGTCTATGGCTGTTCAGGTCAGCGCGATGCTGGCTTTCCAACAGCAGGGGATTCCTACATTTGATTACGGCAATAACATCCGTCAGATGGCGCTTGAAGAGGGAGTGGATAAGGCGTTTGATTTCCCGGGATTTGTACCGGCCTATATACGTCCGCTGTTTTGTCGCGGAATAGGCCCGTTCCGCTGGGCAGCCTTGTCCGGTGATCCGGAAGATATTTATAAAACCGACGCGAAGGTAAAACAGCTGATTGCTGATGATAAACACCTGCATAACTGGCTGGATATGGCCCGTGAGCGGATCCAGTTTCAGGGCTTGCCGGCCAGAATTTGCTGGGTCGGCCTGGGGCAGCGGGCAAAACTGGGGTTAGCCTTCAATGAGATGGTACGCAGTGGTGAGTTGTCAGCGCCGGTGGTTATAGGGCGTGACCATCTGGATTCCGGCTCAGTGGCCAGCCCTAACCGTGAGACAGAGGCGATGCGGGACGGCTCCGATGCTGTTTCCGACTGGCCGTTACTGAATGCCCTGCTGAATACGGCTTCCGGAGCAACCTGGGTGTCGCTGCATCACGGTGGCGGTGTAGGGATGGGCTTCTCTCAGCACTCCGGTATGGTGATTGTCTGTGACGGTACTGCCGAAGCCGATGCAAGAATTGCCCGGGTGCTGACCAATGATCCGGGTACCGGCGTGATGCGTCACGCGGATGCGGGGTACCCTGAAGCAATTGCCTGTGCAAAAGAGCAGGGGCTGAACTTGCCGATGATTGACTGACTAACGGTTTACGTGTGCTAACCCTATAACAAGAATAAGGGAATCAATATGCAGGCAAAGGTGATATTTGATCAACAGCTTCGCTGGCAGGATCTGGTCGCGGTGGCTGACGGTGCCACACTGGATATAAGTGATCTCCGCTGGCAGCGGATGCGCCGTGCCCGGCAGGCAGTGATGGATATGGTTGAACGGGGTGAGCGGGCGTATGGCATCACCACCGGGCTGGGGGATTTGTGTAATCATCTGTTAGCGCCGGCAGAGCTGGCGGATATGTCCCGGGGGACCATTCTTAATCATGCCTGCGGCGTAGGTCCGGTGCTGGAAAAAAGGCAGGTACGGGCGATCATGGCAGCAGCTATTGCTAATTACAGCCATGGCTATTCCGGTATCTCGGTGGATATCGTCACCGCCCTTCTAAATATGCTGAATGCCGGTGTAACTCCGCTGGTGCCGGAGCAGGGGTCGGTCGGATATCTGACTCACATGGCTCATATAGCTCTGCCGTTGTTGGGGGTAGGAGATGTGGAATATCAGGGTGAGATTATCCCGGCGACTGTTGCCTTGCGGCAGGCGGATATTGCATTGCCTGAAATCGGCCCGAAAGATGGCCTGAGTCTGGTGAACGGCACGCCCTGTATGACTGGGCTGGCCTGTCTGGTGGTTGCTGATACGGAACATTTACTGGGTTGGGCTGATATCAGTGCGGCCCTCAGTTTTGAAGCCTGTGGTGGTCAGCTGGCTGCTTTCGGTGAAGCGAATCTGGCTTTAAAAGCATCGCCGCAGGTTAGCGATGTCGGGCATCGTCTGCGTTGTTTTCTGAGCGATAGCCGCTGGCTCGAATCCCGGCAGGGACGGCACACTCAGGATGCACTTAGTCTGCGTTCGATTCCTCAGATTCACGGTGCCTGTCGTCAGCAATGGCAGCATTTCAGTGAACAGGTTAACCGGGAGCTGAATGCGGCCACGGATAATCCGCTGATATTGGAAGAGGCGGGATGCTTCCGGGTGATCTCGCAGGCGAATCCCCATGGGGAAAGTCTGGCGCTGGCCAGTGATGGTCTGGCGCCGGCGCTGGCGGAACTGACATCTGCCGCTGAGCGGCGCAGTTACCGGTTGTTGAATCCACAGGTCAGTGGTTTGCCGGGATATCTCACCGATGAGGGCGGGATCAGTTCCGGTCTGATGATTGTGCAGTATGTCAGTGCGTCACTGACGGCTGAGAACCGTCGTCATGCACAGCCGGTATCGGTGGATAACTATGTGACTTCCGGTCTGCAGGAAGATCATCTGAGCTTTGGCACCAGTGCGGTACTGAGGCTGTTTAAGCAGCTTGCCAATGTGCGCAAGGTGTTGGCTATTGAGTTGATGTGCGCCGCGCAGGCCTGTGACTTTATCGCGGCGGACCAGCCACAGGAGAGCAATGTTTTCAGCCGGGGCGGCTGGGCATTGTGGCAACTGATACGCCAAAGTATCCCCCATTACACCCGGGAGCGCTGGGTGGCCAGAGATATTCAGGAACTGGATGACTTATTGGCAAATCCGGCCGTATTGTCAACGCTGGAGCAGGATACAGGTATAGGAGAGATTGAACATGTTTGAGTTACAACTGGAACCCGGCAGCCTGACACTTGCTGATTTACGTCAGGTCAGCCGCCGCCGTTTACGGCTGGGACTGAGTCCGGCAGCCGTGCCGGCGATTGATGCCAGTACCGAGGTCGTTAACCGGGTGATTGAAGAAGACCGGACTGTGTACGGCATTAATACCGGCTTTGGCTTACTGGCCAATACACGGATTGCCAGTGAAGATCTGGAAACTCTGCAGCGCAGCATCGTATTGTCCCACGCTGCAGGTATTGGTGAACTGATGAGCGATGCCACCGTGCGGCTGATGATGGTGCTGAAGATTAACAGCCTGGCACGGGGGTTTTCCGGTGTGCGGTTAACGGTTATTGAAGCGCTGATCTGCCTGCTGAATGCGGAAGTCTTTCCCTGCATTCCGAGCAAGGGATCTGTAGGGGCGTCCGGTGATCTGGCTCCGCTGGCGCATATGAGTGCGGTACTTCTGGGGGAGGGGCGTGCACGTTATAAAGGGGAAGAAATTTCCGGCCAGGCAGCACTGGCGATTGCCGGTATCGAACCGCTGACGCTGGCGCCTAAAGAAGGTCTGGCGTTGCTGAATGGTACACAGGCATCGACGGCATTTGCGCTGGAAGGCTTATTCCATGCGGAAGATTTGTTTGCTTCAGGAGTCGTCTGTGGTGCGTTGTCAGTTGAGGCAGCGCTGGGTAGCCGCCGACCGTTCGATCCGCGGATTCATGCGGCCCGGGGTCAGGTGGGCCAGATTGATACTGCCGCGGCCTATCGTAGCCTGCTGAGTGATAACAGTGAACTGGGGGAATCTCATGTTGGCTGTGAAAAAGTACAGGACCCATATTCATTACGCTGTCAGCCTCAGGTGATGGGGGCTTGCCTGGATCAGATCCGCCATGCCGCTCAGGTGCTGGTGATTGAGGCGAATGGTGTGTCGGATAATCCGCTGGTCTGTGCGGCCGAAAACGATATTATTTCCGGCGGTAATTTTCATGCTGAACCGGTGGCGATGGTGGCGGATAACCTCGCAATCGCTATCGCTGAAATCGGCTCGCTGGCAGAGCGGCGTATTGCCCTGCTGATTGATAGCGGACTCTCCGGTTTGCCGCCGTTTCTGGTGGATAACGGCGGGGTGAATTCAGGCTTTATGATTGCTCAGGTAACGGCCGCAGCGCTGGCCAGTGAGAATAAAACTCTGGCGCATCCTGCCTCGGTGGACAGTCTGCCGACTTCTGCCAATCAGGAGGATCATGTATCAATGGCGACATTTGCCGGCCGGCGTTTGCGGGATATGGCCGAAAATACCCGGGGTATACTGGCGGTCGAATTGCTAAGTGCTGCGCAGGGACTGGATTTCCGGGCACCGGTAAAAACCTCTGAACGCCTGGAACAGGCTAAGTCGGCATTACGTGCCCGGGTACCTTTTTATGATCAGGACCGGTATTTTGCGGAAGACATTGCCCAGGCCAATGCGTTGTTGGCCGAAGCACCGCATAACGAATCCATGCCGTCAGCGTTGTTGCCATCGTTGGTGGCAGAACCGGCCTGAGCAGGAGTATGGGGATGTATAGTCAGAGATGTCAGCATCTGTGGCATGGCTTTCATGCAGTCACCATGGAAGAAGGGCGCTATAACACCGTTGAGAATGCCGCGATTGCCGTGGATAACGGTGTTATCAGCTGGGTTGGCCGTTACGCTGATTTTTCTGGCGTGGCATCAGAGTACACTGATCTGGGTGGCGGTTGGGTTACCCCCGGGCTGATCGACTGCCACAGTCATATCGTGTTTGGCGCTAACCGCAGCCGGGAGTTTGAACTGCGTTTACAGGGTGCCAGCTACGAGGAAATTGCCCGGGCGGGCGGTGGCATTGCCAATACGGTGAAAGCTACCCGGCAAGCCAGTGATACAGAGCTGTTGCAACGTGCTGAAAGCCTGTTGCTGGATCTGATGGCTGATGGTGTCACCACGCTGGAAGTGAAATCCGGTTACGGTCTGGATCTGGAAAACGAAACCAAGATGCTTCGGGTAGCCAGAGAGCTGGAGAAACAGTGGCCGGTCGATATTATGACCACCTGTCTGGCGGCTCATGCTCTGCCACCGGAGTTCAGCGACGGTGATGCATATATAGATTATCTGTGTGAGACTGTTTTGCCGGCAATAGCAGAGCAGCAACTGGCGGATGCGGTAGATGGTTTTTGTGAAAAAATAGCGTTTTCTCCGGCGCAGATTAAGCGTTACCTGCAAACCGCTGTTGGGCTGGGGCTGCCCCTGAAGCTTCATGCGGAGCAATTGTCTGCACTGGGTGGCAGTAAGATGGCGGCAGAGCTGGGGGCGCTTTCGGTGGACCATCTTGAATATGCGACTGTCGAAGATGTCGCCGCAATGGCGGAATATGGCACGGTGGCAGTTATTCTGCCCGGTGCTTTTTATGTGCTGAAGGAAACACAGCAACCGCCGGTTCAGTTATTGCGGGATTATAATGTGCCAATGGCGCTGGCCAGTGATGCCAATCCGGGCTCATCGCCGGTGCGGTCTTTACGGCTGATGATGAACATGGCCTGCACTCTGTTTGGCTTTACCCCTGAGGAAGCGCTGGCGGGCGTGACATGCCACGCCGCCCGGGCGCTGGGGCTGGCTGAAACCCATGGAATTCTTACGGCCGGTAAGCAGGCCGATTTTGTTTGCTGGAACATAGAATCACCTGCTGAGCTAAGCTATTGGTTAGGGGGACGCCTGAATAAAGCCAGAGTGAAGCGAGGTGTACGCCGTGATATCTGATCCGTTTGAATTTACACCGGGGACGACACCGTTGCTGGTCAGCATGCCACACTCCGGTCTGCAACTGACCGATGCGGTGGCCAGTGGGCTGACAGCATCGGCCCTGCAGCTGGCCGATACTGACTGGTTTATTCCCGAACTATACAGTTTTCTGAGTGAGTTAGGTGTGGGGGTAATCCGTGCAAACTATTCCCGCTATGTGCTTGATCTGAACCGTTCGCTGGATGATAAACCGTTGTATGCGGGTAAGGTGACCGGGTTGTTTCCGGATATCAGCTTTGCCGATGACAGCCTTTTCTTGCCCGGACAGGCGCCGGAAGAAGATGAGCGGGAACGCTATAAACAGCAAATATGGCGGCCCTATCATCAGCAGATCCGTAACGAGCTTGACCGGCTGAAAGCCGTACACGGCAATGCGATGTTGTTTGATGCCCACAGTATCGCGCCGCGGGTACCGATGTTGTTTGACGGCCGTTTGCCGGATTTTAATTTTGGTACGAACAACGGGGCCAGTTGCCGGTTTGGTTTAACGTCTCAGTTAGAGGCCCTGACCTGTGCGGATGGGCGCTATACCTGTGTGACTGATGGCCGTTTTAAAGGAGGCTTTATAACCCGTCATTTCGGTCAGCCTGCGGAAGGCATTGAGAGCCTGCAGCTGGAGCTGTCACAGGGGACCTATCTGGACGATGCCGCTTTTACTGCGAAGCGTTTTGGTGCGTATCAGATTGATCCTAAAAAGCTGTGCCATGTGCAGCCACTGTTACGGCAGATTACCCAACATCTGCTGGATGCTCTGCAGCACTAAATTGTTTTTTGGATATCCAGACATAACTGACTGGCCTGATGAGGCAGGATATCTGCAATCCTCACCAGATGGTCGAAGTGTTTCGACAGGCCACTGATTTGCTCGCTGCCGGTGACCATCAGATAGGTGCCCCCCAGATATATGGCTGCACGTTGATTGCCAAATACAGTTAATGGCGCGGAATAGTGCTTCAGCCGATCATAAAAATGTACCCGCAGAGTGGGATAATACTCATCAGTGAGGCGGGCCATATATTCAAACTGAGCCATGCGTAACGCCCGGGGGATGTTCTGCCAGATCCCCTGTCCCTGTGCCAGTTCATGTAGCGCCTGTAACGGCATGCATATTTCCAGATCATTGCCCCGTTCCTGAACGGTTTTCAGCAGGTCTTCACCAAAATTGTACCGGGGAGAAGCCCGGTGAGGTTCCAGTTCGTGATTAACCAGTTCCGGCAGGCTGAGCATGTCCGGCAGGTAGGCGGGGACATAACGGGTTTTTCCGCCATTAATTTCAGCGCGCCACTGGGTCAGGGGAGAATGCTGGGCCTGGTCCGGTATCAGTTCGATCTCGGCGCTGCTGGAGACCTGCAGGCTGGCATCACTGGCGCCGGCAACCCCCAATAGCCAGTCCACAGAAACACCCTGTGCCGCAGCGATCCTCATCAGGGCTTCAGCGCGGGGCAGACGCAAATTAGCCGGGTCGAGAAACTGGCTCATGGCTGAACGGTCCAGCTGGCACTGCCGGGCGAATTCGCTGGGGTTAAGGCCGGACTGATCCAGTAAATCTTTCAGACGCTCACGAAATACCGGGGCTATTTCCCTTTTATCCATGATGATTACCCGTTGTTTTGTATAAATTACAATATTTGTATTTATACAACAAAGTGATTTAACTGCTGTAAATTTTATACATAAATTACAAATTCACAAATAGCCTCAAATAATGCCAGAGCATATGCTTTTCTTATTGAAAGGTAAGGAGAGATATATGCACGCCAGAGATGGAATCCGGATAGAGTGGCCGACTTTATTGCTGATTATTGCCTGCTATGCCAGTTGGTGGCTGGCAGTGTCGGTTGTTGGCTGGAGCGCGTTTGTGTGGCTGAGTATACCGGTGCTACTGGCGTTACAGTCTTCGTTACAGCATGAAGTTTTGCATCATCACCCGACGGGTTGGCGCTGGCTGAATGAAGCACTGGTGTTCCTGCCGGTCGGTGTTTTCTTGCCGTATGAACGCTTTAGGGACAGCCATTTGATCCATCATCGGGATGAGAATCTCACGGACCCTTATGATGACCTGGAGTCGCATTATGTTGATCCTCAGCGGTGGCAAACGCTGCCAACAGCGATAAGGGATATTTACAACTTCAATAACAGTTTATTGGGGCGGATGCTGATCGGGCCGGGGCTTTCCCTGTGGTTGTTTTACCGCAGCGACCTGCGGGTTGTGATGGCCGGGGACTGGTCGGTTATCCGGGCGTATCTGATGCACCTGGTGGGGCTGATCCCGATGTTGTGGTGGCTGTCTGAAGTGGCGCAGGTGAGTCTCGGGCTGTATATGCTGTGCGCTTATGCGGGGCTGTCGATTCTCAAGATCCGTACCTTTCTGGAACATCGGGCACATTTTGCTGTTGCGGCGCGTACGGTAATCGTTGAAGACCGTGGGCCGCTGGCTTTTCTGTTTCTGAATAATAATT
The DNA here is from genome assembly GCA_937138495.1 of uncultured Oceanospirillaceae bacterium. Classification (GTDB taxonomy): domain Bacteria; phylum Pseudomonadota; class Gammaproteobacteria; order Pseudomonadales; family Balneatricaceae; genus Amphritea. The sequence continues at coordinate 96,702 of CAKZPE010000050.1, forward strand.
TTCATCTGGTGCATCATCAGTATCCCGGAGTGGCCTGGTATCTTTTACCGGCGCTCTACCGGAAGCAGCGGGAACAGTTTCTGACGGATAATCAGCATTATCGGTATGCCAACTACCGTGAAGTGTTTAAAGAATATTTTCTGCAGGCAAAAGAACCGGTACCTCATCCGCAAATGCCGGTGACGCAAAACTCTCAGGTGGAGCAACGCTCCGGTGAGGTGACCGGATGATTGCACGTTTTCCCATGTATGACTGGCCGGAGCTGAAAGAACAGCATACCGCTATGTGGCAGCATCTGGCAGCGGTGTTGCGAGAAGATCTACCCGCTGAACTTGCTGTGCCAGAGACTCTGGCCAGAGACGGAGATATCGTTCAGCAGTGGTGTTCGCCGTCTTTGCTGGTGGGACAAACCTGCGGCCTGCCATTTGCACAGGGGCTGTATAAACAAACCACTTTACTGGGAAGCCCTGTCTATCGGCTGGAAGATTGTCTGACGGGTGACTACTACAGCGTGATTGTGGCAGCGCCCGGGGTGGATGTTGCCGGGATACGTTTGGAGGGGGTTGAGGCAGTGGCTGAACCCGGGAGTAAGCTTCGGGCGGCGGTCAATGCAACAGATTCCCAGTCAGGCTTTTCTGCCCTTTTGCACAGCCTGGCTAAGTTTTCGCTGAGCGAAGTGTACGTGTCTGGCAGCCACCGTGCTTCGGTGCAGATGCTGGCGGCCGGCGAGGCGGATATTGCCAGTATAGATGCCGTGAGCTGGGCGCTGGCGCAGCGCTATGAGCCAACTGCCCAGGGGTTACAGGTAATCGGTTTAAGTGAGCCAACGCCCTGCTTGCCGATGATCAGTGGTGTCAGTGAGTATGCAAGGCAGATCAGCCGGAGTCTGATGCGGGGGATCGCTTCACTGGATGAATCACTGAAAGCCGATTTGTTACTGGAAGGGTTGGTGCAGCGCAGCACGTCAGAGTATCTGTTTCTGTCGCCCCGGCTGGCCGGGGCGATGCAGAAACATGGTCTGACAGAGGTTAGCGTTCAAGCAACGGCTTAAGGAACTGGCCGGTGTAGGAATGCTCAGTGGCGGCAACGTCTTCAGGCGTACCGGTGGCGATGATATGGCCGCCTTTGGTACCGCCTTCAGGCCCCAGGTCGACGATCCAGTCGGCTGTCTTGATGACATCCAGATTGTGTTCAATAACCACGATGGTGTTGCCGTGATCCCTTAACCGGTAAAGCACGTTCAGCAGTTGCTGAATATCATAGAAGTGCAGACCTGTAGTCGGCTCATCCAGAATATACAGGGTTTTGCCGGTGTCCCGTTTACTCAGTTCTTTAGCCAGTTTTACCCGCTGAGCTTCACCGCCGGAGAGAGTGGTAGCAGCCTGTCCAAGACGGATGTAGCTAAGGCCTACATCGATCAGGGTTTGCAAGCGACGGGACAGCGCCGGAATGGCATCGAAGAATTCCCGGCCGTCTTCAACGGTCATTTCCAGTACTTCGTCGATGCTCTTACCCTTGTATTTCACTTCCAGTGTTTCGCGGTTATAACGCTTGCCTTTACAGACGTCACAAGGCACATACACATCCGGCAGGAAGTGCATTTCCACCTTGATAACCCCGTCACCCTGACAGGCTTCACAGCGGCCGCCTTTAACGTTAAAGCTAAAGCGTCCCGGTTTGTAGCCGCGGGCTCGGGCTTCCTGAGTACCTGCAAACAGTTCACGGATCGGGGTGAAGATGCCGGTGTAGGTGGCCGGGTTAGAGCGCGGTGTACGGCCAATCGGACTCTGGTCGATATCGATGACCTTGTCCATCTGCTTCAGGCCATCAATCTCCTGATGCGGCGCGGCGTCCAGTGTGGTGGCCTTATTCAGTTCGGTGGCTGCCAGTGGATACAGAGTACCGTTAATCAGGGTGGATTTACCGGAGCCTGATACACCTGTTACACAGGTCAGCAGGCCCAGCGGGATCTCCAGATTTACTTCATTCAGGTTGTTACCGGTCGCGCCCAGCAGCTTCAGCCAGCGACCATCCGGGGCGTTACGCTTGCTGGGAACTTCGATTTTCCGGCGGCCGGAAATGTAGTCGCCGGTGATAGAGTTTTCGTTATCCATTACCTGTTGCGGTGTGCCCTGAGCGATGATTTCGCCGCCGTGTACACCGGCGCCCGGGCCGACATCGATAACATGATCTGCCAGGCGGATGGCATCTTCGTCGTGCTCCACAACGATGACGGTGTTACCCAGATCCCGCAGGTGAACCAGGGTTTTCAGCAGGCGGTCGTTGTCCCGCTGATGCAGGCCGATTGAGGGTTCATCCAGTATGTACATGACACCGACGAGGCCGGCACCGATCTGGCTGGCCAGACGGATGCGCTGCGCTTCCCCGCCAGACAGGGTTTCGGCGCTGCGTTCCAGTGACAGATAATCCAGGCCAACATTCACCAGGAAGGCAAGGCGCAGGCGGATTTCCTTGACAATCTTGTCGGCGATTTCACCACGCTTACCGCTCAGTTTCAGGGTTTCGAAATAGTCATAACAGTCACCGATGGCCATTTCTACGATTTGTGGCAGGGTTTCGGTCGCAATGAAAACGTGACGCGCGTCGCGGCGTAAACGGCTGCCGTCACAGGACGGGCAGGACTGCATGTTGATGTATTTAGACAGATCTTCCCGGACCATCTCTGATTCGGTTTCCCGATAGCGGCGCTCCAGGTTATTCAGTACCCCCTCAAATGGATGGGATTTGCTGATAGAGTCGCCCCGGTCGTTCAGGTACTTAAAGGCGATGTTGTCTTTACCACTGCCTTGCAGAATGACTTTCTGTTGCTTGGCGCTCAGCTCACCAAACGGCGTGTTGATATCAAAATCATAATGAGCGGCAACGGCTTTTAGCTGCTGGAAGTAGTACAGCGCACGGCGGTCCCAGCCACGGATTGCCCCCTCTGAAAGGGTTAGCCCGGGATCGCACACTACTTTTTTCGGATCAAAAAACTGCTTAACACCCAGGCCGTCGCAGGATGAACATGCGCCGTGGGGGTTGTTAAACGAGAACATCCGCGGTTCCAGTTCCTGGATGCTGTGGCCACACTTCGGACAGGCAAAACGGGCAGAGAAAACCATGTCTTCGCCATCACCGTCCATGTAGCAAACGGTAGCGATACCGTCGGTCAGGTTCAGTGCGGTTTCGAATGACTCTGCCAGACGGGCCTGCAGATCGGGGCGGACTTTAAAGCGGTCGACTACCGCTTCAATGTTGTGTTTCTTGTTCTTGTCCAGCTCAGGTGCGCTGTCGATGTCCACCACAATGCCGTCAATGCGGGCGCGGACAAATCCCTGAGTTTTCAATTCGCTGATGGTGTGTAAGTGCTCACCTTTTCGGCCCTGTACAATCGGTGCCAGCAGCATCAGTTTACTGCCCTCAGGCAGGGCGACTACCTGATCGACCATCTGACTGACAGTCTGAGCGGCCAGTGGCAGGTCGTGATCCGGACAGCGGGGTTCACCGGCACGGGCAAACAGCAAACGCAGATAATCGTAAATTTCAGTTATGGTTCCCACGGTGGAACGGGGGTTGTGGGAGGTGGATTTCTGCTCAATGGAGATTGCCGGAGATAAACCTTCAATGTGATCCACATCGGGTTTTTCCATGACCGACAGGAATTGCCGGGCATACGTAGACAGGGATTCCACATAGCGGCGCTGGCCTTCTGCATAGAGAGTGTCAAACGCCAGCGATGATTTGCCAGACCCGGAAAGCCCGGTGATAACAACCAGCTTATCGCGGGGGATTTCCAGATCGATATTCTTAAGATTGTGGGTACGGGCCCCGCGAACCAGGATTTGTTCCATCAGTATGTCCGACTTGTGCGCAAAAGGAGTCAATTATAGAGGCAGATGGTATATAAAAGCACCCTAAAAAGCTGTTTATTTATACAGATAATTGACGGGTGTTCAGAGGGGTAAATATGCTATGCTTGGCGCCAGGAAAATGAATCGGTCACCGTCCGGGACCGAACCAAGATCAACAGATGCAATATAGCCCCGCAGGACGCTGGGGGGAGTGGAGAATTCAATGGCACGCGGTATTAACAAAGTCATTCTGATTGGTAACCTGGGTAATGACCCGGATACTAAATACATGCCCAGCGGCAATGCGGTTACCAATATTACTGTAGCGACCTCTGAAAGTTGGAAAGACAAACAGACTGGCCAGCAGCAGGAACGTACCGAATGGCACCGTGTGGTGTTCTTTAACCGTCTGGCTGAGATTGCCGGTGAATACCTGCGTAAAGGTTCTAAGGTTTATCTGGAAGGTTCTCTGCGTACCCGTAAGTGGCAGGATCAGAGCGGTCAGGACCGTTACACCACTGAGATTGTGGCCAGCGAAATGCAAATGCTGGATGGCCGTGGCGATAACAATGGCGGTTATCAACAGCAAGGGCAGGGAGGCTATCAGCAGCAGGCGCCTCAGCAGGCTCCGCAACAGCAATATCAGCAGCCGCCACAGCAACAGGCGCCGCAACAGCAGTATCAGCAGCCGCCTCAGCAGCAGGCACCTCAGCAGCAATATCAGAAACCGCCTCAGCAGCAGGCACCGGCACCACAGCCTGCACCGGGCATGGATGATTTCGACGACGATATCCCGTTCTGATCCATTGTTCCTGTAGTGAGGTAATAGCCAGTCATGCTGAAGGCGTTTATATCCCAACCAGCTAAATTGCTTATTATTGGTGCTGACAGCCAGATCGGGTACTTCCTGAATCTGGCGGCACAGGCCGATGCCTTTTATATTCCGGTACCTTTCAGTGATGCTGAGCTGGATATTAATGATCGTCAGGCCCTTGAACAGCGGCTTGATGAAGTGCAGCCTGACTATGTGATCAATACGTCCGGTTATAACGACGTGGATCAGGCTGAACGGGATCCTGATGAATGTTACCGGCGCAATACTAAGGCTGTGGAAACGCTGGCAGCCTGTTGTGCAGCCCGGGATATTGCCGTCTTGCATCTGTCATCGGATTACGTGTTTGACGGGCATTATGCCAGTGGTTATGCGGAGTCAGATGAAGCTAAACCTCTGGGGGTATATGGCGACAGTAAATGGCGCGGTGAAGAAGCTTTGCGTCAGCAACTGGAACGGCATCTTATCCTGCGGGTGAGCTGGGTGTTCAGTCCGGTTGGGGATAATTATATGCAGCGGGCGCTGCGTCAGGCGCGGCAGCAGGATGTGATTGATGCAGCGGATGATCGCCGCGGCTGCCCTACCTCAGCGGCGGATATCGCCCGGGTGATTATTGCCATGCTTAAACAGGTGCACAACGGCGCAGATGTCTGGGGAACGTATCACTATTGCGGTGCGGAGGTAACTTCCCGTTACGGTTTCAGTGAGGCAGTGCTGGCGGCTGCCGGTCAGTTCGAAGAGTTTCGGGCTCAGGAAATCCGGGCGGTGACGTCAAAGGATTACGGTACCGATACAGAGCGTCCAGCGTCTTCTGTACTGGTGTGTAAGAAGCTGTTGAATGCTTTCGGTATTCGTCAGATTCCGTGGCGGCATGAGTTGATCAGTGTTGTTAAGACGCTGTATCAGCCAGTGGCTGAGCAGGACGCTCAGCCTTAGGACTTATCAGCAGCGCCATCCGGTGCTGCTAATCAGGATTATCATAAAACGGCTTACCAGGGAAACGGCATCTTGCCGCGGGCGACGGCAAAAATATAGCCCCAGCAAGCCAGCGCCAGAATCAGTGCGACAGTACGAATTGCCTTGGTTTTACCCCGTTTCAGTGCCACGGTACCCAGTATAATATACGCGATCAGGGCGCCCAGTTTGGCCGTTAGCCAGGCGTCAGTGACTGGATACTGGCTGATAGTAATTGTCAGGCCAACTGCCGTTACCAGTAGTAGGGTATCGATGATGTGCGGGGCGATTTTGACCCAGCGGCGCTGTAACAGGCTGTTATCCGTCAGCATCCAGAAGCCACGGACAGAGAATGAAATCAGGGTTAACATGGCGCAGGTCATGTGCAGGTGTTTTAATAGCATGTACATAGGTCAGTTTGGCTCTTAAAATAAGCGTTTCCATATATGGCGCACTAACGTAAGTTAAATCGCAATATACAGGTATAATCGGGTTTGTGAGTATTGCTCCGCTTCTGTGACGAAGGCGGCTCATTCTCACTGATTTACTCACCAGAAGCCAGTGTGGCGGATTGCAGTTATGACAGAATCAACATCTTCTCAGCCAGTTTTAATCGACAAGTTCGGCCGCCGGGTCGAATATGTGCGTCTGTCGGTGACTGACCGTTGTGATTTCCGTTGTGTGTACTGCATGTCTGAAGATATGGAGTTTCTGCCCCGCGAGCAGGTTTTGTCGCTGGAGGAAATCTATAATCTGGCGAAAAGCTTTACGGATCTTGGGGTTAACAAGTTACGCCTGACCGGCGGTGAACCACTGGTGCGTAAAGGTGTACTGGGGCTGATTGAAGAAATGGGTCAGCTGCCAGCGGAGTTGTTAATTACGACCAACGGTTCGCAGTTAACGAAAATGGCGAAAGATCTGAAGCGCTTTGGCGTTGACCGGTTGAATATCAGTCTGGATAGCCTGCAGCGGGACAAGTTTCAGCGCTTAACCCGCAGTGACCGTTTACATCAGGTGCTGGCCGGTATTGATGCTGCCTGCGAAGCAGGATTCAGCGGTATTAAGCTGAATGCTGTGGTGCTCAAAGGCCGCAATGATGATGAAGTGGTTGATCTGGTGGAGTTTGCCCGTGACCGGGAAATTGATATCACCTTCATCGAAGAGATGCCGCTGGGGGCGATTACCGAACACGACCGTGCTGAGTCTTATTGTTCCAGTGACGAGATTCTGGAAATGCTGAACAATGAGTATGACTTGCTCTCCAGTACTGAAAAAACCGGCGGGCCGTCCAAGTATTACCGGATGAGTGACAGCCGCAGTAAAATTGGCTTTATTTCTCCCCACAGCCATAACTTTTGTGGTGAATGTAACCGGGTGCGGGTGACCGTTGAAGGCCGTTTGTTATTGTGCCTGGGGAACGAACACTCGATGGATCTGCGTGAAGTGATGCGCAATAATCCGGGCGATAATGATCTGTTGAAGCAGAGACTGATCGAGTCGATGGATCTGAAGCCGGAGCGGCACTATTTCGATCTTGATGCAGAGCCTCAGATCGTCCGTTTTATGAATATGACCGGCGGCTGATTTCGCCACGGACCCGTGCTGGCAGGCGTCGGGGTGCAGAGCTTTTCTTAACAATCGCACCGCTGGTTTCTGTCAGCTCCACAATGTGATTAAGCTGTTCGTCCAGATCGCTGATAGAGCGTAAAACCAGGCGAATGATAAAGCAGTCTTCTCCGGTTACCTTATCGCACTCAATGCAGTCGGACATTGCTGTCAGGCGCTTTTCTGATAGATGTAGCTGCCCGGGTAACGGTTTTACCCTTACCAGAGAGGTCAGGGTGAAGCCGAGCTTCTGCAGATCGACTTCAATGGTGTAGCGGCTGATTACACCTTGTTCTTCTAATCTTTTAATCCGTTCTGTAATGCCGGGCGCTGACATGCCTATCCGGCTGGTCAGGCTGCTGACCGGTTGCCTGGCGTTCTTTGCCAGCAGGTTACTTATTTCAATGTCGATATCGTCAGGGGTAAATGTTGTTGATGTTGAAGGCATATAATTACTTCTACTGTAAATTCTAAGGCTGTTGGTGGTATTTGCGTCAGTTTATTTACAGATGATTTTTCTGCTGAGCGTAAACTGTGATGTTTTCAGGCTGTGTATCAGGTGAGAGAAATGAATTTGAACCGCAAACAAACCGGTATTATGGAAATGGTCCTGGCCATGGGGCTGTCAGGTACGCTGGGGTATTTTGTTGTTGAGGCTGATCTGCCTGTCTGGAATATCGTCTTTTTTCGTTGTGTCTTTGCTCTGTTAGGTTTGGGGCTTTATTGCTGGTGGCGCGGGCTGCTGAGTCCGTGGCCGCTACAGGGGCGAAACCTGTTATATGCTGCTATGGCCGGTGTTGCGCTGGTGGTGAACTGGCTATTGCTGTTTGGTTCATACCAGTATGCGTCTATCTCTCTGGCGACTGCTGTTTATCATACGCAACCATTTTTTCTGTTGTTGCTGGCCAGGGTTGTTTTTGCCGAGCGCTTCGATGTTCAGAAGCTTCCCTGGTATCTGTTCGCGTTTACCGGTCTCTTGCTGATTATTGAATTTCGCTGGACCGGGTTGAGTGGATCAGAACAGTTGCTGGGGTTTCTGATGGCGCTCGGAGCGGCTGTGTTATATGCAGTAACGACTCTGCTCACCCGTCGGGTGGTGGATGTCAGGCCTGAGGTGATTGCGCTGTTACATGTGTTCATTGGTGTTATGTTGCTCTGGCCTGTATTGGATATCGCTGCGTTGCCTGAGTTGCCCCAACAGTGGGGGTATCTGCTGGTGCTGGGGCTGGTGCATACCTGCATGATGTATATATTCTTATATTCAGCTTATCAAAAGCTGTCGGTGGCTTTGATTGCTATTCTGGCTTTCCTGTATCCGGCGATTGCGATTATGGTGGATTATGTTGTGTATGATCAGTCGCTCAGCTTTTTGCAGTGGTTTGGAATTATGTCGATTTTGCTCTCGGCGGCGGCGATGAATGCGAACTGGTCTCCCTTTGTATGGCGACGGGTGTAGGTGCCGGTTATTTCCGGGGAGTTCGTGGCATTTTATGACGAAAGGTTGGTAAAAGAAGAAAGAAATGGACTGAAATTTCTGGCGTCTCACGGTAAAATAGACTGTTTAAGTGTGTAGTTCGCTGAGGAGCCTTAATGGCCGAGTCTAACATCCCGAATGATCCGTATCAGAATATTCGTCCGTATCATGACAGGGAAGTAAATCTTGTTCTGAATAAGCTGATCCGTAACGATGAGTTTATTTCGGCAATTACCCGTTACCAGTTCCCAAAGCTGGCATCCTGGCTGGGTTTTCTGCTGAAGCCGGCTATCCGTATCTTTCTGGCGCAGAAAACCGATGAAGTTAAATCCATTGCGGACTTTCAGGGCCTGGTTGCCGGTTATATGGAAAAAATGATCAGCCGGACGACTACCCGTCTGAGCTGTTCAGGATTTGAAAACCTGGACAGCGATGAAGCCTACCTGTTTATTTCTAATCACCGTGACATCGCGATGGACCCGGCCTTTGTAAACTGGGTACTGCATCAGAATAACCGGAATACAGTGCGCATTGCGATTGGCGATAACCTGCTGCGTAAACCTTATGTCTCGGATCTGATGCGTCTGAATAAAAGTTTTATTGTAAACCGTTCTGCTAAAGGCCGTGAGGTTTTAACGGCGCTGGGTCAGCTGTCCGCTTATATTGATCATTCGCTGGTGCAGGATGAGCACAGTGTCTGGATTGCACAGCGTGAAGGCCGGGCAAAAGATGGTAATGATGCGACTGATCCGGCGATTCTGAAAATGTTTTACATGTCGCACCGTAAAGAGCGTACATTCAAAGAATTCCTTGACCGGATTAACATTGTTCCGGTTTCTATTTCGTATGAATATGATCCTTGTGATTCAGCTAAAGCGAATGAACTCAGTGCGAAGCAGCAGGACGGTAATTACGAAAAAGGTCAGTACGAAGATATCGAAAGCATTGTGCAGGGCATCACCGGTAATAAAGGGCATGTACATGTAGCGTTCGGAAATGTGATCCGGGGCATTGAAACCCCTGAAGAGTTGGCGGCAGAGATTGATCGCCAGATCATTGAAAACTATTATTTGCATCCGTCTAACCTGATTGCTGCCGGTGAAGATAACGCTGAAGCGTCTTCACAAGCGCGTAATCAGTTTGAAGAGCGTTTGCAGGGATTGGAACCAACAGCTGCAGAAATTCTGCGTCAGATGTATGCCAATCCGGTTAAGAATAAGCATACCCTGCAGGAGGGTGTATGACAGGTTTGACTCATCTTGATGAGAACGGACACGCCAATATGGTGGATGTGTCTGAAAAGGCAGTAACCAGCCGCGAAGCGACTGCTCAGGCGGTGGTAAAGATGTTGCCGGAAACCCTGCATATGATCACTGCCGGTGAGCATAAGAAAGGCGACGTTATTGCTGTTGCCCGTATTGCCGGTATTCAGGCGGCCAAACGTTGTGCTGATCTGATTCCTCTGTGCCATCCGCTGATGCTGAGTAAAGTTAAAGTGGAGCTGACACCGCGCCCGGAAGACAGCTGCATTGTGATTCATGCGACTTGTAAACTTGCAGGTCAGACCGGTGTTGAAATGGAAGCGCTGACGGCTGCATCTGTTGCAGGTCTGACTATCTATGACATGTGTAAAGCTGTGGATAAAGGCATGGTTATGTCTGACGTAATGCTGCTGGAGAAGAAAGGCGGCAAAAGCGGACACTGGCAGGCTGACGTTTAAATATCTTTCAAGGAATTCACTATCGTGACCGCTGAGCAAATGCCTCATACCGAGTCGGCTTCGGTGTTATCTTATATCCGTGCCGGTCTGTTTTATGCTGTGTTTTACCCGGTAATGTTTATTTATTCACTGCTTTGTGTCTGTGTGGGCTGGGCATTGCCATTCCGGGCACGGTTCCGGCTGATTACCGTTATTAACTTTTTCTGCATGTTCTGGTTACGTGTTACCTGTGGTGTAAAAGTTGAGATAGAAGGCCGTGAAAACCTCCCGAAAGACGGTGCCTATGTGGTGGTGGCTAACCACTCCAGTGAATGGGAAACTTTCTTTTTGCAGACGCTGATTCGTCCACAGTGTACGGTACTAAAGCAAGAGTTGCTGCGAATTCCGGGCTTTGGTTGGGCGTTGGGAATGCTGAAGCCTATCGCCCTGGACCGGAGTAAGCGTCGCGGTGCCCTGAAGCAGCTGATTACCCAGGGTAAGGAGCGGTTGCAGGAAGGTATTAATATTGTCATCTTTCCACAGGGAACCCGCTTACCGGTTGGCCAGTTAGGGAAGTTTAACAAAGGTGGTGCCATGCTGGCGGCGGCGAATAATGTACCGCTGGTGCCGCTGGTCCATGATGCGGGGTTGTACTGGCCGGGTAAGAGTTTTGTGAAGCGGCCGGGTACGGTGAAGGTGATAATCGGTAAGCCGGTTGAGCTTGAAGAGCCGACGGTTGATGCACTGCATGATCCCTCTGTGGAATGGATGGAAGCGCAGCTGAGAGCGCTGAAGGTCGTCGACTGAAAATAAAAATAAACCCCGCGATGGCGGGGTTTTTTGTGCCTCGAAAGCAGTTACAGATCGTTAATCTCTTTGTTGAACTGATACTTCTTCGACGTGACATAGCCTTCCATGCCCCTTAGCTTCTCATCCAGCGCCTGCAAACGTTCATGAATGTTTCTCAGGCGTTCGCTGGCAGGTTTTTGGTAGTTAAATAACCCGTTATGCTGTTGTTGCCGGCGTGTCTGTGAATGGCTTGCAGGGCGTTTGGCCAGTAAGAAAATGCCTGCAACGTAGGCGATTACAAACAGCTGTGAAACAAAGATAAACAGGCTGATTGCGATCAGTCGGGCTACCCAGACAGGAATTTCGAAGTATTCAGCAAGTCCTGTGCAGACCCCGGCCAGTGGGCCGCGTTTAGGGTTGCGGTACAGGTTACGGTTGTAACCGTTAGCTTTGTTGGCTGTATTGTCCTGCATAATGATCTCCTGATCAGTGCTTTTCCCGTCGCCAGCCCTGATGCTGGTCGTCAAGGATGCGTTCCAGGCTGTCAATTCGTTGTTCCAGCCCTTCGATTGTATGGGTGAGGCTTTCCATCAGATGCTGGTCGTCGTCAGAAAGCCCCCGATTAGATTTATGCTTGCTCCAGTAGTGCAGTATCAGCCACAGAGGGGCGACAATGCTGAGAAATACAACGGAGGGCACAAAGAAAAATGCCATTGCTGTCATGGTGTGTTCGCCTATTCAGCTTTGCTGTTAATTTTGCTCTTGATGGCATCCAGTTCACGATCAATGTCATCTGCTGCCGCGAGATCGTTTATTTCATCCGCCAGGCTGGCTTTGTGGGTTTTGCCCATGTCGTATGACTCTACCTGACCTTCAAGGTCGTCCAGGCGGCGTTCATACTGTTCAAATTTTTCAAAGGCGCGGTTAAGAGTTTCCCGATTGGTTTTTTTGCGGATATCCAGGCGGGACTTACCCGTCTGTTCGCGCACTTGCAGTTCTTTTTGTTTGGCTTTAGCGCTGGCCAGTTTTTCCTGTAACTGACTGACTTCATTGTTGAGTACATCAAGCTGCTCGCTCAGAAAAGTCAGTTCGTCATTGCCAGCGTCTACTGCCTCTTCGGCACGGCGCTTTTCAATTAAAGCACCTTTTGCCAGATCTTCACGGCCTTTACTGATGGCTAGCTCAGTTTTACTTAACCAGTCGCCGGCTTCTTCCTGAAGCATTTGAATGCGGCGCTCCAGTTCTTTTTTATCAGCGATGATTTTTGCGGATGTGCTGCGTACTTCAATCAGGGTGTCTTCCATTTCCTGAATCATCTGGCGGATCATTTTTTTAGGATCTTCAGCGCGATCCAGTAAAGATGTCAGGTTAGCGTTTACGATGTCCTGAAAGCGGGAAAAAATGCCCATGGTTATCTCCATAATAGTATTGCCTGAAATTATGTGTCTGAGATCGATATAGCGAACGCCGTGCCAATTATCGTTAATCTTATTTAAGTGATTGAAAATATTGAATTTGTTGTTTTTTTTTAAAATTTAAACTTTTATTTTTTCGTTTATTTGATTACTGTTGAGTTAATTAAGCTAATTAAATGGTTAAAAAAGACTGTGGATATTCCTGCAATTGTTGGTGAGTCGTCGCTGTTGGATCAGGCGCTTGAGCGATTGAGCCTGGTGGCGCCTTTGCATAAGCCCGTGCTGGTGTTAGGGGAGCGTGGTACCGGTAAAGAATTGATGGCTCAGCGGCTGCACTACTTATCTGAGCGTTGGGATCAGGCGTTTATAAAGCTTAATTGTGCGGCGCTCAGTGAATCTTTGTTGGAATCGGCGTTGTTTGGTCACGAAGCGGGGGCGTTTACCGGGGCGAATAAGCAGGTAAAAGGGTGTTTTGAGCGGGCGGATGAAGGCACGTTGTTTTTGGATGAGCTTGCGACTGCTTCGTTGCGGGTGCAGGAGAAGCTTTTGCGGGCAATTGAGTATGGCGAGATTGAGCGTCTGGGCGGTCAGGAAACGCTGCAAGTAAATGTACGGGTGGTAGCCGCGACGAATGCGGACTTGCCTGCGCTGGCAGAGCGGGGTGAGTTTCGGGCGGATTTACTGGACCGATTGGCGTTTGATGTGCTTCATCTGCCGCCATTACGACTTCGGGGAGACGATGTTCTCTTATTGGCGGAAAGCTTTGCAATGGCGATGTGCCGTGAGCTTGAGCGGCCGATGTTTGCGGGGTTTTCTGCTGCTGCAGAACAGAAGTTGTTGGCCTATGCCTGGCCGGGAAATATCAGAGAATTAAAAAACGCTGTCGAGCGGAGTATTTACCGTCATCAGGATTATGAACAGCCATTAGCGGATATTGTTACGGATCCGTTTTCTTCACCCTGGGATACGGCAAGCTCGTCGCTGCAAGATAATGGTTCGCTTCAGTTTGATGATGGAGAGGTTTTTGATACGGCTGACAATGTTGCTGAGACAGGTGCTGCTGAGGGGGATATGAAGGCACAGGTTGCTAACTTTGAACAGCGGCTGATAGGTCAGGCGTTAAAGTTTAACCGTTATCAGCAAAAGCATACTGCGCAGAGTTTGGGGTTGACCTATCATCAGTTGCGGGCGTACTTGCGAAAGTATCCGCAATTGCTGGCTGACAGGGGTGTCTGACGATTTGCTGTGAAGGGGTTTTAGATACAAAAAAACGGGGCGTTTGCCCCGTTTTTTGTTGGGTACTGTAGTCTTAGCTGTCCAGTTTCTGGAATACCAGTGTGGAGTTAGTGCCACCGAATCCGAAGCTGTTAGACATAACGCGTTGCAGGTCGACGTTGTCTTTACGCTCGGTAACAACTGGCAGGCCTTCAGCAGCAGGATCAAGCTCCTCTACGTTAGCGGATGCGCAGATGAATTTGTTTTCCATCATCAGCAGGCTGTAAATCGCTTCCTGTACGCCGGTGGCGCCCAGAGAGTGGCCTGTCAGAGACTTGGTGGAGCTCACGGGTGGCATGTTGTCGCCGAAGGTGGACTTCATGGCTTTCAGTTCCTGGATGTCGCCAGCAGGAGTGGAGGTGCCGTGAGAGTTGATGTAATCAATGTCGCCTTCAACGGTGCTCATTGCCTGTTCCATGCAGCGCTGCGCGCCTTCACCGGATGGGGCAACCATGTCGTAGCCATCAGATGTTGCACCGTAGCCAACCAGTTCGCCGTAGATTTTTGCACCACGTGCTTTTGCGTGTTCGTAATCTTCCAGTACCAGCATGCCGCCACCGCCAGCGATAACGAAACCGTCACGGTTTGCGTCGTATGCGCGGGAGGCTTTTTCAGGGGTGTCGTTGTACTTGCTGGACAATGCGCCCATGGCATCGAACATTACGCTCAGAGACCAGTGAAGTTCTTCTCCGCCGCCGGCAAAAACGATGTCCTGCTTACCCAGCTGAATTTGCTCCATTGCGTTACCGATGCAGTGAGCACTGGTTGCGCAGGCAGATGTGATTGAGTAGTTTACGCCTTTGATTTTGAATGGCGTAGCCAGGCAAGCAGAAACGGTGCTGCCCATGGTGCGGGTAACGCGGTATGGGCCAACACGCCGTACGCCTTTGCTGCGCAGGATATCTGCAGTTTCAACGATGTCTGCTGAAGATGCACCGCCAGAGCCTGCAATCAGGCCTGTGCGAACATTCGATACCTGTTCTTCAGTCAGGCCTGCATCTTTGATAGCCTGATCCATAGAAAGGTAAGCGTATGCTGCGGCATCGCCCATGAAACGAACCAGTTTGCGGTCGATCAGGTCGCTGTAGTCCAGATCAATGCTACCGGCGACATGGCTACGGAAGCCCATTTCCTTATATTCTTCCTGGAACTTGATACCTGAACGGCCCTGTTGCAGTGAATCTAAGACGGTTTCTTTGTCTGTACCCAGACAAGAAACGATACCCATTCCGGTAACTACGACGCGTCTCATAGGATGCCTCTCTGTATTACTCGTAAATTGTTTTTAGCCCGCCTTTATGTAAAGGCAGGCTGTGAAGAGTTGCTGGTGATCTGCAATCAGAAATTATCGGTAGACGTGAACAGACCTACGCGCAGGTCGGTAGCGCTGTAGATGTCGCGCCCGTCAACTGAAACAGTACCGTCAGCAATGCCCATAACCAGTTTGCGTTCAATGACGCGCTTCAGGTCGATGGTGTAAGTAACTTTTTTAGCTGTTGGCAGAATCTGGCCGGTGAATTTTACTTCGCCTGATCCCAGTGCGCGACCGCGCCCCAGGTTGCCACGCCAGCCCAGGTAGAAGCCAACCAGCTGCCACATGGCGTCAAGGCCCAGGCAGCCAGGCATTACCGGGTCGGTTGGGAAGTGGCATTGAAAGAACCACAGGTCCGGATGAATATCGAGTTCAGCAATGATTTGGCCTTTGCCGTATTTGCCGCCTTCGGAGCTGATATTGATGATGCGATCCATCATCAGCATGTTGTCAATCGGGAGTCGGGCGTTACCTGGGCCGAACATCTCACCGTGACCACATGACAGCAGTTCATCACGGTTAAAAGAAGAAGGTTTAGTCATTTGAACTGTAGATCCGTAAATTGAAGCTAAAATATCGGCTGATTATACCGGCTAAACTCGCCAGTATCACGGGTTGAATTGCAATAATCAGTATTATTGCTGTTGTGCAGCATAAATGAGAATTATTATTGCAATTAGGTGTTTGCCTGCGGTGTCTGTCAGAGGGTACAGGCCTTCTGTGACAGAAGGCCTTATATGTGATCAGCTCTTGCGTTTGACGGCAAGGTCTGCCAACTGAATCATAGTTGCCTTGAAAGAAGTGTCTGGCAGGGGGGGCAGTGCAGCAATTGCCTGATCTGCCTGCTGATATGCCTGGCTGCGGGCGTATTCTATCGCACCGGTGGCGTGGACGATGTCCAGTACCGGTTGCAGATCATCCAGGCCGCCTTTGCGGATGGCTTTTCGAATCAGTTTGCGCTGTTCGTCAGTGCCTTCTCGCATCGCGTGAATCAGTGGCAGTGTTGCTTTGCCTTCGGCCAGGTCGTCGCCGACGTTTTTGCCCATTTCCTCTGCGGTGCTCAGGTAGTCCATCACGTCATCGATAATCTGGAAGGCGATGCCGATATGGCGGCCAAACAGGCGAAGGGCTTCCTGCTGCTCTTTATCTGCGCCGGCAAGGATAGCGCCTGATTCTGTCGCAGCTTCAAACAGCATGGCCGTTTTACCCAGAATAACCTGCATGTAGGCGTCTTCTGTGGTGTCCGGGTTTTTAGCATTCAGTAGCTGCAGTACTTCGCCTTCAGCGATGATGTTGGTGGCATCGGAAATGACTTTCATGATTTCCATGCTGTTCAGTTCGACCATGATCTGAAAAGCGCGTGAGTACAGGAAATCACCAACCAGAACGCTGGGGGCATTACCCCATTTTGCGTTTGCAGTAGAGTTGCCGCGGCGCAGGTCGGAATTGTCAACGACATCATCGTGCAGCAGGGTCGCTGTGTGGATGAATTCAATGACCGCAGCCAGTGAAATATGCTGTTCGCCCTTGTAGTTGGCGGCATTGGCTGCCAGTAATACAAGTAATGGACGAATTCGCTTGCCACCGCTTTCTACAATGTAGTGCCCAATCTTTTCGACCAGCGGAACACCCGAGTGCAAGTGGTTGATTATGTAGTCATTTACCGCTTCAAACTGCGGTTCAATAAGAGGGTTTAGCTGATGTGGCTGCATGTCGCATAATATTATTGATACGGAAGTTAGGCCAGCATGCTAGGGGGGTTGAATAGCAGTGTCAAGAAAAGCCTCAGGCTAAGCGGTATTGGGCTTGTGGTTGTTGGTTGACTTGTATATAATCTCGCGCCCTAACCCATCCAAATTCGCTCCCTATTATATGGCGCTGCCATTAGAAATAGGCTTCTTACAACAGTAGCAGGGCGGGTTTTAAACCGGAGAAAGAAATGTACGCAGTAATCGTGAGCGGCGGTAAGCAATACCGTGTTCAAGAAGGTCAGACGCTGAAAGTTGAAAAGTTGCACGCTGAAGCAGGTGCTAACGTTGAATTCGATCGCGTTTTACTGGTAGCAGATGGCGACGACGTTAAAATCGGCGCTCCAGTTGTAGCTGGTGCTAAAGTTGTTGGTGAGATTGTTGATCACGGCCGCGCTAAGAAAGTTCATATCATGAAGTTCAAGCGTCGTAAGCATCACATGAAGCAGATGGGTCACCGTCAGCACTTCACCGAAGTTAAAATTACTGGCATCAACGCCTAATAACCTGGATAGGAGACTGACAGATGGCTCATAAGAAGGCAGCAGGTAGTACGCGTAACGGTCGCGATTCCGAGTCGAAACGCTTAGGTGTTAAGCGTTACGGTGGTCAGGTTGTTGCGGCTGGTAACATCCTGGTTCGTCAGCGCGGTACTAAGTTCCACGCTGGTGAAAACGTAGGTATCGGCAAAGACCACACTCTGTTCGCAAAAGCAGACGGTGTTGTGAAATTTGTTGTTAAAGGCCCGCAAAAGCGTAAGTACATCACGATCGAAACCGCTTAATCGAGCTTTAAACGTATTTAAAAAGCTCCGCCGCGGCGGGGCTTTTTTTATGTCTTGTGTGTATGGACAGAGAATTGGCTGCTTAACAGGGAAGGTGGCAGTATTTTGTAATTATGATGTCTGATGGCGTGCTGTTGAAAGGGTTTCCGAGGAAGTGTTTTCAACAGTGAGTTAAGAGACATCCGATCCTGAACGGAGGGGTGAGAAATGAAATTTGTAGATGAAGCCAGTATTACCATTGAAGCGGGTAAAGGTGGTAATGGTTGTATGAGTTTTCGCCGTGAAAAATTTGTTGCTAAGGGTGGTCCCGATGGCGGCGACGGCGGTGATGGCGGCTCGGTGTATGCAGAGGCGGATGATTCGCTTAATACGCTAATCGATTATCGCTTTCAGCCACGTTATAAAGCGGAGAACGGACAGAATGGTATGAGCCGTAACTGTACCGGTGCGAAAGGCGAAGATCTGATTCTGAAAGTGCCGGTGGGTACCACCATTGTTGACGTGGATACCGATGAGGTGCTGGCGGATCTGACAAAGATCGGTCAGGTCGAAAAGGTGGCTCAGGGTGGTTTCCATGGTTTGGGGAATACCCGTTATAAAAGCAGTGTAAACCGGGCGCCACGTCAGACGACTAATGGTAGCCTGGGCGAAACCCGTAACGTAAAGCTTGAATTGAAAGTGCTGGCGGATGTGGGTTTGTTAGGTTTGCCGAATGCCGGTAAGTCGACCTTTATCCGTTCGGTTTCAGCGGCGAAGCCAAAAGTGGCTAATTATCCGTTTACCACACTGGTGCCGAATCTGGGCGTGGTCCGTACCGAAAAGCATCGCAGTTTTGTGATAGCTGACATCCCGGGGATTATTGAAGGTGCTGCTGAGGGGGCGGGTCTTGGTATCCGTTTTCTGAAGCATCTGGCCCGTAACCGTATCTTGTTGCAGTTGGTTGATATGGCGCCCTGGGATGAGCTGACGCCGCCGGAAGCGGCTCAGGTGATCGCTCATGAGTTGGAGAAGTTTAGTCCGACTCTGGCGGATCAGGAGCGCTGGCTGGTGCTGAATAAGCTGGATATGGTGCCTGAAGATGAGCGTGAAGAGCGTTGTCAGGCAGTTATCGATGCTCTGGGGTGGGAAGGTCCGGTTTATCGCATATCAGCCCTGAATAAAGAAGGTACTCAGCCACTGGTGCAGGATATTCAGCGTTATCTGGATGCCCGTGCTGAAGCGTTAATTGAAAATCCGGAACTGGCTGAAGAAGAAGCTGATGTTCGCCGGATGATTGATAGGGAAGGTCGTGAGCGTATTGAGCAGATGCGTGAGGAAGCGCGTGCCAGGCGCCGTAATGATGATGGTCTGGATGACGACGATTTTGATGACGACGATTATGATGTTGAAGTGGAATACGTGCGGGAGTAAATGGTGAGCGAAGCGCGCAGCAAGCTTGGTAAAACCCGTCGTTGGGTTGTGAAAATAGGCAGTGCTCTGCTGACTAACGACGGTGAAGGACTTGATCAGGCGGCGATTTCCCGCTGGGTTGATCAGTTGGCGCAGTTGAAACGCGACGGTGTGGAGATTGTGCTGGTTTCATCCGGTTCAATAGCTGAGGGTATGACCCGGCTGGGCTGGCCCGACCGTCCTCATGAGGTGTATAAGCTTCAGGCAGCGGCAGCGGTTGGTCAGATGGGGTTGGTTCAGGCGTATGAGTCGAACTTTCAGCGTCACGGTACACACGCCGCGCAGGTGTTGCTGACCCATGAAGATCATTCGAACCGTAAGCGTTATCTGAATGCTCAGGCGACTTTGAGAACCCTGATTTCGATGGGTGTTGTACCGGTGGTGAATGAGAATGACACTGTGGTCACAAAGGAAATCCGGTTCGGTGATAATGATACGCTGGGTGCGCTGGTCGCTAACCTGGTTGAGGCAGATGCGCTGATACTGCTGACTGATCAGAAGGGTTTGTTTACGGCTGATCCCCGTCACGATCCTGCTGCAACGCTTATCTCTGAGGCGCGTTCCGGCGATCAATCCCTTGAAGCAATGGCGGGTGATGGCGGTAAGCTGGGGCGTGGTGGTATGGCCACCAAGGTTCGGGCGGCTAAGTTGGCAGCCCGTTCCGGTGCTTTGACGGTGATTGCCAGTGGGCGCGAAGATGATGTTCTTTTGCGTCTGAAAGCGGCGGAGGATTTGGGGACGTTGCTGGTCCCGGAGCAGACGCCGATGGCGGCCCGTAAGCAGTGGATTGCCGGGCATTTGCAGGCGCGGGGTATTCTGACGCTGGATGCGGGTGCGGTTAAAGCGCTTGTGTCAGGGGGTAAGAGTTTATTGCCTGCCGGAGTAAGAGCGGTTGAGGGGGAGTTTTCCCGTGGTGAAATGGTGGTTCTTGTCGATGAGTCGGGCATGGTGATGGCGCGTGGTTTGGTGAACTACGGCATTGAGGATGCGGTCAGGATTATCGGTAAGCCGAGCAGCGAGATTGTAGGTGTGCTTG
This sequence comes from uncultured Oceanospirillaceae bacterium, assembly GCA_937138495.1. Taxonomy (GTDB): domain Bacteria; phylum Pseudomonadota; class Gammaproteobacteria; order Pseudomonadales; family Balneatricaceae; genus Amphritea. Next base: position 116,925 of record CAKZPE010000050.1, read on the forward strand.
GGTTTATGGGTGAAGAAGAGTTGGTTCACCGGGATAATCTGGTCTTGGCCTGATGTATTTGTAATTCTCTGCTGTAAATAGCAGGCATAAAAAAACCGGCAAAAGCCGGTTTTTTTGAATGCGTCAAAAGCGCTTATGCAGCCAGCAACTTAATGCGGGCGTTCAGGCGGCTCTTGTTACGTGCAACCTGGTTCTTATTGAACAGGCCTTTGTTTACTGCGCTGTCCATAATTGGCTGAGCAGTAACGAAAGCAGTAGTTGCAGCAGCGTGATCGCCAGATTCGATAGCTGCAGTTACTTTCTTAACGTAGGTGCGAACCATGGAACGCAGGCTAGCGTTATGTTGACGGCGCTTCTCAGCTTGACGAGCGCGTTTGCGGGATCCTGCGGAATTTGCCACGATCCGACTCCTTTAATATATAAATTCAAATTACCCGGCAAATTACCCTGCTAAAAGGGCGGTGCCGGCATCGTTTTTTGAGACGCGAAATTATTCCTGTTTGTGGGGCGTCTGTCAATAAATGCAGCAATTTAATTATTGAGACGTTATCATCGGACGAAAATTTTTGACTCAGCAGGATTAAAACTTGAGTAGCAGCAAGGAAAAGCAGGATTCAGCCGTGCAGAAAAGTACCTCGCCAGGTCTGTTGCGCTCCAGTGCAGTGGTGGGTGTGATGACGATGCTGTCCCGCGTGCTCGGGTTGGCGCGCGATGTGGTGGTGGCGAACTTTTTCGGCGCAGGCAGCGGTGCAGATGCTTTTTTTGTTGCCTTTAAAATTCCGAATTTCTTACGGCGGTTATTTGCTGAGGGTGCGTTTTCACAGGCATTTGTCCCTGTGCTTTCTGAATACCGCTCGCAACAGGATAAGGCTGCCGTAAAAGCGCTGGTTGACCGGGTGACAGGTACGCTTGGGGTTGTGCTGCTGCTGGTGACTGCGCTGGGGGTCTTGGGTGCGCCGCTACTGGCAATGGTGTTCGCGCCGGGGTTCTATTTGCAGGGCGGGGAGCGTTACGATCTGGTCGTCGATATGTTGCGTCTGACCTTTCCGTATTTGCTGTTGATTTCATTAACCGCGCTGGCAGGCAGTGTGCTTAACAGTTATGAGCGTTTTGCGGTGCCGGCTTTTACGCCGGTGTTGCTGAATTTATCTCTGATAGGCGCGGCGATCTGGTTGCAACCGGTGTTTGATCAGCCGGTCATGGCGCTGGCATTGGGTGTATTGATTGCCGGTTGTGCGCAGTTATTGTTCCAGATGCCGTTTTTGTGGCGCTTACAGTTATTACCACGGCCCCGAATAGACCGGCAGCACGAAGGTGTTAAGCGAATCATGGTGTTGATGATTCCGGCGTTGTTTGGCGTGTCGGTTAGCCAGATTAACCTGCTGCTGGATACCTTGCTGGCGTCCTTTCTGCAAACTGGCAGTGTTTCCTGGCTATATTACTCAGACCGTCTGGCTGAGTTGCCCCTGGGTGTATTTGGTATAGCCATTGCGACGGTTATTTTACCGAGCCTGTCCCGAAAGCATGCTGAGAAGTCTACTGAGCACTTTGCTAAAACGCTGGATTGGGCGATGCGGATGGTGCTGTTGATAGGTGTGCCTGCTGCTTTGGCGCTGCTGGTGCTGGCGGAGCCGCTTATAGCGACACTGTTTCATTACGGGGAAATGCAGGACCGGGATGTCATTATGGCGGCGATGAGTTTGCGTGCTTATGCCTGTGGTCTGATTGCTTTCATGCTGATCAAGGTATTGGCACCCGGGTATTTCTCCCGACAGGATACCAAAACGCCAGTACGTATCGGGATCATTGCGATGGTGGTAAATATGGCGCTCAATCTGGCGCTGATAGGCCCGCTTGATCACGTGGGGCTGGCGCTGGCAACGACGTTGTCGGCCTTCCTGAATGCAGGTTTGCTGCTGAGAGGTCTGCGCCGTGAAGGAGTGTTCGTCTGGCAGGCTGGCTGGGGGGGTATGCTGGCGCGTATCCTGCTGGCAAATGGTTTAATGCTTGGGTTGCTTTACTGGCTGGTTGCAGACGGGGCTCTGTGGCTGGAGTACTCGATGTGGCAACGGGTTGGTGAGATGGTTATGCTGGTCGGGCTGGGTGTGGCGGTGTATTTGGCTACACTGGTGGCAACCGGGTTAAGAGTGCGTCATTTACGGCCCTGAAAATGCCGAAAAAATAGTCAGCGGGCGGAGTACTCCGGGGCGGCTATCTGGGGTATAATTCCGCGCTGATTTTTTTGCTACTGATGAGTTGATCGCTGTTTATGGAACTGATTCGAGGCCTGCACAATCTCCGTGATACGCACCGTGACTGCGTCGCGACGATTGGTAATTTTGACGGTGTTCATTTGGGACACCGTCAGGTATTGGGCCAGTTACAGCGTAAAGCTGCTGAGTTACAGCTGCCGTCAGTAGTTATTATTTTTGAGCCTCAGCCGCAGGAGTTTTTCTGTGGCGATAAAGCGTTACCCCGTGTGACCCGCTTTGGGGAAAAAGTACGTCTGCTGGAACAACAGGGTGTCGACCGGGTTGTGTGCCTGACGTTCAATGAGCGCTTACGGGCGATGACCGCGGAAGCCTTTGTGCAGCAATTGTTGCTTAACGGTCTGGCAATTAAGCATCTGGTGGTCGGTGATGATTTCCGTTTCGGGTGTGACCGCGCGGGTGATTATCAGATGCTTTGCCAAAGCGGCACTAAACATGGCTTCAGTGTTGAAAATACCGCGACCTTTGATGTGGATGGCGAACGGGTTAGCAGTACCCGTATTCGTAAAGCACTGGCGGACAATCAGCTGGCGCTGAGTAGCCGGTTGTTGGGCCGCAACTATCGTGTCACCGGGCGTGTGATGCATGGTCAGGCGTTGGGGCGGCAACTGGGTGTGCCAACTGCCAATGTGCGGATGCACCGCTTTCCGTGTCCTTTGCGCGGGGTGTATGCCGTGAATGCCCACCTGGGCGATGGTCAGGTAATGCATGGCGTTTGCAATGTGGGTATGCGGCCGACAGTAAATGGCACTAAGCCGGTACTTGAAGCGCACCTGTTTGATTTTTCAGGTGACCTTTATGGTCAGTTACTGAGCGTTGAATTTAAGCATTTCATCCGTGGCGAACAAAAGTTTGATGGCCTGGATGCACTGAAAATACAGATTTTTGCAGATATTGATGCTGCCCACGCATTTTTTGCAGGCAGTCATTAAAAACGAATTAACAGATATCTTATTCAGGCCGTGAGCGTCTGACGAGAATAAACAGAGATCCAGAAGCGATACCACGATGACCGATTATAAAGCGACTTTGAACTTGCCGGAAACGGCCTTTCCTATGCGTGGCAATCTGGCTCAGAAAGAGCCGCAGATGCTGAAACAATGGCAGAAGATGGATCTGTACCAAAAGATTCGTCAGGTCAGCGCAGGTCGCGAGAAGTTTATTTTGCATGATGGCCCGCCGTACGCGAACGGTGATATTCACATTGGCCATGCGGTTAACAAGATTTTGAAAGATATCATTGTTAAATCCCGCACGTTGGACGGCTATGATGTGCCCTATGTACCGGGCTGGGACTGCCATGGTCTGCCGATTGAACACAACGTTGAGAAGAAACACGGCAAGGCCGGTGTTAAGTTGTCATTCTCTGATTTCCGCAAGAAGTGTCGTGAGTATGCGGCGCGTCAGGTAGATGGCCAGAAGAAAGATTTTATCCGTCTGGGGGTGTTGGGCGACTGGGAAAATCCGTACCTGACAATGAACTTCGGGACAGAAGCAAACATCATCCGTGCGCTGGGTAAGATTGCTGAAAACGGCCATTTGGTTAAAGGTTATAAGCCGGTTTACTGGAGCGTAGTCGGCGGTTCAGCACTGGCGGAAGCGGAAGTCGAATATCAGGATAAAACGTCACTGGCGATCGATGTGCGTTTTGCGCCGCTGGATACTGATGCCTTCCTGGGATGTTTTGATCAGCTTAGCGGCGAGGGTGAGGCGTCAGTTGTTATCTGGACCACTACACCATGGACACTGCCGGCTAACCAGGCGGTTTCGCTGAATGCCGAGCTGGATTATGTACTGGTCCAGTGCGATACCGGTACGGGAGCTGAGCGTCTGTTACTGGCTGAAGCGCTGGCTGAAGAAACGATGGGCCGCTACGGCATTGAAGATTATCAGGTGGTTGGCCGCTGTAAAGGCCAGGCGCTGGAAGGTCAGATGCTGGCGCATCCGTTCTATGACCGTCAGGTGCCTGTGATTCTGGGTGATCACGTTACAACAGATGCCGGTACCGGTGCGGTACACACTGCACCTGATCACGGTGTGGAAGATTTTAACGTAGGCCGCGCCTACGATATCGGCACGCTGAATCTGGTTGCCGGAAACGGTGTGTTCGTCGAAGCTGCCGGTGAGTTTGCCGGTGAGCACGTTTACAAAGTTGAAGATAAAATCGTCGCCGCGCTGGAAGCGAATAACCGTCTGGTTATTCAAAAGAAATTCAATCACAGTTATCCACATTGCTGGCGGACTAAAACCCCTCTGATTTACCGTGCGACACCTCAATGGTTTATCAGCATGGAAAAGGAAGGGCTGAAGACCAAAGCGCTGGATGCCATCAAGCAGGTTGAGTGGTTCCCGGGCTGGGGGCAAAACCGTATTGAAGCGATGGTTGAGCAAAGCCCGGATTGGTGTGTATCACGTCAGCGTACCTGGGGTGTGCCTATTGCGTTGTTTGTGAATAAGAATACTGGTGAACTGCACCCGGAAACGCCGCAGCTGATCGAAGCGGTGGCGCTGGAAGTTGAAAAGACCGGTATTGATGCCTGGTTTGAACTGGAGGCTGAGTCTCTGCTGGGTGCGGACGCTGATCAGTACGAGAAGGTTCTGGATACCCTGGATGTATGGTTCGATTCCGGTGTGACGCACTATTCAGTACTGGATCGTACAGACGGTCTGGAATATCCGGCTAACATGTATCTGGAAGGGTCTGACCAGCACCGCGGCTGGTTCCAGTCTTCTCTGAAAACAGCGATTGCTATTAAAGGTACAGCGCCTTATAAGCAGGTACTGACCCACGGTTTCACCGTTGATGGTGATGGCCGTAAGATGTCCAAGTCTGTGGGTAACGTTGTATCGCCACAGGAAGTGATGAATAAGTACGGTGCAGATATTCTGCGGCTGTGGGTTGCGTCGACGGATTTCAGTTCTGAAATGACCGTCTCTGACGAGATCCTCAAGCGTACGGCTGATGCTTACCGCAGGATCCGTAATACTGCCCGTTTCCTGCTGTCTAACCTGAGTGGTTTTGATCCGAAAACCGATCTGGTGGCACCGGAAGATATGGTGGCTCTGGATCGCTGGGCGGTGGACCGTACTGCGCAGCTGCAGGAAGAACTGGTTGGTCACTATGATCAGTATCAGATGTTGCAGGTGTATCAGAAAGTATCCCACTTCTGTTCACTGGATCTGGGCGGTTTCTATCTGGATATCATTAAAGATCGTCAGTATACCGCTAAGACAGATTCTGTTGCCCGTCGCTCCTGTCAGACTGCTCTGTTCCATATTATGGAAGCACTGGTACGCTGGGTTGCGCCGATTCTGAGCTTTACTGCCGATGAAATCTGGCAGCAGATGCCGGGTGAGCGTGCTGAATCGGTTCAGCTGGCGACATGGTATGAAGGTCTGACGGATCTGAATGCTGATACTCAGCTGGGGCGTGATTTCTGGCAGCAGGTGCTGGCAGTGAAGACTGCTGTGAATAAAGAGCTGGAGAACCAGCGGAGCGCTGGCAATATTGGCGGCAGTCTGGAAGCGGAAGTGACATTGTTCTGTGCGCCTGAGCTGCAGGCCGAGCTTGATAAGCTGGAAGATGAGCTGCGCTTTGTGCTGATTACCTCTCAGGCTGCTGTTCGTCCGTTGTCTGAAGCGGGTGATGCTGTGGCAACTGAGCTGGAAGGCTTGAGTGTTCAGGTCGTGAAATCAGAACAGGCTAAATGTGACCGCTGCTGGCATCACCGTGAAGATGTGGGTCAGAACGCTGAACATGAAGCACTGTGTGGCCGTTGCGTTGAGAACGTTAGCGGTGCTGGCGAACAGCGTAGCTTTGCTTAATTAAAGCACGGATAACGGGAACACAGGATGACATTGTTTCGCTCGACAGCACTGGTATGGCTATGGTTGGTTGCACTGGTGCTGGGCCTGGATCTGGTGACGAAAACGCTGGCGGATGACCTTCTGCCATATGGCGTACCGCATCCGCAATTACCGGTATTTGATCTGACGCTGCTGTATAACAAAGGTGCTGCATTTAGCTTTCTGGCGGATGCCGGAGGCTGGCAGCGCTGGTTTTTTACTGCGGTGGCTGTGGGGATGAGCAGTGTATTGCTGGTATGGATGTATCGGACACCCCGCAATCAGGTCTGGTTAGGCTCTGCGCTGGCACTGGTGATGGCAGGGGCGTTGGGTAATTTGTTTGACCGGGTTGTCTATGGCCATGTTATCGATTTTCTGTCTTTCCATTATCAGAATAAATATTTCCCTGCGTTTAACTTTGCCGACGTGGCGATATCCTGTGGGGCGTTTATGCTGATTGTGGATATGTTCCGCCAGGAATCAAAATAGCTAGGTTTTCTTTGTTGAAGCCGTTAATAACTGGAGTGATGTATGTCTTCTTGTTCAATTGCTGAAAACAGCCGGGTTACGTTGCATTTCGCAATTAAGCTGATGAATGGCCAGGTAGTTGATTCTAACTTTGATGCTGAACCTGCCTGTTTTTCTGTAGGTGACGGCCAGATGCTGGAAGGCTTTGAGCGGGTATTAATGGGCCTGAACAGCGGTGATGAAAAGCAGTTTGAGATTCTGCCTGAGCAAGGATTCGGTATGACGAATCCGAATAATATGCAGACGTTTCCCCGCAGCCAGTTTAAAGATATGGAGCTTGAACCGGGTCTTGTCATTTCGTTCAGTGATGCTGGTAATGGTGAATTACCGGGAGTAATCAGTGAATTTAATGGTGACAGTGTGATTGTGGATTTTAATCATCCTCTAGCCGGACAGACTTTGTTATTTGATGTGAAAATTATGAAAGTAGAATCTGCTGAGTAATCTACACGTCTCTTTCCTAAATGCTTTTCTCCAGCAGCCATGATTGTCTGATGGCTGCTTCCTGACGTATTTTATACGTCGCTGATAAATGTACTTTCTGTTGTGTCTCTGAGTGTGTGACTAATACATGAATTTTGTAACGGCTACTGGGTGTCGCGCTGATAAGATTATTCTGCAGATGTTTCTCTAGCAGGTAATGTTGAGTTGTGCCGGGAGGATGACCGTTACCCAGTGCCAGAAAGTTACTTTCATCCTGAGTATTCGGTGTATTGCACCGGCCAGCGTTACAGTACCGGTCAAAAGTCAGAACATATTCCCTTTCAAGTATATCTTCCGCGTCATATAAGGCTTGTTGTGCCTGGGTGATAAGGCGTTGTTGCTCGTTATGGCGTTCAGTCGAATCAAGCTGGAGCTGAATACTCTGCCAGCCGATGCTGCTTAACCAGCCAATAACAGGCAAGAAGAACAGTAATGTAAAAAGTGCCGCGCCCTGTTGTGTGGTTTGTGGGTTCATTTACCAGCACTCTTTAATCGATGCATGTGCGTTCAGTAATATCTTTTTGCCGTTCTGGTCAATGCTCAGGTCGCCACAGGTATCCTGTTGTTGTTTCCCCCGGCGTTGTGCAACCAGTTGATAGGAGTTTACGCCAGCGGATGCTACTTTGAGTTGGTAGCTCTCGTGTTTGAGAGTCTGGATATGAGGAGTATTGCAGATGCCCTGCAGTTCTGATGGGAATGGTTGTGGGGCAATGTGTTCATAGCTGTGTGCGGTTTTGTGATACAGGCTGAGCTCAGTCATGCAGGCTTGCAGCAGTTGTTTTACCTGCTCACGGTTTGCTGATTGTTGGTGTTGAAAATAAGTTGGAGATGCAAGCAGGGCCAGCACGCTGATAATGAACAGAGTGATGATCAGCTCTATAAAGCTAAAACCTGGCGCTTTGCATTTCATTTGAGATTACTCATGTTGAAGGCGGTTATAGATCGGAATGACTGTGCTGAAGGTGCGTCTGACTTTCTGTGAGTTGTTGTCGTGCTGGATTTGTTCGCTGGAGCGAACGTTCAGTGTGATTTGCACACTTTGAATTTGCGTAGTGTCGTGAACCTGATGGATGGATACGAATCGTTCGGCACCTGGAATATTGTCTGTATTTTCACCGTACAGAATTTGCATCTGTTCTATGTTTTCAAGCAGCGCCTGCGCGTTATCGGTATCGTGTTTGCGGTACAGGGCCGGTATGCCATTACTCAGCCTTAGCTCATATGTGATGCCTGTAATTCTGTAGACCCGTGAGTGCATTGGGTAGGTGTGCAATAACTGATCAGACATGTTTCCTGTGTGATCAGATGCTTGCCCATGCTGTAACTGATTAGTGGATACGTTGGTAACAGTAAATATTTCACCGTTTATGCAGTTTGTGATTAACACAGTGTGATGTTGTTTTATTCTGGATTGCCTCAGTGCTATGGGGCTGCCGGTGTGCTGCATTCTACGATCGGTAAAATGAGGCGGTTCGCTAACCCGCAGGATCCGGATACTGTCACTCTGATTAATGCCGGTATTGTCTTCACCAAAAATTGCGAAGGCAGGTGAATAAGTGGTGTTATGTGAGCCGTTATAAACTGACCGGCGATTTTCGATACAACCCCAGTAGTCGGCCTGCTGAATATCCTGCCGTAGAAAGTGCAGTGCAGCCCATCCGTTTTCCAGCAGCTCCTGCTGCGCATTATTCAGTTGGAAACTGCGGTGGCTGAACAGGGCAGACTGAGTGATCAGCAGTATTAACATCAAGCTAATTGTCATGGAGATCATCAGTTCAATCAGACTGAATCCCTGTTGTGGAGTGTTCCTCATATCAGAAGCTAACGGGTTGATAAATGCTGTGCTCACCGGAAGGTGCCTGCCATCGGATACTCAACACTAAAATTTTGTCAGACAAATTGCAGTGAATGTTTGCCGGAGGAGAGGGCGGGCAGATTTTTCCAGTGCCTGATGGCAGAGCTTGTTCAATTTGTTGCTGCCAGTCGTGCACGGCATGCTTTGCCAATTCTTCTGCAGTGCATCCAGTGGTTTGGTAGCACGAGGGGGTTGGGCTGGCAGGGTGTTGAAATATGCCGTGAGAGGCTGCGACAGGGTTGGATTGTATATGCCCTGCCATGAACTGGAGCAGACTGTATGCTTTGGCTTCCTGAAATGAGAAACGTGCCAGTTGTTGGGCGTATATTTGTGAAGCAGTAATAGACATTAAAGTGACGCTGGTCAGTGCCAGAGTGACCAGTACTTCAGTGAGCGTAAATCCCTTAGGGCTCATAACAGTATCCTGTGTATTCATCCATGAGTACGTTTGACTGATATTCAGCTTAGGTATGTAAATATAGAGCAGTTAATTTGATTTTTCCTGTAAAGGTGATTGCAGGCGGTCTGATTAAAAACTGTTCTGCTATGTAAGATGATGATTTAATACAGTTGTTTGATTGCTGAAAGTAAAATCTCAGGGATTGAGAAAATGTTCAGAGGTCCTGTGCAGGAAGCGTGGTATGGCAGAGGTTTCACATTGATGGAGCTTCTTATTGTTCTGTGTGTCATCACCTTACTGGCAACTGTTGCAGTGCCGAATTTCAGACATGTAAAAGCGTACTTCGATGTTCAGGGAAATAGCCGTCAACTGGTCTCTGTTATCGCTGCTGCTAAAACCAATGCGATTCGGCAAGGTCGTTTTGTTGCTGTTTGCCGGCGAACTGACTATGAGCTGTCTCAGTGCGCTGACAGGCAAATTAACAGTGACGGTGACTGGAGCATAGGATGGCTGCTGTTTGTTGATATGGATGATAACCAGCTTTTCAACGGCGGTGACCACTTAATAAAGGAAGGGCTGAATACCGCGTCAGGCTGTGAGATATTCGGTCGGGGAGATTTTCTGAGCTTTAATCCTGAAGGTTTACTTCGTGGTGGCGGGAACGGCACGTTTACGGTCAGGTGCGACAAGCTTGAGCAGAAGCTGATAGTAAATGTTATAGGTCGGATCCGGTATGGGGGTATAACACAGGTCGAACCTTGAAATAGGTTTGTATCAAGCTTCTTTACTGAGTTTCTTTATGCCGTGAATAGTGCCCATTCAGAGGAGTGGAAAAGCCTTGGTTGTTTGGGTGAAGGAAAAAATTGAGTGTTAAGTGTTTGAGCGTTTAGGTATTGTTTTATAAAAATGTAACAAGCTAGTTTTTGATTTCTAAGGGGCGGACTCAGCCCTGTTTGTTTAAATAAAAACCATGATAACGAAAGCGTACTGAAATTAGGGATGGAAAGTGATCCTGTTGTGTGCTAGTGGCTATTAACCTATTATGTAGCACGTAGTAATGTTTAAATTTACTGTATCTGGCGTGTTGTACGTCGGCCAGTGAGCGCATAAGAGGAAGGGATAGCCTATGAATTACCGGAGTGCCTGAATGGCAAGGTTGAGTAGCAATATTAAGATTTCTGGCAGGAACTCTTCAGGGTTTACCCTGCTGGAGCTTATGGTGGCTATCGCGATCTTAGGTATCCTTCTGGGGATGGGGATTCCCAGCTATAACGCGATGACTGAATCTTCTCAATTGAGGGCGGTCTCTCATAACTTAACAACAGCCACTCAATTGGCCCGCTCGGAAGCTATTAGTCGGCGAGAGACAGCGGCTGTGTGCCGGGCAAATGCTGGATTTACTGCCTGTGGTTTTGCTAATGACTGGAGTAATGGCTGGCTGGTTGTAGAGCAGACCGGGGCGAATCTGCAAGTGGCTGCAGATGTTGATGTGATCAGAACATGGGAAGCTGTTGATATTGTTGTTTCAGGGGCGGTAAACGGATTTGTGTTTGACCGTTCAGGCCGTGCGACAACAACTGGTCAGCTTAGAGTTCAGAACGGTACTGATAGCCGTTGTTTGTTTGTTATTGGCAGTGGGCGTGTTGCAGGAGCTGATTGCCCATGATATCTGATTTGGGAAATTGCAGGTCTTCTGAGAAAGGCGCTTCACTCATAGAAGTCATGGTTGCGGTCGTTATCATCTCGATAGGTTTGCTTGCCGTGGCAGGGCTGCAGGCGGTTGCGCTGAAAAGTAATAATGGCTCGTATTTAAGGTCACAGGCAACTTTTCTGGCCTATGATCTGGCTGACCGGATGCGGGCCGCGCCGGATTCTGCCCTTAATGGTGATTACAATAATGGTCAGGGAGGCGATCGCGCTCAGTGGGATGCTCAGGTGCTTAACCTTTTAGGGCCAGGGGCGACTGGTTTGGTAGCCAGGAATAACCGCCAGGTTACGATTACCGTTCGCTGGAACAACAGTCGTGACAGAATTCGTGCTGCGAATGATGTGGATCAGGCAACATTTGACAGTTTTACCTATCAGATGGAGTTTTAGCGGATGTCTGATCAGTTATTAAGTAAAGCTCAGAGAGGGTTCAGCCTGATTGAGCTGATGATCGCAATGGTACTGGGGCTATTTCTGGTGGGAGGGGTCATTGTTGTGTTTATTGGCAGTTCCCAGAGCTTTAGTCATAACGAAGCGTTGTCACGGGTTCAGGAAAGCGGACGTTTTGCTTTAGAGATGGTTGCTCAGGAACTGCGTAATACCGGCTATAAAGGTAGCTGTTTTGTGAATGCCGTCGACATTATTAATACTGCTGACGCCCAGTATGAAGCAGATGCTTATGATTTGAATGATCCGATCAGAGGTTGGACAGCTGCAACGGGGGAGTTCTTTGCCGGGAGTTTGGTGGGTTACGAAGCGAATACTGATTTAGTAATGGTTAAGCATGCGGCGAATACTGCAACCGCGAGTTTATCTGCAGATATTGATTCTACAGATACGACATTTCCGGTTAATGGTGGTGCTGCGCCAGGTGCTATCGTCGTGTTTTCTGATGCCGTAGGGTGTGATCTTTTTCAAAATACGGCCGCTCTTAATGCGGGGAGTCTTCAGCGCGGAACTTTGGGGCAAACCATTAATAACCAGACTGTTGCTGCTCAGCCGTTAAGTCATTCGTATTTACCCGGTGACAGTACGAATATCGCACTGCTATCCAGCACGTTGTTTTATATAGGATCATCCGATTTGGGAGGTGCTAATACTACGGCGTTACGAAGTGTTAGTTATGATAACGGTGTCGCAAATGATCAGGAGCTGGTTGACGGTGTAAATGATCTGACTTTGTCATATGCCGTTGTTTCAGGTGCAGGCCCTGCGCTTAATTATGCTAATACTGCTGCTCAGATTACTGCCGCGAATAGCTGGGATGATGTCGTTGCCGTAAGAGTCGTTGTGAATGTGCAGGGTGAGCAAAATATATCTCACCAGTTCGCAACTACAGTAGCGCTCAGGAATCGGTTGCAATGATATATAACAGGAAAGAGCGATCCCGCGAGAGCGGTGTTGTATTGGTGATTGCATTAATTTTTCTACTGATGTTATCGCTGATTGGCGTTAGTGCCATGCAAGGCACCACTGTTCAGGAGAAAATGACCGGTAACCTTCGGGACCAGTATTCTGCATTTAATGCTGCTGAAGCAGCATTGCGGGCCGGTGAGACTCAGGCGCGTATCGATTACTTTAATGATGCACTGGACAAAGATAATCCGGGCAGCGGTACATATGCTGCTTCTTTTGCTGTACAGGCTATACCTAGTTGGGATTCTGAGTTGTTGGCTGAAATTTATGTAAGCACTGGGATTGATGCCGAACCTTCCGGTGCAGTGATTAGGGTAACTGCATCTTCTGCAGGGGCTTCTGGTCAGTCGGATGTTCAACTTGAATCAATCTATGTGGTGGAAGAGTAGATTTACTACTGTGCCATGGGAGGCTCTCTTATGAGACCAGGTCAATTTTTTAACCGTAGTTGGTTAGTCCCGGTATGCGTGGCTGCCGGGCTTATTTCTGCCCCTGCTCAAGCTTCTACTGTTGCTCAGGTACCGCTGTTCTTGGGTGAGGGGAATGTTCCGGGGAGCCTTGTATTGACGCCTTCTGTGGAATTCCCGACGGTACTGAGTTTTGCCAATATCAGAGATTTTGATGAAAACAGCGAAAGCGTAGGTTACTTTGATTCAGGAAAGTGTTATCGCTATCAGTATGATGTGAATGAATCCGAGCGACATTTTTATCCGGTAAAAACAACGTCAGATATGAAATGCCCGGGAGATTTTTGGAGCGGAAATTATCTGAACTGGGCTGCTACTCAAACCATTGATCCGTTTCGTTGGGCGCTTACCGGCGGATATCGTGTAAAAGATACTCTGACAGAGACTTGGGTTGAGAAAGCTCGGCATTCAGGGCAGCATAATAACGGTGACCGTAAAATAGAAGGGATATCAGTTGTAAATAATGCCACGCCCTTCAGCACGACTCCCCTTATAACAAAAATTGGCGGTTTGCCGCCAGGTAAGCGCAACCAAGTGTATTTTACTTTGCCGTCAGGGCATGGCTATTCAAATATAACCACGGCTGTATCAAAAATTGTTTTGGCAGATACAGATTTTGGATTTGGTTGGAACAATTATAGTAGCGGTGCCGTGGAACGTACCTCTGCAAAGTCGTATGAGTCCGGTGGTTTTTCGCTCAAAAAAATTAATAATGATGATCCTCATGGCGGTTATAAAGAGATAGGCTCAACTGTTGATTTTGACAGTTTTGTATTCGAAGGCTGGATTCAGCGCTCGAGCGATGATGTTCAGGCGGGGCAAAGTGATCGGATCGCACTATCTGACAGTAATGCGAACGGATATGGATTTAGCATATCGGGAAGTAAAATCAAAATAGAAAAACGTACAGCCGGCTCGCCGGCCGCTATCAGTATTACCAGTACTTCCTGGACTCGCCCTAATAACGAATGGTACAGGTTTGTTTTTGAATCTCAGCCTGGAAATAAGTTTAAGCTAACAGTATACAACGATTCTGGAATTCAGTTGGCCACGGTGACGAGTAAAGATGCTGAAACCGATTTCAGTAATTTTACACGGATCTATATTCATGGTGGGCATGAATATTATGTCGATAAACTTACATTAAGCTCTGTTTTACCAGGCGGAACTGCCGCATATGAAGCGATTTCGACAAATCAGTTTAGTGCGGTCGTTCGGGTAAAAGTTTGTGATGCAAACATAGGTGTTGAAGATCACTGTAAACAATATGGTGCTAACTGGAAGCCAGAGGGGCTGATCCAACGTTATTCAGATGAAATCAGATACAGTGTATTTGGGTATCTGAATGACAGTGACCACCGACGAGACGGAGGAGTGCTCAGGGCAAGCCAGAAATATGTGGGTCCGACCAGGTTGGATCCTACAGCGGGGGTACAGGTGAATCCAAATATGGAATGGGATCCTGTTACTGGTATTTTAGTGCGCAATCCTGACTCGGCAGATGCAGCTGATACCGCTTCTTACTACGGAGTGCCTGTTAATGATAGTGGTGTTATTAACTACTTAAATAAATTTGGTCAGCTAAATGATATTAATTTAAAAGGTATCGATCCTGTAAGTGAGCTTTATTACACGGCACTTCGCTATTTAAAAAATCAGTCAAATATAGAAGAGTATTATACGCGATCACCGGCACACGCATCCGGAGCTGATACAAGTCTTAAGACCCAATGGGTTGATGGCTTTCCGGTGATTCGTAACTGGAGTGATCCAATCCAGTACTCCTGCCAAAAGAATGTTGTACTGGGAATTGGTGACGTAAACACTCACCGAGATAAAAATTTACCAGGTAATACAAATGGCACGGATGAGCCTTCGAAACCGTCAGAAGTTTCTAATGACGGCACGATTGATGTAAGAACGGCCACAGATAAAATTGCACAGTTAGAAGGTATAACTATCAATACCGGAGCTGAGAGTTATACAGGCCGTAAAAACTCTGCTTTTATGGCTGGCTTGGCTTATGATGCTAATACAAAGGATATTCGGCCTTCTGACCTGGCAGGTACTCAAACCGTCCAGACATTTTGGGTGGATGTATTAGAGAATAAGACGTTGGAACCAAAGCATCGAAATCAGTTTTGGCTGACAGCTAAATATGGCGGCTTTGTCCCCCGAAAGCACCCAAGCTGTAAAGATCCAGCTTACATACCTACCGGGAATGAATGTGCAGATGATCAGAGTTTGGGGGACCCTTATTCCCGTACGGCACCGCTACCTGAATGGTGGTGGTATACCAATACTGATATATTGGACCCTAAATCTGGCAGTGATTATAAGAGAGCGGATAATTTTTATACTGCTGGTGAAGCCCGCAAGATGGTGGATGGCTTAACCAGTGCATTTGCTTCAATAGCGGCTTCTGTGCGCGGCGCTGCGTCAGCCCTGACAGCAAATACCTCACGTTTAGGCACGGGGTCAGCGTTGTTTAATGCTCTGATGGATACCACTTTTTGGTCAGGTGACTTAGTCGCACGGGGTATCAGTTCGACAGGGGTGTTGTCATCGGCAAACACCTGGAGCGCCGCGACTATCATGGATGCCTTGTCTGAGTCATCGTTATCCAGCCGAAAAGTTTTTACCAGTACTTATGCAAATGAGAATTCAACCACGGGAATTACTTTAAACTCCAGCGGGGTAGAGTTTAAATGGACGTCATTTTCTGCTGAGCAGAAAGAAATGTTGAAGAAAACACCGGCTGGTGGTCCATTAACTACGGATGTCGTGGCGCAACAGCGCTTGGATTTTCTACGTGGTAGTCGCACGCTGGAGCAGACGGAAACTAATACAGCTAACCTTTTTCGACGCCGTGGAAGCCGCCTGGGTGACATTGTTAACTCCTCTCCACAATACGTAAACAAGAAAAATTATGGTTTCAGCAGTTTAGGAGCCCCTGCCTTCTCTTCGACAGTGGGGGGGGCATATAAAGCATATAGAACATCTACTAAGTACCAGGCTAAGCCGCCAATTTTGTTGGTAGGCGCTAATGATGGCATGCTGCATGCTTTTGATGCACGTACAGACAGTAACGGCGGTAAAGAGTTGTTTGCTTTCGTTCCTTCAGGGGTGTTTGGTAATTTGTTCGAGTTAGCCTATCCAGAGTACAGCCACCGGTATTATGTGGATGGCGTGCCCCGTGTATCCGATGCGTGGTTCGCACCAGCAGATGTTCCTTCGGGAATTACACCGGGCTGGAAAACGGTCGCAGCAGTGACTCTCGGTGCTGGTGGTAGTGGTGTTTCGCTGCTGGATATTTCTGATCCTGCTAATATGACGAAGGAAGATATTCTCTGGGAATTTGCTCATAAAGATATGGGGGCGCTGATTCAGCAGCCGTTTATAACGCCGTTGCAAAACGGTAAATTCGGTGTAGTTGTTACCAGTGGCTTTTCTCACGGAGCAGCACAGGGGCATATCTGGATTCTGAACGTTGCCAATGGTGCAATTATTAAAGATATTACAATCCCTACTTCGGGCGGACTGGGCCAGCCAGCGGTTGTCGATTTAAACCGGGACCGTATCGCAGACCGGATTATTGTTGGTGATACCTTAGGAAATGTTTGGCGATTTGATATCAATAACGCTAGTCCGAATTTTTGGAATGCGCCGACGAACCTGCTGCAAGGAGGTACTACCCCCGTACCTTTTTATGTTGCTAAAGATGCTTCAGGTAGCCGACAACCAATAACTGGACCTATTAATACGGCATTTGATTCTCAGGGTAGACATATGGCGTTGTTTGGTACCGGCAGTTACCACTTAGCCGGAGATAATCAGGTAGGTTCAACGCCTCAAGTACAAACTCTCTATGGAATAAGGGATACCGGATTTGTCATTGCAGACCGTCTGCAGCTGTTAAAGCAGGAGGTATTGTTTGAAGGCGATATTAAAGACAGTGGTGGCAATGTGATCAACCGGATCCGTGTGACCAGTGACAATAATCTTCAGGCATCGAATAAGGGGTGGTATCTCGATTTAGCGTGGTTGTCAGCCAGAGGGGGCCCCGGTGGTATAGGCGAGCTGATTAATACCCGGCCGGTCTTGCGTATAGGACAGCTATTGATAGCAACGAAAATACCATCTTCTGATCCTTGTAAGGCGGGGGGAACCAGCTGGATTTTGGCGCTGGATTATGAAAATGGTGGCAGGTTAAAGAATTCGCCGTTTGATTACAATGAGGACGGTAATTACACCGATGCAGATTTGGCTGATGTTCCTAAAACTGATGCAAATGGTAATCCTATTTTTGAGAGTACGATTGGATCAGGTATCAGCTTTGGGGACGGCTTTACGAACATCGGGGACGGTTCTTTTGTTAAAGAAGCTCCGGCAGATGCGGCGCCTTCAAGTATCAGGGCGTGCCTGAGTAACAGTAGTAGTGAGACAATCAGTTGTCCTGAATTTAACGGTACCTTTAGTCAGGGGCGAAAAGGTTGGAGAGAGATTCGATGATGAAAGTGCAGAGTAACCGGGGATTCACGTTATTAGAATTAATGATTACTGTAGCGATTATCGGTATTCTGGCTGCGGTTGCCTATCCCAGTTACCTTGAGAGCGTTGCGTCAGGGAGGCGGACTGATGCCCAGGCAAATCTGGTTGCTTTAGCCCAGCATATGGAACGGCACTTTACTGAAACCGCTAATTATAATACGGCAGTGTTACCTTATACGGAGTCGCCAAGAGACGGGGCTGATAAGTTTTATGACTTAGTCGTAACGGCTTCTACTGCAACAACATATACTCTGCAGGCAACGCGTAAGAACGGTATGGTGGGGGATCGTTGTGGCAATATGACAGTGAATAATATTGGTCAGAAGGTGGCGGGACAGGCGGACTGCTGGTAAATATTGTTGAACAATATTAACTATGTATTTGTGTTAAAAATTCCAAAATACGCCCGGATATAGGCATTTGGACGTATTTTGTTACTTTAATTGCAACATTGTGCCTTAAACCGCATTAGCATAAGATGTAACACAGAATTTATTTGTATATAGCACGTCGCCGGTCAGGGAAGAGGGCATACGTATCATTTAAGTGATATCAATTTATCACTCCCTTCTTTCTGTTTTGCTTACGTTCATATCAACAGATTAAAATTCAGCATATATGGTTAATAAATGAGCACTGCTGTGCAATGCATCGTTTATTGATAAAACAATGGATTGTTTTAACGCTGGGATGTAATGGATTACGCCTCTCAAAATATTTTACCGCATGCGCCGTCTGCTGGCTTCACACTTATTGAACTGCTGATTACTTTAGCGGTTCTGAGTATTGTGCTGGGGCTTGGTATACCGGGCATTAGTGCGCTAACCGAATCATCAAGGTTACGTGCGGTCACCCATAATTTAACCTCTGCTATTCAACTGGCCCGTTCAGAAGCGGTCAATCGCCGTACAACTACTGCAGTCTGCCAGATTAATACGAATGCCTCAGCGTGTGATTTTACAGCAAGCTGGCGTAACGGCTGGATTGTGGTTGTGGCTAATCAACCGGGAGCTAATTTGCAAGTGGCAGCAGGGGTAACTGTCGTCAGACGCTGGGAAGGTATTAATCTTGCGATTAACGGTGGAGCAAACGGATTAGTTTTTGAGTCTTCGGGGCGGTCTTTGGCGTCAAGTCAGCTGGATACTGATAGTGGCTCTGATAAGCGTTGTTTGTTTGTGAGTACTACCGGGCGGATTGCAGTCGTTGATGATGATGATGATCCGAATGACAGGTGTGCCTGATGGTTTTTACAGATTTGAATACAATGCAGGAGTCACAGCGAGGGGCAACCCTTATTGAAATACTGATCACAGTAGTAATTATTTCACTAGGTTTGCTGGCGGTGGCTGCTCAACAGGCGGTTGCGTTAAAAACTAATAACGGTTCCTATCTTCGTTCTCAGGCTACATTTTTGGCCTATGATCTTGCAGACAGAATACGAGCAGCTCCGGATTCTGCCTTAAATGGAAGTTATGATGACGGTTCTTCACATCCCGATCGTCAGCAATGGGATCTCAGAGTCAGTGCGCTTTTAGGAACAGGGGCCAGTGGCCAGGTAGTCAGAAATAGTAGAGAGGTAGCAATTACTCTTATCTGGAATGATAGCCGTGCGAGAATCCGCGGGAGTAATGATACAGACCTGTCTGGGCCAGCTAGCTTTATCTACAGAATGGAATTTTAGTTATGAGAAGCTTGCCGTTTAATAAATTTCAGGCTGGCTTTAGCCTGATAGAGCTGATGGTCGCACTGGTTCTAGGGTTGTTTATTGTAGGTGGGGTAATGGTGGTGTTTGTTAGTAGCTCACATAGCTTTAGCTTTAATGAATCACTTTCAAGAGCTCAGGAAAGTGGTCGCTTTGCACTGGAGATTATTGCACGGGATTTGCGTAATGCGGGCTATAAAGGGGATTGTTTTAGTAATGTAAAAAGTCTGCTCGATACCAGTAGTGCCGATTATCACAGAGCTATTGATGCCTATGACCTGAATGATTCGTTGAAAGGCTGGAGTGATGAGGCAGGTGCATTTTTTAATGGAACCTTGCAAGACTATCGGGCTAATACTGATTTATTGCTGGTTAAACATGCAGCGACTGCTTCAACAGCTGAATTGTCAGAAGATATCAGTTCAACTGATATAAGTTTCCCTATTACCGGTGGTGAAGGCTCCGGTACATTGCTTGTTTTTTCTGACGCGGGTGGGTGCGATCTGTTCCAGAATACTGCTGCGCAAAATGCCTCCAGTTTGGAAAGAGGGCGTGATGGACAAAGTATCAATAACCGGGGTCAGTCGCTTAGTCATGGTTACAGGTCAGGAGGCAGTACAAGGATTACCCGTTTTATCAGTTCTCTTTTCTATATAGGTTCATCTGACCGAAGTGCGAGTATTAGTGCGTTGAGAGCAGTCAGTTACAACAATGGTATTGCGAATGATCAGGAGTTGGTGGAAGGAGTGACAGGAATGAATTTGCATTATGCGTTGGAACCTGTAGCAGGTGAGGCACTGGATTACACCGTTACCACAGCTCAGGTAACTGCTGCTGACCGTTGGGACGAGGTTATCGCTGTAAGAGTAAATCTTACTGTTGCGGTGCAGGGGATTCAGAGTTTGCCGCACCAGTTCTCAACCACAGTTGCTTTGAGGAATCGTCTGCCATGAATGCCTATAAAGCAACATGCCGGCATGAGTCGGGGGTAGCTTTGTTGGTGGCACTGGTCTTTCTGCTTATGTTGTCTCTTATAGGTGTCAGTGCAATGCAGGGAACGACAATGCAGGAAAAAATGTCAGGGAATCTTCGAGATCAGCATTCAGCGTTTAATGCAGCTGAAGCTGCTCTGAGAGAAGGGGAACGTCAGGCTAAGAATAGTTATCGTAGTGGTTCTCTTGATGAAGATAATCCTGATAACAGTGGTGAGTATACTG
This sequence comes from uncultured Oceanospirillaceae bacterium, assembly GCA_937138495.1. Lineage (GTDB taxonomy): Bacteria > Pseudomonadota > Gammaproteobacteria > Pseudomonadales > Balneatricaceae > Amphritea. The sequence goes on from CAKZPE010000050.1 coordinate 137,367, forward strand.
CGTCTTTCACACCATCAGAAGTGCCAGTATGGCGTATTGATCTTTTAAGTAATATGTATGTAGGGGCTGGGTATGAGGCAAGCACTGACCCGGTAGGTGCCGTTATTCGGGTGACTGCATCATCGGCGGGTTTTACGGGACGCTCTGACGTTGAACTCGAATCTATATATGTAGTGGAAGATTAGGATTGTCTGTTATGCCAGGGAGGCACTTTTGATGAAACAGGTCATAATAACGGTTTGTAAATACTTAGTGTATGGCGCTCTCGTAAGCAGCCCTCTGCTTCTCTCTGCTAGGGCGGAAATTCCTGTTATTGCTCAGAGTCCTTTATCTTTAGGGCAAACAGATGTACCCGGTAATTTAGTGTTAACACCATCAGTTGAATATCCGACCGTACTGACTTTTGCAAATAATGGTGCATATGATGAAAGCAAAGAGAATGTCGGTTATTTCGATTCTGGCAAGTGTTATCAATATAACTTCGATACTGATGAGGATGAGCGGCATTTTTACCCGGTCAGTACGACATCTGATTATAAGTGCTCTGGGAATAATCTCTGGAGTGGCAATTTCCTAAACTGGGCAACAACCCAGACTATTGACCCGTTCCGTTGGGCGCTGACTGGTGGTTACAGATATAAAGACACACCTACAGAAACCTGGTTAGAAAAAGCTAAGCATACCGGCCAATATAATAATATTTCTCGGGAAATATCGGGAATGGCCATAATAAGAAATGCAACACCATTCGGTTTGTCTTCTTTTACGACAAATTTGGGAGGGCATGGAAATGAAATGTATTTTGATATCCCCGGAGGCTCATCAGATTACAGGCATGTAACCAATGAGGATGGCGTGGGAGATAATACCTATGCCGTTACAGTTCGGGTCAAGGTGTGTGAGCCGAGTGTCGGAGTGGAAGATAACTGTGTGAAGTATGGCAGTAACTGGAAGCCTGAAGGGTTGATTCAGCGCTATGCAAATCAGCTCAGATACAGTGTGTTTGGTTACCTTAATGATCATAGTCACTTACGTGACGGAGGGGTACTTCGGGCACGTCAGAAGTGGGTGGGGCCAATTGATCCTGATGCCGCAGATCTGACCAATGATTATAAGGAATGGGATCCTGATACCGGTGTTTTTATTAAAAATCCTAACCCGCAGGATGCGGCGGATACTAATGCTTATTATGGGACGAATATTAGTGACAGCGGAGTAATAAATTACCTGAATAAATTTGGTCAGTTGAATGACAACTGGTTTAAACAGTTTGATCCGGTTAGTGAGCTCTATTATACCGCATTGCGCTATATGAAGAATCAGGGAAATGTTGAAGCTTATTATACTAAGTCTCCTTCGCATAATCCTTATCCCGGCGATGCTGTGACTCAGTGGGTGGATGATTTTCCTGTTATTCGGGAATGGAATGATCCGATACAGTCTTCCTGTCAGAAAAATGTCATTTTGGGGATTGGTGATATCTATACCCACAAAGATAAGAACTTGCCAGGAAATGGTACCAATAGTGTAGAAGAGCCAGCAAAGCCGAGGGAGGTTTCCGCTGATAGTAGCGTTGATGTAAGGCAATTGACGGACAAGGTTGCTCAGTTGGAAAGCATTAGTATTAATACAGGGGCTGACTATTTTAACGGCAATCATAATTCAGCGTTTATGGCTGGATTAGCTTATCACGCGAATACTGAAGATATTCGACCTGAGAGGAATCTTCCCGGTAAGCAAACAATACAGACTTATTGGGTGGATGTACTGGAGTATACGGTTCTTCAAAACAGAGATAAAAATCAGTATTGGTTGGCGGCGAAGTATGGGGGATTTATACCACGTAAAGATCCCCGTTGTTCGGATGCAGGTTATATTTCCATAAGCAATGAATGTGATGATGAGCAAGAGTTGGGAGACCCGAATACTCGCACTTCAGCACTGCCTGAATGGTGGTGGTATACCAATTCAGATGTGCTTAATCCCGGTTCGGGGGGCGCTTATAAAAGAACTGATAATTACTATACTGCCTCTGAAGCCCGGAAAATGGTAGATAGTCTGACAGCGGCTTTTTCCTCAATCGCTAATTCGGTCCGAGGAGCTGCGTCCTCATTAGCAGCTAATAGTGCACGTCTTGAAGCCGGTTCGGCATTATTTAACGCGTTGATGGATACAGCACGATGGTCCGGTGATTTAGTAGCAAGAGAGATAACTTCTTCCGGAGAACTTGCACAGGGAAATATCTGGAGAGCAGCTGTAATTATGGATGCTTTGCCTGAGTCAGATCTGGATAATCGTAAAATATTTACCAGTCGGTATCGGGCGGAAAACTCGCTGACCAGAATTACGTTGAATCCTGGTGGAACAGAGTTTAAATGGTCAGGTTTGGTGTCATCGCAAAGGCAGCTCTTACGTAGAGCCAGTATTAATAATTATCGCCCGTTGGTTAGCCCGGCTATAGGTCGTCAAAGATTGGATTTTTTACGGGGTAGCCGTACTTTAGAGCAAACATTGACGAATACAGCTAACCTGTTTCGTCGTCGAGGAAGCCGATTAGGAGATATAGTTAATTCTGCACCTCAGTTCATTCATAAGAAGAACTTTAGATTTAGCACTCTGGGGGCTCCGGCTTTTAATGCTAATGTTGGTGCGGCCTACAAAGCCTATCGTACTTCGAATTCGTATCAGAATAAGCCTCCCATCGTATTAGCCGGTGCTAACGATGGTATGTTGCATGGGTTTGATGCGCGTCTTGATACTACGAATGGTGGTAAGGAGCTCTTTGCTTTTGTACCTAATGGGATTTTTGGTCGGTTGTTTGAGTTGACTATGCCAGATTATCGCCACCGTTATTATGTAGATGGTCCGGCAGCAGTGTCGGATGCCTGGTTGGATCCGGATGACGTTAGGGGGCGCGTCAGTGGTGGTTGGAAAACCGTGGCAGCTGTTACCCCGGGAGCAGGAGGTAGTGGAGTGTCACTGCTTGATATCAGTGATCCGGAAAATATGACGAAAGATCATGTTTTATGGGAGTTTTCTCATAACTCAATGGGAGCGATGATACAGAAGCCGTCTATAGTGGCGTTGCACAATGGTAAGTTTGGTGTGGTTGTCAGTAGTGGTTTTTTTGCTGATAGTTCGGCCAGAGATGGGTCTGTCTGGATTCTGAATGCTGCAAATGGTGAAGTGATCAGGCGGTTTACTCTTCCTGATGCTGGAGGTTTAGGGCAGCCGCTTGTACTTGATTTGAACCGTAACAGGCTTGCCGACCGCATTCTTGTTGGAGATACGCTTGGCAACCTTTGGCGTATTGATATTAATAATGAGGATATTAATGAATGGGCTCCTCCGGGGAGTCTAATAAGTAGCTCTGAACCTGTTCCTTTTTTCGTTGCAAAGGATGAGGCAGGTTTACGTCAACCAATAACAAGTCCGTTGAATGCAGCTGTTGATTCAAGAGGACGGTTACTAGTGTTATTTGGTACAGGCAGTTACTACCTGACAACAGATATAGAGCCTACTTCTCAGATACAGACGTTTTATGGCGTTGCTGATACGGGAGTGCCAGTGAATGGCAGAGCACAGCTGTTAAAGCAGGAAGTCATATTGGAAGATACTGAAGCTGCTAATAGCAGGCGGGTGGTTTCTGATAATGCGTTAAGTTTGGCTCATAAAGGTTGGTTTCTGGACTTAGTTTGGTCAAATGCTCGTGGTGGTCCGGGTGCTACTGGTGAGCTGATAAATACCCAGCCTGTACTACGGCGTGGCCAACAGGTGTTAGTGGCTACAAAAATTCCTTCTGCAGACCCATGTGATCACGATGGCGGACGTAGCTGGCTACTTGCTCTTGATTATAATTCAGGTGGTCGGCTTAAGCATACCGTTTTCGATTACAACAGGGACGGACGTTTTACAGAGGCTGATTTAGCAAATTTGCCTACTGACGGAGGAAGCCGGTCGGAGAAAGTAATTGCTTCAGGCTATGGAAATAGCGGCTTTATAGGTGTGAATAGTGGTAGTGTGCTTACCGGCACTGAAAGTGATGATAATTCTATTGACTCTGAAAATGAGCAATTGAGAACAGTTAAGGTATGTCTAAACAATAGTCGTAATGAAGACATTGATTGCCCCACGATTAATGCTCCTGCCAGCGATGGACGTAAAGGCTGGAGAGAAGTGCGATGAGATATTACCAGTTTCAGCGGGCATTTTCATTAATCGAGCTAATGATTGCAGTGGCGATTGTCGGCATTCTTGCTGGTATTGCCTATCCCAGTTATCTCGAACATGTTGCCACCACAAGGCGGGCTGATGCTCAGGCTAATCTGATTGCGCTGGCTCAGTATATGGAGCGACGTTTTACTGAAAACGGTACTTACTCAAACGCGGTGTTACCTTATGTACTTTCTCCCAGGGATGGCAATGCGTCCTTTTATGCTCTTTCCTTGCCGCCGGGGAACTTGACTGCATCAACCTTTACTATTCGGGCAAGGCCAATAAATGCAATGATTGGTGACCGTTGTGGTGATATGACCATTGATAATTTTGGTCGGAAAATTCCGGCAAACTGTTGGTGAAGTTATCTATAGAAAAAAAAGGGGGGGAGTTATCTGATGGCTCCCTCAATACTCCGGATTTGGCTGTTGTTGTCTGTTAACCTGCCGCTACACTGATTTTGCTGTAGCGGTTTCCTCCTTGTTTGTCATCCATATTGGCCCAGCTCAATACTCAGGGCGGCGCTTCCTGCTACACTCGCGTTTATTTTTTTAGCGGCGGCTCCATGAATGCCTGTTGCGGACCGGTTTAGGAATTCTGACATGTCTGATGTATTAATTGTTGGCGGCGGTGTTATCGGCATGATGACAGCCCGGGAGCTGTCACACGCAGGTATGAGTGTTCAGCTGATGGATATGAATGCCTGTGCAAAAGAATCTTCGTGGGCCGGGGGGGGGATTGTTTCGCCGCTGTACCCGTGGCGCTATTCAGAACCGGTAACCCGACTGGCGACCTGGTCTCAGAGTTCGTATATACATCTTGCACAACAACTGCTGGAAGAAACCGGTTTCGATCCTGAGCTGCGCCAAAAAGGTATGTTCATGGCGGCTGTAGATGATGCTGAAGAGGCGCTCGAATGGGCTGCTAAGTTTCACCGGCCGATGGAGCAGGTAGATGCCAGCTTTTTATATGAGAAAGAACCGAATTTAACACCGGGAGTGGAGCAGGCGTTATGGATGCCGGAGGTTTGTAGCATCCGTAATCCGCGTTTGGGGCGTTCATTACGGCGCTCCGTTGAAATGGATGAAAACATTACTCTGCTGGAAGAACATCGCGTAAGTGAGTTAGTGCTGGAAGGGGAAACTGTTGTTGGTGCGCGTAGCTCTAAAGGGGAGTTTCGCGCAGATAAGACCATCATCTGTGCCGGTGCCTGGAGCGGTCAGCTGCTACAGCAACTGAATTTGAAATTGCCTGTTGAGCCGGTAAAAGGACAAATGATGGTGTTTAAGGCTGAGCCGGGATTGATCAACCGCGTTGTATTGATGGGGGGGCGTTACTTAATTCCCCGGAATGATGGGCGAATTCTGGTAGGCAGCACTCTTGAACGGGTAGGTTTTGATAAGCAGACGACCGATGAAGCTCATGATTCTCTGTTTGCGACAGCCATGTCTATTTGCCCGAAGCTGAAAGATTATCCCGTTGAGTTCCATTGGGCTGGATTACGTCCGGGCTCACCGGAAGGCGTGCCGTTTATTGGCCCTGCACCGGGCTATGACGGCTTGTATGTGAATGCTGGCCAACACCGTAATGGTTTGGTTTTAGCGCCAGCTTCGACCCGCTTAATGGCAGATCTGGTATTGAACCGCCGGCCAATTATCGATCCTCAGCTGTATACGCTGTCGGGACGCCTGGTGAACTGATAGTGAGTGTGCAATGAAAAAGGGTAGCTTTCTGGCTACCCTTTTTTTATATCGGAAGAGGCTTAGTCGTAAATAGTAGGGATAGGCTGACGTTTATGTTCGGTACGTCGGTAGATTGCAATCAGCTGCTCTTCAACTTCCGCAGTAATCGGGCGGCCTTCGAGGAAATTATCGATTTCATCGTAGGTGAGCCCCAGCGCTGCTTCATCGGCTTTTTGTGGTGCTTCACATTCCAGATCTGCCGTTGGGATTTTATCCACAAGCATCGAGGGTGCACCTAAATGCTTTGCCAGGGCGCGCACCTGGCGTTTACTTAAGCCAAATAGCGGCGCCAGATCACAGGCGCCGTCACCCCATTTAGTGTAGAACCCGGTAATGTTTTCTGCAGAATGATCGGTTCCCAGTACCAGGCCGTTTAACAGGCCGGCAACTTCATACTGAATGACCATCCGGGTGCGGGCTTTCACATTACCTTTGGCAAAATCTACCAGGCCACTGTTATCCGGCATACTGTTGATCGCTGCCAGTGCCTCAGCGGTTGCACTGTGAATACCGTCTGCACCGGGCTGAACATTAACTGTAAGGCGCTCGCTTGGCTGAATGAAGTCCAGTGATGCCTGAGCATCATCTTCATCTTTTTGAGTACCGTAAGGAAGGCGTATAGCGATAAAACGGTAGCCCTGATCAGACTCGGCATTGAGCTGATTAACGGCCAGTTGCGCCAACCGGCCACAGGTACTGGAATCGACACCTCCACTGATACCCAGCACCAGGTGTTTACAACCGGATGCCTGAAGTCGCTGCGCGATAAAATCGGTACGGCGCTGAATTTCGGCAGTAATATTAATTTCAGGCTGAACGTGCATGGCGGCAACAATGGTTGATCTGTCCATGGGGGTCCTCAGGTGGTTAACGGCTGGGTAGTCAATGCAATTCTATGTTATCTGCAGGGGTGGCGGAAGCATTGGCGAGTGAGATCTTTGTATATATGAAATACATCTAATGGATATCCGAACTTCGGCACAGGAGATTTATCACAGGGTTAGATGAAATATAAAACAGGAGTGATGAGAATGCGCAGATCCCGGTTGCTGATTATGGTCTGGTTATTGATGCTGTTTTCCATAAATACCCAGGCAATGGCACTGAAAACCTGGGAAGGTGAAGAGACTTCTTTAGGGCAACAGGTCAGTTACGGAAAGTGGTCTGTGGTGATTTTCTGGAGACATGACTGTGAGTTTTGTAAACGTGAAGTGCCAGGCTTGTCGGCGTTTCATAACCGAAATAAAGATTCGCGGGCTCAGGTGATAGGCGTGAATATTGATGGTTATGCCAATAAAGCTTTAGCTGAAGGTTTTATTGCCGAAAACCAGCCAGCTTTCCCGTCTCTGATCGGAGAGATCCGGACCGTGGGGCAAAGTTTTTTACAACTGACAGAAGAAGGCTTACGGGGTACACCGACCTATATGCTGTTTAATCCGGAGGGGCAACTGGTGGCAATTCAGCTGGGGTTACTTGACCCCACAGCAATAGAAGACTTTATTGTCCGTCATTCCTGATTAGCGGTTAAATATCTGTAGCGCAGTTAAGGCCTGGCTGACCAGTACCGGGTTATGAGGTTCGCGGGCATAGGTGACGAAAACCGGACGTTCAAAAGCAGGAGCATCTGTTACCTGGTAGAGCCTGCGGCTTTGCAGGTAAGCGCTAACAGTACGCTTTGGCAGGTATGCGCTGCCTCCGTTGGCGAGTAACCAGGGCAGGCCGGCTTCTCCAAGGCCACAGGTTTGCTGGCTGTTCTGTAAATGGGGTAGACGCTCTGAGTGAGCGGCGTTGTAGCCCCATCCCCAGTCTATGTAAAGATAGTCTTCTGCGGTGATCTGGTGGGTCAGCAGAGGTTTACTGGCGACCATGACCAGGTCGTCTGCAAAGGCTTTTTCGACGATCAGCCCGGCAGTAGCGTCAGCAACAAAGATCAGTCCGATGTCCAGAGTGCCGGCTGCGACCTGTGCAACAATTTCGCTGGAATAAAATGCACTCATATGCAGAGTCAGTTGTGGATTTTGCCGGCGTAACTCGCTGCCCCAGCGGGGTAAAAAATCACTTGCCAGAGTGTTATGTGTGGCTATTCGCAGGGTGCCGGCGCTTTGTTCGCTGCGTTTTACATCTGCTTTGGCGTGTTCCCAGCGTTGTTGCATGATCTGGGCGTGCTGGTAAAAACGCTCACCCGCCAGTGTGAGTGTCATCCCCTGAGTACTGCGTTCAAACAGCGGCTGATCTAACT
>CAKZPE010000051.1 GCA_937138495.1 uncultured Oceanospirillaceae bacterium
GGGAATACTGGCGCTGGGGGCCGGGGTCGCGTTCGTCAGTGCATATGTGTGTATCCGGTGTTTTTTGCAGCTGATTGAAAAGATGGGGCTGTGGCCCTTTGTGTTATATCGGCTGCTGCTGGGGGGCACACTGATGGTCTGGTTCGTGCTCTGAGGGCCGGGTTTAAGAAAAAGTGCTCTGAAAAGTCAGGGCAGAAATGCTCTGAGGATTACTGCTTTATACCCAGTTCCCTGAGGCGCTTGTACAGGGTGTTGCGGCTGATATTGAGCGCTTTGGCCGTGCGCGAAATGTTGCCCTGATGCAGGTTGTATTGTTTCAGGGTTTCATCCAGCGGGTCGATGGCTGTTGGCGGGGTTACGGGGGCGGAACCGGTTGCTGAGGTTGCTGTGGTTTCTGTTAAAGGCTCTGTTGCCGGCCCCGGTGAAATCACTGCGCCAGTGGTGACAGCGGAAGGGGACATCAGCTCGCTGTTCTTCAGGTCTTCAAAGAAGTCATCCGGCAGGTGCCAGGGTTTGATTTCAGTCGCATCGGCCATCAGCAGGGCAATCTGAATAACGTTGCTGAGCTGGCGAAAGTTGCCCGGCCAGGGGTGTTTGTCCAGTAGCTGGATAACGTCTTCTGACAGAAAACGGGGTTGGTGGTCTTCCCGCAGGTCGGTGTGTATCTGCTGGATGATCTGAACTTTATCAGTGCGCTGGCTCAGTGGCGGATAATCCAGTTTTAAACCGCTGATGCGGTAGTAAAGGTCCTGCCGGAACAGGCCGGATTCCACCATGTCTCTGAGGTTGGTGTGGCTGGAGGCCAGTAGCTTGAAGTCGATCGGATGGCGGGTTTTACTGCCGCTGTGGTTAATGCTGCCTTCTTCCAGAATGCGCAGAAAGCGGGCTTGCATGTCCAGTGGCATGTCGCCGATTTCTTTTAATAACAGGGTGCCGTTATCTGCCTGCTGAATCAGGCCGGGCACCGGCTGTTCGGTGTATTCATCAATATGGCCAAAGAGTTCTTCTTCAATGGTGCTGCCGGACAATGACGCGCAGTTAATGATGATAAACGGCTGGTTACGTCGCTGGCTGGCCCGGTGTAATGCCCGGCAGAAGGATTCTTTTCCGGAGGCGGTTTCGCCCTGAATCAGCAGGGGAATATCCCGTTCCATGATGGTGCTGGCCATCTTGATGCAGCGTTCAACCTTTGCATCGCCGTAGTTAATGCTTTGCCAGGGGGAGGCCTGCTCCGGCTGAGGCTGCAGCCGTTCACGAAAATCCGGGGCCATGACCGGTGCCTGAGATGGCCGTCGAACGTGGGCATACATCTTGTATTTGCCCAGTGCGCTGATGGCAACAGGAATGCCTTCTGGCTGGTTCTTCAGCTCAAACAGCGGAATGCCAAATACTTCTTCCACATTCATGAGTGCCAGTTCATAGCGCAGCAGCATTTCTGCCCGGCGATTGGCCGAGATAATAGTGCCTTCTTCGTTAAAGGCGATCAGCCCGACCCACTGGCTGTCGAGGTTATCGGTGTGGGTGTTGAAGGTCATCAGGAATTCGGTATCACCGAACTTGCTGAAGATCAGCCGGTTTTCCACCGACTGTGACATCATTTTTACCATGCCCAGGGTATGTGCCTGTGGCAGGTAGGCATCACTGGATACATCCAGCACGCCCATCAATTCCCGCTCGGTGTTATAGATCGGCGCAGCGGAGCCAATCATAAAGCGGTTGGATTTCAGAAAGTGTTCGTCCCGCTGTACCTGCACGGCCTGCCCGGTTTCGATCGCTGTGCCGATGGCGTTGGTACCGTTGTGCCGTTCCAGCCAGCTGTTACCGTCGCGAAAATAGGGGCGCTTCTTTGAGTCGATAAAACGATTATCGCCCCAGCAGTTGAGTACCTGACCTTCACGGTCGGCGAGAATAATCAGGCAGCTGGAGTTGTTAAGGATGTTTTCATAGAAGGGCAGGACTTCGTGCCCGGTGGTGTCGATCAGGTAATGATGTTTGTCCTTAAGATGGCTGACTTCACCTTTAGCCAGGCCAAAGTCCGCCGGTGAGGCGTCCTGTTCAAGGCCATAGCTGTCGCAACGCTGCCACGAGCTTTTAATCAGCAGGTCGTGGCCGAGGTTGCCGGGTTTCTGGTCATTATCTTTCATCGGTCACGTTTTAGCTGATCTTTACCGAATAGTAAACATGCACATTAAAAGGCAGGAGAAGTGTTCAGAATATATGTTCAATACTGTTCAGGGTCAATTGTGAACTGAACACTGTGTTTCGGTGATGAATGATTATGTTCGTTACTAAACATGCCTGTGTTTTGTGGTTTTTATATATAAAACATTAGGTTATGTTTTTATTGGAATTTTTTGTTGCTGATTTATTGAAGAAAGTGACAGTATTCAGGTTCGAATTCGAACCAAGGCTGAGTTCGCGCAGTTCTGACCGGGTGACTGGCAGAGATGTGACAGATATTTTAATAACAATAAAGGCCGATTTATGTCGCTTTGTTTGCAAAATGTTACCCGCGTTGTGGATGGCCAGACCCATATCGACGACGCTGATCTGACATTGGAGCCCGGCTCTTTTAATGTCTTACTCGGGCGCACGCTGGCGGGGAAAACCTCGCTGATGCGTCTGATGGCTGGCCTGGATAAACCCACCTCAGGCCAGATTCTGATGAATGGCGTGGATGTGACCGGTGTACCGGTACAGAAGCGCAACATTTCCATGGTGTATCAGCAGTTTATTAATTACCCCAACTGGACGGTGTTTGAAAATATCGCTTCTCCTTTGCGGCTTGAAAAAGTGCCGGAAGCTGAGATTAAACGCCGGGTAAATGAAACCGCTGAGATGCTGCACATTGAAGCGCTGTTACAGCGTCGCCCGCTGGAGCTGTCCGGTGGCCAGCAGCAGCGTACCGCCATGGCCCGGGCACTGGTGAAAGATGCCAGCCTGATTCTGTTTGATGAGCCGCTGGTAAACCTGGATTACAAACTCCGTGAAGAGCTGCGGCAGGAAATCCGTGAGTTGCTGATCAGCCGGAATTCTATCGCGGTGTACGCTTCCACTGAGCCAAATGAAGCGCTGGCGTTAGGCGGTACAACGACTCTGTTACATGAAGGTAAGGTGATACAGACCGGGGTGTCTTCAGATGTATACCGTTATCCGGTGAATATTGATGCGGCAGAGCTGTTCAGTGAGCCGCCGATTAACCTGATCCGGGGACAGGTGTCTGAAGCTGAAGTGACTTTCGACAGCACGGTGCACTTTCCACTGAACCAGGACATTCGTGGCCTCAAACCCGGTGATTACTATTTTGGTGTACGGCCCAGCCATATTGGCCTGGTACCTCACGGGGATGATGATCTGGAAGTGGCGGTGAAGGTAGAGATCGCTGAGATCAGCGGTTCTGAAACCTTTATGCATGTACGCAATGATCATTTCAATTTAGTGGCCCAGCTTTCCGGGGTACACGAATACCACACGGATACGTCTATCAAGGTGTATCTGCCAACCCATAAACTTTTTGTCTTCAGTCTGGATGGCCGCATGTTGCAGGCGCCGGGCCGGATGTATACGGGGGAGTAAGGCATGGCAGAAATACATCTTAAAGCGCTGGCACACAGTTATTCCGATGCGCCGAAAGGCCCGGCGGATTATGCCATTCGCGAAATGGATCATGTCTGGAAGCAGGGCGGTGCCTATGCATTGCTGGGGCCTTCGGGCTGCGGCAAAAGTACCTTGCTGAACATTATTTCCGGGCTGTTATCACCGTCTGACGGCGATGTGCTGTTCGACGGCAAGCGGGTGAACGATATCCCGCCGGAGACCCGCAACATTGCGCAGGTGTTCCAGTTCCCGGTGATCTACGACTCCATGACGGTGTTCGACAACCTGGCGTTTCCGCTGCGGAACATGAAAGTGCCTGAAGCCAAAGTACAGGCCAAGGTTCTGGAGATTGCTGAGATTCTTGAGCTGCAGGACATGCTGAAGAACAAGGCCAAGAACCTGACCGCCGATGAGAAGCAAAAGGTTTCCATGGGCCGCGGGCTGGTACGGGATGATGTATCCGCCATTCTGTTTGATGAGCCGTTAACGGTGATCGACCCACACCTGAAATGGAAACTGCGCCGCAAGCTGAAGCAGATCCATGAGCAGTTCAATATCACCATGGTGTATGTGACCCACGATCAGCTGGAGGCCTCAACTTTCGCCGACAAAATTGCCGTGATGTACAACGGCCAGATCGTCCAGTTCGGAACGCCGCGGGAGTTGTTTGAGTCGCCGAATCACACCTTTGTGGGCTACTTCATTGGCAGCCCGGGCATGAACGTGGTTGAAGTGCAGCGTCACAACGGCGGTGTCACCTTTAACGGGGTGGATATCCCGCTGGATGACGGTTTGGTGGATTTCCTGAATCAGGTGCCGGGTAACAATCTGAAGATCGGTATTCGCCCTGAGTTCGTGCATGTATCCGGTGAATCGGTACTGGGCGCTTATGAAGCGGATATTTCCCATCTGGAAGATCTGGGCACCTATAAGATTCTGACCTTCAGACTGGGCGGCGAAACCATGAAGGCCCGCCTGGATGAAGATCAGGAGGTCCCGTCCGGCAAGGCTTACGTCAGTTTCCCGAAACAGTGGCTGAAGCTGTACGTCGACGAGTATCTGGTGGAGGACACCTACGATGAATAAGGTTGAGAACAACAGGGCCTGGTTTCTGGTAACACCGGTTTTCCTGCTGGTGGCGTTCTCGGCGGTGATTCCGCTGATGACCGTGGTGAACTATTCCGTACAGGATATTTTTGACCAGAACACGGCGTATTTTGTAGGCGCAGAATGGTACCGGGAAGTGCTGAACGACCCGCGTTTGCATGATTCCCTGCTGCGGCAGTTTATTTTCTCCGGATCGGTGTTACTGATCGAGATTCCGTTAGGCATTGCGGTGGCACTGATGATGCCAACCCGGGGCTGGACAGCCTCTGCGAGCCTGATTTTACTGGCGATTCCGCTGCTGATTCCCTGGAACGTGATCGGCACCATCTGGCAGGTGTTTGGCCGGGCGGATATTGGCCTGTTCGGCTGGGCGTTAAACAGTATTGGGGTGGATTATAACTATGCCTCTAATCCGATGGATGCCTGGTTTACGGTGCTGCTGATGGATGTCTGGCACTGGACCTCGCTGGTGGCGTTGCTGTGCTATTCAGGGCTGCGGGCGATTCCGGAAGCCTATTATCAGGCGGCGCGAATTGATCGTGCTTCTAACTGGGCGATTTTCCGCTATATCCAGCTGCCGAAGCTGAAAAGTGTACTGGTGATCGGCATTCTCCTGCGCTTTATGGACAGCTTTATGATCTATACCGAGCCGTTCGTACTGACCGGCGGTGGCCCGGGTAACTCCACCACCTTCCTCAGCCAGACCCTGACCCAGATGGCGATCGGTCAGTTCGACCTGGGGCCGGCGGCAGCCTTCTCATTAATCTATTTCCTGATCGTGTTGCTGGTGAGCTGGCTGTTCTTCACCACCATTACCCATCTGGATAAGGCGAAGTAGGAGATAGCAGAATGAATTACAGTCTGAAAAAGAAGCTGGGGATCAGCGCCTATATCTTCTTCGTGTTATTGCCGATTTACTGGCTGCTGAACATGTCGTTCAAAAGCAATGCTGAAATTCTGGGTGAGCTGACGTTCTGGCCGAAAGATTTCACCCTGGATAATTATGCAGTGATTTTCAGTGATCCGACCTGGTACATGGGCTATGTAAATTCCATGGCGTATGTGTCCCTGAACGTGATCATCACACTGATGGTGGCTTTGCCGGCGGCTTATGCCTTCAGCCGGTATAAGTTTGCCGGCGACAAGCAGCTGTTCTTCTGGCTGCTGACCAACCGTATGGCGCCGCCGGCGGTATTCCTGCTGCCGTTCTTCCAGCTGTATTCCTCGGTGGGATTGTTTGATACCCATTTGGCGGTGGCACTGGCGCATTGCTTATTTAACGTGCCGCTGGCGGTATGGATTCTGGAAGGTTTTATGTCTGGTGTGCCGCGGGAAATTGATGAAACCGCTTATATCGACGGTTACAGCTTTCCCCGTTTCTTTGTGAAAATTTTCCTGCCGCTGATCCGTTCCGGCATCGGGGTGACGGCATTCTTCGCCTTCATGTTTTCCTGGGTCGAGCTGTTGCTGGCCAGAACGCTGACTTCTGTAGAAGCCAAGCCGATCAGCGCCATTATGACCCGTACCATCGGGGCCTCGGGGATCGACTGGGGGGTACTGGCGGCAGCCGGTGTACTGACCATTATTCCGGGTCTGCTGGTGATCTGGTTTGTCCGAAATCATGTTGCCAAGGGTTTTGCCCTGGGCCGGGTATAAGGAGTCGGATTATGGAGAGCATTATGACCATGAAACCTAACCGAACTTCTGTGTTTGGCTTTATCGGGCTGCGGATGAGCAGGTTTGTCCGAAATCACGTTACTCACATTGCCTGGGGTTTTGCCCTGGGTCGGGTATAAGGAGTCGGATGATGGAGAGCATTATGACCATAAAACGTAACCGAACTTCTGTGTTTGGCTTTACCGGGCTGCGGATGAGCAGGTTTGTCCGAAATCACGTTACTCACATTGCCTGGGGCTTTGCCCTGAGCCGGGTATAAGAGGAGGACCTGTTATGAGTTGGATGGCATGGACTCTGCCGACGGCGATCTTCTTCGCCACCATTGCGGCAATTTTAGTGGCAATGACGGTATACGAAATTAAGTCTCCCTGTGTGGAGCGTAAAGGCTTTTTGCCGATCGAGACCTCACGGGGCGACCGCTTGTTCATTGGTTTGCTGACCAGTGCATATATTCATTTGCTATACGTCGGGTTAACGGAAATGACCCTCTGGATAGCCTTGGCAATTTCCTGCGTGTGGCTGTTTATAGTCATGCGCTGGGGGTAATTCATCTCTGTTGGGATGTTGAGTGAAGGGTTCTGTGTGCTCCCTGAAAAGAGACCCGGACCGACTTTACCAAATTAGAAAGAAAGTACGTTAGAAAGTAAGAAAGTTAGGGGAAAGACGCACCGGTAACTGAGCAGTTAAAGGTGAACCGGTAATTACAGGAAACGGCGGTTAAGCCTGGGATTTAGCCGCTGGCTTTTCTAAACCACAATCTTCATTTATGAGGTTGATCATGAAAAAAAATAATAACTGGCCGAAGCGACTGCTGTTAAGCGCAGCGATTTCCATGGCCACCATGGGAGTGGCACAGGCTGATCAGTACAGTGATGCAGCGCAAAAGTGGGTAGCTGAAGAGTTTGGCCAGTCCACATTAACCAAGGAGCAACAGCTGGAAGAGCTGGCCTGGTTTGCGAAAGCGGCCGAACCTTTCCGTGGTATGACGATTAACGTCGCCTCTGAAACCATTGCGACTCACGAATATGAGTCCAAAGTTTTAGCGAAAGCCTTCACCGAACTGACCGGTATCAAGGTTGTTCACGACCTGATTCAGGAAGGCGATGTGGTTGAGAAGCTGCAAACACAAATGCAGTCTGACCGTAATATTTACGATGCCTACATTAACGATTCCGATCTGATCGGTACACACTTCCGCTACGGTAAAGTGTTCCCGGTATCCGACATGATGGAAGGTGATGGCAAAGACTACACCCTGCCAACTCTGGATCTGAAGGACTTTATCGGTCTGGACTTCACCACCGGCCCTGACGGTAAGCTGTATCAGCTGCCGGATCAGCAATTCGCGAACCTGTACTGGTTCCGTGCTGACTGGTTCGCCCGTGACGACCTCAAGAAGCAGTTCAAAGACATCTACGGCTATGAGCTGGGTGTACCGAAGAACTGGTCTGCTTATGAAGACATTGCTGAATTCTTTTCTAAGCACGTAAAAGAAATCGATGGCCAGCGCGTCTATGGTCACATGGATTACGGTAAGAAAGATCCGTCGCTGGGCTGGCGCTTCACCGATGCCTGGTTTTCTATGGCCGGTGCCGGCGATAAGGGCCTGCCAAACGGTCTGCCTGTTGATGAATGGGGTATCCGTGTAGAAGGTTGTCAGCCAGTGGGTGCAAGTGTTGCCCGCGGCGGTGCCACCAACGGCCCGGCAGCCGTGTACGCCACCACCAAGTATGTGGACTGGCTGCGTGATTATGCGCCACCACAGGCACAGGGCATGACGTTCTCTGAAGCGGGTCCTGTACCGGCACAGGGTGCGGTTGCTCAGCAGATCTTCTGGTACACCGCATTCACCGCCAGCATGATCGAAGACGGCCTGCCGGTTGTAAATGAAGACGGTACACCAAAATGGCGTATGGCGCCTTCTCCGAAGGGCCCGTACTGGGAAGAGGGCATGAAGCTGGGCTATCAGGACACCGGTTCATGGACCTTCATGAAGTCTACCCCGGACGACCGTCGTCTGGCGGCGTGGCTGTACGCACAGTTCACCGTGTCTAAGACGGTTTCCCTGAAGAAGACCCTGGTTGGCCTGACGCCTATCCGTGAGTCAGATATCAACTCTCAGGCAATGACTGACGCAGCACCTAAGCTGGGCGGTCTGGTGGAATTCTACCGCAGCCCTGCACGTACTCAGTGGACGCCAACCGGCACCAACGTACCGGATTATCCGAAACTGGCGCAGCTGTGGTGGCAGTACATTGCTGAAGCGGCAAACGGTGAGAAAACCCCACAGAAAGCACTGGATGGTCTGGCGGCTGCACAGGACAAAGTCCTCAAGCGTCTGGAGCGTGCAGGTGTTCAGGGCGAGTGTGGTCCTAAGCTGAATCCTAAGGTAGATCCGCAGGAATGGCTGGCCAAGCCGGGTGCTCCGAAAGCCAAGCTGGCTAACGAGAAGCCTCAGGGTGAAACCGTTGCGTATGACGACCTGCTGCAAAGCTGGAAGGATGCGGCAAAAGTCGCGAAGAACTGATGTGAGCAGTTAATCTGCCTGACTGAAAGTCGCTGCACAGAGGGTAGTCTGCCCGGCACCGCTGTGTAGCGCTCATACTTTTGAACAACTGTTCAGTGCTTACTTGCCTGCCTGGGGCGGGTAAGCATTTTTTTTGGCTGGTCGTTATGTACTGAGTGTGTTGTTGAGCAGGGTAATGGCAGCAAACAATTCTTCTGTTATCCGGCTTTCTGAGTGTTGGGCTTACGGGTTGTTAGGGCTCTTTTTCAGCGTTGCCCGGATTTTATGGCCTTTCCACATCCACAAGCCTGACAGTGTCAGCACCGGAACCACGACAAGCTGATTCAGCAGGGTAAACCATTCCAGACTGCTCCATGGTGAGTAGATATAGGTGCCGATTAATACTGCCCCAATAATATGGATGCTGCGGACAACCTGTCTTTCTTTTAGCATTTTCATCCCTGATCTCCGATTCCGTGTTATGCAGTTGGTGCTGCGTTATTTTTTCTGCCTGTTGCTCTCATACTCGTCATAGGGCAGGTTATTTTCCCTAAGGCAGTCTTCCATTGCGGTTGTTGGCAGATCACGGCAATCCCAGCGGTTGCCTTCCTGAATCTGAGTATAAATTTCTTCGTTGCTGCAGGCGGTAAGTAACAGCATGCAGAATGTAATTAGTATGATTTTCATATGTGTTTTTCCCTGTGAAACCTGTATTCGGCGGACAATCGCTGGCGGGTCTGAATGGAGTGGATCGTGACTGCCGGGAATTAATGCCTGTCGGCATCAGAGACATAAACTGGCTGAGGGAGAGGTAGGCATTGCATGCAAGACGCTCCGTGTCCTGACGCTGAAGGGGTTTGATCGCCCGTTCAACAGTTAAAATCCATGTACAGATTAATCCTATCGGAAGCGGCTGTTCATTTCGAGAATGTGGCTTTGCCTGTGAGAAGTAACTTTTGAGGGCTGCAGACGTGCAACCCATAAGGGCCTCAGATACATACGGATATAATGATCAGCGTGGTTTAGCCTGATGAATGTCTATGCACCAATTTTAGGAAGCTGGGTGGTTTTAATGATGGTTCTTTTTGCCAGATCAATGATTGCTGAATATGAAATATTATCTTTTTGATAAATAAGAAATAATTCCTTTTTGCTCAAGAGAGTATGATCCACAATCAGCTCAACTTCGTTTATCAGTTCTTTATAGTTTGAGCCATCAGGGCTGGCTATGGCAATAATTGATAAGTCGTCAGCGGACAGGCGATTGTCGCTGTCTGAATCCAGTTTTACCAACTGATACAGGATTGCGATAACAGGGTCTTCAGCGTTGTAATCATCCCGCTTCAGCCAGTCACTGCGTTCAATCAGGTAGTCTGTATGGTCAAACAGCCATTTTTCCTGAAGCGTTTCAGTATCAATGAATAGATAATTTCTGGTTGAATTCGATGATTTGCTGAAATAAGAGCGGTTAAACGACTGGTTTGAATGAAGAGGGATTATCAGTGTTTTTCCATCGTTTAGCTTTGAAAGCTGTCCCAGGTTCCAGCTTTCTTTTATCTCAGTATCTTCCTCGAGGTTGACAATATTACTGGTGTTTCTTTCTCTGGTGACATCATTAAAGAGTTTATAGGTGATAAATATGAGTACACCTACGGAAAGAATACCCGCCAGGGCAATAACCAGCCCGTTAAAGCGCCAAACTGACTTAAAAAACGTATTGTCTTCCATGATATATCTTCCATCATTTTAGCGTTAATAACGCCGGGTTAAGGTTGGAAACAGTGGCCTGTACAGGTTTACTGATTCGAAAACAGTGCATCGGCCGGATTTGGGCATTGCTCATCTGCTATCGCCATCACCTGTTGCTGTAAATCCTGACTCTGGCTGATTTCCGGATATTTTACCGATAATTCATTAAAGCACTGGCTGGCTGCGTTGATGACGCCCAGCATTTCTCCCTGTGCCGCGATAAGTGCGTTGGTATCTCCGGATGCCTGGGCAGCGTTGAGCATTTCCATGGCCTGTTCGATTTATGCGTAGGGTGCTTCCATACAAGCACAGACGTCATCAGCCGCTTCATTGAGATCCGGTGTTGCCAGCGCAGCGCCAGAGAAAGACATTAATATGCAAATAATCAGTGAGTGACGCATATCCTGTATCCTCCTTTTAATTTGTTAAAAATCAATGTGAGAAATCGCTCCGGGACAGTGTGTCTGTAAAAGCAGGGGAAATGCAGGTGTTGTTCATGACTTAATTCACGTTATCTGAGCTACCTTAACGGTGATTGAAAGTAGCGCCGAACGACTCAGCCCCCTGATTTGACGCTATTACTGCTTTTACAGGTATCAACCATTGTAGTTGGTATTGGTGATTCTGTTGTTCCTGTGGGTGTGAAAGCTGTGATTTGACAGAATTAGAGCTAGCGCAAGCCCGGCCCAGCAGATGGTTATATGGCCGCTGTAAGTATGTACTTTCAGAATGGCGGGCAGATGTTCATCAGACAATGTTCTTGCATAAACAATGTCATAAAAGTTGAGTCCGTAGGCATAAAATGGCGTATTGCGAAGGCGGTATAAACTATCTCCCAAGATTTCAGCACAGAATGATTTAGTGGCTGCCTGCTGGTTGTCTTGCAGTTCAACATATACTTTGGTCAGGCTGTCAGGATTCATCTTATTCATGCCTGATTGCTCTTAAATATGATCTTTCAGGTATTCCTTGTGTGTACTCTTGTTCCGGTTATCGCGCCAGCCATGATTGAGAAAGTTATACTTAGCGGCCAGACTTTATCTGTGAAAGAGTCCATTTGATTGGCCGTTGTGAAGCTTATAACGAGTAAGGGAATTGTGATTATCAGTGCGCTGATGAAGGCAGGTATAAACCAACGGTTACCGTTTATGTTGATCATCATAAACGGTAATACAAAACCTGAGATCATACCTGCAATACAAATTGCATCTCCGCCATTGACGTTCATCTGTTGGTAAATCAGGACAGTGCCAGTTGAAATGCACAGCATTAAAAGCACTGTAAACAAGATGGCATATTTCATGTTTCAGCCTCCTCTGGAGAAGGATCTGCCCACAGCAGAGGTAATCCCGCAAATATGCCGAAGCACACACTGATCAGGATGGCTGGCCAGACTGTTTGTATAAATGCAGTAATCGCGCATGCAGAGAAGTAGGAGATACATCCCAAACTGTATGGTCCTAAATTACTATAGATTGTCAGTGCGAAGGGGAAAGTCAGGTTGGTTACAACGGCCCCTGCGAATGAATTGAATCGAATATTCGTAAACAGCCAAAACAGCGGGAGGCATAACACGCTTGCAATGAATAGCACGATTGGAGCGTATAGAATGAATATATAGAGCCCCTGTGGAGGTATCCAACTGATCAGCTCTTCCTGCTGTCTATGTTCAAGCTAAACTTTTCTTATTCCTACAAGATACGTGTCTATATAAGAAAAAATTAACGTGCCAATAAGTATGCCCAGGTATTCCCGGCACAGGCGTTTGCCGCCAATGTCGAGAATGCCTTTTCCGTGAGCTGTGATTCTTAATTTCCATGCCATCAGACACAGAATTAAAATCACAATTAAGACGGGGAAGAAAAATGCCAGTACTGCAAAATCCGTTGCCATGTGTTGCTCCCTGAACGTAATCCCTTTGCCTGCGTTAAGGTGTCGGTGGCGTAAACCGGAGCAGGTGTTCTGAATATCATTCCTTTTATTAAAAGGTAGATGGTGAAACAGGATGGGGCAAATTATGGTCTACAGCCGCTGATTTGTGATGGAGTATCAGAAAGGATTGAAGCTAGGTGTGCGGTTATAGGCTAGCAGGAGGCCGAATGTTTAGGGAGGCAAAATCACTGTTGAATGTCTTTGCGTACACTCATGAGGATTTTACCGAGTTTGTTTAATCCTGTGCCGTCTTTACCGCAGCCCCAGTAGTAGTCACCGGGAGCATTTTCGACAATATGTTCCTGTGCGGTTGACAGTAAAAGTGCAGCAAGTGCCTGGTGTGTTTTGAATTTCTGTAACACGGCCCGGTACATAATCTCATCTTTAACGGTTTCCCAGTCACTGCGAATCGGTGCTTTTCTACTTCTTCCCAGTTCCGCAGCCTGTTTGGCTGTATGGGCTGTTTGAATGCGGTTTTTATAGTCCTGATCGGTGAACTTCTGCGCCTGAAAATAATGCTCAACGGTAGGCCACCATATAGCATCCATTTCGATGCCATGTTTAGAGAAATTAGAGAAGTCACCGAACGGATCATTCTTGGTGTAGAAGTAGATAGTCATTCTTTTCCGGTGATATTTTCATTGGAGCAGGACTGCTTCATTTGCTCTGTTCGGATGTAAAAAGGGGGGAATACTCATTGTCAGTATTCAGTTGTTATGTTTTAAAAAATGGCCCACGGATTGAATCCCATACTTTGAATAGCCGGTGCCAGTACATTAGCAAGGAATTCTTTTTCTTCGGTATCTAAATCATTCCAGGGAAGGTCATCTACAAGTTGGATTATCTGTTTTCTCAGATCTGCCTCAGTCAGCTCTGACTTCTCCGACAGTGCTTTAAGGTCCAGCAGAAATTGCTTAGTGGTCTGTTCCATGAAATGTATCGTTTCAGGGGGGGAGGGGATAAGCCCCCGTGATTCCCAGGCTGGCGTTGCGTAATTATCTTTTGCTAACAGATCATCAATCATATTCACTCCGTTTGCCCATGACATGGCAGGGAAAACAAACATCAGTGCCAGAATAGTTTGCTCCATTTTCATATCCATAATAGTCAGAGCATAGTTGATGATCCCGGGAGTTGCTTAGCACTGTTAAGCCAAAGCATATAACTGTGCATCCTGTATATCAGCGTGGTTGAGTGGTTTTATGCCGAGAGAGTTCTCAAGGTATCTGATATTTGGCTGGCTCCGCCAAAAGTATGGTTTAACCATTTGGAATGCTTGTATATATGTTTGTTTCCGGGGCCAATAATGTGGATGCCCTGAACGATTACAGCATGGAAGCCAGAGCTGTCTGTTTGCAGGTCTGAATCTGAAAGGTTTCTGATTTTTGAATCTGATATCAGTACTATGTAAAGGCCTATTTCGCGGATTGCCCAGCAGGCTTTCGTAATACGAAAGACCTCCTTACGGATGATTTTTATTTGTTCTTCAAGAGTAAGAGATGCGTCGTAATTTGTTGATACCAGACAATAACGTGCCAGCCCTTTTTTTCTGACCATACAAACCTTCAGAATGTCTGAGGAGGGCAGGAGTATCGGATAGAGTGATGGGTGGAGCTCTTTTTTTATAGTTTCGTGCATATGACTACCTTGTGAGTGGCAAAAAACCTGTCAGTGCCCAGAGTACGCTTGTGTCTGTGTGCGCCTGTTATTCAGGGCTCATCGATGGCAAGTCTGCCGTTCACAATGCTGGCTTTAATTGACAGCCTGCGCTCAAGGTAATGAACAAATTCATAGTCTTCATCTGACAACGCCGGAAGCTTATTATTTTTGATTAAGAACTTCATGAATAAGCGCCACTGTTCCGGATCTTCTGTTGCCGGTGCCAGCAGTGAAACCAGCGCAGTCGTCTTTTGTGATTCAGACAGCCTGTTTGATGCTTCGGTCAGGGCAAGTGAAGCGTCTGACATTTGATTGGATGCTGTTGACAGTTTGTTCGCCTTCTCTGCTAAAAGAAGTGATTGCTTTGCAGCAATTGCTGATGCTTGTGACGACCGGTATGCCACCACTGAAAAAGCTGTTGCTACCACAAAGCTGACGACAGATATTGCTAAAGCGTAATCGTCCATATCAGTTCCTTCGTTTTAGTTTGTTGGTATTCCGTTTTTAACCAAATGTTTTTGCAAAGATTATTTGAAAAACACACGGGTCTGAATGTGGTCAGTCAGATCTTCGGTTGTATGCAGGTGCGTTTAGGTTATTCAGATCCGGTACCACCCGTACCAGAAATACTCTGATTTTTTATAGTGCAGGTTTTCAGTGCTGTCACTGAGTAAGGCGTGAAAGTCCTCTTCAGTGATGAAGTTTTTAAGTATTTCGTGGCGGGTGCCATCTTTCAGTGTGCGGATCTGGTAGGTGTTACCTTCTGAGTCCCGGCGGCTGACCGGGGTGCTGTTACCGTCAACGTAGAGGTTGTCTGCGAATATAACGGTACTGCCCGGTTCAAGGTGTTCGTGAAGGGTGCGCAGAAATGAGTTTCGCTTGCTCTTTTCTACGTGTGACAACCAGAAACCGGCATAACAGGCGTTGGCTTTTGTTGTGACTTTGTTCAGGCTGTAGGCATCGTCGGTTACAAAACGGATATTCGGATTTAAATAATCTTTGCTTCTGGCAACCCGCAGCACTTCGTTGTTGTAATCCGTTGCCAGTACGCTTGCCGCATCTGCACTGTATTTTTGTGTCCAGAATCCGGTACCGCAGGCGATTTCCAGCACATTTTTTCCGGCCAGGCTGTGTTTCAGAAACTCTGTGAGCAGCTGGATATCCTTTTGCCGTTCCGGCCTGGTGTAAACTTCATCAAATTCTGCCGCACGTTTTTTGTAGTATTCCTTTAACTCAGTATCCAAATCCGTTTTCCTTTCAGTGTTGTTGATCTGATCTTAAACCCGGACTCTATCTATTCAATCGTCCGATTGCTGATGTGTACGTTCTGATTCAGCAAAAACAGATTTACTGATTCCTGAACAGCGCATCTGCCGGGTTCGGGCATTGTTCGTCTGCTATTGCCATCACCTGTTGTTGTAATGCTTCGTTCTGGCTGATTTCCGGATACTTTGTTGTGAGTGCATTAAAGCACTGGCTGGCAGCGTTCATGACGCTCATCATTTCCCCCTGTGCTGTGATAAGCGCGCTTGTATCTCCGGATGCCTGGGCGGCATTCAGCATTTCTATTGCCAGCTCGATCTGTGCGTAAGGCGCTTCCATACAGGTACAGACGTCATTAGCGGCCTCGTTCAGGTCAGGTGAGGCCCATACAATGCCAGAGAAAGATGTGATTATTAATATATTCAATGAATTATGCATTTTCCGCTCCTTTTTCTGAGTATTTATTAATTGGTGTTGTGTAATGGCTCCTGAAGATTTGTTCAGGAAAATCAGAGGAGCCAGGATGCTTTGTGTGGTTTATCTGTCTGTCATTTAGCGGCTTTTAATAGTGAAAAAAGGTGAGGCTGAATGATAAAAATCCCTGGTCTGATGCGATTACTGCTTTTAAATGCAATAACCATTGTAGATGGCATTGGTCATATTGTTACGTCATCAAAGGTGTTGTCTGAAATATAAGTATGTTGCTCTGGCTAACAGAATTTCTCATAGCTTCTATATAAATTATCAAATTTACGGGTAGGGCCAGCAGGGCTATCATCAGGTTAAATTCGGCAAACAATAATAATCAGCCTGTTGTATGGCCCGTGCCTATGAATCTGTTATCTAAACCTGTGTATGTCAGTTCGTCTGTCAATTCCCTGCCTTTGCACCTGCCCCTGCTTTACCGTGACCGGGATTTACCGCCTGTTGAGTCTAAGGGGGTGGTTATACGGCCTGCTTTTGGTAAAGAACCTCCTGAACAGAACGGGATGAATGCAGCTGTTGCGCCTCAGTGTGTACCGCAGGTGGCTGACTGTGTGCAGGAGATTGCGTTTCTGTTGTTACCGGGTACCGGCATGGCATGCCTGAGTGCAGCTGTTGCTGTGCTGAATAATGCCAATAAACTGGCGGAGCAAACGCTTTATCGCTGGACGCTGTGTAGCCGGGATGGTCTGGCGGTGATGTCGGATGAAGGTTTTGAAGTGGGGGTTCAGCAGGGGATGCAAAGGCTTGACCCGGCCCGGCTGGATAAGCTGATTGTGTGTGGCGGGCAGGATTGTGATGATCAGCAACTGATGCGCTGGTTGCGTCAGGCGGGGAGCCTTAATCTGGATATCGGGGGTTTTGGTGCTGGCAGCTATCCGCTGGCCCGGGCCGGGTTACTGGATGATTACGCCTGTACAACTCACTGGGAGTATCTGGCGGCTATGCAGGAGGAGCATCCGCGTCTGATGCTCAGTTCGCAGTTGTATGTGGTGGATAAGGACCGTTTCAGTTGTGCGGGTGGCAGTGATGTGCAGGATTTATTGCTGCATTTTGTCGGTGAAGAGCAGGGGCAGGCACTGGCCAGAGCGATATCCGACAAGCTGGTGTGTTCTGGTCGGCCTTCGGGTGATACGCAACGGGGTGCCCGGCGTCAGCCGTCTGTGTATCTGCCGGCCTGTTTGCAGGATGCCATTCTGCTGATGGAGTCGAATATTGAGGAGCCGCTGAGCCTGCAGGAGATTTCAGATTTGCTGGGAATTTCCCGCCGGCAGGTGGAGCGGCTGTTCCGTAAGTATCTGGATAGCCAGCCATCCCGTTATTACATGGAACTGCGGTTGAACCGGGCAAGGGATTTGCTGCAGAAAACCAGTAAGAGTATTACTGAAATTTCCATTGCCTGTGGGTTTTCCAGCACCTCACACTTCAGTAAAAATGTGAAAGATCAGTTTGGCTGTTCGCCTAAGTTACTGGGCCGGAAGCTTAAGCTGGCCAGTGCGAATTTCTGAGAGTTTCAGCGTTGCTTCAGGACATACCCCTTTCCCGGCAGGGTATGAATCAGTGGCTGGCTGAAGGACTTGTCGACCTGTTTACGCAGGTGATACAGGTGGACTTTCAGAGCATTCGTATCCGGCGGTTCATCTGACCATATGGCCTGTTCCAGTGTTTCCCGGGTAACAATGGCAGGGCTGGCCCGCATCAGAATTTCCAGCAGGATGAACCCTGTGGGGGATAGCTTTAGCGGTTGCTGCTGCCGCCAGGATTTTCGATTATCCAGATCCAGCTGAAGATCTTCCACCTGAAGGGTACGAACCTGGCCGCTGTGCCATCTGGCCAGTGATTTCACCCGTACCGTTAGCTCTTCCAGTGCGAAAGGTTTGACGAGGTAGTCGTCGCTGCCGGCGGTGAAACCAGCCACTTTATCGTCCAGAGTGTCCCGGGCGGTCAGCATCAGTACCGGGGTTTTGATGCCCTGGCTGCGCAGTTCCCTGCAGAGGCTGAGACCATCCAGCCCCGGTAACATCAGATCCAGCAGCAGTACATCGTATTGATTATTGCTGGCCATTTTCAGCCCGTCAGTCCCATTGCTTGCGTGTTCAACACTGATTGATTTCAGGCGCAGGTATTCACAGATGGAGTCTGCAAGGTCCTGATCGTCTTCAACCAGCAGGGCGGTGAGTGTCATTCTGTTGCCTCCGCAATCTGAGGGTGTGTGGGCAGTGGCTGTTGAGCTTTTTGCTTGCTGGTTTTCCTGACGCGGAAATCTTCACTGATCATGACCAGTACCGGAATCAGGACCAGAGTAATCATGGTAGCAAACAGAATGCCGTAACCCATAGCAACGGCCGCAGGAATCAGAATCTGGGCACTTTCTGAAGAGTCCAGTATCAGGGGAACCAGTCCCACATAGGTGGTAACAGAGGTCAGAATAATGGCTCGCATCCGGCTGCAGCAGGCGCTTACCATGGCCAGCTTTACGCCTTTGCCAAGGCTGCGGTTTTCGTTGAAGCGGCTGATGAGTAGCAGGCTGTCATTAACCACCACGCCAGACAGCGCAAGGATGCCGAACATCGCCAGAATGCTCAGGGGCAAGCCGTGCAGCCAGAGGCCCAGCAACGCACCGATGATGCCAAAAGGGATGGCAGCCATGATCAGCAGAGGCTGGGTATAGGACTTCAGCGGAATGGCCAGCAGGGCATAGATGGCCAGCAGGGCGACCGCAAAAGCGATGACCAGTGAGTCTGTGGACTCTGCTTCTTCCTGGGCTTCGCCACTGAGGACGATGCTCAGCCCCGGGTTATCCTGCCGAAGTTGTTGAAAGAGTTCGGTTTCCAGTGCCGCGAGAATGTCGTTGGCATCGGCAACCTGCTTATTCAGGTCGGCGGTGATGACGGCTACCCGGCTACGGTCGGTGCGCTCGATTTCCCGGGCGACATAGCCGGATGAAATATCTGCCACTGCCTGTAGCGGAATGGCCTGACCGTCAGGGGTACGGATATGGGCGCTGTTGAGGTCATCGGCGCTGCGGCGCTGTTCGTCCGGGTAGCGAACCCTTACTTTCACTTCGTCTTTACCGCGCTGAATGCTCTGTACTTCATAGCCCTGATAAGCTTGCTGGATTTGCTGTGCCAGCATGGCCGTAGTCAGCCCCATAGCCTGACCTTCCGGGCGCAATTGCAGGTCGATCTGGGGCTGGCCGGCCTTCATGCTGTTCTGTACACCGGAAACACCGGCGTAGTTGCTCAGTGCATGTTGCACCTGGCGGCTGGCGGTTTGCAGGGTGCCGGAGTCGGTTGCCCGTAAATCGATGCTGATGTCGGCTTCGTCTTCATGGTCGGTAATGAAGCGCAGCCGCCTTACAGCCTCAAGTGCAGGGGTTGCCGTTTCCCAGCGTTCGGCAATCAGGTTGGTTCCGAAGGGGCGGCCGCTGAGGGGAGACAGTTCTGCCGTCAGGGTGGCACCGGTATCAGTGGTCAGCAGGGAAAGACTTTGGATGGGTGCCATATCCAGATGGAATTCATCCTGCAGTTGCTGGCTGATGCGTTGTCCGGCCTGTTCAATTTCCAGCGCCTGTGACTGCACCAGCCCATAGCCGGCTTCGTCTTCCAGTGTCAGGGAGACCTGGATGGTGTTTTCCGGAATGTCCGGGAAGAACACCGAGCGGATCTGTCCGGAGAGCACCATGCCGGTGACCAGAATAAACAGGGTAATAGCCATTAGCAGTGTGGCGTAGCGTAGCTTCAGTGCCTGATGAATAAAGGGCCGGTACAGGTGTCTGATCCAGTAATTCAGGCCCTGACTTATTTTGCCCTGAAGCCAGCGCCAGCCTCTGGCCAGTGGATTTTTGCTGCCGGATGAATGCATTCGCAGGTGAGCCAGATGGGCGGGCAGAATCAGCTTGGATTCGATCAGGGAGAAGATCAGGCAGAACGCTGCGGCGTAGGCGAACATGGCAAAGATTTTTCCCATTTCACCTTCCACCAGAGATAACGCCATGAAAGCGGCGACGGTGGTCAGTACTCCGAATACAGTGGGAACGGTAACCCGCTGTGCGCCGCGGATGGTGGATTCGATGCTGGCACCGTGCCGTTCCCGTTCCGCGTAGATACTTTCGCCCACCACGACGGCGTCATCCACCACTATTCCCAGTGCGATGATAAAGCCAAAGGTGGTGATTTCGTTGAGGCTCAGGTTGTAAAAATTGGGCCCGAGCAGCAGCATGGCGCCGGCAAAAATCACCGGCAGGCCGGCGCCGACCCAGAAGGCCACCCGGACGTTCAGCAGTAGGGAGAGCATCAGCATGACCAGCGCAATGCCCATCAGGCTGTTGTTCAGCAATAGCCCCAGCCGTTCGGTGATGTAGACGCTGCTGTCGTTCCAGACGCTGGTGTGAACATTGGTTGGCAGCAGTGACTGAAACGCCGCCACTTCGGTTTTGACGTTTTCAGAGATCTGCATGATATCTGAGCTGCCGTACATCTGTACCGCCAGTTCAACCGCCGGCTGGCCGTTATAGCGGGTGATAATGCCCGACTGGGCGTAGCTGTCGGATACCCGGGCAACGTCTCCCAGGGTGATCCGCTGGCCGTCACGGGTTTCACTGATCAGAATATTGGCGAACTCACGCTGGAAGTATTTGGGCTGATCGGCTTTGACGATCAGGGTGCCATTTTCACTGTAGAGTTCGCCGCCGGATTCTGTCACTGAGGCAGCGGCGATCCGGGCGGCAATGTCATCCAGGCTCAGCCCCATGGATTGCAGCAACTGTTCGTCTGCCTGAATGGTGATTTCCGGCGTGTGCCGGCCTTTGGTGACGACTTCTTCAATGACCGGGTTGGCAAGCAACTGATCCCGGAGGCGCTTGGCGGTGTTTTGCAGGGTTTGCTGATCGGCGCTGCCGTAAATGTGCACACTGAGTGCGTCTTCAACATCGAGCTGACGGGTGATGACCGGTTTTTCGGCCTGATCCGGCAGGGTGGTGATGCTGTCGATACGGTTTTTGACGTCCTGATACAGGGTGTCCAGATTGTAGCCACTGGTCTGTTCAATGCTCAGTGAGCTGCCGCTGCCATCAGAGGTGCCGGATATCTGCTTAATGCCGGGCACGCCGTTGAGGGCTTCTTCCAGCTTGATGGTAACCCCTTCTTCGCTGGTCTGGGCGGAGCCGCTGTCATAGCTGACGGTGACGCTGATACTGTTGGGGGGCAGGGAGGGGAAGTCTTCCACCCGCAGGTTCATAGCGGTGAGGCTGCCGATCACCAGAATAGACACCATTAACAGGTTGGCAGCGACCGGGTTGCGGGCGAACCAGGCAACCCAGCCTTTATTGACAGAAACGGAAGCATTCATGGCTGGCGCTCCCCGCTGACGGCGGCCAGCGTGCCGGTCATGGTTTCATCACCCACCGCCTGTACCTTCATTCCGGCCAGATAGCCGGATACCGGTTTGCGTACCAGGCTGATCTGTTCCGGCAGGTCGCCTCTGGATACATAAAGTGTATCGCCGTGACTGAACTGCACGGTGCGGGCTGCCCGTTCAAGGGTGTTACCTGTGACGTACCAGAGGTAACCGTCGGCGGTCAGGGCGGTGGCCGGCAGTGCAAACAGGTCCGGGGTTGCCAGCCCTCTGAGCTGAGCCTGTACAAAGCTGCCAAATAGCAGTGGCTGCTGTTGGCTGAGCGGGTGTTCGACACTGATAGTCAGGCTCCGTAACCGGGTAGATACATCGATGTTGTTGGATAAGCGTTCGATTTTACCCTGCCAGCGAACGCCGGGCAGGTTGCGGCTGAGCAGTTCAACGCTTTCTCCCCTGGGATCAGCAGGGAGCTGTTGCCACTGGCTGGCGGATAGCGCCAGACGGATTTCCGCCCGGCTGCTGGTTTGCAGGCTGGCGACAGTATCGCCCTGATTCAGGTAGCTGCCGGTAGCCGTCAGCCGTTCAGTAATCAGGCTGTCGGCCGGTGCTTTAATCCGGGTTTGTGCCAGATTACGCCGGGCTTCACTCACGGCGGCCCGAGCTGCACTGTAGCGGGCGTTGGCTGCCGCCAGCTGAGGCTCACGTAATAGCAGAGGGCCGGGTTTTTCGCTGATACCGGCCCGCTTCCAGTCTTGCAGGGCCTGCTCCTTTTGCCGCTGTTCCTGCTGCAGTGCAAGTCTGGCTTCAGCCAGGGTTTGCCGGGCGCTGGCCAGCTGAGCTTTATAACCGGTGGGGTCGATGTGAATCAGTTCAGCATCTTTTTGCACCAGCCCGCCGGCAACAAATGCCGGATTACGCCAGATAACCTTACCGCTGACTTCAGTTTTCAGACTGATCTGATCGGTGGCCTGAACTTCCCCGAATGCCTGAATGCTGCTCATGTATGTAGCGGCGGTTACTGGCAGAACGGTCACCCGGGGCGCCGGAACAGCCTGTTCCTGGCGTACCGGTTCCGGCTGGTTACTGACGGCATAGCGGGTGTACACAATTGCTGTTGGTACGGTGATGAAAGCGAGAGCCGTATATAAAAGGGTCTTGCGGTGTTGTTTCAGTGTCATGGTTAAACTCCCATACCCAGCGCCAGCCCCAGTGTAATGCGGTTGGTCTGCCGGGCCTGTTGAATCTCAAGAAGCCGGATGCGGTTGTTAAAGGCGTTTTGCTGGGCGCTCAGCAAGTCCAGAATGTCACTCAGGCCACTGCGGTAACGGGCCTGATAGTGCGCAAGACTGGCTTCAGAATGTTGCACCGCTGCCTGCAGCTGAATTTGCCGGGTGGCCAGTGAGGTTTCCTGACCCAGGGCGGTTTCCACTTCGTTAACCGCATTGAGCAGGGCCTGCTGATAGCTGAGGTAGCTGCGTTCCGCCTGCAGGTCAGTAATGTCTGCGTCTGCCTTTAAGCGGCCCGCATTGAACAGGGGGGCGGTGAGCTGGCCCAGCAGGCTCCAGGCGGTGGAGCCGGATAACAGATCTCCCAGATTTCCTGCTGAATTACTCAGGCTGGCGGTGAGGCTGAAGCCGGGCAACAGTTGTTTGCGGCTGGCACGGGCAAGCGCATCAGATGCTTCAATGGTCAGCAGGGCGGCCTGCAGATCCGGTCGGTTCGCCAGCACTTCGGCGGGCAGGCGGGTGGGGGGATTGCTCACTGGCGGGATTGTTTCCGACAGTGTCAGTGAGCTGATCAGACTTTCGGTGCCGGCTTTGCCCTGCAGGGCGGCCAACTGACGCCATGCATTTGCCTGATTTTGCTGCCGGGCAGCCAGGCTGGCACGGGTCAGTGCAGCGTTGGCCCGGGCGGCTTCAAGATCTGCCAGTGAGTTACTGCCGTTAAGGCCGCTGAGAAAACGTTCCCGGATGACCCCTTCGGTATCAACCAGGCTGTTCAGCCACTGAGTTTCGGCGTGAATAATCCGGGCGCGCATCTGAATATCCAGCCAGCTCTGAATGGTCCGGGCGGCCAGTGAATCTCTTGCGGCGCGGTAATCCAGTGCGAGGGATTCGGTGGTGGCATCTGCTGCCCGGCTGCGGTCGGCCAGCCGTCCCCAGACATCTGCTTCCCAGCTGAGGTCCAGCGAGAGGGTGTGGCTGGTGGCGGTATCTTTTTTGCGGTCAGCATTCAGATTCAGGTTCAGCACCGGCAGTGTAGCGCCAGCCTCTTTGTGGCTGATCAGCCGCTGTTCCTGCAAGCGGATGGCAGTCTGGCGAAGGTCATAGTTGGCTGCCAGGGTTTGTGTGACCAGGCTGTTTAGCTGCCGGTTGTTGATCAGGTCCAGCAGTTGGCTGGTCAGCGGTTGTTGCGTGGCCGGTGCAGATTCCTGCCATTGTGCAGGTACCGCCAGTGCCTGAGCGGTACGTTTATCCGGGAAGAGTTGCAGGCTGCTGCAGGCTGACAGAATCAGCGTGGTTAAGATAACACCGGCGCGGTGAATGTAGGTGTGTCTGGACATCGGGTTTCAGTCGGTTTGTTGCAGATGTCACAGTTATATCCGTCAGCGGGTCAAAAAGCGGTTAAGAAAACTGAATATGTACCTGACTGCCTTTGCCGGTTTCTGAATCGACTTTGACTGACCAGCCGAATTGCTGGCAGATTCTTACCACGATGGATAATCCCAGCCCCTGTCCGCTGCTGCCTTCCAGGTAGGCCTGGCCCAGCTGTGGCAGCATCTCCGGTGGGAATCCGCTGCCGGTATCGGCGACTGTCAGTTGTTGTTTGTTCAGGCTGATCCGGATCTCGCCTACGTCAGTATGGCGAATGGCGTTTTCCAGCAAATTATTGAGCAGCACCATGAAGAGGGGGGGCAGAATCTGCAGTTGCGGGTCTTCTGTCTGTTCAAAGGTGATAGGCACGGCAGTGTTCTTCTGATGCTGTTCAACCAGCATGGTGCAGACATAGTGGCTGTCCAGACATTCATCGGACAGGCTGAGGTTTTCTTCCCTGCCCAGTAACAGAAAGGTTTCAATCAGTTGCTGGGTTTTGTTGTTGGCCCGGCGAATCCGCTGCAGGGCGGCAGGGTTGTCCGGCTGCACTTCCAGAATATCCAGTGCGCCGCGGATAACGGCGGTAGGCGTACGCAATTCATGCGAGACTTCCCGGGTGAAGCGCTTTTCACGGATTAAAAACTGCTGGCTGCGGTCGTAGGCTTCCGCAAAAGAGTGAGCCAGGCGGCCGATTTCGTCGGGCCCGAAACTGTTGGTTTCACCGAACTGTTCATTCTTTTCCAGCCCTGTAATCCGTTCGTCCAGACGCAGTATTGGCCGGGCAGTCCGGCGGCCCATAAAAATACCGACGCCGACGCCGGTAACAGAAACGATCAGAAAGACAATTAACCCTATCTGGTTAAGCCAGCTGAGTATGTCCTGATCAATGTCCTGATTTCTGACGTTATAGACGATATAAAGAGGTTTTGACTGAAAGGTGGCTTTGGCCACATGCAGGTTCAGGTCTTCGATTTCATCAATGCCGGGGGGGAGCTGTGTGATGGTTTCTGCATCCGGGTGGCTGTTGATTTCGTCTCCCAGGTAGATACTCATTCCGGTGGGGAGCTGATCAAAGTTGCCCCGCTGTAAGTAGTAAGTTTGTTGCCGTTTCAGCTCAATCCCTACTTGCTGATTAAAAATAGTATCTTCTGAGAACAGCAGGAATAAGGCCAGCAGGCCCCAGTAGAATAGAGCCAGCAGAATACTGAAGCCGGAAAAGGCCAGAATCATACGGGTTTTAAGGCTTTTTATTATCACGGGTCAGGCTTCCGGAACGGTGTCTGTAAGGCGAAATCCCACACCGTAGACGGTATGGAGTAACTGGGTGCTGAAGGGTTTGTCAATGGCGGTGCGCAGGTGGTAAAGGTGGCTGCGCAGCACATCCTGATCCGGCACGTCGTTGCCCCATAGTGCGCGGCTCAGGGCTTCCCGGCTGACCACTTCCGGTGAGTGCTGCATCAGGTGTTGCAGCAGCTTCAGGCAGGAGCGGTTGAGTTTTAACGGCTTGCCGGCCCGGGTGACTTCCTGGCTGGTGAGATCCATGATCAGATCGGCTACCTGCAGGCAGTCGGTTTTTTGCCGGGGGCGGCGTTTACAGAGGGCGTCCAGCCGCAGGTAGAGTTCTTCCATGGCGAAAGGTTTGACCAGATAATCATCGCCGCCAACAGCAAATCCTTCGATTTTGTCGTCCAGTGTGTCTCTGGCGGTCAGAAAGAGTATCGGTATTTGCCGGTGCTGTTCACGCAGCTGACGGCACACTTCCAGGCCGTTGAGTACGGGCATCATTATATCCAGCACGATGACATCATAGGTGGCGTGCTCGGTCAGGTTCAGTGCCTGCCGGCCGTTTCCGGCCCAGTCGGTGATGCAGTTTTTCAGTTCCAGATAGTCGGTCAGATTGGCTGCCAGATCCTGATTATCCTCTACTATCAGTACACGCATGGTGATTACCCGCTGGGAAAGTTAACGTCCTTATTATGGCCCGGGAAATGTAAACCGGGGGTAAAGATAATCATAAAAAAGCCCGCGGTGGCGGGCAATATCGTCAGGGAAATTGACTTGATCTGTACCTTAGAAACGGTACATGTACAGCAGGCTTACGCTGGTGCTCTTGTCATCTTCAACGATGCTGCTGTCAGCAATTTCATCACCGTAGCTGGTGTAGCTGGCACCCATACGGATCATTTGTTGCTGGTCGATCTGATACATCGCACTGATGCCGATTTCGTATACGGTGTCAGCATCGGCGGTGTAAGCCGCCCGGTTTACGGTAGCTTCGCTGGTTTTGACGCCGTAGTAATAGTTGTTCAGATCATCGCTGCGGTAGCTGACAGAGGCTTCCGGGGTGACCGACCACTTGGCGGATACAGGAAAGCGTTTTTCCCAGCCCAGTTCAATTTCATTGCCTTCGTGTTCGCTGCTGGCATCGGAAGCGAAGGTGGCAGACCATTCACCGTAGTCGGTGTCGTATGAGGCGGTGATACCCAGTTCGAAGGCACCTTTGCGTTCGTCCATACCTTTCAGGTCAGAGCTGTCGCTGGCCTTATAGCCATCAGTCCGGTAACGGGCCAGTGCACCGATTTTAAAATCATCGTTATCGATGAAGTAATAGCCGGCTTCAGGGCCCTGAATGTAAAAGATGCCGTTTTCATAGCTGATAAAGGGGAGCGCTTCCGTTTCGGTGCCGACACCTTTATAGATGCTGTCTTCGCTGGCAACGCCTATTCCCAGGGCAAAGCCGGATTCATTTTCGTCTGCCTGTACACCGGCAGTAACTACGCCCAGCAGCGGAAGTAGCAACATGGTTTTGCGCATCTGATCGTCCTCAGTTGACTGTGTTTTGGCACAGCCTAGAGGGGAGGATGTAAAAAGGCGGTGAAGGACAAATATAAAAAAGCCCCTTAACGTTGCCGTTAAGGGGCGGGGTGTTCAGTAGCAGTATGCGGGGAGTTACTCCGGCAGCGGCCGGTTTTCGGCGCGGAACGGATGGGCTTCGTAGGTGCCAAGGTTACGGACTTCTTTAGTGAAGAAGTCCAGTTCCTGCAGGGCGTAGCGCATGAAGCGGTCGTCCGGGTGGCCTTCCACATCCAGGTGGAAGCTGGCGCCTTTGGTGGCACCGCCGCCCATGTAGCTTTCCAGTTTCACCATGTTGATGCCGTTGGTGGCAAAGCCGCCGAGGGCTTTATACAGCGCGGCAGGAATGTTGCGCACGGTGAACATCAGTGAAGTGATGTAGGTTTTTTCACTTTCCAGCGCCGGCATGCCCTGTTCTTTGGACAGGATCAGGAAGCGGGTGGTATTGCCGTCCACGTCCTGAAAGTTCTCCTGCAGAACATCCAGATCATAGAGTTCAGCCGCCAGGCTTGAGGCAATGGATGCGTGGGTCGGTTCAGGATTTTGCGACAGTTCATACGCGGAACCGGCTGTATCCAGACCGGCGATTTCTTCCAGCCCCAGATTGCGGATATTGTCATGACACTGCGCCAGTGCCTGCGGGTGGGATGAAATCGTTTTCAGCTGACCGATGCTGCTGCCTTTCAGGCCCAGCAGACAGTGATTCACCGGCTCATAATGTTCGCCAATGATGTGCAGCTGGGTTTTAGGCATCAAGCGGTAGATCTCTTCCACGCGGCCGGCGGTGGAGTTTTCCATCGGAATCATCGCCAGTTTGGCTTCGCCGCGCTCGACCATAAACATTGCATCTACAAAAGAGCCACAGGCCTTGGCATTCATGTTCGGATAAACATGACGGCAGGACAGATGTGAATAGGCGCCTTCGACGCCCTGGTAGGCAATGATGTTCGGCAGTTGCGACATTGGAGGATTCCGTTTCTGGTGTGTTTGGAAAAAATGTGTCTTGTAAAAATAAGGGCGCTAATTATGGCACAGTTTGCCGTGAGCTTGCCGGTAATTTTGCTATTATGTTCGCCATTTTAGCCGGAAATGTATCTGTTTTTCCGGTGTTTGATCATGGGTATGGACATTGACATGACTCCTGAACGTCGCGACAAATTCATTGCTACTCTCAATCGCCGTCAGCCGGATCTGACGCTGATTACTGATCAGGTGCATAAAGCCAGAAACACCGCCGCGCTGATCCGTACAGCTGATGCGGTGGGGATTGGTGAAATACACAGTGTTGAGCCTAAAGAAGGTTACCGTTTTTCCGGGACGACACAGGGCAGTGACCGCTGGGTTAAAAATCATTTATATAAAGATTGTGAAGCCGCTATTAGCACGGTTAAGAGCCGGGGGATGAAGGTTTACGCGGCACATTTTTCTGACCGGGCCATTGATTACCGCAGTCTGGATTACACGCAACCCTGTGCCTTTCTGATGGGCTCTGAAAAAGAAGGCGTCAGTGATGCTGCCGCTGATCTGGCGGATGAACATATTCTGATTCCGATGATGGGCATGGTTGCTTCGCTGAATGTTTCTACCGCAGCAGGTATTATTCTTATAGAAGCACAGAATCAGCGTATGCAGGCAGGCTTGTATGATCAGTGCCGTATTGCGCCGGATGAGTTCAACGATACCCTGTTTGCCTGGGGTTACCCGGACCTTGCCAGATACTGCCATGTTAACGGGCTGGCGTATCCCCCGGTGAATGAGGCTTTTGAGTTGCTTGATCCTTCCCACTGGTATGAGCAGGTGCGTATTGGTGAGGCGCCGCTGCGACAGTGGTAGTGAGGGGCGGCAATTTTATTCTGTGATCACTGATTTGGGGGAAGCTTATTATGTTGACTGACAGCACAGTGCTTAAAGTATCCGTCTCCCGACGCCGTTCAGGACGGATGGTTGCCTTTGTGGTGCTGGTGATTCTGATATCTGCTTTACTGACGTTACAGATGAACCGTTATGCCCGTGACTGGGGCACTGTTGAGCTGCGGGTAGCCGGTGAGGATAAGCTGTTAACCCTGGTCAGTCAGTTTCGTAATTCCCTTAATGAATACCGTTACCTGCCATTTTTGATTTCCCAAAGCCATGATGTTCAGAATCTGCTGCGCAGTGCGTCTGCCAATAAAATAACGGCGGTGAGCCGCTATCTGGAGCAGATTAATCTGGTTGCCGGTTCGACGGCGCTGTTTGTGCTGGATACCCGGGGCAATGTGCAGGCGCTGAGCCACTGGCGGGATGATTCTGATGCTTACCGGACGCAGGCAGATCAGCCGTATTTCAGGCAGGCCCGAAAAGGGCTGCAGGGGATGTCTATGTCTCCGGATGATGAGGCGGCGGTGTACCTTTCTGCGCCGATTTACGAGCGCCAGCAGTTTGCCGGTGCGGCGGTGGTGCGAATCGATCTGGAGCAGTTACGTTCAGGCCTGCCCCTTAACAGCGGCTTTGTGGTGAGCAATCAGCAGGAAGTATTGCTGGCGGCGGACAGTCACTGGGCGGGGCAGTCATTGGAGGATGTTCTGGTTTCGGCTGAAAAGCGCCAGCTGAGTGATGGTTCAATGGCGGATCTGAGAAAGCTGGCAGACCGGGGAGAGGTATTGGTGCAATCTGTTGTGCTGGATGATCTGGGCTGGACGTTTACGGTTTTTACACCGCTGAAGCCGGTGATCAGTGATAGCCGCACAGTGGCAAACTATACCCTGGCGGGGTGTGTGGCACTGTTCCTGCTGGGGTTGTTATTCCGGGAACGGCATTTGAAGAATCAGTCCCGGCAGGAAACCCGGCAGGCTTTGCAGCAGGCCAATGACCAGTTAGAACATAAAGTACAGCAGCGGACAGAGGCATTACGGGCGGCGCAGGATGAACTGGTACAGGCGGAAAAGCTGGCCGCACTGGGACGTATGTCTTCGGTACTGGTGCATGAACTTAACCAGCCTCTGACGGCTATGCGTACTTATGTCTCTATTGCCCGGCACCGGATGGGGCAGTTACTGGGTGAAGCAAAAGAGGCCGCTGATGCGCAGGCGTTGCAGGGGAATTTTGATCTGATTGAAACCCTGACTGAACGGATGTCGGCTATGACGAGGCAGTTAAAAGTATTCGCGTTTAAGAAGCCGGAACAGCTGAGCCCGATAGATCCGTTGCAGGTGCTGGATCAGGTCATTGCAACGATGAATGCCCGCTGCCTTAAAGAGTCAATAGCACTGCAGTGGCAGCGGCCACTGTTGCAGGTCCGGGTGGCTGCTGACAGCCCCAGGTTGGAACAGGTTTTCCTGAATTTAATGAATAACGCCTGCGATGCGATGCAGGCATCTTCCCAGACACATAAACAGCTAGCTCTGGATATGCAGCTGGTGCCTGAAAACAGGGTATGTTTTACCATCCGGGATTCGGGCCCCGGGTTCAGTGATGATGCGGCGGAGCATTTGTTTGAGCCGTTTTTTACCACCAAGCCTATCGGTGAAGGGCTGGGGTTAGGGCTGGCGATTGTACAGTCGATATGCCGTGATCTGGGGGGCGAAATTGTTGCCCTGAATACTGGCAAGGGTGCTGAGTTCAGGGTGTTGTTGCCGCTGGCTGATGAGATGATTACCGGAGAAAGTAACAATGCAGGGTAAGGTATTGCTGGTGGATGACGATGAACTGATTCGTCATTCGACCGAACAGTGGCTGAGTATGGCCGGTTTTGACGTCATCATGTGTGAGACTGCCGAGCAGGTGTTACCGCATCTGAGTAAAACCTTCCCCGGGGTGCTGATCAGTGATGTGAAAATGCCGGGTATGGATGGCCTTGAATTGCTGGCATATGCACAGGCGTGTGACCCTGAGTTACCGGTGATTCTGATTACCGGCCACGGTGATGTGGATATGGCTCTGAGCGCCATGCGTAACGGTGCATATGACTTTATTGAAAAGCCCTTTGTGCCGGAGCGCCTGGTGGAAAACATTAACCGGGCCTGTGAGAAGCGCCGCCTGACAATTGAGAATCTGCGTTTGCAGGAAAATCTTGCATCGCAGTCCGGTATTGATGCCAAGCTGATCGGCATTTCCCCGGCAATTCAGCGGCTCAAACGGGATATTCTGAAATATGCGGTACTGGATACCAATGTCATTATTTACGGTGAAACCGGTACCGGTAAAGAGTTAGTGGCTCAGTGTCTGCATGAATACAGTGGCCGGCGTTGCAGTGGGTTTGTACCGCTGAACTGCGGTGCAGTGCCGGAGAATCTGATTGAAAGTGAGTTGTTCGGGCATCAGGCTGGTGCCTTTACCGGTGCCAATAAACGCCGTATCGGTAAGTTTGAATATGCAGATAAAGGCACGCTGTTTCTCGATGAAATTGAAAGTATGTCGCCAGCATTACAGGTGAAAATCCTGCGGACTCTGCAGGAAGGCCTGGTGGAACCGGTGGGCAGTAACCGGCCCGTGGCGGTTGATTTACGGGTGGTGGCGGCCTCGAAAACCGATTTACGTACTGAAGAAGGCTTTCGTGAAGATCTGTTCTATCGTCTGAATGTGTCGGCGCTGCGCCTGCCACCGTTGCGTGAGCGGGAAGAAGATATTCCTCTGTTGTTTGAACACTATGCCCGTCAGGCGGCCCGTCAGCATGACTGTGAATTGCGCCGCTTTACTCAGCAGGATATCGATAACATGCAGGGCTATAGCTGGCCGGGGAATGTCCGTGAGCTTAAGAATGCTGCTGTCCGTTATGCGCTGGACGGTGCTTTATCGCTGGCGGATATTCTCTTCGCGCAGGATGAATTTGTTGCCGGTTGTGAAGAAGCTGCCGGATTGTCGCTGGGGGCTCAGGTGGCAAATTTTGAAAGTCAGATTATTCGCCAGGCGCTCACGGCTCATAAAGGGAATATTGCAGCGGTGATGGAGCAACTTGATTTACCCCGCCGTACCCTGAACCAGAAGATGGTGAAGTACGATATAAACCGTGGTGATTATACCTAGATAAAAAGTGCTGGCCCTGGAGCACTGACCCTGAAGCGTTAACCGTAAAGCGCCATGCACAGCCATCGGCTAAAAATGGCCGATCAGGGGTGTGAGGTGATTAAACTGCTGGCTTATGCCCGGGTGAGCACAGGTATCTGCCCTGAATAATGATCTTCAGAGGGGGCCAGCCAGGCTGATCGGCTGTTTTTTGCTTATCAGCGAGGATTGAATAAGCAAGTTTTTGCTCATTGAGGCGGTGTTTATGCTGGATGAAAAATGCCATTTTTATAATTAATTCATAAGGTTATGTTGCTTTTTGAGATATTGGCCCCGGTTTTGCTCTTAAGGGGAGGTGTCAACAAAAATTCTAAAAGGAAAGCACAATGAGCATAACTAAGCGTACATTTCTGAAAACGGTCATCTCTTTGGGAATGGCTGCGGGCGTCGCAACGATGGCGGCTGTATCGACCGGGGCTGTTGCCGCAGATAAGCGCTCTTATATTCTGGCCACGGCGTCTACCGGCGGTACTTACTATCCGGTGGGGGTAGCACTGGCGACCCTGACCAAGGTGAAGCTGGAACCTAAGTATAAATTCTCTCTGGGGGCGATTAACTCAGCAGGTTCCGGTGAGAACGTTAAATTGCTGCGGGAAAATGAAGCACAGTTCGCCATCATGCAGGGCTTATACGGTGCCTGGGCATGGAGCGGTGAAGGGGCGTTGGCTAATTCCGGACCACAGCAGCACCTGCGTTCGGTGTCCATGTTATGGCAGAACGTTGAGCAGTTTGTGGTCAAATCTGACCGTGTTAAAAGCGGCACCATTGATGATCTGGAAACCCTGAATGACGGTAAGTTCTCGATCGGAAAGAAAAATTCCGGTACTGAAGGTTCCGGCCGTCAGATTCTCTCCGGTTTAGGTGTTGAAGCGGATAATCTGGATCTGGTGTATCTGGGATACGGCCCAAGCGCTGATGCGTTACAGAACGGTTCGATTGAAGGGATGAATGTGCCATCCGGTGTACCAACCAGTGCGGTTACCCGTGCGTACGCTGCGCTGGGTGATGATATGACAGTGCTGGATTTCAGTGATGACCAGATCGCTAAAGCTAACGGTAACTACAAGCTGTGGACCCGTTATGTGATTCCTGCAAATACCTATCCTGGCCAGGCGAAAGACATCAATACCATGGCGCAGCCAAACTTTCTGGCGGTGCGCGATGATATCTCTGAAGAAGATGTGTATCTGCTGACCAAAACTATCTACGAAAACCTGCCATTCCTGAACGGCATCCATAAAGCGACTAAAGCGATGGCACTGGAAAAAGCCATTGCCGGTCTGCCGGTACCCCTGCACCCGGGTGCTGCCCGTTTTTACACCGAAATGGGATTGGATATTCCGCAACACTTAGTCGCTAACTGAGACGTTGCACGCTTACATATCGTGTAACGATTGACCCGCGCCTGCACCGGAGTGAACAGATTCCGGTGCACACCGGCCAGCATTGTCAGAGAGGCGATTTTGCTGGCCGGCCTCCGATAGTTATACCTTTCTGTGGTTTCTGATATCTGCCTTGTGCGGATGTAACGGAAGGGTGGTTGTTCGCTGGATATTCTTATGGGTACCTTAAACAATACGGCTGAGCCGACATCTGCTGAGCAGACAGATGCTGAAACAGCGCAGAAGCTTCGTGAAATGGAGCTGACTCAACGGCCGGAAGCATCAGTTACCGGCCGGTGTATCTACTGGCTGGGCATTGCGTTCGCCGTGATGCATATTTATTTCAATACACTGGGGACGTTGCCGGAACTGTGGGTGGCGTCGATTCACTTTGCCGGTTTTGCGTTGCTGTGCGCGCTGATGGTGCCGGTCATGCATGGCAAGACCCGGGCCGGGAAACGTTTTTATTTATTCCTTGACTGTATGTTGGGGCTGGCCGCGGTGGTGTGTGCGGTTTATCTGATTAGCTTTGAAGATGCGCTGTATGACCGGGGTGTGACTTTTATTGTCAGTGACTGGGTGTTCTCACTGGCAGCAATATTTATTGCGCTGGAAATGGCCCGCCGGACCACTGGCTGGTTTATTCCGACGATGATTGTGGTCGCGCTGACCTATGTGTTCTGGTGGGGGCCCTATATTGATGGCATCTTTGGTTTTCCGGGGTTGTCGCTGGAGACGGTGCTGTACCGCAGTTATTTCTCTACCGAGGGGATGTTTGGCCAGATAGCCCGGATTTCCTGGTCTTACGTCTTTATGTTTATCCTCTTTGGTGCTTTTCTGGTGAAGTCCGGTGCCGGAGATTTCATTATTGAGTTATCCCGCTGTGCAGCTGGCCGGTTTGTCGGCGGGCCGGGGTTTGTTGCGGTACTGGGGTCTGGCCTGATGGGGTCGGTCTCCGGCTCATCGGTGGCGAATACGGTGTCCACCGGTGTTATTACCATTCCACTGATGCGCCGTGCCGGTTTTCCGGCCCGTTTTGCGGCAGGGGTGGAAGCGGCAGCATCTACCGGAGGGCAATTGATGCCGCCGGTGATGGGAGCCGGGGCCTTTATTATGGCGTCTTATACCCAGGTGCCTTATGTGGACATTATTGCCGTCGCTGCATTACCGGCCCTGTTGTATTTCCTTTCAGTAGGTTTTTTTGTCCGGGTTGAGGCAATGCGCAGCCATGCACAGTCGGTGGAGCTGGATACCCGGCCAATCGGTGAAGTACTGAAAGAGGGCTGGCATTAC
This sequence comes from uncultured Oceanospirillaceae bacterium, assembly GCA_937138495.1. Lineage (GTDB taxonomy): Bacteria > Pseudomonadota > Gammaproteobacteria > Pseudomonadales > Balneatricaceae > Amphritea. The sequence goes on from CAKZPE010000051.1 coordinate 34,491, forward strand.
CTGTTACCGCTGGTGGTGCTGGTGGCTCTGCTGGTGAATAACTTTACGCCGACGTATGCCGCGGGTATTTCTACTCTGTCGGTGATCGCTGCTTCCTGGTTATCGAAGCACCCGATGAAGCTTAGGGATGTGCTGGATGCGCTGGCGCAGGGGTCTAAAAATATGGCGACAACTGCCATGCTTCTGATTGCCGTCGGTCTGGTGGTCAACGTGGTGGCTATGACCGGTATCGGTAATACCTTTTCGCTGATGGTTGCGGAATGGGCCGGTGGCAGTTTGATGATCACGCTGATTCTGGTGGCGCTGGCGTCACTGATCTTAGGAATGGGCTTGCCGGTAACTGCGTCGTATATTGTGCTGGCGACATTATCCGCTCCGGCGCTGTACGGGCTGATTGCTGAGATGCAGCTGGTGGATCTGATGGTCACCGGGCAGCTGCCGGAAGCTGCCAGAACAATCTTTCTGCTAATTGCCCCGGAGCAGGCAGCATTACTGGCTGAGCCTATGAGCGCCCTGCAGGCACAGACGTTGCTGGCGCTGGTGCCGGGTGATTTTAAAACCCAGTTACTGGAACAGGCACTGGCCCCTGAAGTGCTGGCAATGTTGCTGGTATCGGCACATATGGTTATTTTCTGGCTCTCTCAGGACAGTAACGTGACGCCGCCGGTATGTCTGACCGCCTTTGCCGCTGCGGCGATTGCCCGTACGCCGCCGATGGCGACCGGATTTACCGCCTGGAAGGTTGCGAAGGGCTTATACATTGTGCCGGTTCTGTTGGCTTATACGCCTTTTATTGGAGGAACCGCCGGGGAAGTGATGAGTATCTTTGTGTTCTCCGTCTTTGGTATTTATGCTCTGGTCGGCTGTATGGAAGGCTATCTTGAAAGTCCTCTGAATCTGTTCTTACGGGGGATCAGTGGTGCTGTCGGGGTAACACTGCTCTGGCCGCATGGCAGTTTACTGTTGAATCTTTTTGCCGTGGCTGTATTTATTGCCATCTTCATTTATTCCCGCCGTAACAGGCCGGTCAGCGCTGGCTGATAGGTCAGTTCAACTGCTCCGTTGTGCACCGGCGGGGCAGTTTTTTTTGCCTTTGGTGCCGTACTGATGGCTTTTTAGTCATATGTCGTAAACAGCCATTCACTTTATATTTGCCTGTTGTGGTATCATCTGCTGAAATCTTTGGTCCTGTGCTAAGTTATTGATGCGTAATTGATACCCTCAGTCTGTGTGTCGGTTAACAGCAATAATTCACAGTTTCATTTATTTTAGGGGGATGCGTTGTCGCTGTATTGACAACCCTGCCTTAAGTTTTCATTTTGGTTGTACCGGTTATCATCACTGATGATGCAAACAGAACAGTAATACGGAAATGATCAATGGCTGCTATTAAAGTTGCTATACAACGGATGTTTAAGCCGTCCACCACATGGATGATTCCATTGGTTTGTGGACTGCCTTTGTCGCTGGAAGCGGCGCAACAAGCTGATTGTTACCAGTCTTATTCTGAGCGGAATTTAGTTGTCGCTCAGCAGTCCTGTCAGGGACTGGCGGAACAGAATGATGCCCGTGCGGCCTTCATTCTGGCAACAATCTATTATCAGAAAGGCAATGCTGACAGTGATCAGCGCGGTATTTTCTGGGATAAAGTTGCTGCTGAAAACGGTCATGCGGATGCGGCTTACCGCCTTGCGCTGGCGTATCAGTTAGGTCAGGGGCTGGAACAGGATAACCAGCAGGCTGTCCGTTGGTATACTCAGGCCGCTCAGGCCCACCATGCCAAAGCCCAGCGCAGTTTAGGCGCGATGTATGAAGGCGGTTATGGCGTTACTCAAAATCTTCAGCAGGCGTTTGCCTGGTATAAGCGCGCTGCCGCACAGGGGCTGCCGGATGCACAGTTGCGTCTGGGGACTTTGTTTTTTGAAGGCCGTGGCGTAACCGCTGACCGGGTTCAGGCACAGCACTGGATTCGTAAATCCGCTGAGGCCGGTAATCATAATGCCCAGCTGGCGTTAGGTGTCATGCTGGCGGAGATTGATCCTCAGGACAGTGTCCGCTGGTATCAGCGTTCTGCTGATCAGGGCAATGTATCTGCCAAGCAGAATCTTGCATTAGTCTATTTCAGTGGCCAGGGTGTTGAGCGTAATTTACCCAAAGCGCTGGCATTGGTTGAGCAAGCGGTAGAGTCGGGTAATTATGCTGCCAAACCTTTGCGTGAGAAGATCCTGGCGGAAATGTCACCGGAGGTTCAGCAAGTCGCTGATGAGTCTCTTGTTCAGGAAACCCCTGTTCAGAAAAATTCGGCAGTTAATCACGCAGCAGTACCGGCTACAGAGGTTGCTGCTACTGATGCACTTAATACAGCGGAGCAATCTGCAGTATTGGCGGGTGTACCGGTTTCAGAGCCGGTGACGGAGAGTGATTTTGTTGTCACCCTTCCGGATAAATCTCCGGACGCGACTGAAACCGTTGCTGATATCGGTGATGCTGATACAGCTGTGGTTGTGGCTGACGTTGATGAGCCCGTTCTTAACAGTGATGAACTTGAGCAGGCGATCAACAGTGAAGCGGCGGCTGTCTCGGCGGCCAGCAGACATGTTGTTGAGGCTCAGATGACGTTGGCTTCAGTTCAGGTAGATACTGATTCTATGACCCGTATGACCGGGGCAGCGCCGACAGCAGCCAGCGCTGAGGCGCCAACCGTTACAGAGGCAACTGTGCTTGAAACCGGCGTAACTGAAACGGCCTCGCCGGAGGTCAGTGATGTTCAGGCCAAAACAGAGGCCGCTGAACCTGCTAAACCTTTGGTTAACCCTGTAGAGCCGTTACTGGAAAAAGAGTCTGGCCCGTATGGGATGGAAGCCGATACCTGGCTGATGAAGCAGCCTTCGGAACGTTATGTGATCCAGCTTACCAATGGTGAGTTTAAGGAAGGCATGGAAAAGTATATTCAACGCGTGGGGCTGAAAGACGTTGAGGGCTGGCACTTTTACCGTACCCAGCGGGATGCCGGTCTCTACTACGTACTGGTGTACGGTGAGTTTGAAACGGTTGCTGCTGCCAAGAAAGCATTGGCTGATTTACCCCGCAAGGCACGTCGCAGCCACTGGGTTCGTCAGTACGGTACTTTACAGAAGTTATACCGGACTCCCGGCTCCTTACCCTCTGAAAATTAGAAAAAATATGTGCGTTCTGAGTGCTACATAGGTATCGTATATCGCTTTCTGAGTTCTTGAACTTAATCTGTCGTCAGTGGCGATCGTGCAGGGTAACAGGATGATTAAACAGCGGTTTTACAATTTTCTGATGGTTGTAACAGCAGTGGCTGGCAGTGCTGCAGCGTTTGCTGCTGATGCACCTGCGACCGGTGCAGAAGGCAAATGCGAACAACTGTATAACGATGGCCGTTATGCCAGTGCTTACAACGCCTGTAAGCCGCTGGCTGATGACGGTGGCGCAATTGCCAGTTTTGTTATGTCTAACCTGCATGCCCGTGGTCTGGGCGGTGCTAAAGCTGACGTCAGCCAGGCGCTTGTCTGGCTGAAAGTCGCTGCAGAAGCTGACTATGGTCCGGCCAGTTATAATCTGGCGGCGCTATATGAAAGCGGTGAAGTGGTTGAACAAAGCCTCCCTGAAGCCTTTAACTGGTATCGTCGCGGTGCCGAAGCCGGCCATACAGAAAGTCAGCTGAAGGCAGGTGTTATGTTACTGAAAGGTGACGGGGTAACCGCTAACTATCAGCGGGCCCAGGAGTGGCTGGAAAAATCAGCAATTGGCGGTGACTCTAATGCGCAGGTAACTCTGGCTATTCTGCAGGCGACTGCCGGTGATAAGCAGGCACTGCACTGGTATCAGCAGGCGGCTGAGCAGAATAATGCGTTTGCGTTGCACCAACTGGCAGATGTGTATGCGGAAGGTAAGCTTGGGGAGCAGGTTGATCTGGCAAAAGCATTGCGTCTGGCCCGGCAAAGTCTTGGGCTGGGGCGTTTAAGCAGCAAACGCATGGTTGAAAAGATTGAAGACCGTCTGGCGAAAGCCAACGCAGTACCGGTTGAGCCTTCACCGGTTGCTGGCAGTATGGGGGAGCCTGAGAGCTCCGGTCTTGTGACTGCCGGTTTATTTACACCGGAAACAATGCCGACTGTTAAGCCGGTGTCTGCTGATCCGATGAAAAAAATGGCTAGCTCTGCTGCAGTGACGTCTTTAAATTCCGGATCTTCAGCGTCTGAGCCTGTCAGTTCCAGGCCTTCGAATTCCGGTAAAACAGTTGCCGGGGTAAAGGCTGAGGTTGTCAGCCAGCCGGCTGCTAAGATTGCGACTGCTAAGACAGTTAAGACGACTAAAACAACTAAGACAACTAAAGCATCGCCCGTCGCAGCAAACTTTCGTGATAAAAACTGGCTGATGCAACAGCCGGATCAGCGCATTGTTATGCAGTTGGCGCAAATTTCTGAAAAAGCTGCTGTCGGTCGCTATATCGAAAAATATGGCCTGCATAATCAGGTCGATTATTACCGTGCCCATACCCGGGCCGGGCTGGTTTACGTACTGCTTTATCATCGCAACTACGAAACAGTCACTAAATCTAAAGAGATTGCCCGTCAGGTATTGGCGGAAGGGGTTCAGAAAGGAGTCTGGTACAGGCGTTTTTCTACCCTGCAATCTGATTATGTTGCGCCGGACGGCGAGAGCTGATCAGGGCAGAGCAGATCAGAAGACAGTCATTTCAGGCAGTGTATCACTGCTGTTATTCAGAGAAAATTCCGGTTTAACGGACAGGGATTTAGCCGTAGGTATCGGTTAGGGAGAGGGTAATGTTTGCTAAGAAATCTTTGTTGCTCAGTGCGTTTCTGGCAGTCAGTTCTGCGTCTGCATTGGCGAATCACGATCCGCAGGGACCTGCGTGTCTGGATCGGTTGGAGCATGAAGACTATGCTGCGGCAAATAGCATCTGTTCCCGTCTGGCGGAGACCGGCGATGCTCAGGGGCTCTTTGCCATGGGACGCATCTATGGTGAAAGTCTGGGCCGTCCGGGAGATCAGGTTAAGTCAGTTAAGTTGTTAACTGAGTCTGTTGCGGCGGGCTATACCCCGGCGGCGTATTATCTGGGTGTTGCTTATGAATATGGTCGCGGTGTTGAGCAGAATCTGCCGCAGGCAGTTGGCTATTATCGCCAGGCAGCATCTGAAAATATGGCTCAGAGCCAGTTTAAACTGGGCCAGATGCTGCTGAAAGGCAGCGGTGTAAAACAGGATCTGAATCTTGGCGAGCGCTGGTTGCGACTGGCAGCCCGTGCCGGGCATCAGGATGCTCAGGTAACACTGGCTATCTTGCTGGCCGAAAAAGATCATGCTGCCAGCCTGAGCTGGTATCAGAAGGCTGCACAGCAGGAAAATCCTGATGCGCTGTATAACCTTGCAGCGATTTACTTTAACGGCGATCAGGTTGATGCCGATTTGCCCCAGGCCCTTGAATATGCGCAGCGCAGTAAGGTTGCCGGTCATGAAAAGGCAGATGTTTTATATACGGCGATTTCTGAACGCCTGTTAAACCTTTATGGACCTACGGCTGCCGGTCAGCCTGCATCGGCGGGCTTTGCTGATGTTGGCGGACTTAAAAACCGTGACTGGCTGTTCAGCCAGCCGAAAGATAAGTTTGTATTGCAGCTGGCGCAGTTTAAGGATGAGCCTTCTCTGAATGCGTTTCTGCGTGATAACGATTTACAGGGCAAGGTTGATTATTACCGCAGTGTGACCGTTCTGGGCCCGGTATATGTTGTCTTATACCGGAATCAGTTTAGCACTTACGGTGAAGCGAAACGGAGTATGCAGGCGCAACTGCCATCTGAAGTGGCAGAAGGGGGCTGGATTCGTCAGCTATCTGCATTGCAGGACGTATACACTCCAACCGGCTCTTAAGCGTAATGACGTCATTAAAAACGGCAGCCATGGGCTGCCGTTTTTGTTGGACACCGTTAAGGATGAATATAGTCCAGAGGGACGGATGTGGTATCAACAATTTTACGCATGATAAAAGCAGACTTTACCCCCGTGACGCCCCGTATACGGGTTATCTTTCCCAGCAGAATGTCGTGATAACGGTCCATATCCGGTACCGCGACCTTTAACTGATAGTCGGCGTCGTGGCCGGTAATCAGATAACACTCCATGACTTCCGGAAAGCGGTTTATGGTCGCTTCAAATTCTTCAAAACGTTCCGGGATGTGCTTATCCATGCTGATGTGCAGGATGGCTGTCAGATCAAGATTGACCGCCCGCTCATCGATCCGTATGACCTTTTGCTGAATAACACCGGATTCTTCCAGTTGTTTTACCCGGCGGGAGCAGGGGGCAGCGGTGAGACCTACTTTTTCCGCAAGTTCCTGATTTGACTGGTTAGCGTCACGCTGTAATTCGCGCAATATTTTTATATCAAATGGGTCCAGGTTGATATTGTTTGTACGCATTTTTATGTCTCGAGCAATAATTGTTGTTTATTGAGTGTATTTGCTTTATTAAAATTGCGCAATTAGTTTTAAAAGGGATGATTTAGCACTGTAATTGCGCATCACTGTGTTTACACTATGCCTTACTGATTGACGGGCGATCCCCGGTTTTCGGTCAGGCCCGCCAGAGACTTATCAGTCGGCGGCGGGCCTAAAAACTGCCTTTCACCGTGCCACAAGCGCCGCCTGCAGACTTAACAAAAATTACAATTTTCAGCGCCTTACCGAGGCAAGATACCGGGAACTTCAGCATGTTTGACCATCGTAAATATAAAGCTTTTGAGCCGTTAGCATTAACCGACCGTACCTGGCCGAACCAGGTAATCACCGCCGCGCCTGACTGGTGCAGTGTTGACCTGCGGGACGGTAATCAGGCACTGGTTAATCCGATGAATGTTGAACAGAAAACCCGTATGTTTGATCTGCTGGTTAAGCTGGGTTTCAAAGAAATCGAAGTGGGCTTCCCGTCTGCTTCCCAGCCGGATTTTGACTTTGTCCGTAAGCTGATTGAGGAAAACCGCATTCCTGAAGACGTCACCGTACAGGTACTGACTCAGGCGCGTGAAGATCTGATTGCCCGTACTTATGAATCACTGGAAGGTGCGCGCCGGGCCATTGTTCACGTATATAACTCTACTTCAACCGTTCAGCGTGAGCAGGTATTCGGTAAGTCCCGCGAAGGCATTAAGGCAATTGCTGTGCAGGGTGCTCAGTGGGTGAAGTCCTACGCAGAAAAATACCCGCAGACCGAATGGGAATTTCAGTATTCACCGGAAAGTTTTACCGGTACTGAAATGGATTATGCCGTTGAGGTGTGCGATGCGGTGATCGCTGAGTGGCAGCCTGAAAACGGCCAGCCAATGGTGATTAACCTGCCGGCGACGGTTGAAATGTCGACGCCGAATGTATTTGCTGATCAGATTGAATATTTCTGCCGTAACGTAAGCCAGCGTCAGCATATCCGTATCAGTTTACATACCCATAATGACCGTGGTTGTGCGGTTGCTGCTGCTGAGCTGGGTGTACTGGCTGGCGCAGACCGTATTGAAGGTACCCTGATCGGTAACGGTGAACGTACCGGTAACATGGACATTGTTACTATGGGGATGAACCTGTATTCCCGTGGTATTGATCCGAAACTGAACTTCTCAGACATTAAAGAAATTATTGAAGTGGTGGAGTACTGCACGGAGTTGCCGGTATCTGCCCGTCATCCGTGGGCCGGTGAGCTGGTGTACACTGCGTTCTCTGGCAGCCATCAGGATGCTATCCGTAAGTCGATGAATTATCACGCCGACAACGGTCTCGACAAATGGGATGTGGCATATCTGCCCATTGACCCGCGTGATATTGGCCGCGAATATGAAGCCGTCGTGCGAATTAACAGCCAGAGCGGTAAGGGCGGTGTGGCGCTGGTGCTGGAACGTGATTACAGCATTGAGTTGCCGAAGTGGATGCACGGAGCGCTGAGCCAGAAGGTTCAGGGGGCGGCTGAAGCCTCCGGAGTTGAAGTGTCACCGACGGTGATTAAAGAATTGTATGATCAACACTTCGTTGAAGTGGCACCGGAGTGGATGTTGTCCAGCTATGATTTGCATACTGAAGGCCATCAGGTAGATGGGCATTTCAGCGTGGGTAACAGCCAGTTTAACGGTCAGGGTACCGGCCCGCTGGAAGCATTGTGTCAGGCGCTGAGTCAGCGTTTCAGCTGCAGCATTGATGTGCAGCAGTTTGATCAGCACGCGATTGGCAGCGGTACTGCAGCACAGGCTCAGGCATGTATTGAAGTGATGATTGATGAGCAGTTGCACCACGGTGTAGCGGTTGCTGAAGATACGTCAGCGGCAACGATGCAGGCGATGCTGTCAGCTTTCAGCCGTAGCCAGGCGGCTATTGCTCAGGCAGCGTAAGCCGATATAAACGAACACTCATAAAAGAAAACGCCCGGCAGTTTGCACTGCCGGGCGTTTTTGTGTGTGGCCGTAAACGGGTTAATCAGCTTTTGGCTTGCGGGAAGGCTTATTCCCGGAAGGCTTGTTTCCGGAAGGCTTTTTACTGTCGGCAGCTTTCGGGGTCGCAGGGCGTGGGCCGGTTTTCGGTTTTTTACCGGGTTTGGCCTTAGGTTTTGCTGCCTTTCCTTTCGCTTTGCTCTTAACCTTGGTTTTGGTCTTTGCCTTGGTTTTCAGCTTTTTCTTTTCGGTGGGTTCCGGTTTTTTGGAAGCCAGCCCCGGATAAGTTGCCCGGCTGATTTTCTGGCCGATGAAACGTTCGATCCGGCCCAGAGTTGGCCAGTCCAGCGCGTCAACGATTGACCAGACATAACCGTTGCGGCCATCGCGGCCACTGCGGCCGGCACGGTGAACGTAGCTGTCGGCTTTCATTGGTAACTGCAGGTTAATAATGTGGTGAATGTCCGGCAGATCAAGCCCGCGGCCGGCGACATCGGTCGCAACCATTACCTTGATGCGCTTACGGCGCATGTCTTTGACCCGCTGGCCCCGGTCGCTCTGGCGCAGGTCACCGTGTAAACCGGCACAGGTGATGCCCAGTCCGCGGATGATATGTACCCAGTGATCAACTTGCTTGCGGCTGTTGACGAAGACGATCGCCTGATCAATTTCATGGCTTTTCACCAGTGCTTTGAGCAGGTGGTCTTTATGAGTTTCGTTATCGGCCTGATACACGCTGTGTTTGATGTGATCGGGAATGTGCCGCGGCTGTTCAACTTCCAGGCAGCGGGCGTCTTCGTTGAGCAGGTCACTGGCGAATCGCTGAATCTTGTCGCTTTCCAGCGTTGCTGAGAACATCAGGGTCTGGCGTGACTGGGGCAGTACATCCGCAATTTGCTGAATACTTTCAATGAAACCCATGTCCAGCATCCGGTCGGCTTCGTCAATGACCAGCATATCTACCACGGACATATCCAGCCATTGCTGAGCATTCAGTTCCAGCAGGCGGCCCGGAGTTGCTACCATGATATCGATCTGTTCTGCCAGCATGGCTTTCTGCATACCGAAAGGCACACCGCCGACAATCAGGCAGCTGGTGATACGGCTGTTAGCGGTTTGTTGCTGGATGACTTCATAAGTCTGCTTGGCCAGTTCCCGGGTCGGGCTGAGAATCAGAACCTGAGGCGCACTGCTGCTGTCCGGTTCACTGTCGAGGATGTGCTGCAGCCCGGGCAGAACAAAGGCCAGTGTTTTACCTGTGCCGGTAGGGGCACTGGCCAGCAGGTCCAGTCCGTCAAGAATGGCAGGGATGGCCTGTTGCTGAATTTCAGTAGGCTTGAGGAAGTCGTTATCGGCCAGTGCGCCGAGGATTTCCAGGTCCAGATCAAGATCGATAAAGGACATAGTGCTCGCTTAGATGGGCAGTGAAAATTAAACCGCAAGCATACACCATTTTCCGTCTGGCCACCTGAATTTCCCTGCGTTAAGTCATTCCCTCAATCTTTATAGTTAAACAGGAGTGTTTGCCTCTTGAGCTACATCTAAACAAGCCCTATCATGCGCTGCCGCCGTTCTTCCTGCTATGCTGTGTGAATGGTTTTGGGCTAAGCAAATTGTATATTGCGCAGAATTTTCAGAAATAGTGAGTCGTCTTTTGTCAGAGTTTATTCCCGGTCAGCGCTGGATCAGTAATACCGAATCGAATCTGGGGTTGGGGGTTGTTGTCGATGTCACCAACCGCCGTGTCGTGATCAGTTTCCCTGCCGTTCAGGAAGAGCGTACTTACGCCGTGGATAATGCACCGCTCAGCCGGGTGATTTACCCGGTGGGTGAGCAGGTAAAGTCCTATCAGGGGCTGGAAATTGTCATCAGCGAAGTGGTTGAAGAAGACGGCTGCGTATATTACCTGGGCTTTGATGCAGAAGGCGAAGACCACAGTCTGGATGAGCTTGAGCTGGACAGCTCAGTGCATTTCAGCAAACCCCATGACCGTCTGTTTGCCGGTCAGGTGGAAAAGAACAACCGTTTTCAGCTGCGGCTGGAAACCCTTAAACACCAGCATCAGCATGTTAAGTCTGCCGGGTTTGGTTTAATTGGCCCACGGGTACAGTTACTGCCACATCAGATGTATATCGCCCATCAGGTAGGCGAGCGTTTTGCCCCCCGGGTATTGCTGGCGGATGAAGTTGGCCTGGGTAAGACCATTGAAGCGGGTCTGATTCTGCATCAACAACTGACCAGCGGAAAATCCAGCCGGGCATTAATTGTTGTACCGGACAGCCTGATTCATCAGTGGCTGGTCGAAATGTTACGCCGCTTTAACCTGCGTTTTACCATTCTGGATGAGCTGCGCTGTACCGCACTGGAAATGTCTGATGAAGGGGTAAACCCGTTCGAGACCGCTCAGTTAGTACTTTGTACCTTACCTTTCCTGACCAACAGTACTCAGCGTCAGGCACAGGCGATTATGGCCGGCTGGGATATGCTGATTGTCGATGAGGCTCACCACCTTGAGTGGGCTGAAGATGCCATCAGCACTGAATATGCCTGTATTGAAGCCTTGTCCGCTGAAATTAAAGGCCTGTTGCTGCTGACCGCTACGCCGGAACAGCTGGGTATGGAAGGGCACTTTGCACGCTTGCGTCTGCTGGATCCTGACCGCTATTACGACCTGCAAAAGTTCCGTGAAGAAGAAGCCGGGTATCAGCCGGTGCGTGAACTGATGGAAGCTTTGCTGGCCGATGATGTGCTGGAACAGATTCAGGATGCGACTGTACAGGCTTCACTGGCTGAATATCTGGGGCAGGCCCGTGTGGATGCTTTGCTGGATGCTGCACAGAATCTGGAAGACTTTGTTGCTTTCGATGAGCTGTTACAAACCACCATCAGTGAGTTGCTGGATCACCATGGTACCGGCCGGGTACTGTTCCGGAATACCCGTGACGCGGTAGAAGGTTTCCCTGAACGTATTTTACATCCGTATCCGTTACCGGAGCCGGATTTCTATCTGGAAAGCGAAAAGCAGCAACTGGAAGGCGCTGATCTGGATCTGCTGCTGCACCCGGAAAAAGTATTCCAAGACCGCTGGCTGGAAGCTGACCCGCGGGTTGCCTGGCTGGTGGAATGGCTGGCGGCTAACCGCCATGAAAAAACACTGGTTATCTGTGCGGCTGCCAGTACGGCAAAACAGCTGGAAGAGCATCTGCGTTTATATGAAGGCGTTCGCTCTGCAGTATTCCATGAAGGTATGAGCCTGGTGAACCGTGACCGCGCGGCTGCTTATTTCGCCGATGAAGATGACAGCGCTCAGGTACTGATCTGTTCTGAGATTGGCAGTGAAGGGCGCAACTTCCAGTTTGCCAGTAACCTGGTGCTGTTTGATCTGCCGCTGAATCCGGATCTGCTGGAACAGCGGATTGGCCGTCTGGACCGTATCGGCCAGAAGAACGACGTGAATATTCATGTGCCCTATTTCACCGAAGCCCAGGGGCATCTGCTGAGCTGGTACGAACAGGGGCTGAACTGCTTTGCGACGGCATGTCCGGCAGGCAGTGCACTGTTTGAACGTTTTGAAACACCTTTGCTGACCATGCTGCGTGGCCACGCAAATGATGATGAAGCTGAGCAACTGATTACTGAAACCCGTGCTGCTGCGGATGAAACCATGGCGGCATTGCAGGCCGGCCGTAACAAGCTGCTGGAAATGAATTCCTGTGATCCGTTGCGGGCTGCTGAACTGATTGAAAGTATCGACAGTGCCAGTGCCAGCAGCAAACTGAGCAAATATATGGAGAAGGTCTTTGATCAGTTTGGTGTAGAACAGCAGCATCACAGTACCAATTGCATTATTCTGCACCCGAGCGATCACATGCACTGTGAAAGCTTCCCGGGTTTACCGGAAGAGGGGATGACTGCCACCTTTAACCGGACCACCGCATTAAGCCGTGAAGATATGCACTTCCTGAGCTGGGAGCATCCGATGGTATCCGGGGCGATGGATATGATCCTTTCCGGGGAATTCGGTAATGCGGCGGTATGCAGCATTAAACTGCCACCGCTGAAGCCGGGCACTTTGTTGCTGGAAAGTATTTTTACCCTGCATTGTGCAGCACCAAAAGAGTTGCAGATTCAACGCTATATGCCGGAAACCCTGGTGCGTATTGTGGTAGATGTGAACCGCACTGATCTGAGTAAGGTGCTGACCGAACAGCATATTAATAACCTGGCTGAGCGGGTCGGTAAGCGTCAGGCAGTGGACATTGTTAAGCACACCCGTACCGAAATTAATGCCATGGTTGCCGAAGCTGAAGAACTGGCTGACAAGCAGCAGCCTGCCATTTATGCCGCTGCGCAGGAAAATGTCCGTCATATTCTGGGCACTGAAGTTGAGCGTCTGATGGCGCTGGCAGAGATTAATCCGAATATCCGCAGCGAAGAAATTGCCGCGCTGACGGAGCGCCGGGAACTGCTGGAAGGCTATCTTGAAACCCTGCAGCTGAAGTTGGATGCGATTCGCGTTATTGTAGCCACCTGATATTGCCTTTCTGGCCGTGCCGGCCTGAATTATACTTTTATACCGGGCCCTGATGCCCGGTACGTTTTTTTACTTTGCGGAGCTATACCTTGTCTGAGCAAACCGATAATTTTCCGGATCTGGGACTGGATCACCGACTGCTGCAGAATCTTGAACATCAGGCGATTACCACGCCAACAGAGATTCAGGCACAGTCTATACCGCTGGCGCTGGCCGGCCATGATCTGATTGCCTCTTCGAAAACCGGTTCAGGCAAAACCCTGGCATTTCTGTTGCCAATGATGCACCGGCTGGTGAAAACCCGTGCGCTGAGCAAACGTGATCCGCGGGCTGTCATACTGGCACCGACCCGGGAACTGGCGAAGCAGGTATTCACTCAGCTACGGGCACTGACCAGCGGTGGTCAGACTAAAATTGCCCTGTTGCTGGGCGGCGAAAACTTTAACGAACAGGTTAAAGCACTGCGTAAAGATCCCCATGTGGTGGTGGCTACACCGGGGCGTCTGGCGAACCATCTGGAAGAGCGCAGTTTACAGCTGAACGGGCTGGAACTGCTGATTATGGATGAAGCCGACCGCATGCTGGATCTGGGCTTTGCTGAGCAACTGACCCTGATTAATAAAGCAGCGGATCACCGTTTACGTCAGACGCTTATGTTCTCTGCCACGCTGGACCATGCAGAAGTGGACAGCATGGCGGATCAGCTCCTTAAATCGCCCAAGCGGGTCGCTATCGGTGCGGCTAATGCAGAGCACAAGGATATTACTCAGGAAGTGATTCTTTGCGATCATCTGGATCATAAAGAAGCACTGCTGCAGAACCTGCTGGCTAACCGGGAGTATCAGCAGGCGATTATTTTTACCGCTACCCGTACAGACACTGAGCGTTTGTCTGCCTTGCTACAGGCGGAAAATATCAGCTGTGCCGCGCTTAGTGGTGAGATGAGTCAGACGGAACGTAACCGTATTATGGACGGCTTTAGCCGCGGTCATCAGCAGGTGCTGGTGACTACTGATGTGGCTTCCCGTGGTCTTGATCTGTTGCAGGTATCACTGGTGATTAACTTTGATATGCCAAAACAGGCGGAAGAGTACGTACACCGTATTGGCCGTACTGGTCGTGCCGGTGCGAAAGGTGAAGCAGTATCTTTTGTGGGGCCGAAAGACTGGGATTCGTTTAAGCGTATTGAGCGTTTCCTGCAACGTCATTTACAACGTGCAGTTGTTGAAGGGCTGGAAGCGAAGTTTAAAGGCATTAAACCTGCCAAACCTGCGAAGAAAGCTGCAGCAGGCAAGGCCCCGGTGGCTGCTAAGCCGAAACCAAAAGCCAAACCTAAACAGGATCAGCGCAACCGCCGTCAGGCGAAACCGGCGCTGGTGTCTGATGACGGTCTGGCCCCTCTGAAGAAGAAGCGCTAAGCGCTTCTTCTGTCACCTCTCCCGTCACTGTTTTGTGACTTACTGACGGGCCGGCTGCAAGTATTCTGCCAGCGGGTCCGCCGGCGAATCTGCCCGCATCATCCGTAATGAATCAATGAACAGATGAAACATTTCTGCCTGTGAACTGATATCCAGTTTGGCGTAGATGTTTTTACGGTGATGTTTAATGGTTTCCGGACTGATATCCAGTTTCTGGGCAATAAACTTCACCGCATAGCCCCGTAAAATCAGCTGTAAAACCTGCGTCTCCCGTTGGGTCAGAATGGAGCTGCCAAAGTTTGCCAGAGCACTGTCGAGTCTGGAATTCAGCAAATTGGTTTTCTTTTGTTTACCCAGTGCTTCCTGCTGAGAAGCAGACCACCATTTCAGTAAAATAGCCCGCACGGTAGAAAACAGCCGGGCTAACAGAGCCCGTTGTGCTGTGCTGAAACGGGCTTTGTCATCCTGCCGGCTGATGGATATGTGAATGCTGGCATTATCCGGGGTTGGCACAATCAGGCAGATTTCATCACCAAAATTCACCACCCGGTAATAGACCCGGTAAAACTCTGTGTGTTTAAAGCCGGAGGGGGCAACTTTGCTTAACGGATAGATGCCTTCAGTGGCCGGATTATCATTCGCCAGACGGTAAAAAGGGTCGAGCAGGTAAGCGCTGTCCAGATACTGGTCAATGTGAATACGCGGATCACTGCCATCGCCCCGTTTACGGAACGGGCAATAAGGCTGCAACCCTTGCGGGTAAACAATCAGGCTGCTGCCGTCGGCATTAACCAGTAAGCGCAGGGTATCAATAAGGTGATCAATGGCGTCGTCACTGACGCCGGAGGTAATAATCTCAGCGATTGCATCATGCCACTGAATAAGTGGCTCACCGGCCACCCGATAGTATTTGGAAACGGTTTCTGCCACGGTTAAATCAGCTCTTTGATGATGGCTGCTGTCAGCCCTCGCAGCCATACAGCCGGGACTTTCCTGTGCCGCCATTCTAGCGGCTCGTTTTACTAAATACTAATAGCCAAAGTGTGTAGGCCGGTGCTATCTGTGCCCTGTTGCAGTCTGAATATTTACTGACCCAGTGTGTACAGTAAAGGGACCAGCACCGGCACCGCCAGACTGAGAATAAATCCGCTGGCAATGGCGTTGGGAATGACACTGGCACCGTGGCATTTGGCGAGCAGCGGTAAAGTGAAATCCAGTGCGGTCGCGCCGCTGTATCCCACATTGACATGACAACTGAGACGGCTTAAGAAGGGAATCAGAATCAGGGCAGCAACTTCGCGGCCCAGATCGAGCAGGAATGCTGTAGTGCCCAATACCGGTGAACCCATACCGGTCAGCAGGATCCCGGTCAGGCTGTACCAGCCAAATCCGGAAACCACCGCCAGACCCTCCCGTGCTTCCAGTCCGAGTAACCAGGCACCCAGCAGGCCTGCCAGCAGTGTGCTGGCAATGGTGACCGCCGCGATGATCAGCCCCTGCGGATTAAGGAACAGCTTACGCAGCCGGTAGTTGCCCAGGTATAGCTGACGCCCCACCAGAAACAGCAGCAGATACAGCAGCCAGATAATCACCTGATCAATAAAGTGTAATGGCTGCTGCAACAGGTAACCGGCGACGCCGCCTGCCAATGCCCAGCCTACCGTTTGCAGGGCGCCGCTGAGGTTCTGCCAGTTAAAAGGAATATTCTGACCGGCGGACTGAGACTGATTACGGTGGGCTTTATCGAGCAGGTGGCCACTGAGATACAGTGCAGCCATGTTGAATCCGGTGATCAGCAGGAACAACCACAGGGCGTTATAGCCAGCAATGCTGAGTTTACTTTCCAGCTGTTCCAGGCTGCCGATGCCGAAACCGACAAACGCCAGAATGATATTGGTCAGCCAGGTAAGGCCGCGGCCGACGCGTGCTTCAGTGAGTGCCCGTACCGGGAAAATATAGCCAAAGATCATGGCCAGCAGCAGCGGGCCCAGGGTCATGAGTACAGTCATAATCAGCCAAATGCCAGCCAGATGCCGACGCCGATCATCAGCGAGCCGGCGATACGGTTCATCATTTTAACGTTGTTCTTATTCAGCAGCAGGTGACGCAGGGCTTTACCGCCGCTGGCGTAAATCAGCAGGCAGATAAATTCCAGTGTCAGAATGACAGCAATCAGGCTGGCCAGCTGAGGGGCCAGTGCCTGACTGTTATCCAGAAACGGCGGCAGCAGGGTAACGAAGAATGCCCAGCCTTTGGGGTTGGCGACAGCGGTTATAAAGCCGTTGCCGGCCAGTTGCAGAGGGCTTTGTTCAACGGGAGCGGAGCCGTCTTCGGGTAATACCAGCTTGCCCCGGGATTGCCACATTTGCCAGCCTATCCAGGCCAGATAAGCCCCACCGGCATATTTAAGGAACAGAAAGGCTTCCGGGAATTGCAGCATCAGGGTCGCCACCCCGAGTGCTGCCGCGGCGGCAACCAGGCCTACTCCCAGCAGCTCGCCCCACATCATATGCAGGCTGCGGCGCACGCCAATAGACATGCCCAGTGTCAGTGACAGGGTCATACACATGCCTGGGGTAATCGAGACAAAGAAAAATGTAGGGATAAACAGCGACAGCAGGGCAATGGACATCAGTATCATTCCGTTGAGGTTCGGCGGCTATTCTAAGCAAAGTGCAGCCCGGTTGCAGCACAAATATTCAGACAGTTTTTGAGACAGTATTAGCAATCGTGATGAACAACAGCCATCAATAACTGCTTTCAGGACTGTTCATAAAAACAAATAGTTAGCTGTCGATTGCTTTAAGGTGAGCCAGGAACAGAGTGAAAATTTCAGACTGGGTAGAGGTTTTCAACCGGGCGTGGATATTCTTACGGTGAACCTTCACCGTACCCGCGCTGATATTCAGGGTATCGGCAATGGATTTGGAAGAGTGCCCCTGCAGAATTAAACCGGCAATTTGCTGCTCTCTTTGTGTGAGAACCCCCTGACCAAAACTGCTGAGTGCCTGAGCGATAGCGCCTTCTGCTTTTTCCAGTTTAGTATATTCACCGGCCTGTGAGAGCCAGAACTGGCGGATCAGCGCACCGATAACCGGCAGGGCTTCCTGCAGGCGATTAAGTTCACTGCGGGTGATGCTGCCTAACCGGGATTTACGGCCCAGGCAAACGGCAAAGCAGACGTCCTGACCGAGGTTAACCAGCAGGTTAATCTCATCCACAAAGTCGAAGTTTTTATAACAGTCCTGATAGTATTCGCTGGTCTCAAAACCTTCCGGGGCGACGTCAGCCTGACGGCAAATTCCTTCATTCACGCCCTGCTGAATGGCCGTGTAAATCGGATCCAGTATATAGGAGTGTTCCATATAGCGATGCAGTGCCGGGCTGTGTTGACCAGGGTCCTGCGGGTAAATGATGATGGGCCGGAATGACTGTTTGTAGGTGATACAGAGAATTGAATCAAACTGGCACAGAGCCTCCAGGTACTCGCTGAGTACCTGGGGAAATGAGCGTAACCGGATGTGATCAATCAGGCCGGCAATCAGACGGGCAGAACCGGGGTCCTGACTGCGGTGTTGAAGTGCCTGCATGAATATTACCTCCGAAAACGCTCAGCTGTGCTGTTATTCTGCGACAGACTCAAGGGTCTGATCAAAGCATAATTTCGCTTTTGCGCAGATTTCATCCACTTCAGCATGGCTGATGACCAGTGGAGGAGACAGCACCATCCGGCTGCCAACGGCCCGCATGATCAGGTTATTGGCAAAACAATGGTCCCGGCAGATCATGCCGATATCAATGTCATCACCGAAAGGTGTTTTAGTGGCTTTGTCTTTCATCAGGGCGATACCGGCCACCAGTCCCATGCCTTCAATATGGCCAACCAGGGGATGATCCGCCAGGGTTTCACGGAGTTTATTCTGGAAGTACGGACCTATATCGTTCGCCACGTATTCCACAATGTTCTCTTCCTTCATGATGCGGATATTTTCCAGTGCTACAGCAGCCGCTGCCGGATGGCCGGAGTAGGTAAAGCCGTGGTTGAAATCATCATCATGGTTGATCAGAGCATTGGCGATGCGGCCACCGATGGCCACCGCAGAAATCGGCAGGTAACCGGATGACAGGCCCTTGGCCATCGACATAATGTCCGGCTGGATATCCAGTGTCTGGCTGCCGAACCAGTTGCCGGTCCGGCCAAAGCCACAGATAACCTCGTCGGCGGCGAGCAGAATGTCATACTTGCGGCAGACTTTCTGAATTTCCTGCCAGTAGTTAGCTGGGGGGACGATAACCCCGCCAGCGCCCTGAATCGGTTCGCCAATGAAGGCTGCGACGTTATCCGGGCCAACTTCGAGGATCTTGTCTTCCAGTGCCTGTGCGCAGGCAACCCCGAACTCCTCTTCGCTCATATCGCCGGCTTCATCGTACCAGTATGGCTGGCGGATATGTTCGATGCCCGGTACGCCCGGAGCACCCTGTTTGTGCATCCCGCCCATACCGCCAAGGCTGGCACCGGCCAGTGTGCTGCCATGATAGGCATTTTCACGGCTGATGATGATATTGCGGTACGGTTTCTTTTCGATGCACCAGTACTGGCGTACCAGACGGATAATGGTATCTACCGCTTCGGAACCGGAGCCGGCAAAGAAGATGTGATTCAGGTCACCCGGGGTCACTTCGGCGATGGCTTTAGCAAGCTTGGCAGCCGGTGCGTGGGTGGTTTTGAAGAAGGTGTTGTAATAAGGCAGTTGTTGCATCTGGGTGGCAGCAGCGTCTACCAGTTCCTGGCGGCCATAGCCCAGGTTAACGCACCACAGACCGGCCATACCGTCGATGATCTTGTTCCCTTCGCTGTCCCAGAGATATACCCCTTCGGCTCTTTCAATAACCCGTGCACCCTGTTTATTCAGTGCGCCGGTGTTGCTGAACGGATGGATGTGATGTTCCCGGTCAGCGGTTTGAATGTCCTGACTGTTGGCTTGCTGTGACATCTTTGCTCTCCTGTTTCGGCAGGTGTATGACACCGGCGCAGGTTTATTCTGTTAGGTATATCCCGAAGGATTGTTCTCAAACACTGAAATTATTTTGTGATCACAAAATTTAAAAGTCAAATGAATATTTGTGTGTTTTTCAGGTGATGGGATACTTTTAGCGGTAAATCAGAACAGCAGAATCCCGTTGCGGCACAGCTGCAAGACGGTTATTCAGCAGGACAGGAGGGGCAAAAACAGCTTACTGGCCGTTCGAATGATCGATAAAACGCTGGAGTTGTTGCGGATTATTGGCGAATGCCACACCGTCACGGATATCGGCGGCGATCGCCAGCTGCAGGGCCACAGCGTCTTTACGTTCGATGGTCTGCATTGCTTCGTTATGGCGGTCCACCAGATAGTGTTCACTGATGTTGCTGCTGGCCAGCCGCATAAAAGGGCCCAGCTGTAGCCACAGGCTTTCAATCAGCGACAGGCTGACCTGATGGGGATTTGCGCTGTACATCAGGCGATGGAATTCCTGATTATGATGGTTGATCTGAGCCAGGTTGCCACTGGCCTGAGCGGTATTTATCGCCGCGTCCTGCTGTTGCAGGGCCTTCAGCTGTGCGGCATCGATATACGGCAGGGCACGGGCGGCCGCATGGCATTCAATGGCAATTCTTGCTTCACATAACTCGGTAAATTTCATGGCCGTCATTTGCGGCACCATGACCCGGCGGTTACCCAGAATTTCCAATGCGTTTTCAGCGGCCAGCTGGCGCAGTGCTTCGCGTACCGGCATCGGGCTGACGTCCAGCATCTGAGCCAGTGCACGGATAGTCAGTTGCCGTCCGGGCAGGAAGTCACCGTCCATCACCGCACGGCGCAGGCTCTGATATACCCACTGGGTAACCGTCTGGCTGTCATCCCGGGGGCGTGGATTCAGTGTGATGGGGGAATGTTTATCCATAGTTGTATGTTAATGCCGGACACCGGGAAAGTATATTGTGATCACAAAAAATATAAAAATGTGATCACAAAATTGATTTTACTGACCCTGTTCTGGTAGAACTGTGTGTTGAAACACAGTTTTCGCCCGCTACCCACTGAGGGGTATAGCGCTATAAAAGGGCGACGGGTTAATTTAGGCAGCAGTGAGCAAAGGGTGATTATGCTGACAAAGGTGAAGGGTGGGCTGAATCAGAATCGCCTGCCGCCTGAATCCTTTGTAGATCCGCCGGATCAATTTGTTACTATCAGAAGAGCCTGACGGATGCGTAGCAACGTATTGTAAAGGCTCCAGTAACAAGTGCTTACGGCGGGTAGTAGCAATACTGTATATCCCGGCACCGTACCGGGTAAATAATAACAAACGGATGTGCCTGTTTCTGAAAAGGGCAGAGCAGATCTGACTGATATCCGAGGCAGGTTATGACTGAAACTCAGGTGATTGACAGCCCAGCTGTGGCGCAATCAACTCCGGACGACATCCCTCTATGGAAACAGGACGGCGCCCAGCCCTTCCTGCGGATTGAAAACATCACCAAAAAATTTGGTGACTTTACCGCCGTGGATAACATCTCGCTGGATATCTATAAGAACGAACTGTTCTGCCTGCTGGGCGGCTCCGGTTCGGGCAAAAGTACCCTGTTGCGTATGCTGGCGGGGTTCGAAGCGCCAACCTCCGGTAAGATCATCATCGACGGCGTGGATATGGCCGGCATTCAGCCGTGGAAGCGGCCGGTGAATATGATGTTTCAGTCCTATGCGCTGTTTCCGCACCTGAGCGTGGAAGAAAACGTCGCCTTCGGCCTGAAACGTGAAGGCGTCCCGCGGGCAGAAGTGCGCGAGCGGGTGGCCCAGATGCTGGAACTGGTGCAGATGGGCCATCTGAACAAGCGTAAACCCCATCAGTTGTCCGGCGGTCAGCGCCAGCGGATCGCGTTAGCCCGCTCCCTGATCAAGCAGCCGAAGCTGTTATTGCTGGATGAGCCATTAGGCGCGCTGGATAAAAAGCTCCGGGAAGAAACCCAGTTTGAGCTGATCAACATCCAGGAAAAACTCGGCGTGACCTTCGTGGTGGTCACCCACGATCAGGAAGAGGCCATGACCCTGTCAACCCGGATCGGTGTCATGGATCAGGGCAAGATCGTCCAGACGGCCGAACCCCACGATGTGTACGAATACCCGAACAGCCGCTTTGTGGCGGAGTTCATCGGTTCAGTGAATATGTTCGAAGGCCGGGTGATCGAGGATGAGCCGGACAGCGTGCGCATTCACTCCAAAGAAGCCGGCGGTGAGCTGTACGTGGACCACGGCATCAGCTGTGCGCCGAATCAGAAAGTCTATGTGGCGCTGCGCCCGGAGAAAATCAAAGTCAGCCGCCGCAAACCGGATCAGTCGCACTTAAATGGCGCTAACTGCATTGTCGGTACCATCGAAGAAATTGCCTACATGGGCAGCATGTCCGTGTTCCGCATCCGCCTGCCCAGTGGCAAAGAAGTACGGGTTACCCAGCCTAACTTCTCCCGTAATATGGGCGAACGCTTTACCTGGGAAGATCAGGTCTATATGTCCTGGGATGCTGACAGCAGTGTGGTATTAACCTCATGAACGCCCCGGTTTCCCTGAATATTCCCGGCCAGAAGCCGGCCTCAGGTATGGGGCGCCTGATCTATGCATTACGCCATCTGAGCATTGGCCGCTGGACGGTCATCTCACTGCCCAGCCTGTGGCTGGCAGTCTTCTTCTTTGTACCCTTTCTGGTGGTGTTCAAAATTTCCCTGGCGGAGCCGACCATCTCGATTCCGCCGTACAGCTCCCTGCTGGAATGGGACCCGGAAGAGTCCTTCGCCACCCTGAAGCTGAACCTGGGGAACTACCTCTATCTGTTTGAAGATGCCTTCTATCTGGAAGCCTATTTAAGCTCGATCCGCATTGCGGCGGTCTCCACCTTCTTTACCCTGTTGGTGGCCTTCCCGATGGCGTATCTGATCGCCCGCAGTAAATCCACTACCCGGATTTTACTGCTGTCGCTGGTGATCCTGCCGTTCTGGACCTCCTTCCTGTTGCGGGTATACGCCTGGATGGGGTTCCTGAAAAAGAACGGCCTGATCAACGAATTCCTGATGACCTTCGGCCTCATTGATCAGCCGCTGACCATGCTGCAAACTGATTTTGCGGTCTACATCGGCATCGTCTACACCTACCTGCCGTTCATGGTGCTGCCGCTGTACACCGCGCTGGAAAAAATGGACATCACCCTGCTGGAAGCGGCAGAAGACTTAGGCGGCCGGCCGTTACAGAACTTCTTCCTGATCACCCTGCCGCAGGCGGTACCGGGCATCATTGCCGGTTGCTTGTTGGTGTTCATTCCGGCGGTGGGTGAGTACGTGATCCCGGCCTTGCTGGGCGGTTCCGACACCCTGATGATCGGTAAAGTGCTGTGGGACGAATTCTTCCTGAACCGCGACTGGCCCATGGCCTCAGCCGTGGCGACCGTGATGCTGATCGTGCTGGTATTGCCGATCATGCTCATCAGAAACACCAATTCCGGTAAGGAGGCGTTTTAAGATGCAACAACGACAATCGCTGTTCCTCAACACCAGTGCGACCTTGGGATTTATCTTCCTCTATGCGCCGATCATTGCCCTGATCGTCTACAGCTTCAACAAATCCAAGCTGGTGACCGTCTGGGGTGGCTGGTCCCTGCAGTGGTACAGTGCGCTATTCAACAACGAACAGATCATGACCGCCGCCTGGCTGAGCCTCAAAGTCGCCTTCATCAGCGCCACCGTGGCGGTGGTGCTGGGCACCCTGGCGGGCTTTGTCCTCTCCCGGATGGGCCGCTTTCCGGGCAAACTGATACTCTCCGGCTGGATCACCGCGCCGCTGGTGATGCCGGAAGTCATTACCGGTCTCTCCCTGTTGTTGCTGTTCGTGGCGATGGAAGGGACCTTTGGCTGGCCGTCCGGCCGGGGCATCGGCACCATCATCATTGCCCACAGTACCTTCTGTCTGGCCTATGTGGCGGTCATCGTGCAATCACGGCTGTCCGCCATGGATGAATCGCTGGAAGAGGCCGCGATGGACCTGGGGGCCAAGCCGTTCAGCCTGTTCTTCCTGGTGACGTTGCCGCTGATCTCCCCGGCGATTATCTCCGGCTGGCTGCTGTCGTTCACCCTGTCGCTGGATGATCTGGTGATCGCCAGCTTCGTCTCCGGCCCGGGTAACAGCACCCTGCCAATGGTGATTTTCTCCAAGGTGCGCTTAGGCGTCACCCCGGAAGTGAACGCATTGGCGACCATCATGATCGGCATTGTGGCCCTGGGTGTGGTCGGCGCGATCTGGCAGATGCGCCGCCAGAACCGGATGATGAACAGTATCGATTAAATGCCTGGTTCTGCTTCAGGTTAACGACGCCGGCACAGCAATGTGCCGGCGTTTCTGTATCTGCTGTTATGCGTTCGTTAACTGTTTAGAAATAAAGAGGTTTTTGTGCCACACTGAATTGCGATTACAGAAGGAGTTGCCGGGTGTCAGAACGTTTAAAGCAGTTTGCCTACATCAGTCATGAGCTACTGGACTTTCAGGAAGAGAGCTTGCGGGGATTGCTGTTGCAGTCCCGCAAAAAGAATAAAGATATGGCACTCACCGGCCTGCTGTTGTTTGATAAACCTGTGTTTATGCAGGTGCTGGAAGGGCCAGC
Source organism: uncultured Oceanospirillaceae bacterium (assembly GCA_937138495.1). GTDB lineage: Bacteria > Pseudomonadota > Gammaproteobacteria > Pseudomonadales > Balneatricaceae > Amphritea. Next base: position 58,581 of record CAKZPE010000051.1, read on the forward strand.
CGCTTCAATTGATCAGATTCTTGCGGATATCCGGGCGGATACACGCCATTACTCAATGGACATCATTTATACCAATGATCAGCTGCAGGAACGTGAGTTCGCCAACTGGCGAATGGGCTGCCGTATTTTGGGCAACCGAAGCCGTGATGATTATGCCCGGCTAGATAGCCGTATTCGCAGGCTGCTCAGTGTTGGCCGGCCTAACGGTCAGCTGGCGCATCAGATATTGCTGGAATTTAATGCTATGAAGGGGGCATTTCTGGATTTATAGCGGACATTATTCTGACGGTGCTACTGATTTTTATGAGTCTTTTTGTTTTCACCGGTTACATGTCTTTGCAGCGTTTCTGATTTTTCCGGATAACGATGACGGTGTTTTCTGCTGTTTTTTTAATGTGCTTTTAATGCGGGGGTTGATCTTGAACAATGGTCTTGTGACTTTGCTTGATTAGTTACTTTATCTAATTGTTTCTGTTTGGTTTTTGTGGTCTTTTGTCTGTATTGATTCTGGTGTTTAGTTCTGTTTCTGTCACGGTTTTTTTTAAAGCCTGATTGTTGCTGTTTTGGAGTTGTCAGATGTTTTTCAGACGTCATTTGGTTGAAGAAAATACAAGGTTAAAAGAGGTTTTAGAAAGCGAGGAGATCCGGCATGAGCAGGAAATCAGTCTTTTGCGCCAACAGCTTGAGGAGCAGGCAGAACAGAATGAATACCTTCGTAAGTCACTGACGGCTGATTCTGAGGTTATGTCCAGCCAGCTAAAAGGTGGCGCTATGCTGGAGACCATCCGTACCGGATTGGCAAACAGCGCTGAGGAACTGTCCGTTGAACAGGAAGGTTTAAAGCAGCTGGGGTCGATGTTTGAGCAGACCGGTGAAGCTCTGTCGAGGCTTGAGTCACGTGCCGGCTGTATTAATCAGCAGGCTGAAGAAAGTATGGAGTCTGTTTTACAGCTGGACCGGACGGCGGTTTCAATTACCCGGCTGGTGTCTTCTATTCAGGAAATTTCTGATCAGACTAATTTACTTGCACTTAATGCTGCGATTGAAGCTGCGCGGGCAGGTGAAGCCGGTCGTGGCTTTGCTGTCGTTGCAGATGAGGTGAGAGGCCTGGCCAGCAAAGCGCATGAAGCAAGTGCTGAAATTGAGTCGCTGGTTTCCAAGGTGATTACGCAAACCACGTCCATCAAAGGAATGATTGAACTGAATCAGACCAGCGCGGCTGAGGTGTCTGTTTCATCGGAGCAGATAGACGGTGTTGTCAGCCAGGTGCTCAGCCGCTCCCGGCGAATGCAGGAGGTGATTGATGTTGCAGCGGTGCGCGGTTTTTTAGATACCGTTAAATTAGACCATGTTGTCTGGAAGAATGCCGTGTACCGGCAGATTGAAACCCGGTCATTTTCTGAGTTACCTAACAGACATACGGAGTGCCGTATGGGGAAATGGTATTTTGAGGGGGATGGTTCCAGAGTCTACAGCTCTTTATCCAGTTATCGAGATATGGACGGGCCGCATCAGTTGGTTCATGATTCCGGCCGAAATGCGATTCAGGCTGGCAGTGACGGCAATTTTGAGTTGATGGCACAGCATCTCAATGCAATGGAAGAAGCCAGTTTGAAAGTTGTGCAGGCAGTTGAAAAAATGATGCAGGAAGTGGTGGTTGTGCGGTACGGTGAGCAGCGCCGGTGATCCTGTGTTAGCTCCGGATCTGTAGCGTTCCTGTCGACGTGAATGCTGGTCCAGGTATGTTTGCCGCGTAACGGTTTTTTGATCCTGCAGTGTTGAAGATAACCCCGTTATCCGCCGGTCGGATAACGGGGTTTTTCATTAAGCCTTGCGAATGTTGATGAAGGTGTCGTAGTAGGCGGCTCCGTCACCGATGTCGGTTCTGCGGGTGTTGCTGATCAGCGCATTGACCGTAAGCCCGGTAGTGCTGGTATGGCACCAGGCGCCTTTCTCACAGCAGACTACACCGGCGGCAACAGTGGGGGTGATTTTTGCCTGTACTTCCACTTCTGCGAGTTTATTGCTGATGATGAGTATGTCCTTGTCACCGATTTCCAGTTGTTCAGCGTCCAGTGGGTTTATTTCCAGTAACTGCAGGCCGGAAGATGCTTCATGACCGCCGAATATAGCGTTGGTGCGTTTATCGGATGCCGGCGAGATCAGCTGATAGGGAGCATCCTGTGTGACTGACTTATAAGCTGGCAGGCCTGCTTCATATTCATGCTGCAGGTTGTCAGAATAGAGTTCTGCTTTGCCACTCGGGGTATTGAGGGTGGCATCGGTCAGCCAGCGGTATCCTATGTCCTGCATGGCAAGCGCTTTATCTGTCGGTAATTCGAGGACGGTGCTGATGCCGTGTTCAGAGGCATCCAGATCAAAGGCCTGGTTCAGCAGTTCATCATCCTGGTCTCTGAAGCAGGGCTCTTCAAAACCAAAGGTTGCTGCCAGCCGGCGGAAAATTTCTGTATTGGGTAATGCTTCACCTACCGCAGGAATAACCGCTTCGGCACGCTGCAGATAGCCATGTCCGTATGCAGAAAAAGCTTCTTCGTATTCAAAGTGTGTGGTGGCGGGGAGGATGACATCTGCGTATTGCATACTGTCGTTCATTTCCACGTCGCAACCGACAATGAACAGTTCTTCCTGACTAAGTGCCCGGATCAGTTTTTGCTGATCAGGGTGGGTGGCAACCGGGTTGTGGTTATAGATAAAGACCGCTGAGACGGGAATGTCTTTGTTCCGGTCGAGCAGATGATCTGCCACCTCTATGATGTTGAATTCCCGGGGCGAGTCTGCGGTTGGTTTGGCACCGGAAGTGAGCCGGTCACTGGCAGGGAAAACTGAGCCGTAGCTGCCGATTACACCGTTACCGGCGGCACCCGGTGTGCCGAAGAGTAGTGGGAAGCTGTAGGCTGCGCGGCAGGCAGCGCCGCCATTACGGGTACGCTCAAGACCCACGCCAACATTCACGGTAACGCTGTTTGCGTTTGCCAGTAAGTCGGCGAGTTGCCGGGCATCATCCGGATGAATACCGCATACTTTCTGAAGGTCTGTGTCGGCATACTCTGCTGCATGGTTCAGATAGGTGTTCAGCCCTGTGCTGTATTCTGCCAGTGCGTCATTACTGATGCAGCCTCTGGCAGCAAGCTGAGCCGTTACATGTAGCGCTAAGCTGACGTCGCTGCCGGGTGTGACTTGCAGAAACAGATCTGCCTGTCGGGCAACCTGAGTTTTATGCGGGTCAATGACTACCAGTTTAGCCCCTCGGGCACGGGCCCGTTTAATGGTGCGCATAAAGTGCAGATTAGCCACGCTGACATTACAGCCCCAGATCAGGATAAGATCAGCAAACTCTGCCTGTTGTGGCGGCATTCCTGGCGTTGTGGTGCCGTAAAGTGAACGGTATGAAAGTGATCGTACACCGCCGCATAAAGGGGAGCGGTTGAGGCGGGTTGCACCGAGTTGTTCAAAGAATCTCACATCCATTGAACCACCGGCCAGCTTTCCGTGGGGACCGGCATAATTCAGGGGCATGACGCTTTCTGCCCCGTGACGCTGAATAGCACTGTTCAGACCCTGATGTACGCGCTCAAGGGCGTCTTCCCAACTGATCTGCTGATACTGGCCACTCCCACGGGGCCCGGTTCGTAACAGAGGGTGGCGCAGGCGTCTCGGACCGTGGACAAATTCAGGATAGAAGCGGGCGACCTTGGTACAGATACTGCCTTCGGTAAGTGGGTTTACCTGAGAGCCACGGATTTTGGTGATTTCATTTCCGGTGACGGTGACTTTCAGGCTGCAGGTGTCGGGACAGTCCAGCGGACAGACGCTGAGCTTTTCCTGTGTCTGAGATGTACTGCTTGGTGTAGGACTGGTCATTTGGCGATCCGTCATTATTGTTATGGGCAGAGGTGTGTATCACTTACTTTACGTGTAAATTGGATACCCTATAAGGCCCACTTAATGAAGAAAGAAAGGACCCACCTGAAGTGTTCATCTGAGGTGATCTTCCAGCCGAAGAAAGGGGGCAGGCATTTACCGTGCTGAAGCGGTACAAGTCTGGGCTACACTCCGGTAATATCTGATTAAACAGGTAGTTACCGGGGTAAGGCTGTGGACGTTGGAGAGCGCTTAAAAGCAATTCGTAAATTGAAGGGGGTTTCCCAGCGGGAGCTGGCGAAGCGGGTGGGTGTGACCAACAGTACCATTTCAATGATCGAAAAGAACGGTGTCAGCCCGTCCGTCAGTTCGCTGAAAAAAGTGTTGAGTGGTATCCCTATTTCCATTGGCGATTTTTTTACCCTGGACCTGGCTAATATCCAGCCTGATCTGGCGGTTTTCCCTGCGGATAAGATGCCGGAAGTCGGCAACCCGCAGTGGAGCCGGAAACTGGTCGGAGCCGGGGTGATGCAGCGGCTGGCTGATTTTACCCGGGAACGGTTTGCACCCGGTGCGGACAGTGGTTCAGAGATGCTGCAGATCAGCGGTGAGAAAACCGGGGTAGTGGTGCAGGGAAGTATCGAACTGACCGTTGGTTTTCAGGTATACGAACTGCAGGCCGGTGACGGCTTCTGTTTTGACAGCAGCCGGCCTCACCGTTTCAGAAATACCGGAAGTACTGAATGTGAGCTATGCGTAGTGAATGTTCCCTTACCGGGAAAGCTTCATCAACCCGGTGTTTCTTAGTAAAGCCCCGGCCATGAACGCATAAAAAAACGGGCAAACAGAGGATCGCTCTGCTGCCCGTAAAGCCCCGGTGCATTACCGGGAGCGGGTGGCTCTCACCCCGTTTTCATACTGCCGTTTCAGGCAAACATCTCTTCTGCGGTTTCACGCAATACTTTCACTAACTGATCTATCTGTTCCGGCTCAATGGTCAGTGGTGGTGAGAAGGCGACGATGTTGCCCATGGTTCTGACCATTACCCCACGTTTGAAGCAGTTCTTCTGGAAATCCAGCCCAATGGGGCCGTTGGCGGCAACGCTGGCATCGAACTGCACTGCTCCGACCAGGCCGTAGTTACGGATATCAATCACTTTTGGTGCGTCTTTCAGGCTGTGCAGTGCGTCGGCAAAATAGTCACCAATGGTACCGCCGGCTCTGGTGAGCAGCTGTTCTTCGTCATAGATGTCCAGGGTTGCCAGGCCAGCTGCACAGGCGACCGGGTGTGCTGAATAGGTATAGCCGTGATAGAACTCGATGGCACCGGCTGCCACGTTATTGACGATCTGATCATGAATATGGTCGCTGACAAATACGGCTCCTAATGGCATAACACCGTTGGTGATGCCTTTGGCGGAGGTGATCATATCCGGTGTGACACCAAATTCCGTGGCGGCGAAAGGCGAGCCCAGACGGCCCCAACCGGTAATGACTTCATCAAAGATCAGCAGAATGTCATGTTTGGTACAGATATCGCGAATACGCTGCAGATAACCTTCCGGTGGCATGATCACGCCGCCGGCACCGCTTATCGGTTCAATGATCACTGCCGCAATAGTATCCGCGTTGTGGAAGTTGATCAGCGCTTCAAGGGCGTCAGCTTTGCTCAGATCTTCTGCTGGCAGGCCGCGGCTGAAGGCATTTTTTTCAATGTCCAGCGTGTGAGGCAGGTGGTCTGTTTCCAGCAATGGCCCAAAGCCGGTGCGGTTGGGTGTCAGGCCACCCACTGAAATGCCGCCGAAGTTCACGCCGTGGTAAGCCATTTCACGGCCGATCAGCTTGAACTTGCCGCTCTTGCCACGGGATTGCTGATATTGCAGCGCGATTTTCAGTGCTGATTCGACCGCTTCGGAGCCGGAGTTGGTAAAGAATACCTTGTTGAGCGGATCCGGGGTGTATTGCACCAGACGGTTAGCAAATTCGAAACCGATGCTGTGGCCGAAGTTGAAAGGTGAAGCATAATCCAGGCTGCGTAACTGACGGCTGACTGCATCAGCAATCTGATGGCGGCCATGGCCGGCATTAACACACCAGAGCCCGGCAGTGGCATCCAGAATGGGTTGCTGTGCTTCATTGAAGTAATAATTGCCTTCGGCCCGGTCCAGCAGACGGGGCTGTTGTTTAAAGTCTTTGTTTGCCGTAAAGGGCATCCAGAAGGCATCCATGTTGAGAGTCGTCATACGGCAACCTTTTTCGTATTTGGAATAATATGCCGGTTATTATCGGGCCAGTGATGCCAGGGATGTATCCCCTTAGCGAGTGATTGCGGCCCGGGGGAGATTTCTCAGCCAAAACGGTTATTGATCCCGGATCCCACCGCGTTACTATGGGGCCTGAAATGATGATGCTGGTGACGCCAGCGATGAATGTAAGGAGCAGATATGACCTTCGCTGAGCCACAGATGCTGCTGATTGTGCTGTTGGTATTTCTGTTTGCCGGTGCAGTTAAAGGTGTCGTGGGGTTGGGGTTACCGACAATCAGTCTGGCGCTGTTATTACTGGTTTCTGATTTGCCTACGGCAATGGTGTTGCTGTTGGTGCCGTCTTTGGTGACGAACGTCTGGCAGGCGCTGAGTACCGGTGATGGTGGGGCCGGGCAAACCCTGAAGGTGTGGCGGCTGGTGTGGCCGTTCATGTTGCCGGCGACGCTGCTGGTGTGGCTGGGAGGGCCGGCATTAACCGTGCTTGATTTCAGTTATCTGACCCGGTTGCTGGGCATTCTGCTGATTATTTACGGCGTCACCGGGCTTGCCGGGGTGCGGCTGGATATCAGCCGGATACCGGTTGGCTGGCGTTCAGCTGTGGCGGTCACAGTCGGGAGTGTTAATGGTGTGCTGACCGGGATGACTGGCTCTTTCACTGTGCCCGGGGTGATGTATCTGCAGACGCTGAATCTGTCCCGGGATGAATTAATGCAGGCCATGGGCATGCTGTTCAGCCTGTCCTCTTTGGGGCTGGCCGTTACATTACAGGGGAATGGTTTATTAGCGGCGGAGCACGGAATGATGTCTCTGGCCGGATTAATGCCTGCATTGCTGGGTATGTTTATTGGGCAGAAGGTTCGCCGGCGGTTGTCACCGGAAGCGTTTAAGAAGGCGCTGTTCATTGCGCTGTTGCTGCTGGGGCTGTATATCGTATTGTGAGGGGCAGGTGTAAAAAAACGGTCATTCAGCAAAGGCTCAATGACCGTTTTTTATGCGTCAGGCACCGAGTAAATCCTTGCCCCTGGCGCTGAATTTATCCATTTCTTCCGGGGGGACAAACAAGCCTCCGGTGGTCCATAGCAGATGTGTACTGTTATCGAGCTTATCGTCCAGCTTATGATTGCTCAGATAAGCCTGGCCGGCAGGTGTTGCTGTTAACATATCCGGTCCGGTAAAACCGGCTGCAGCAGAAGGTTCAATTGAGATATCTTCGCATTGCTGCAGCTGATAGAGGTACTCAAACAGCCGGTCATCGTCGACTGTGAAGATGCCATCCAGCAGGGTGCGCATCATAGAGCATACCCAGGGGGAGGCTTTGCTGACCGCCAGACCATCTGCTTCGGTGGCGACTTTTAAGCCGAAGTCATAGACGCTTTCAATGTCTGTTTCTGCCGGTGCCTGCATGCCGACTAATACGCAGGGGGCTTCAACAGGCTCTGCAAAGAAACAGTGTACATGGGGTCCCAGAATCAGGCGCAGACCATAGGCGATGCCGCCGGGGGCGCCGCCGACGCCGCAGGGCAGATATACAAATAATGGGTGTTCAGCGTCGACTGCAATGTCGGCATCGTTAAGTTGTTGCTGTAACCGCAGGGCTGCTACGGCATAGCCGGTAAACAGTTGCTGAGAGTTTTCATCATCAACAAAGTAGCTCTTCGGATCGGCGTCGGATTCTGCCCGGCCAGCTGCCACGGCTGCACTGTAGTCGTCTTTATGTTCGACGACCTTTACGCCACGGTTACGCAAACGGTTTTTTTTCCATTCTTTGGCTTCAACCGACATATGTACAGTGGCTTTAAAGCCCAGTGCTGCACTGATTACTCCGATGCTCAGGCCCAGATTACCGGTGCTGCTAACGGCCACTTCGTACTGGCTGAATAAGGTTTTGGCCGCTTCTGAGATCAGTTTGAGATAATCATCATCGGTATCGGTCAGAATGCCGTGCGCCAGTGCCAGCGCTTCGCTGTGGCACAGCACTTCATAAATACCGCCACGGGCTTTTACCGAGCCGGCTACCGGCAGGGCATGGTCGCCTTTAATCAGCAGTTGGCCGGTAAGGTCGGGAAATACGTTTGCCTGCAGGCTTGGGACCGGATGTAAGCGGGATTCTATCAGTCCGCCTGCTTCCTGAAGTTCCGGGAACAGTTGTGTCAGTAACGGGGCAAACCGGCGTAGCCGGTTATCGGCATGGCGGATATCTTCAAGGGTCAGTGGCAGGCCGGTATTAAAGTTGGCCTGACGTTGTGGGTTTATCCATAGAAACGGGCTGCCCTGGCGAATCTGGCCGGCAGTATCAGCAGACTGATGCATGTTTTATCTTCTTTTACGGATTAGCGCGGGTGGCTCGGGCTGATTGGCAGGGAAAGGGTTTCTTTCACTTCTTCCATGACGATATAACTCTTGGAATTTTTCACGCCCGGCAGAGTCAGCAGCATTTCGCCCAGTAATGCCCGGTATTCGGACATGTCAGCAATGCGTGCCTTAATCAGGAAGTCGGCGTCACCGGATACCAGATGACACTCCTGTACATAGGGCAGAGTAGCAACCGCCTGATTAAACTTCTGGAAAGCATCCGGTGACTGGTAAGACAAAGAGATCTCGACGAATACCAGCATGCCAAAGCCCATTGCCTGAGGATCAATGCGCGCATAGTAGCCCTGAATCAAACCATCTTTTTCTAAACGCTTAACCCGTTCCATGCACGGCGTGGTACTCAGACCCACCGTATCAGCCAGATCTACATAGCTGATCCGGCCATTTTTTTGCAGGGTATTAAGGATATTCAGGTCAATTTTATCCAGCTTGCGTTTGAGGTGGTTTTTAGTCAGAGCCATAAGATTTTCTACTTTTTAAATTCTGAAGGGTTATAAACCTGAAAATTTATATATTACAAAATAATAAACTATGAAAGCTGCAATATACTAGCTGAAAAGTTTGTTAGCAAATTTTTTGCTTTGGAAGTCGAGAGACTCGGGTGGGGTGCCGTGGTTATTAATGATAGCCCGGACCGACAGTTTAACCGATCTTTCAGGTGGATTCCTTGTATTCATAAAGGTTCCTGAAAGATGGCTGCCAGTGACTGTTTGCCCCTCTGAAGGCTCCAGTTAATTATAAAAATAGTAAAAGGTAGTGCAATGCAGATTGTTATTTTGGGCAGTGGGGTGATCGGTGTCACCAGTGCATGGTATTTGGCTAAAGAAGGCCATGAAGTAACCGTTGTTGACCGGCAGGGTGCGCCGGCAATGGAAACCAGCTTTGGTAACGCCGGCCAGATTTCTCCGGGCTATTCTGCTCCCTGGGCTGCACCGGGTGTGCCATTGAAAGCGATCAAGTGGATGATGCAGGATCTTGCTCCGCTGATGATCAACCCTAAAGTGAATGCCAACACCCTTAAGTGGATGACTAAGATGTTGGCTAACTGTAACCAGAGTTCTTACCACGTTAATAAAGCGCGCATGATGCGTCTGGCTGAATACAGCCGTGACTGCTTCCGCGATCTGCGTACTGAAATGAATATCGATTATGAACAGCGTACCGGTGGTACATTACAGCTGTTCCGAACTCAGAAGCAGGTTGATGCAGCCGCCAAAGATATTGCCGTGCTGGAAGAGTGCGGTGTGGATTATGAAGTGCTGGACAGCGCTGGCTGTGTGAGCCGTGAACCGGCACTGGGGCAGGTCAGTGAAAAGATTGTCGGTGGTTTACGCTTACCGGGCGATGAAACCGGTGATTGCTTCAAATTCACAAACGCGCTGGCAGAAGAGTGTAAGAAGCTGGGCGTTAAATTCATGTTCGACACGGACATTGAAGGTCTGCTGACTGATGATACGCAGATCGTGGGTGTTAAAACCAGCCAGGGTACCCTGACGGCTGACCGCTATCTGATGTGTATGGGCAGCTATTCGACGCTGCACCTTGCCAATGTTGGCGTGGTTGTGCCGGTTTACCCGATTAAGGGCTACTCGCTGACGTTGCCAATCATTGATGAGAGCAAAGCGCCGGTTTCGACCATTATGGATGAAACTTACAAGGTTGCTGTGACCCGTTTTGAAGATCGCATCCGGGTGGGCGGTACCGCTGAAATTACCTCTTACAACACGGATCTGATGGAAAAGCGTCGCCGTAATGTTGAGCACACGGTGTCGGATCTGTTCCCGGGCGGCGGCGATGTATCTAAAGCTGAGTTCTGGACCGGCCTGCGGCCGATGACGCCGGACGGCACGCCAATTCTGGGTGGCACCCGTTACCCTAATCTCTACCTGAATACCGGTCACGGTACCCTGGGCTGGACCATGTCTCTGGGTTCCGGCAAGTTTGTTGCCGATGTTATCTGCGGTAAGCAAACGGATATCGATCCGGAAGGTATGTCTGTGGCCCGTTACGGCCATAAATAAGCGGATTAACCGGTCGCACAGGGGCAGATTATTCCCTGTGCGCTGCGGTTTTTAGCCGCTATAATCCAGCTTCTAAAAAGATTCTGTGCTGGTCTGACTTGTTATATCAGGCCGGAAAAATATATTTAAGGAGCAGTAAAATGCCAACAAAAACAATCATCGCAACTGAAAAAGCGCCTTCTGCTATCGGTACCTATTCTCAGGCCGTTAAAGTTGATAACACTGTTTACATTTCCGGTCAGATTCCTCTGAACCCGGAAACAATGCAAGTTGAAGACATGGCGTTCGAAGCGCAGGCGGTTCAGGTGTTTGAAAACATGAAGGCCATTGCAGAAGAAGCAGGTGGCTCTATGAATGACATCGTAAAAGTGACTATCCTGCTGAGTGATCTGGCTAACTTTGCACAGGTTAACGAAGTGATGGCCCGTTATTTCTCTGAGCCATATCCGGCACGTGCTGCTTACGCGGTTAAAGCGCTGCCTAAAGATGTGGATATTGAAGTTGAAGCCATCATGGTGGTTGGTTAATCCGGCAGCTCTTTTTATACAGAGCGATGCTGGTCAGTAAATAATAAACCGGCCCTGGGCCGGTTTTTTGTATCAGGTTACTGTAGGCAAGTGCGGTAACTTGGCAGATTTAAGGTAATAAGAACATATGAGTCGTGCTGCCAAAATTCGTGTAGATCTGGATGCCATCCGGCATAACTTTCGTCTGGCCCGTTCCCTGAGCCCAGACAGTAATGCTGCAGCAATCATTAAAGCCAATGCCTACGGTCACGGTGCCGTTGAAGTGGCGAAAGCACTTGAGAGCGAAGCGGATGCTTTCGGTGTTGCCTGTATTGAAGAAGGTGTTGAGCTGGTGGAAGCCGGTATCAGCAAGCCGGTTCTTCTGCTGGAAGGTTTTTTTGAAGCCAGTGAGCTGGAATACATCAGTGCAAATGGCATGTGGACGGCTATTCACAGTCTGCAACAAATCGATGTACTGGCTGACGCTCAACTGAGCAAGCCGGTAAAAGTCTGGCTGAAAATGGATTCCGGTATGCACCGTCTGGGTGTTGCGCCGGAAGACTATAAGCTGGCCTATGAGCGGCTGACTGCGCTGGATAACGTATCTGACGTGATTCTGATGAGTCACTTCGCCAGTGCAGATGATCCGAGTGACAGCATGACCAAGCAGCAAATGGAAATCTTTGATGCCCACACCCAGGGCATTGATGCGCCAAACAGCATTGCTAACTCCGCCGGTATTCTGGAGTGGGGCGATGCCCGCCGTGACTGGTTGCGTCCCGGTCTGATGCTGTACGGTGCAACACCGTTTGAACAGGCTCAGGAAAATGCTGACAAGCTGATTCCGGCGATGACGCTGACATCTGAAGTAATTGCTGTCAGGGATGTTCAGCCGGGTCAAACCGTGGGTTACAGCGGTACCTGGACACCGGAAGAGGGTGTTGCCCGCGTCGGTACTGTGGCGCTGGGTTATGCAGATGGCTATCCCCGTTATGCAGGTACTGGCACGCCGGTTCTCGTGAACGGTCAGCGTTCACGCATCATTGGCCGTGTATCAATGGATATGCTGGCAATTGATCTGACCGGTATCGAAGGTGCGAATGTGGGGACCGAAGTTGAGTTCTGGGGTAAGAACCTGAAAGCGGCTGAAATTGCCGGCTATGCCGGTACGATTCCTTATACTCTGTTTACCGGTATTACCCGTCGCGTACACAAAGAGTATGTGAATAAGTAATCTGCAGAACTGACAGCGAATAAAAAAGGAGCCAGTGGCTCCTTTTTTTATTGGTACGTTTTGTACGGTGTCTTTAGCTGATCAGGCTTTTTGGGCCAGTGCCAGTGCGGCATCGTTCAGGGGAGTGGTGTCATCAACATTCTTCGCCTGCATGTCTGCATGGTAAGAAGAGCGAACCATTGGTCCGCTGGCAACACTCTTGAAGCCAAGCTCATAGCCCAGTACTTCATATTCCCTGAACTCTTCAGGGGTGACATAACGTTCTACTGCCAGGTGGTGCTTGGTTGGCTGCAGGTACTGACCAATGGTGATCATATCTACGTTATGGCTGCGCAGATCACGCATTACTTCAAGAATTTCTTCTTTGGTTTCACCCAGACCTACCATCAGGCCGGACTTGGTGTCCACCAGAGGGTGACGGTCTTTGAATTGTTTCAGCAGGTCAAGTGACCACTGGTAATCAGCACCCGGACGCACCTGCTTATACAACCGTGGAACGGTTTCCAGGTTGTGGTTAAGCACGTCCGGTACATGTGCGCTGAGGTTATCCAGCGCCACAGCCATACGGCCGCGGAAATCCGGTACCAGCAGTTCAACTTTGAGATCAGGGTTCAGCGCTCTTGCTTCTTTTACGCATTCTGCGAAGTGACCGGAGCCACCGTCTTTCAGGTCGTCACGGTCAACAGATGTGATAACGACGTAACGCAGGCCAAGTTTGTTAATCGTCTGAGCAACATTCTTTGGCTCTTGCGGGTCAAGCAGCATCGGTTTGCCGTGAGCCACGTCACAGAATGGACAGCGACGGGTGCAGATGGCACCCATAATCATCAGTGTCGCTGTCTTATGGCTGAAACATTCAGCCAGGTTAGGGCAGGAGGCTTCTTCACACACGGTATGCAGTTTCAGGTCGCGAAGCTGCTTTTTTACTTTTTTAACGTTGGCGTTGGAGTTCGCATCAATGCGGATCCATTTCGGTTTGCGCAGGCGTTCACGGCCCGGATCAGGTTTGATCTTCAGGCGGGACATTTTGGATTCGCCTTTTAAATCTTTCAGCGGCGTTAATTCCTTAACGGGAATAAGATCCATAGCGGTTACCTATGCAAAAGTTAAAACAGGAAAAAAAGAGAGCCAGGGTATTGCAGGCGTAGCTGAGAGGCAAGCTCGCTCACGAGGCTCTTAAAATATGCCCTAGAGACTAAGGCATTTGCTTCGGAAGTGCATAATCTCACCGAGTGTGACCCCGGTGAGACGGTTAACCGCGATAGTAGCGTTGTTCGATGAATGGTGCTTTGGACACCACCATAGGCAAAGCCTTACCGCGGACGTTAGCATATACTTCAGTGCCCAGAGCTGCGTGCGCAGTTGCGACATAACCCATAGTAATTGGCACACCCAGAGTCGGTCCGAAAGAACCGCTGGTGACAACGCCGATTTTGTTGCCTTCGGCGTCGGTGATTTCAGCACCTTCACGGATAGGGGCTTTACCCTGAGCGATCATGCCAACACGCTTGCGGTTGATATTCTTGGTAGCGATCTGTTCGAAGATGATGTCGGCACCAGGGAAGCCGCCAGCACGTTCACCGTCTGCACGGCGACATTTGCTGATTGCCCACAACAGGCTGCCTTCAACTGGTGTAGTGGTCTGGTCCAGGTCGTGGCCATACAGGCACAGGCCGGATTCCAGACGCAGGGAGTCACGGGCACCCAGGCCGATTGGCTCAACTTCAGGTTCAGCCAGAATGCGGCGAACCAGTGCTTCAGCCTGATCGCTTGGGATCGAAATTTCGTAGCCGTCTTCACCGGTGTAACCGGAGCGGCTGATCAGGCAGTCAACGCCATCGATTGTCAGTGCACGGGAATCCATGAATACCAGGTCATGTACTTCAGGGCAGATACGGCCCAGTGCTTCAGCAGCCTTCAGGCCCTGCAGAGCAACCAGAGAGCGGTTTTCCATGATTTCCAGGGTAACACCGTCAGACAGGTTTGCCTGCATGTGTGCGATGTCCTGTTCTTTACAGGCAGCGTTAACAACCAGGTACAGGTGATCGCCGTAGTTAGCAACCATCAGGTCGTCCATGATGCCGCCTTCTTCGTTGGTGAACAGCGCGTAACGCTGCTTGCCAACAGGCAGATCGATAATGTCTACAGGTACCAGCTTTTCCAGTACCGCTGCAGCGTTTTCACCAACCAGCTTTACCTGACCCATGTGAGAAACATCAAACAGACCGGCGTTGTCACGGCAGTGCAGGTGTTCTTTCTTCACGCCTAATGGGTACTGAACAGGCATATCATAACCTGCGAAAGGTACCATTTTCGCGCCCAGTTCCAGGTGCAGGTCATACAAAGCTGTTTTGTGCAGTTCAGACATTGCTATCTCCGATAGATGCCTGGCGGCAAGTAGCACGCCAGTGCGGTTGTACAAATACAGCGGTCAGTCAGCAGGCCGACCGCGGTTTATTCAGATTTATGGGAAATACACTATTCAGTGAGGTACAGAGAATAATGCATTTTCCATAAATCAGCCTTAGCTCAGATCAAGGTAAGGCTGATGGGATCAGGTAACCGCAGTTACCTGATCGGATACGGATTAACCGTTTTCTTTGTTAGCAAAGAATTCCCGGGTTAACTTGAATACGATCGGGCTCAACAGTGCCAGAGCGATCAGGTTAGGGATTGCCATCATAGCGTTCAGCGTATCCGCTACCAGCCAGATGAAGTCCAGGCTAACGACTGCACCTACAGGTACAGCAATGATCCATGCAACGCGGTAAGGCTTAACTGCTTTCACACCGAACAGATATTCGATAGAACGCTCACCGTAGAAAGACCAGCCGATGATTGTTGTGAAGGCGAAGATAGCCAGAGAGATTGCGATCAGGTAGTTACCCAGACCAGGCAGAGCACTTGCGAATGCCGCAGATGTCAGCGCTGCACCGGATACACCTGAAGTCCACTCACCGGAAGTAATGATTACCAGACCCGTGATAGAACAGATGATCAGTGTATCAATGAATGTACCCAGCATTGCTACCAGACCCTGACGAACAGGACTCTTGGTTTGCGCAGCAGCGTGTGCAATAGGCGCAGAACCCAGACCGGCTTCGTTAGAGAATACACCACGTGCAACACCGAAACGGATAGCCATCCATACAGCAGCACCGGCGAAACCACCTTCAGCAGCTGTACCAGTGAAGGCATGGGTGAATACCATGTCCAGCGCAGCAGGAATCGCTTCAGAGTTGATGCCCAGAACGATCAGACCGGCAGTCAGGTAAGCGATTGCCATAATAGGTACCAGAGAACCGGCAACATTACCGATACGCTTGATACCACCGATCAGTACCAGACCAACCAGTACCATCAGTACAACACCTGTTACCCAGGTAGGAATGCTGAAGTTAGCATGAATAACGTCTGCAACAGAGTTTGACTGTACAGTGTTACCGATACCGAAAGCAGCTACCGCAGCGAATACTGCAAAGACAGTACCCAGCCAGGCCCACTTAGAACCTAAACCATTCTTGATGTAGTACATCGGGCCACCAACATGGTTGCCTTCTTCGTCGACTTCACGGTATTTAACCGCCAGAACAGCCTCAGAGTACTTGGTAGCCATACCTACCAGAGCAGTACACCACATCCAGAACAGGGCGCCAGGGCCACCCAGGAATACCGCTGTAGCAACACCGGCAATGTTACCGGTACCTACAGTCGCAGAAAGCGCAGTCATCAGCGCCTGAAATGGAGAGATCTCGCCCTCTTTTTCTTCACCCTCTTCACTGGTACGGCCTTTCCAAAGAAGGCTGAAACCTGTACCCAGTTTGAGGATTGGCATCAGACGTAAACCTAACATCAGGAATAAGCCGACACCTAAGATCAAGACCAGCATCATTGGACCCCAAACGATGCTATTAATCTCACCAATAATCGAAGTTAACGTTTCCATAAAGGAGACTCCAGAAGGTTTTATTGTTGTTGTTAACCGACAACCCCTGGACGGGTTGAGGGTTTTGAAAATCAGTTCCCGGTCAAAGCTTAGTCGATTTCTGGAGAATTGATTCTTCCAGAAAACTTTTTTGCAAAAACAGAAAATTAATTTCCAATAGGAAACAAGATACACCACAAGGAAATATTTTTCCAACCCAAATTGGCGTAAAACTTGTTCTTTGTCAGCTTTACAGGGAATCTGTCCAGCGAATTTTCTTAAATAACAAGGGACTAAAGTTGTAGGGTGAAGTGAAAAAAATCTACAAAACGACCCGAAATGGTGCATGTTTCCTAAAATAAACGTTCAATCAGGAGTTGTGCGCTGTCTGTGCCGGTAAGGGGGTTACAGGTAAGTATGTTTCATTTTGGAAAACAGCGTAAACCGGGCGGTTTGTGCAGAGTGTTATCAGACGTGTTCTGAGCTGTCGGTCGAAAGGTATAATGTTGGAGAGTGCTTTCCTTCCTTATATAAGCAGGTGCTATATAAAGAAGGTAAGGATAAACAAACGGGGGAAGTCAGGTTACTGCCTGTTAAGCAGTAACCCAGAGTACTTCAGCATCTGCCTCACTGGTAGAGACCAGTGCATGGCCCATCTCACAGTCGTAGTAGGCGCTGTCACCGGTATGCAGTTCGATAGGCTCGTAGAATTCTGTATAGAACATGATGCTGCCGCTGATAACGAACAGGAACTCTTCACCGTCATGGCGAATCCAGTCCTGATATTCATCCCATGAGTGGGTCCGAACGGTCGTACGGAAAGGCACCATCTTTTTACTGCTTAGCTGGGTAGCCAGCAGTTCATGTTCGTAAGTGGGGGTTGGGTGTGGGCGGCCTTCACCTTTGCGGGTGATGTCGCGGCGGCCCCCGCTGCCCGGTGCTTTCTGTTTTGGTTGGCTGAACAGCTGTGGAATATCAATGCCCAGGCCTTTTACCAGCTTGTTTACTGCGGTAAAGGTAGGGGATATCTGCTCGTTTTCAATTTTTGACAGTGTTGAGCGTGCCAGGCCAGTCAGTTTGCTGGCTTCTTCTAAGGTCAGGTTTTGGCTTAAGCGGATTTCACGAACCCGCTTACCCAGTTCAAGAGGCTCTACCATTGCTTCAGCATTGGGAGACTGGGTGCTGACTTCCAGGATTTTTTCAGATTGCAGAAAAGACGGTTTCTCGGACATATTTTTTTACCATAACGATCAGGGTGTTCTTACTGAAAGTTCCGCTGAAAAGCTTCAGAGCTTCTTTCTTTAAAAACAGGTGTACAAGCATAGGTTCAAACAATAAGCACGTGTGATCACGTTGTAATTATTAAGTTAAAAAACATCTAAGTCTCTGTTTAGCAAACGCTAAGTTTGCTGCTTATTGACGTAGATAAATGTATATGCCCTGCCAGCAATATTACACAAGGGAGCAATCCTTGAAAAGTGAATAACCTTATAGGCGACGCGAATAGACACAAAGGTGTCCGTTTGCTCAAAAACAAGATGTTTCCTATAAGAAACTTTTTGTTGATTTTGGAAATAAGTGTTGCTAGTCTGAGAAAACTATAGTTTATGTTGCGTTGTTTCGCAGATAAGAATCAGGCCGGTGTTGAGCGACACTGTCTGATGAGGCCTTAATAAGGCGCGCGCTTCTGCCAGATAACTTGCACATAAAGCCGACAGGCACATGCTGTAAGAGCTTTTGTAAAGGCTCTTTTAATAATAAGAGTGAATGTGGCAATGCCACGCAGGTTATGACAATGCCGTTAAGTATTTTTGACTTATATAAAGTAGGTGTGGGGCCGTCCAGTTCCCATACAGTTGGCCCGATGGTCGCGGCAAACCGTTTCCTGGATTCACTCGAAAAATTGCAGCTCATGGATCAGATCGTCAATGTCAAAGTGGCGCTGTACGGATCTCTGGCGATGACCGGTGTCGGTCATGCGACGGATGTAGCAACCATGGTGGGTCTGTTAGGTGAAGCACCGGATACCGTTGATCCGGATATGATTCCTCAGTATATCCGTGAGATCGAAGAGCAGGGCGTGATTCGTCTGGCCGGTACGCATCCGGTACCTTTTATTAAGTCTGAACATTTACCGTTTCACTTTGGTGAGTCATTGCCTAAACACCCTAACGGTATGCGTTTTTTTGCCTACGACAGTGCAGGTGTCATTTTGCATGATGCTATTTTCTATTCTGTTGGCGGCGGTTTTGTACTCAGTGATGCTGAAGCGGATCAGCAGAATACAAAAGCTGAATCCGCAGTTCAGTTACCGTATCACTTTGATAACGGTGAAGAGCTGTTAGAGCTGTGCGAACGCAACAATATGAGCATTGCTCAGCTGGTATTGAAAAATGAGCTGGCTTTCCATGATCAGTCAACTCTGACAGCTAAGCTACGCCAGATCTGGGGCGTTATGGATGCCTGCATTAAGCGTGGCTGTAATGAAAGTGGTGATT
Source organism: uncultured Oceanospirillaceae bacterium (assembly GCA_937138495.1). Classification (GTDB taxonomy): domain Bacteria; phylum Pseudomonadota; class Gammaproteobacteria; order Pseudomonadales; family Balneatricaceae; genus Amphritea. The sequence goes on from CAKZPE010000051.1 coordinate 77,287, forward strand.
TGCCCGGTGGATTAGACCTTAAACGCCGTGCACCTGTTTTATATCAAGAACTGCAGAGTGATCCTGAGGCAGCATTGCAGGATCAGTTGGCGGTGATTGACTGGGTCAATCTGTTTGCCATTGCTGTGAACGAAGAAAATGCGGCCGGAGGCCGTGTGGTTACAGCACCGACTAATGGTGCGGCCGGAGTGATTCCGGCGGTTTTGGCATATTACGACCGTTTTGTACCGGGTTCTGATGAACAGGGTATTTTTGATTTTCTGGCAACATCAGCAGCCATTGGCATGCTGTATAAGAAGAATGCCTCTATCTCGGCAGCCGAAGTGGGTTGTCAGGGGGAGATTGGTGTTGCCTGTTCAATGGCTGCCGGTGCGCTTTGCGCGGTCCTGGGTGGGACAACTCAGCAGGTAGAAAATGCCGCTGAGATCGGTATGGAGCATAACCTGGGGCTGACCTGTGATCCGATTGCCGGTTTGGTTCAGGTACCCTGTATTGAACGAAATACTATGGGAGCGGTGAAGGCTATTAATGCTGCCCGTCTGGCGCTGCGAGGCGACGGTAAGCATCATGTTTCCCTGGATTCAGTGATCGAGACCATGCGTCAGACGGGACTGGACATGCAAGATAAGTATAAAGAAACGTCCCAGGGCGGTTTGGCTGTCAACGTTGTTGCCTGTTAACAACGGCCTGCTAATGCTGTGGAATAAAACTAAGAGCGAGTGTTAAAAATGAGTCATAACGATCAGGCCCTTGAAGCCTTTTTCAGCCAGGATCTGGCAGCTGCTGATGCCGAGCTGATGGCATCTGTCAACGAAGAGTTTGTCCGTCAGGAAAACCAGATCGAGCTGATTGCTTCTGAGAACATTGTTTCCAAAGCAGTTATGCAGGCGCAGGGTACTGTACTGACGAACAAGTACGCTGAAGGTTACCCGGGCCGTCGTTACTACGGTGGTTGCGAGTACGTTGATAAGGCGGAAGGTCTGGCAATTGAGCGGGCTAAAGAACTGTTCAACTGTGAATTCATTAACGTTCAGCCGCACTCCGGTGCTCAGGCGAACGGTGCGGTTATGCTGGCGCTGTTACAGCCGGGCGACACTGTTCTGGGTATGTCACTGGATGCCGGTGGTCACCTGACGCACGGTGCACGTCCTGCACTGTCCGGTAAGTGGTTTAAAGCTGAACAGTACGGCGTATCTGAAAAAGACTGCCGTATTGATTACGATGCGGTAGAGAAGCAGGCGGTTGAATGCCAGCCTAAGCTGATCATTGCCGGTGGTTCTGCGATTCCACGTGAAATTGATTTTGCCCGTTTCCGTGAAATCGCCGATAAAGTTGGTGCCTACCTGATGGTTGATATGGCACACATTGCTGGCCTGGTTGCCACAGGTGTACACCCAAGCCCTCTCCCATATGCGCACGTTGTAACGACGACGACTCACAAAACCCTGCGTGGTCCACGTGGCGGTATGATCCTGTCTAACGATCTGGAAATCGGTAAGAAGATAAACTCTGCTGTATTCCCGGGTCTGCAGGGCGGTCCTCTGATGCACGTTATTGCTGCTAAAGCTGTTGCTTTCGGTGAAGCGCTGCGTCCTGAATTTAAAGCTTACATCCAGCAGGTTGTTGCGAATGCCAAAGCACTGGCTGAAGTAATGATTGATCGCGGTTGTGCAGTTGTTACCGACGGTACCGACACACATCTGATGCTGGTTGATTTACGGCCTAAAGGCCTGAAAGGTAATGCGGTGGAAGATGCGCTTGAGCGTGCCGGTATTACCTGTAACAAGAACGGTATTCCGTTCGACTCTGAGAAGCCAATGATCACTTCAGGTATCCGTCTGGGTACGCCTGCCGGTACCAGCCGTGGTTTTGGTGAAGAAGAATTCCGCTTGATCGGTAATCTGATCAACGATGTCTTGGACGGCTTAGTGGCTAACCCTGACGACAACTCTGAGGTAGAGGCCAAGGTTCGCACCCAGGTGGAAGCTTTGTGCCAGAAATTCCCTCTTTACCGTTAATCTGAATATTACTTAAGGAAATTAAACATGAGCATTCCTGCAAACTATCGCTTCGCCCCTAGCCACGAGTGGGTTCTGGACAACGGTGACGGCACTGTAACCGTGGGTATTTCTGACCACGCTCAGGAGCTGTTAGGTGACGTTGTATTCGTAGAATTGCCAGAAGTTGGCCGTGAAGTGGCTGCTGGCGAAGAATTTTCTCTGGTTGAGTCTGTAAAAGCAGCTTCTGACATCTACGCTGCTGTTGGCGGTGAAATTGTTGAAGTTAACGAAGCGCTGGAAGACGAGCCGGATCTGGTAAACAGCGAGCCTTTCGAAGGCGGCTGGATTGCTAAACTGAAAGTAGCTGACGCTGCTGAACTGGAAAAGCTGCTGGATGCTGAAGCATACGCAGCAACGATTGCCGAAGAAGCCTAAGGACTCCCTGTGTAGATCAGATGGTTTGGGCACCGCTCTTACACGTTCACGGTTGAGAGTCGAACCGTCTGATCTGTATACATTAGGTTAAAGTTTAAGTGCTTTGGCAAACCGCGGGCCGGACGCTCAGCCCTCATGAGCACGCCGGCCCGCACCCCTTAAGGGAATGCAGGACAGCATGAATAGTTTTTCTGCCTGTATTCTTCAAATAATTTGTTCCGGCTGTTGTTGTATATGTTTAAGCGGCCGGACGGTGTACTGACAGGTTATTGTTATGGCTACAGATACTCATACCCTGGGTGATCTATTACAGACGGGTGATTTTACCCGCCGTCACGTCGGCCCGGATGCTGAACAAACCCGCGAAATGCTGGATTCCCTGGGCGTTAGCTCGTTAGACGAGCTGATTGAAAATACCGTACCGGACTCGATTCGTCTGGATGATGCCCTGACGATGGATGACAGCGTTACTGAAAGTGATGCCCTTGCATACCTGAAGACTCTTGCCAGTGAAAACGTGGTGAATAAGTCTTACATCGGTATGGGTTATAGCAACACTAAGGTGCCAAACGTTATTTTACGTAACGTTCTGGAAAACCCGGGTTGGTACACCGCGTATACCCCTTATCAGCCAGAGATTGCTCAGGGCCGTCTTGAAGCGCTGCTGAACTATCAGCAGATGGTAATGGACCTGACCGGCATGGATCTGGCAAACGCCTCCCTGCTGGATGAAGCGACTGCTGCTGCTGAAGCAATGACGCTGTGTAAGCGTTCTAACCGTAAGAAGACAGACGTTTACTTTGTGGCTGACGATGTTCATCCACAAACGATCGCTGTTATCAAAACCCGTGCTGAATACTTCGGCTACGAAGTTGTTGTGGGTAACCCGCTGACTGATCTGGAAAGCGCTGATCCTTTCGGTGCGCAGCTGCAATACCCAAGCACTTACGGTGATATCCACGACATTAAAGCGCTGATCGAACAGGCTAAAGGTTCGAAAACGATGGTTGCGGTTGCGACCGATCTGCTGGCGCTGATGTTGCTGAAATCGCCTGGCGAACTGGGTGCCGACATTGTTCTGGGTTCTGCTCAGCGCTTCGGTGTTCCAATGGGCTTTGGTGGTCCACACGCTGCATTCTTCGCTGCCAGTGAAAAACTGAAGCGCTCTGTACCTGGCCGTATTATCGGTGTATCTGTTGATACCAGCGGTAACCAGGCACTGCGTATGGCGATGCAGACCCGTGAGCAGCACATCCGTCGTGAGAAGGCGACTTCTAACATCTGTACCGCTCAGGCGCTGCTGGCTAACATGGCGTCTTTCTACACTGTTTACCACGGTCCGCAGGGGCTGAAGACCATTGCTGAGCGTGTACACCGTCTGACTGCGATCCTGGCAAACGGCCTGCGCAGCAAAGGCGTTGCTCTGAACGATACATATTTCGATACCCTGACACTGACGCTGCCGGAAACTGCGGCTGAGATTTATCAGCGTGGTCTGGATAACGGTTGCAATCTGCGTAATGTTGCCGCTGACAAGCTGGGTATTTCTCTGGACGAAACCACTTCTGTTGCAGACGTTGCACAGTTGTTTGATATCGTTCTGGGTGAAGGCCACGGTCTGGACGTAGCAGCGCTGGACGCTGAAATCGTTGCCGGTGCCGCGACAGGTATCGCTGCTGAACAGCGTCGTGAAGATGCGGTTCTGACTCACCCTGTCTTCAACAGCTACCACAGCGAAACTGACATGCTGCGGTATATGAAGAAGCTGGAAAACAAAGACTACTCGCTGGTTCACGGTATGATCCCACTGGGTTCATGCACCATGAAGCTGAACGCGACTGCTGAAATGATTCCGGTTACCTGGCCTGAATTTGCCAACATGCACCCGTACGCGCCGGAAGATCAGACTCAGGGTTACCTGAAAATGATTAACGAGCTGGAAGCTGACCTGGTTGAAATTACCGGTTACGACAACGTTTCTATGCAGCCTAACTCAGGTGCGCAGGGCGAATACGCCGGTCTGCTGGCGATCCGTAAGTACCAGGAAGCAAACGGTGAAGGTCACCGTAACGTCTGTCTGATTCCTTCATCTGCGCACGGTACTAACCCTGCTTCTGCAGCCATGATGGGTATGAAGGTTGTGATCACTGAGTGTGATGCAAACGGTAACGTTGACGTTGCTGACATGCGTGCTAAAGCTGAACTGCACAAAGACAACCTGTCTGCACTGATGATCACTTACCCGTCTACTCACGGTGTATACGAAGAAGAGATCGTTGAAATCTGTGACATCATTCACCGTAACGGTGGTCAGGTGTACATGGACGGTGCAAACATGAATGCTCAGGTAGGTATCTCCAAGCCGGGCATTATCGGTTCTGACGTATCTCACCTGAACCTGCACAAGACCTTTGCTATCCCTCATGGTGGCGGTGGTCCGGGTGTCGGTCCAATCGGTGTTAAGAGTCACCTGGCGCCATACCTGCCAGGTCATCAGGTTAGCCCGACCGGTGTGGTCAGCGCTGACAACGGTGCAGTATCTGCAGCGCCTTACGGCAGCGGCGCGATTCTGCCAATTACCTGGGCATACATCAAGATGCTGGGTAAGTCTGGCCTGAAGCGTTCTACACAGATGGCTATTCTGAATGCCAACTACATGACTGAACAGCTGGCTGGACACTATCCGGTTCTGTACCGTGGCCGTAACAATAAGGTTGCTCACGAGTGCATCGTAGACATCCGTCCGCTGAAAGAATCTTCCGGTGTATCTGAAGAAGATATCGCTAAGCGTCTGATGGACTACGGTTTCCACGCGCCAACCATGTCTTTCCCGGTTGCCGGTACCCTGATGATTGAGCCAACTGAGTCTGAGTCCAAGGTTGAGATCGACCGTTTTGTGGATGCACTGGTTCAGATCCGTGCTGAGATCGACAAGGTTGAGTCTGGCGTATGGCCTGCGGATAACAACCCGCTGTGCAATGCACCTCACACTCAGGCTGATGTGATGAGCGCTGACTGGGACCGTCCTTACTCCCGCGAAGATGCAGTATTCCCGAATGCTGCGACCCGCGCGAATAAGTTCTGGCCAGCCACTAACCGTATCGATAACGTTTACGGTGACCGTAACTTCATCTGTTCTTGCCCGGGCGTAGACAGCTACCGCGACGAGTAACAGATAGCAGCCCGGGATATGCCCCGGGCTGAACTGACATCGTTAGCTACCGATACGAGTAGTAAAATGATGTGCCCAAGCGTGAGAGTAAGCTCTATCCGTCGAGCTTAAACAAAGGCGCACCCTTGAAGGGTGCGCCTTTTTTCGTTTCAGGCTACAGGGGTGTTTATATCTCATTTATGATAGAGAAGAGTATCCATAAGAGAGGTATATCAGATGACACATTCAGTTTTCAGCCACGTCACACTGGGGTCCAATGATTTACAAACTTCGGCCCTTTTTTATGATGCTGTAATGCCTGTACTTGGGTTGCAGCGGATTCCTAAGCCTGAAGGTAAGCCTCCTGCCTATGCGCGGCCTGTGGAGCAAGGAGAAGGGTTTAAATTACCCTATATTTATATTTATTCCCCTTATGACGGTGAGCCTGCCTGTGTTGGTAATGGCAGCCATTTGGCACTGCAGGCGGGATCTGCTGCAGAAGTCGACAGGTTCTATGCGGTTGCACTGGAGCATGGTGGCAGTGATGAAGGGGCGCCGGGCGTCCGGGCGCATTACGGGGATGATTACTATGCGGCTTACGTGCGCGACCCGGACGGTAACAAGCTGCAGGCGGTGTGTTATCTGTAAGCCGGTCAGCTGAGGGACGCTGACCGGCTTATCAGAGGTTACTCAGCGGAAACGTTCCTCCGCCAGTTGGTCGGCAATTTCTCCTGTGGGACGTTTTTGTTGTTCTGAACGCCGGAAGATTTCGTTCAGGGTGTCGCTGATGGTTTCGATATGTGCCCGTACCTTCATGTGTTCATGGCCGATCCGTTCGTGATAGAGGTCGATAATGCCACCGGCGTTAAGGGCATAATCCGGCGCGTACAGAATCCCCCTTTCCTGCAACATCAGATCATGTCGCTGACCGGCTAACTGGTTATTAGCCGCACCGGCAACCACTTTCGCGCTGAGCAGGGGGATGGTTGCATCGTTCAGAACCGCACCCAGTGCACAGGGGGCGAATACATCTGCATCCACGCTGTATATTTCCTGTCCGTCTACGGCTACAGCGCCAAATTCAGCCTGAGCCTGTGCGACCCGTTCCGGATGAATATCGGTGATGTACAACTGTGCCCCGGCATTATGTAACAGTTCACATAACCGGTAGCCGACGTTGCCGATACCCTGAACAGCGACCTTGATGCCGTCCAGATGATTGCAGCCCAGACGATGTTGTACAGCTGTTTTCAGACCGGTAAAAACGCCATAGGCGGTGGCCGGTGACGGGTCGCCGTTACAGGGGGCGCCATCAATGCCGATACGGTCAGTGATACCGGCAACGTTGGTGGTATGTTGTGACATCACACTCAGGTCTGCCACACTGGTACCGGAGTCTTCCGCCGCTATATAGCGGTTGCCGGTACGTTCCAGCATCCGGCCCATTGCGGCCAGCAGTTCCGGTGTTTTATGCCGTTGCGGGTCGCCGATAATGACGGATTTGCCGCCCCCCAGTTCCAGGTTTGCCAGGGCGGATTTATAGGTCATTCCCCGGGACAGACGCAGTACATCGGTGAGGGCGTCGGCATCACTGGCGTAGTGCCACATGCGACAGCCCCCAAGCGCGGGGCCCAGGTTAGTGTTGTGCACGGCAATAATGGCTTGCAGGCCCGTTTCCGGATCGTGATAGCAACTGATTTGTTCGTGCTGGTCATATTCAGGATGACTGAAAATGCTCATGGCCCTGTGTTTCCTTTTTCCTGTTCGGTGGTTGCTGGCTGTTTAGCCGGATAGATTAGGGGTTCCCGGTGCCTGCCTGACAGATCTCTCCAGCCAGGCGCCCGGTGATTGTTCAGGTGGCGGACATTTTTGCTGCCGGATTGCTGTCTGAGGTGAAGTGGCTTTGCAGCTCAAGACGTTCAGGCTGGATTTTCAGCCAGGCTGCATCTTTTACCGGTCCGAAGCCTCTGACCTGACCGGGCAGTTCGGCCAGGGTGCAGGCAGCCGCGTAATTATCTGCCCGGAGATTGCCGAGTATCAGATGGATATCCTGCTCGTACTGCTGGATGAGCTGACGTTCCATACGCCGGTCGTGGCTGTAGGCAAAAATATCCAGTGCCGTTCCCCGCAGATGTTTCATATTGGCTATCAACTTTAGAAGTGGCAGATATTTCTGACTGAATTTACGTTTGCGTGGCCGGCCGGTGGCGGGGTCGGTTTTCGCCAGCAGCGGAGGCGCCAGATTAAATTCCAGCTCAATATCACCACTGAACTGTTGCTTCAGCCGGGCCTGAAAATGGTCTGATGAGAGCTGCCTGGCGACCTCATATTCATCTTTGTAGGCCAGCAGTTTGCTATAGCGGGTAGCAACAGCCATGGCCAGGCGTTGTCCCAGACGCATGTTTTTGGTTTGTTGTTGTACTTTTCGTACCAGTTTCTCATAGCGTTTTGCCAGCGATGCATTCTGATAGTCTGTCAGATGCTGTTTTTCCCGGTTGATGATGCTGTCCAGAGACGGCATGAGTTGGACGGCATCTGCACTGTGCTGTTGTTTACCATAAGCAAGGTTACCGACGGCTTTCAGATCAGTGGCGGCCCGGCGACCCCAGAGGAAGGCATCAATATTCGCCTGTACAGCAACACCGTTCAGTTTGATTGCCTGTTCAATGGATACCCGTTGCAGAGGGATCAGGCCCTGTTGCCAGGCATAGCCAATACAGAACAGGTTGACCGCCATGCCATCTCCCAGTAAACGGCTGGCCAGTTCAGTGGCATCAAGGGCGTAGCTCTGTACCGCCGTATCCTGAATAACGGCTTCCATGGCGGCATTAGGCACTTCCAGATCGGGGTCACGGGTAAAGGCTGCAGGCATACTTTTATGGTTATTGATCACCACGTGACTGCGGCTGTTTTCCAGTTTACCCAGTGCTTCTTCACTGGCGCCAACCATGAGGTCGAAGCTGACCATCAGATCGGTTTCCCCGGCCGGGATTCTCACTGTATGGATCTGATGCTGATGTTCGGCGATGCGGATATGGCTCATGACGGCACCGAATTTCTGAGCCAGACCGATCTGGTCCAGAACTCCTATGCCCTTGTTCTCAATATGTGCAGCCATACCCAGCAGGGCGCTGACGGTTACTACACCGGTCCCCCCCACGCCGGTCAGCATGATGTTGTAAGGTGTATTACAGGAGGGCAGTTGCGGCTCGCTGAGCGGAGCAAAGTCTACCTGGCTGAAGTCCACATCGGGCTTGCGCAGCTCGCCGCCTTTGACTGTGACAAAGCTTGGGCAGAATCCACGAATACAGCTGAAGTCTTTATTGCAGGATGGCTGGTTAATGCTGCGTTTACGGCCGCGATCCGTTTCCAGTGGCTCGACAGACAGACAATTAGACTGAACGCCACAGTCACCGCAGCCTTCGCAAACGTCGCTGTTAATCACTACCCGTTCTGCGGGGTTGTGCATCTGGCCACGGTGACGACGGCGGCGTTTTTCGGCGGCGCAGGTCTGGTCATAAATCATCACGCTGCAACCTTCAACTTCCCGCAGTTCCAGCTGAACAGATTGCAGTTCATCCCGGTGGTGAAAGCTGACGCCTCTGGCAAATTCACTGTAGTCGCTGTATTTACCCGGATCGTCGCTGACGATGGCGATTCTGCGAATACCTTCACCGTATACCTGATGGCTGATTTGCTGCACGCTCAGGCTGCCATCAACCGGTTGACCGCCGGTCATAGCGACCGCATCGTTATAGAGGATTTTGTAGGTGATATTGACACCGGAAGCGACCGCTGCACGAATGGCCAGCAGCCCGGAGTGGAAATAGGTGCCGTCTCCCAGATTCTGGAATACGTGATGGGTTTCGGTAAAAGGTGCCTGGCCAATCCAGGTAGCCCCTTCGCCGCCCATCTGGGTGAAGGTTTCGGTGCCCCGGTCCATCCAGGTTGCCATGTAATGACAGCCAATCCCACCCAGTGCTCTGCTGCCATCAGGCAGGGTTGTTGAAGTGTTGTGCGGGCAGCCGGAGCAGAAGTGTGGAGTGCGTTCAAGCAGGGCGCGGGGGCGGGCGAGCTCTGCTTCCTTCGCGGTTAAAAAATCCAGTCGCTGTTGCATGTCCGGGCTGGTGTAAAAGTGTTCTGTGCGGCGGGCAATTGCCCGGGCAATCATTGCCGGGGTCAGTTCGCCCAGTGTGGTCAGCAGCTCTTTACCCAGATCATCCCGTTTACCGGTAATCCTTGGAGGCGTTTGTCCCTGCGTGTTAAACCGTTGATAGAGTTGCTGTCGCAGCTGTTCTTCAATGACACCGCGCTTTTCTTCAATGACCAGTATTTCGTCCAGTCCGTCACTGAAGGCTTCAATGCCTTGTGGCTCAAGAGGCCAGGGCATGGCTACCTTATAGAGGCGAATACCCAGATCTTCCGCCAGTTCATGGCTGATGCCCAGGTCTTCCAGTGCCTGTAATACATCCAGATAGGACTTACCGGCGGAGATGATGCCCAACCGCGGCTTAAGGGGATCGATGATGGTTTTATCCAGCTTATTTGCCCGGCAAAAGGCCCGGGCGGCTTCCAGTTTGTGTTCGTGGAGGCGAACTTCCTGCTGCAGAGGTTTGTCTGGCCAGCGGGCGTTGAGACCGTCATTGGGTTTGCCTTCGCTGGCAGGATAACTGAGAGTAATACGGGTTTGATCCAGATCCACCCGGCTGCCGGAATCCATCACTTCTGCCAGTGCTTTGAGGCCGACCCAGCAGCCGCTGTAGCGGGACATTGCCCAGCCGTACAGGCCGTATTCAATGAGCTCCTGAATGTTACCCGGATAGAGATAAGGCATCAGGGCATCCATGAAGGCATAGTCGCTCTGGTGTGGCAGGGTCGATGACTTACAGGCATGGTCGTCGCCGGCGACAGCCAGCACACCGCCCAGTGGTGTGGTGCCGAAAGCATTGGCATGTTTGAACACATCGCCGCTGCGGTCGACACCTGGCCCTTTGCCGTACCAGAGGCCAAATACTCCGTCGAATTTTGCGCCGGGGAAGACATTTGCCTGCTGTGAACCCCATACGGCGGTCGCTCCGAGATCTTCATTGACGCCGGGCTGAAAGGTAATATTCAGGGCTGCCAGCCGGTCTTTGATCTGCCAGAGGGTTTTATCAAAATGTCCCAGGGGGGAGCCCCGGTAGCCGGAAATGAAACCGGCAGTGTTATAACCAGCCTCCTGATCCTGTTGTGCCTGTAGCATGGGAAGCCGGGCCAGTGCCTGACTGCCGGTCAGGTAGACCTGCCCCTGATTTTGTTGCCATTTATCGTCCAGTGAAACCGGTGCAAAGGTTGCCATTTGCATATCTCCTGCTGCGACAGAGATGTCGCGATGAATACTCGTGAAAAAACGAAACAGAAAGTGTGAGGATTAACTACTGAGTATCAGTGGCGGGTAGAGATAAGCGTGGCGGACGGATGGGTATACAGGTGTAAAAACGCTCTGGACGGATACGGCTGCTTGTCGGGTCATAGTAATTACCTTTCACCGTTACTGGATCGCAGTGTGGGTGATAATTTTTGTTGTTATTGTCAACAGGTGTTGAAGTTACCCTTGTGGGGTGTGGGTTTAACCTAGAGGGGAGGGGCTGAGGTGTCAAATTATCCTGCTTAGGGAAATTTCTGTGCCGGAGGGTGCATTTCGCAGATATTGTCCTGAGGAATTACATTTTTGGCGAATTTTTCTGGATCAGTTTGTCGGCTTAGATAAATGCTGATTTTTTAGCCTGTTGAGAGGGTTTATTCGTGATTAGTTGTAATTGACGTATTACATCTGTCTGTAGCGTTAAGTTAAATACTTGTTTGTGTTACATTTTCGGTCTGGTATTCAGAGGTGAACCAAGGAGAGTGCGGATGCGTATTATGGCACTGTTAGCAGTTGTGATGGGGCTGAGCCTGAGTGCTCAGGCTGAGGTGATGGGGGAGCGGGACGGTGAGTTACGCGCCACGGCTACCGGTGAGTTGCTGGCCTGGGATGAAGCGGGTCAAACGTGGCTGAAGCCAGCTGCTTTCTGGCGCGCGTTCGCTGATCGTGAAGAGGTGAAGAGCTGGGGGCAAAGCCGTGAGTATCCTCCTTATGATGATGTCCGTGAGCTGGATGTGTTCATGGTGGAGCTGGACTCCGGGATCTGCCTGATGCAGTTTTATCATCAGCGCTGGCGCCGGGCGAACGATGTGCGGCGCTGGTCTCCGGAATTTAACAGCCTGGAAGGGTGTCCGGACGTCTTCAAATAAACAGGCAGGCACTGCAGTGGGAACTTGTTAGGGAATTCAATGGTCTACAGTTGACTGTTATTCCCTGTTCCACCTGTATAAAGTGTTTGCCGGTTCCCCTCCGGCGCACTGCTCAGAATAATAAAATGGAGCGTGTATGTCTGTTTCCCGGATTTCCCCCGTTGTTCCCCGAATACTGTCTGTCTGTGGTGTTACCGCGCTGGCATTGTCGGCAGCGGCTGCGAATGCTAAAGAGACTGTCCTGATACCTGAAGGCAGTTTTCAGATGGGCTGTTCTGTGAATGATACTGCCTGTGACCGTGATGAAGGTCCGCAAGGCGGTACGGCTGTGAATGTTCCGGCGTTTGAGCTGGATAAGTTTGAAGTGACAGTCGCTTCATATGAGGCCTGTATTGATGCGGGTATCTGTGTGCGACCCAAAGATTTTCAACGTAATAAATACTGCAATATCGGTGCTGAAGGGCGGGATAATCATCCGGCTAACTGTGTCGACTGGCAGGAAGCCCTGACTTATTGTGAATGGAAAGGTGGCCGTCTGCCGTATGAAGCTGAATGGGAAAAAGCGGCCCGTGCCGGATCTGAAAGCCGGTATCCGTGGGGTGAAGAGGTTAGCTGCAAGAATGCCATTCTGGATGACGGTGTGACCATGGGTTCTGTACCCAATGAACCGGATGGCTGTGGTGAAGACCGCACCTGGCCGGTGGGCAGCCGTGAGGCCAATGCCTTTGGCCTGTTTGACATGCAGGGTAATGCCGGTGAGTGGATGATGAACTGGTATGCTTCTGACGGTATTGCCCAGTATGCGGCAGGTAATCTGACTGATCAGGCGCAAAGTCGGCAGCGGTTGGTGCGTGGTGGTTCCTGGGATGAGAATAAGGCGAACCTGCGCAGTTCATTCCGCAATGTTAAGCCGCCGGTGAGTGGCCGCAGTATCTACGGTTCGATCGGCTTTCGCTGTGCTTATGATCCTTCATAATCCCTGAGACGGGATCAAAAAAACGCTGCGTGGGTCAGGCCCGGGCAGCGTTTTTTTTTATGGCTCAGATTTAGCTTTGTACTACTGGCTGAGTTTCATCAGATTTGTATCTGTCGCTGTCCAGTTCGTTTTCGCTCTTACCGATCAGCACGGAGACCATCAGGTCACCGGAGACATTCACACAGGTGCGGGCCATATCCAGAATACGGTCGATACCGGCGATAATCGCCAGACCTTCCATTGGCAGGCCAACAGTACTGAGCACCAGTGACAGCATAATCAGGCCTGCACCGGGTACACCGGCGGTACCGATAGACGCCAGCGTGGATGTGGCAATGATGGTCATGTAGTCCGCCATGCTCAGGTCGATCCCGAAGGCCTGGGCGACAAACAGCGCGGCAACACCCTGATACAGTGCAGTACCGTCCATATTGATGGTGGCACCTAACGGCAGAACAAAGCTGGCGGTGCCTTTGGAAACCCCAAGGTTTTCACGGGCACAACGAATACTGACCGGTAAAGTACCGGAGCTGCTGGTGGAAGTGAAAGCCATCATCTGTGCACTGACAATACCTTTGAGGTACTGAACCGGCGGCAGTTTAGCGATAATGGCAATTGCACCGGTATAAACCACCAGTACGTGAATGATGCAGCCGATGTACACTGCTGCAATTACTTTGGCCAGAGGCAGCAGCACGTCCGCGCCGTACTTACCGGCAACCCATGCCATCAGGGCGAAGATGCCGTAAGGAGCGAAGTTCATCACCAGCGAGGTCAGCTTGTACATACCTTCTGCCAGGCTGTTGAATACTTTGATGGCCGGCTTGCCGGTTTCACCGATCATATTCAGGGCAATGCCCAGACCCAGTGCAAACACGATAATCTGCAGGATCTTACCGCCGGCGAGGGCTTCAATCGGATTCTTGGGAATCAGGTTGATGATGGTAGAAACCAGGCTGGGGGCTTCTTTTGCTGCCGCTGCGGCTTGGGTATCGGCCACCATGTTCAGCCCTTCACCCGGCATGAATACTGTTCCCAGGCCTAAACCAATGGAGATGGCAATGGCGGTGCTGAGCAGGTAAATCACAATGGATTTAACACCGATACGGCCCATTTTGGCACTGTCATTCATGGAGGTTACACCGACGACTAAAGAACAGAATACCAGTGGAACGATCAGCATTTTAATCGCATTAATGAACAGGGTGCCGACAGGCTTCAGTATTTCGGCATCCGGACCAAGCAATGCACCGACGGCTATACCGGCCAGCATACCGATGAAGATTTTTTTCCAGAGTGCCATTGAGCGCCAGACGCCGCCTTTTTTTATGGCCAGTGATGAGTCAGACATAGATAACCTCTTGTTGTTTTGATTGTGAGGGTTGAACAGATGACCGCTTAGCGGCCGGGATGAACCATGTTTTCCGGTTTCAGGATCTCCGCCAGCTGATGATCGGAGAGCAGTTGCTCTTCGCGGATCAGGTCGACAACGCTGGCACCTGAATGCAGGGCCTGCCGGGCAATCCGGGTGGCGTTTTCATAGCCGATATGTGGGTTCAGCGCAGTTACAACACCGATACTGTTATCCACTAACTGACGGCAGTGATCGCGATTGGCGGTGATGCCTGCAATGCAGCGTTCTTCCAGCATGGGCATGGCCTGGCTGAGCAAACGAATGGACTCTAAAACGTTGAAGGCAATCAGGGGTTCCATGGCATTCAGCTGTAACTGGCCGGCTTCCGCGGCCATGCAGACCGCCAGATCATTGCCCATCACCTGATAAGCCACCTGGTTGACGGCTTCAGGAATGACGGGATTGATTTTGCCGGGCATGATGGAGCTGCCCGGTTGTTGGGGTGGCAGGTTGATCTCGTTTAATCCGGCTCGCGGCCCCATGCTGAGCAGTCGCAGGTCGTTGGCAATTTTAGAGAGCTTGATGGCCAGCCGTTTCAGCATGCTGGAAAACAGTACGAAGGCCCCCATGTCTGAGCTGGCTTCAACCAGATCTGTGGCCTGAATCAGTGGGTAACCGCTGATTCTTGCCAGTTCACTGACGGCAAGCTTGCCATAGCGCCGGTCCGCATTGATGCCTGTACCGATGGCGGTGCCGCCCAGATTCACCTCGGTCAGCAACTCTGCCAGCCCGGCAATTCGCTGAATGTCTTCGCCGAGGGTTGATGCCCAGCTGTTAAATTCCTGACCCAGTGTCATTGGTACTGCATCCTGTAACTGGGTGCGTCCCATTTTCAGAATGTCGTTAAATTCTTCGGCTTTTGCCATCAGGCTGTTTTGCAGGCTGCTAAGCCGGTTCACCAGGTTGCCGTGGCTTAGCAGAATCGCCAGACGAACAGCAGTTGGATAAGCGTCATTGGTCGACTGGGACATGTTGACGTGGTTGTTCGGGTGCAGGTGCCGGTAATCACCTTTACTGTGCCCGGAGAGTTCCAGTGCAACGTTGGCGATAACTTCGTTGGCATTCATATTGGTTGAGGTGCCGGCACCGCCCTGAATCATGTCTACGATAAAGGCATCATGATATTCACCGTCGATGATCAGCCGGCATGCCTGTTCGATGGCATCCGCCGGGGCCTGATCAAGAAAACCCAGCTGATGGTTTGCCCGTGCGGCGGCTTGCTTAACCATGGCCAGTGCACTGATCAGGTGAGGGAAGTGTTGCAGGCTGACACCGCTTAAATCGAAATTCTGTCGGGCGCGCCAGGTCTGAATTCCGTAATAGGCCTCTTTGGGAATTTCAGCCTGCCCAAGCAGATCCTGTTCAAGGCGGGTGTCGTTAGAACTGTTCATGGAGTATCACTCGTTATTGTTATGGCGAAGCAAATGTGGTTTCTTACAGAGCAAGGCCTGTGCCATGAGTGATTTGTTGGTTTTAACTTGTTGTTATTAAATGATTTTGTGTGTTTTTGATAAAGTGAATTACAGACCCGAAAGGGTATAACCAAAGTTATGGTTATCTGATGTTACTGGTGGGCGTTGCTGGCTTATAAACTGATGGCAGAAGGGTTAAGGGAAAGTTGAGCCACGGCATAACCAAAGTTATGTGTATAACTTTGGTTATAGGGGATTGAGGGGCGGAGTCAGGCTTATAGTGCTTAGCGTTATAAGGGATTAGCGCATGTTTTTTAAGCGTTTACTCAGCGCAGGCTGAGAGATACCCAGTAACCGGGCGGCCAGTGACTGGTTATTGTCTGCCCGTTCCATGGCTTCATTCACCAGCAGATTACTGATTTCTGTGAGGGTTGGCAGATTGCAGTCGGGGTTGAAAGCGACCGCTGCTTTGCTGTTATCCGGGGCTGTTGCCTGTTCGTCTGTGATCAGGGCTTGTCGGAAGACATCGAGGGATAACAGGTGGGAACGGTGACGGCTAAGGGCATCAAATACCAGTGCCCGTAATTCACGGATATTGCCCGGAAAACTGTGGGTAGCGAGCAGTTGGGTCAGTTCCTGAGGATAACCCGGAACGGCTTTCTGCATGTCATCCGCTGCTTGTCTGAGGAAGTGATCCAGCAGCAGAGGCAGGTCTTCTTTACGCTGGCGCAGTGGCGGAATCCGGACCTGATGGGTGCAAAGCCGGTAGTACAGATCACGCCTGAAATCGTCATTTTGCTGTTTGTACTGCAGATCCTGATGGGTCGCGGCAATGATGCGGGCACTGCTGCGCTTAGGGCGATCACTGCCTAGCGGGTAGTATTCACCCTCCTGTAAGAGGCGCAGGAGTTTGATCTGAGATGCCGGGCTCAGATCACCGATTTCGTCGAGGAACAGGGTGCCATTGGCGGCTTGCTCGATCAGACCCGGACGATCTTTATCAGCCCCGGTAAATGCGCCACGGCGGTGGCCAAACAGGGTATCAGCAAAGATGTGATCATCCAGACCGGCGATGTTAACCGTCACCAGTTCACCTTTGCGTTTGCTCAACTGGTGGACGGCTTTTGCCAGTAATTCTTTCCCGGTGCCGCTTTCACCACTAATGAGCAGAGGCTGAGAGCTGGGGGCGATGGATTCGGTGTATTGGAATACGCCGTGCATGTGCTTGCTACGGCTGATTATCGGATCAAAGACGTGTGGATGCTCGAGGGTGTTGCTGAGCATACGCTGGCCCAGCGCCTGATTTTCACGCAGCAGTTCCTGCATACGGATGGCCCGTTTAATGCCTTCAATCAGTCGGCCTTCTTCACTGGTTTTGACAAAATAATCAAAGGCGCCCTGTTGCAGACAACTGACGGCAGATTCAACCTGATTCAGACCGCTGATAATGATCACCCCGATATCCGGGTAGCGTTCGGTTATCTGTTGCAGCAGTTGCTCGCCGGATATATGGGGCATAGTCAGGTCGAGAAGTACCAGCCCTATATTCTGGCTGGCAAGCAGGGGCATTACTTCCCGGCTGTCGCTGCACTGGTGAAGGTGGGTTATGTTTCCGCTGCGACGCAGGGTCAGGCTCAGGCTGCGAAGAAATGAGGTTTCATCATCAACCAGCAAAATGCCGAATTCGGGGTACAGATTATCGTTGATCATACACTTTCCTGGAGACAGGCAATCGTCATTCGCACCCGGGTCCCCCGGGGCTGGTTGGCGGCGAATTCTAACTGGCCACCATGGCTTTTAACAATACCGCTGGAAATAGACAGGCCCAGACCGGTGCCGCCGTGTTCCCGCCGGGTAGTGAAAAACGGATCCAGCAGGCGGGGCTGATCTTCTGCAGTTATACCGTGACCCTGATCGATAATGTCCAGCCCGACCAGTTTTTGCGTCGGCAAATAGAAGGTTTCAAGGTGAATACGCTGGCTTCGGCCTTCCAGCGCCTGACAGGCGTTCACGATCAGGTTGATGATCACCTGCTCAATCCGTTGTGCATTACCGCTGCTATCCGGCAAATGGGAGGCCAGCCTGATACTGAAGTTATCAGTATATTTCTGGATATTATTGTCCAGTAGCCGGGTGGTGGTATTCACGACGTCGTTGAGGTTGAACGCATCCCGGATATCATCGTCTTCCTGGCGTGAGAAGTCTTTCAGATCGTTAACGATTCGTTTTATACGCCGGGCACCGTTGTGCATGTCGTCCAGCAGGGCGGGGATTTCCTGGCGCATTTGTGAATAGGGCAGGCCGCCCAGTTCAAAGTCTCCCTGTTCCTGAAAACGTTGTTCAAGGATAGGTTCGCAATCTTGCCAGGCATCCTGAACGATGGGTAGATTGAGCAGCAGAAGGCCGGTCGGGTTGTTGATTTCATGGGCAACCCCGGATACTAAAATGCCCAGTGAGGTCATTTTGTCGGCCTGAATCAGCTGTTGTTGCTGGATACGCAGTTCCCGGGTGCGTTTATTGACTTCCCGTTTAAGTAAACGGTTCCAGATGACAGCCACACTGAGAAATATCAGTAGCAGCCCTGATGCCCAGAAGGTGACTTTACCGATATCCCGCCAGGGGATACCCCGATCCTGCAGGGAGCCTAGCCATTTATTGTAGATTTCCTGTTTGCGCCCGGTGTTGTTGATAATCGCCAGCCCCTCACTGAAGCGGGCGAGCAGGGCTTCATTCCCCTGCAGTACCGCATAACCGTACTGTTGAGCCTGAAAGGGCTGGCCGACAGGCATGATGTTATTCAGCTGCAGCTCCTGTTCCAGATAGAGCCCCGGCAGGTTGGCGACCAGGGCAAAGTCGTGCCTACCGGAGGACAGTTGCCGTAGCGCATCGGCATGGGTTTCGGCGGTATTGATAACGGCACCCACGTTATTCTGCAGCAGATAATCATGCATGATGCCGTTTTTCTGAACCACTACCTGTTTGCCTTTGAGCTGTTCAAGGCTTGCGGCCCGGGGATCTCCACGGCGGGCAAAAATCGATTGGTGAACAATGGCGTGTGGCGGGCTGAAGATAAACTGTTTACCCCGTTCAGCCGAGCTGACCATGCCTTGCAGGGCATCGATTTCACCTTTTTTTAATGCGTCACGGACGGTTGACCATTTATCCATGCGGAATTCAATTTTCATACCCATGACTTCAGCAATAGCCTGAGTCAGTTCGACGTTATAGCCACTGGGCTGGCCGTTTTCATCGATGAATTCATAAGGCGGGTATGAGTAGTCTCCACCGATGATGAAGGATTCACTGGCAAAGGTTTGCAGTGAAATACAAAATAACAGGGCTGGAAATAACCGGTTTAAGTTGAGCAAGCTGTGGATTCCGGATCTGATAGCAAATGGCTTGTAATCGTAACTGACACTTACTATGTTGGGTGGCTGATGGTCAGATTGCAATAGTTGCCCGGTTGTTGACCCTTTACTCCAGACAGAATCAGGAGCTTTTATGCTTAACTTTTCCCCCAGTTGTGAACGGAATCAGCAGCCGATTTTTGAGCAGTTACAAGGTTTTCTTGCTGACAGCAGACACGTGCTGGAAGTTGGCAGCGGTTCCGGTCAGCACGCGTTGTTTTTTGCCCGCCGGATGGCCTGGCTGAACTGGCAGCCAACCGAGCTGGCTATGAATTATGAGGTATTACGGGCGAATCTGATGGCGGAGGGAGGGGATAATATATTGTTACCCCGAATGCTGGATGTCTGCCAGTCCCGCTGGGATGTGGATCAGGCAGATGTGATTTTTACGGCGAATACTTTGCATATCATGGGATGGCCTCAGGTGGAGTGTTTTTTTGCGGGGGCCGCTGCCAATATAGAGCCGGGCGGTCAACTGATTGTCTATGGGCCGTTTCGGTACAACGGGGAATATACCAGTGCCAGTAATGCTGAGTTCGAACGGTGGTTACAGCAACGTGATCCGGCCAGTGGAATCCGTAATTTTGAGGCGGTTAATGAACTGGCTGATGCGGCCGGGCTTAAATTACGGGCAGACGTAACAATGCCAGCGAATAATCAGCTTCTGGTATGGGGCAGGTCTGAATAAAAACAGGGTAACGCGGGAGGGGGGGGATAAAGCTGTAACCCGAAGGTTACAGCTTGAAAGCAACAAGCTTACAGAACAGAAACGTTCTCAGCCTGTGGACCTTTCTGGCCCTGAGTCACTTCAAAAGAAACCTGCTGACCTTCGGTCAGGGTTTTGAAGCCAGTCGTGTTGATGGCACGGAAGTGAACGAATACGTCAGGACCGTTTTCCTGCTCGATAAAACCATAGCCTTTATCGGCATTGAACCATTTTACTGTACCAGTAGTAGTAGACATAATGTGTATCCTACAAAAATATAAATAATTTAAGCGGCAACAACAGTGTGTTTATTACCGCGGTTGAGCTAAGAAATGTAGGTACTACATTTATGACTTTATGCTAAATATCTTCATCATTCAGGTTGGGATACCAGGATTTAAATCATAAAAAACGAGCCTTACTTTCAAGCCATCGCCATTCTATGCTATTTATCTGGAGAGTGGAAGAGGATATTCGGTGAAAAGATAACCAGCTTAAGGTGTTGATTTGTTTGGACTTGATCGGTGGTTTTAGACGTTTTTTCGTAACATTTTCCTGTTACTTTTTGGCATTTTCGCAGCGGTTTTCTTTGCTGTTCTGGCCGGGTGTTTCCGGCCGGAACAGCAATGGGCAGACTACCACATCAGGTCATCGGGAATCTGGAAGTCTGCATACGGATCATCCGGATCAGCGGCTTCTTTTTCCTGACGGCTGATAATCAGTTCCGGACGGCGTTCGTTAATTTTCTCAGCTGCGCCTGCAGGAATAACCACATAGCGACTGTCCAGTTGTGCGATCGCCAGATTGCCGTTGGCCAGCTGGTTTTGCAGTTCATTATTAACATATAGCTTCTTGATTTTGCTGCCGTCAACAAAGTTATATTCCACGTCGCCGTTTTCAGGAATACCGATAAGGTTTTGCTGAATGATCTGACGGGCAGCTGCATCAATTTCTTTTTGCAGGCGCTGATCTTCCCGTTCCCGGTTCAGGGCTTTGTCTTTTTCCAGCTTTTCTTCTTTCTGTTTGGTAATGGCTGCCTGACGGCTCAGTTCATCCTGATCCTGATACACCTGGCCTTTTTTTACCGTTTTGGATTTCTTTGATTTTTTGCGCTGGTCGGCTTTGGCCTTGTTGGCCTGCTTTTTAGTTGCCAGACCGGCGCCCAGTAATTGATCCTGAAGTGAACCTGCCATTTGAATTTCCAGTTCGATCGTGAATTTGACGGACCGGAGTCTAGCATATTCGTTGTTCTGTCTCTAAAAAAATGGAATTTTCGTCGCTAAGTTCATAAAAATTACACAAAAAGTGCAGATACTGACTTGCATATCTCTGTTTTTATACGTAGAAGATATAATTGGTTTTTCTTTAGCACGCCCCGGCCCGGCTGAAAAGCTAATTTTTGTTGATGTGAAATCTTTATTCATCCGGGAGATAAAGGTTTCTGAAATAGCAAAGGAAGTCTGACGGAACAGTCCGCAGGCACCAAAATATAAGAAGAGGAAGGTATGTCTGATCAACTATTATCTGGTGTAGTAAAATGGTTCAACGACGAAAAAGGTTTTGGCTTCATTGAACGCCAGGGAGCGCCTGACGTATTTGTACATTTTCGGGCAATCAACGGAACAGGGCGCCGCTCCCTGGTTGAAGGCCAGCAGGTAACCTTCGAGGTAGTTGAAGGTCAGAAAGGGCTGCAGGCTGAAAACGTAACGATTACAGCCTAACTTATCCCAGAGAGCAGCTTGGCTTGCTCTGGCCGGGCTGCTTCCAGTTCGACATCTTTTACTGACCGGTACATACCGGGCGGCAGCTTTCTTACACTTCAAAATCTATTAACTGAGTTTTACGGGCA
Source organism: uncultured Oceanospirillaceae bacterium (assembly GCA_937138495.1). GTDB lineage: Bacteria > Pseudomonadota > Gammaproteobacteria > Pseudomonadales > Balneatricaceae > Amphritea. Next base: position 98,910 of record CAKZPE010000051.1, read on the forward strand.
AAAAAAATGCGCCGTAGGGCGCATTTTTCTGTGTGCATCGCTTACTGGCGAATACCTTCCACATGCAGTTCCATGTAAACGGTTTCTGATGCAGGGCCCAGGTTCTTGGTGATACCGAAATCTTTCATCTGAAATTCAGTCGTCCCGCTGAAGCCAGCACGGTAACCGCCCCAAGGGTCATCACCCTGGCCGATCTTAGTAACCTGAATCTCAACAGGCTTGGTGACGCCGTGCAGGGTCAGTTCGCCGCTCAGGACACCGCTGTCCGCTGAATAGCCAGTGCTCTTGAAGCTGGCTTTCGGGTATGTATCAACATCCAGAAAATCACCGCTGCGCAGGTGCTTATCACGTTCTGCGTGGTTGGAGTCAACACTGGCAGTTTGGATTTCAACTTCTACCGCTGAAGCATTCGGATTAGCTTCGTCGTAGCTGAACTGACCGCTGAAATCATTAAAGCGACCTTCTAACCAGCTGTAACCCAGGTGGCTTACGCGGAAGTTAATGGAAGCGTGCGCCCCTTTTGTATCGATTGCGTAGTCTGCCGCCTGGATGCCTGGTGCAGCCAGTACAGAGGTAGCCAGTAATGCGCCGGCCAGAGTTGTTTTCAGTTTCATGTGTTCACTCCTGGGTGGATTGTGCTTTCCCTAACATTCGATTCAGGGTTTGGTCTTTGTTAATAAAGTGGTGCTTAAGGGCTGCCAGTGCATGTAATCCTGCAAGGGATATCAGGCCTGTTGCGAGCCAGTAATGTAAAAATCCTGCGGTATCTTCCTGCCGTTCGAGGATGGCAGGAATGGCTGGTATTTCAAACCAGCTGAATACCGATATTGCGCGTCCGTCGGCGGTGGAGATCAGGTAGCCGGATACCAGAACCAGAATAATCAGCAGATACATCAGTTTATGGACAACTTTTGTGGCCAGTTGTGCCATAGGTGGCTGAGGAAGTGGTTCAGGATGGGGGTTAATCAGATTCCAGGCCAGCCGGAAGACATAAAAGCCCAGCAGAATAATGCCTATGCTTTTGTGCCAGTGTGGAAATGTACGGTAATTAGGGTCGTAATAATCCAGCGTATCGATGTACAGGCCAAGTAGATATAAGCCAATGATCGTCAGCGCCATGATCCAGTGTAAGGAAATACTGGCCAGACCGTAGGTGCTGCGGGTGTTTTTTAGTGGCAGTGACATATTCAGATCCTGATTTCCTTATTAATGATTACAGGGCTCGGTTTTCAGTTGCCAGCGTTGTGCAGCAGCTGCAACTCTGGCACCAAGGGCCTGGGCGGTATCCCTGTCAGACTGTGGCGGAGTCAGTTCTGCACACTGGTCACAGTTGCTTTGCGCCATCGCACCGAGGAAACTGCCGAGTCTGTTGAGATCAGTGGTGCTGCCCTGACTGCTGTTATTACCGGGCATCAGACCCAGGCTGATCCAGTTCATGCTGTGGGATGCGGCATACACGGATAACTGAACAAGTGTGTTGAGTTTATCGCCGCTCTGGCTGGATGAGTTAGTGAAACCGGCCGCCAGTTTGTCTTTCCAGCCCTGTTGAGACCATATTTTAGAACTGGCATCCATAAAGGCTTTAAAAGGTGCACTGACGCTGCCCATATAGGTTGGGCTGCCAAAAATAATAGCGTCTGCTTCTGCCAGTTGCTTCCAGTTCAGGTTTTCAGGGTCTGCCACTGAAATTGCCGTTGCTTTGGCGCCAGCGTTTTCGGCACCGGCGGCAACCGCATGGGCGAGTACTTCGGTATGACCGAATCCGCTGTGGTAAGCAATGGCGACTTTTACCTGTTGTGACATTCTCTGGACCGTTGTTTGTTAATGGATGTCTCTAATGTAATACGGCATAATTCATTCATCTAATGCATTGGTGTGATTGTTGTTATGCGTGAAGTGAATTTAAGAAGCATCGACCTTAACCTGTTGGTTGTGCTGCTAGCGTTACTGGAAACCCGGCATGTCACCCGGGCAGCGGACCGTTTGCACATGAGTCAGCCAGCCGTGAGCCGGGCATTACAACGGCTACGGGGTACTTTTGACGATGAGCTGCTGGTACGTACGACAGCGGGATATGATTTAAGTGCCCGGGCAGTGAGTCTGTTGCCTAAACTTCAAACCTTACTGGATGATACGGCCCAGTTAATTGCTGAGCCTGAGTTTATTCCTGAGCAGGCACGGGATGTGGTGCGGTTTTATGGACTTGATCTGGAAGCCTGCTGTTTTCTGCCGCCGCTGATGAAGGTACTGCAGGAAGACGCGCCGCAAATGCGTCTGGAGATGCGCTCTGATCCCCGTAACCATTTTGATCTGCTGGAAGAGGGGGACGTGCATTTTACAATTACCGCGCTGTCGCCCAGCCGGTCGGAAAGCCAGTACCGACGTTTACTGATGGCCCAGACCCACACGGTTTGCCTGATGGGGGAACACCATCCGCTGGCGAAGCAGGAGCTGACACTGGAAAAATACCTGGCGGCCAGTCACGGCATTGTTTCAGTGACCGGGCAGGGGATGGGGATTATTGATGAGCGTCTGGATACTCTGGGTAAAACCCGACATCTGGGGCTGCGTCTGTCAAACTTTATGTCGGTGGCAGACTTTTGTGAAACCACGGATTTACTGTTCGTATTACCGGAGTTAATTGCTAAGCGGATTGTCGACGGACGTCGGGTGATTTACCGGACAGTTCCGGCGCCGCTGCAGACATTTAATATCAATTTTTATCTGTATTGGCACGAGCGGTATCACCGTGACCCGATGTGTATCTGGGTGCGGCAACAGCTTATGCAGAGTTTGCAGCACTGATTGACGCGGAAGAATTTTTAATCTGATCAGTGGCTTAACAGGTATTCTCGAAAATCCTTGTGTTATAGTGGCTGCACGTGGATTTCACGCTTCAGTAATTTTTATAAAAGCAGGTATTTAACATGGCAAGAGCAACTGCCCGTCATATTTTAGTTAACACTGAAGAGCAGTGTAATGATCTTAAAGCTCAGATTGAAGCTGGAACAGATTTCGCTGATGTTGCTAAGCAGCATTCAGGTTGTCCTTCGAAAGCATCCGGTGGTGATCTGGGGTCGTTTGGCCCGGGTCAGATGGTACCTGAGTTTGATAAGGTTGTATTTTCTGCACCTGTTGGTGAAGTGCAGGGCCCGGTAAAGACCCAGTTCGGTTATCACCTGGTTGAAGTAACCAGCCGCGAAGACTGATTATTGCCAGTCGCGGAGACCCGCAACGGGTTTCCGCTGTATTCTTTCAGCCTGCTCTTTCCTTCTCCGCATCCCTTTTCTGTTTATTTTTGTTTATATTGTTTGCTTTGATATTTTCTTCAAAATCTTCTGACGCAGGCCAAAAATCCCTTGTTTTATGCTTTATTCAGCGTTTGAAGCAGAGTAACGTATTCCTCAGGTTTTGATGATGAAAGGAGACAGTGTAATGAAAGCCGGAATTACTGTAAGCGTCAAAAAGAAAGGCGAAAAGCAGACAGGTATCAGCCCTGAGCAACAGCAGGCGGTTGAGCAGGCCATCCATTTTGTACAGGGTTTGCGCAAGAAAGGCGATAACCTGAAAGTTATGATGAGTAAGCTCAATGAGCATGATCATAAACATCCGGATGGCAGTGACTGGAGTTATGACAGCCTTGAGCAGTTCATTCATGATCATCATTTATGAGCGGAGGCTGACATGCGTGCCGCATATTTAAAATGTATGGTAGCTGGTCTGACTATTGCCGCTTTGCAGGTTCAGGCGGGCAGTGTGGTGATTGAAGATGTTCAGGTAACCCCCCACGCCGGTGGGCAATATAATTTCGCTGTGACTCTGAAACATGATGATACCGGTTGGGATCATTATGCGAATGCCTGGGATGTGACTGATCTGCAGGGCAATGTGCTGGGTAAGCGGGTGTTACACCATCCCCATGTGAATGAACAGCCGTTTACCAGAAGTCAGGTTATTCAGGTACCTGAGGGTATGAAAGCTGTCGAAGTAAGGGCATATGATTCAGTTCATGGCCTGAGCGAGCATACCTTTAAGGTGAAGCTGCCTGACTGACAGTGGCTACATCAGCCGCCGGTAATATATGTATTCTGCATTCTGGAATTCACAAACTGTGAATTCCAGACATTTGTCGAAATTTCTTGCATTCGAATACTCATTTGTTAAATTGCGTAACTTGTTACGTAATTTGTTTTTTGATTCTGTCTTAAAGAGTTTTATATGCAGCCAGATTTAATGCGCAGTTTCGGCAATCTGTCACTGGGCAGCCGCCTAAGGCGCTTGTCCGACCGCTTAGTTCAGGATGTGGTGAGTCTGTATCAGGCGCAGGGCATTGAGCTTAATCCCACTTTCTTTCCGTTGTTCAACCTGTTGGTGCAGGAGGGACAGATGAGTGTTACTCAGGCAGCTGAGTTGCTGGGGGTCAGTCATCCGGCCATCAGTAAGATTGCCCGTAAAATGATTACGGAAGGCTGGTTGTCAAAAACGCCTGATCCTGCGGATGAGCGTCGTCAGTTGCTGGCGCTGACGCCACAGAGCGAAGCTTTACTGGATGAGATCAAGCCGGTATGGCAGGAGATAAAACAGTATCTGGACCGGTTGATGCTGACCCAGCAGCATCCTTTGCTGGATGCACTGAACGAGTTCGAGCAGAGTTTGGATCAGCAGGGGTTCTTTCAGCCGGTGCTGAACAGCATTCGCGAGCGGCAAAACATTGAAGATGTGGAGATTACCGGCTGGGATGAAGTGTACCGGGAGGATTTTAACCGCCTGAATATGGCATGGCTGAATAAGTATTTTAATGGCGAAATGATCGATCTTGATCGTCAGGCTTTAAATACGCCGGAAAGTTATTATCTGGCGCGGGGGGGCTATATCTGGTTTGCCTGCCGTCAGGGTGAGCCGCAAACGCCGGTGGGCTGTATAGCACTGGCGCGGGTGAGTGACGGCCGGTTCGAAATTTCTAAAATGGCGGTAGACGAAGTAATTCATGGTCAGGGGGTGGGGCGGGAACTCATGCTTACCGCTCTGACAAAGGCGCGTCAGTTGGGGGCCCGGGAGGTGTTTCTGGAGACTGCCAGTATTCTGGATAGGGCAGTGCGTCTGTACCAGAATATGGGTTTTTCTGAGATCCCTCATCCGCAGGGAAAATCTGCGTATCCCCGTTCTGATATGTATTTAACCCTGACTCTGAAGAACTGAACATGGCTGAATTAGCATTGCCTCGAGAGGAGTTTTTGCAGGGCGCAAAGGCGACTTTACCGCTGATCGTCGGGGCTATTCCCTTTGGCATCATTTTTGGCACGCTGGCAGAGCCCAGCGGTTTGTCGCCACTGGCTGCTATCGCTATGTCGGTCATTGTGTTTGCCGGTTCTTCACAGTTTATCGCGCTTGGGTTGCTGGCCGCCGGCGCGGCGTTGCCGGTGATTATAGCGACAACTTTTGTGGTGAACCTGCGGCATTTACTTTATTCGGCTAACCTGGTGCCAAAAGTCCGGCACTTGCCTCTGCGCTGGCGTATGCCACTGGCGTTTGGGTTAACGGATGAGACGTTTGCGGCGGTTAGCAACCGGTATTTACGGAAGGATGATTTACAGCATGCTCACTGGTTTTATCTGGGATCATTTCTGGCGATGTATTCCAACTGGGTTCTTTGTACCGGGGTTGGAGTGATGCTGGGTGAGGTGTTTCCTGGGATGGTGAACTGGGGGCTGGATTTTGCGATGTCAGTGACGTTTATCGGAATGGTTGTGCCTTACCTGACGAACCGGCCGATGTGGGCGGCAGTCATTGTTGCCGGTGCAATGGCAGTTGCCTGTGCCACTTTGCCCCATAAGCTGGGGCTGTTAGTCGCTGCTTTGTGTGGCATTGCCGTTGGTGTGTCTCTGCACTGGCTTCAACAGTCGAAGCGGCCTTCAGCCGGTCAGGGAGGAGAGAGTTATGAATGAAGCAGGGTTGATTGCCGGTATGTTTGCGGTGACTTTCAGTGTGCGTTTTTTTCTGTTCGGTGTGGCAGGAAAAATTCGTTTTCCCGCCTGGATGGATCTGGCCCTTGGCTTTGTGCCGCCGGCGGTGCTGACGGCGATCATTGTACCGGCAGTGATGATGCCGCAGGGTGAAATGTGGTTCAGCCTGACGAATCCATGGCTAATATCGGCCGTGTTTGCGGTGCTGGTGGCAATGTGGCGTAAAGATCTTTTACAAACCATTGTGCTGGGAATGCTGATGTTTTTGTTATTGCGTTTTGGATTTGGCTGGTAAGGGCTGTTTTTAACGGCGTGCGGGGTATAAAAGCATCGGACTTCATCCGCGCATACTTTATACTTATGGCTGTTGCAGGCTAAAACGTATGAGGGCATACAGATGATTCAGATTGGCGATAAGATCCCACCGGTCAGTGTAGGTGTTGTGCAGCAGGGCGATACGCAGACGTTACCGCTGAGTGAACTCTGTGAAGGGAATAAAGTTGTTTTGTTTGCGCTCCCGGGGGCGTTTACTCCTACTTGTTCTGCCCGTCATCTGCCGGGGTATGTGGATTTTGCAAATGAGTTTTTTGCCAAAGGTGTCGATCTGATTGCCTGTTTATCGGTGAACGATACGTTTGTGATGAAAGCCTGGTCCGATGATCAGAATGCCGATGAGATAACAATGCTGGCTGATGGCGGCGCTGAACTGACACTGGCATTGGGGCTGGAAATGGATTCCGGTTCATTTGGCGGCATCCGTTCGCGGCGGTATGCGATGATTATTGAAGATGGCACGGTGACCGAATTAGCGCTGGAGGCGCCTAAGTCATTTGAGGTGAGCAGTGCTGAGGCCATGCTGGCTAAAATTGGCTAGTGCCCGGATGTTCGGTATTGAGTATTGCCGCTGCCTGTGCAGCGGCTTTGTTGTTTTATGTGACGCTTTTATAAAGAGCTTTAGTGAATAATTTGTGTGAAAAGCTTTTGTGAGGACATATGCAAGATGTGATTGACGCGTTGCGTCATGCCAACCAGAACGTGGCAATGCCATTGGACTTGCCTGAGTTTGATGACATTGTTGATGTCGAAGAGGATATCTGCGTGCCGTTGCACCCGGATTTTAAGCAGTTTTTGCTGACGGTGAGTGATGTTATCTGCGGCTCGCTGGAGCCGGTGACGGCGGCGGATCCCGGTTCACACACACATTTGCCTGATGTAGCTGCGTATGCCTGGTCAGTTGGGCTTTCCCGGGAGATGACGCCATTGTGTGGCTATGCTGATGGTTTTTATGTGGTGAATCTGGAAGGGGCGGTTATTCAGTGGAGCTTCGATGGTCACGAGCATGAAGAATGGACCAGTATCTGGGAATGGGCCCGGGAGGTTTGGCTGGTCAGCTAATGTTCGGTTTGGTCGCCGCAGGGTATTGCATCTCTTATAGCTGGTTGGCTTTACGGTAGTTTCCCTGATAATCGAAGATACGATCGGTCACCCGCAGGTGGTGGCCTGATTTGCGGGCAATAACAAAGTCCGGGTGGCTGAACTGCTGCTGACAACTGAGGACTTCTTCCAGTGATTTAAAACGGCGCGGTTCCTGACCCTGTTGTAAGCGTCGTCCAAACAGCTGGTTGAATACCTGAAGTTGCTTTGGGCGGCTCAGATCGAATGATTCTTTCAGCTCTTCTCCCTGTTCGTCATGATAGATAATCTGCAGGCGGCTTCCCTGCTGCTGAAAGCTTATGCCTGCGCAGCGTATGACAGTGGCATCTTTAAGTTTCAGTGCATCTTTAAGTTGGTCGTCCGGGTCGATAATGGCTTCTCCGCAATGGCCACAGCGTCTGGCTGCAATGTCGTTTTCACCGTTGCAGAAGCGGCATTCTTTAAAACGAAAACGGTAGTCGCATTGTGTGGGCGGTTCTGAACTGATCATGCCCTGACAGCGACGGCCGTAATGTTCCATGATGGCGCCGTCGTCATCGGTTTTACCCCAGAATATATTGGCAAATTCACAGGAGGGGCAAAACACCTGAACCGGTACGTTACTGCTGTCGGGGCGTGGCTGACCCACTTCCGGATAATATATATTGAAGTTGTTCCCGGCATAGTCCATGACCAGGCAGTCGGTTTTTTCCGGGGCTAACCTCAGCCCGCGACCAACTATTTGCTGGTAGAGAGAGACTGACTGAGTGGGGCGCAGTATGGCGATCATGTCCACGTGTGGCGCGTCAAAGCCAGTGGTGAGAACTGCGACGTTTACCAGGTATTTGTAGTGCTTTTGTTTGAATGCTCCGATCAGTCGGTCCCGTTCCTGTTGCGCAGTTGCACCGGTAATTAATGCGCTTTCTTCCGGCGGCAGATAACCGGCAACTTCATGGGCGTGTTCAACGGTAGCAGCAAATATCATTACCCCCTGACGGGATTTGGCCAGTTCTGCTATCTGTTCACAAATTGCCCGGGTAACCCGGGGATGGCTGACTAATAGCTGGTTTACTTCCCGGCTGTTGTATTCACCGTTATTGCCCGCCTTAAGTTGTGAGAAGTCGTATTGTGCGACCGGTGCATCAACCAGATTTGGTGGCGTCAGAAACCGGTGTCTGATCATATACTGAAGGGGCAGCTCGTAAATGCAGTGGCTGAAAGGGCGGGGCTCTTCTGATCTGCAAATCCCATGATAGTGGTAGCGGTATATCCACCCCATTCCAAGGCGATAGGGTGTGGCGGTAAGCCCTAAGACTTTCAGCTGAGGATTTTTTTCCGTGAGTTGGTGGATGATTTTCTGGTACTGACTTTCATCTTCTCCGCTGACCCGGTGGCATTCGTCGATAATGATCAGCGAATATTCATGCCGGAATGCATCCAGATTTCGGGAGACGGACTGCACACTGGCGAATGTTACCTGGTATTCGGTTTGTTTCTGTTTTAGGCCTGCAGAGTAAATGCCGCCGGTTAAACCGTAGCTGCGGTATTTAGCCGCGTTCTGTTCTACCAGTTCTTTTACGTGGGCCAGTACCAGAATTTTACGCTTTGCCAACCGCGCGAGTTCGGCAATTACCAGACTTTTCCCTGCACCTGTAGGCAACACAATCACAGCGGGTTCGTTGCTGTTGCGAAAGTGTTTTAACGTGGCTTGTACAGCGTCTTGCTGATAGTCGCGCAGGGTAAAGGTGGTCATTAATATCCAGTATGCATAGCCGCTGATGTGAAAGCGGGATTATAGCGTTTTCCTCAGCGGTTGTTTGCTCATTCTCTGTTCATATTGTCGGCGCTATAGTGGCCGGCTGAATCTCAGGGCAAACAGTTTCTGAAGATGAAACACAGTATTAAATTGGTTAAGCTGTGAACCGGTATCTGTTTACAGGTAAGGATTATTCCTGAGGTAAGCAGAAGGCGGTTGAATTAAAATATAACAATTTAGTAGTTGCTGGTGGCATTCGCTGCTGCAATAACGGTCTATTCAACGGGGAATTCTGATATGGATCTTTCATTTTTTGATATGTATGTAATGCCGTGGATTATTAATATCGCACTGGCAGCCGCGATCTTTATCGTGGGTCGGATGATTGTAAAGGCGCTGCGTGGCCTGTTAGAAAAAATGCTGCGTAAGAGTCGTATGGACGACATTCTGGTTAATTTTGTGACGTCGATCGCAAACATTCTGATGTTGCTGGTTGTTGTGGTTGCTTCACTTGACCAGTTAGGTGTTGATACCACGTCTATGATTGCACTGGTAGGTGCTGCCGGTCTGGCCATTGGTCTGGCGCTGCAGGGGTCTCTGCAGAATTTTGCAGCCGGTGTCATGCTGATTATCTTCCGTCCGTTTAAGGAAGGTGATTTTGTTGAGGTGGCGGGTGTTTCCGGTATCGTTGAGCAGATCACTATCTTCAATACCATTATGCGTACCGTTGATAATAAAGAAGTCATTGTGCCTAACGGTAATATCTACAGCGATGTCATCACGAATTACTCTGCCCGTGATACCCGCCGTGTTGATATGGTATTCGGCATTGGTTATGACGATGATCTGAAGAAGGCGAAATCGGTTCTTGAAGATATTATTAACAGTGACAGCCGTGTTCTAAAGGACCCTGCGCCGGTAATTGCAGTGTCTGAACTGGCTGATAGCAGTGTTAATTTTGTTGTGCGCCCATGGGTAAATGCAGCAGATTACTGGGATGTGATGTTCGAAACCACTGAGTCTGTGAAGCTGCGCTTTGATGCGGAAGGTATTTCTATTCCGTATCCGCAGATGGATGTGCATCAGTACAAGCACGAGAGCAAGTAATTCCGGTTACTGCTCTGAACAGAAAACGGTCGCCCTGGCGGCCGTTTTTTTTGCCTGAATTTGGCAAATTAATGTTGTCCAGCAGGTTTTGCACCTGTAATGGGTAGTCTGCCGGATATCGGGTCTTTTCGTCAGGTATCCGGACAGGGTATGTTGCTGGGATGTCTGAGCGAAAATGTCCCGTTGTTAAAATCGCTTTAACTGCTTGTTTATTAGGTGTTATTGAGAGGTTTTATGGAAAGGTTGTCGGCTGAAGATCTGAGTATCCTGGTGGTTGAACCATCAAAAATGCAGCGCAAGGTATTGCTTGAAGCGCTGACAAAGGAAGGTGTTGATAAGACGGCTGTATGTGGCAATAAAGCAGAAGCTATTCAGAAGCTACGTGAGTTTAAGCCAGATCTGGTTATTTCTTCACTTTACTTTGAGGACGGCACGGGCCTTGAGTTATTACGGTTGATCCGGGCGGAAGAGTCGCTTGAAGATTTGCCCTTTATGCTGGTATCCAGTGAAAGCCGGCGTGAACAGTTGGAAGAGTTTAAGCAATCCGGTGTGATTGCGATTTTGCCAAAGCCTTTTAATGTGCAGAATCTGAATCAGGCGATTAATGCAACACTGGATATGCTGTCTGAGCAAAACCTGGATCTCGAACTGTACGATATTGATTTACTGCGGGTACTGGTAGTCGATGACAGTCGCATGGCGCGTAATGTCATTGTCAGGGTTCTGACCAACCTGGGGATTAAGAATATTGTTCAGGCCGCTGATGGTTCAGAAGCGATTGCGTATCTTCAGGATCAGGGGGTTGATCTGGTTGTGACCGATTACAACATGCCTGAGGTTAACGGCGTTGAGCTGACTGAGTTTGTACGTAAATCTCCTACCCACGGGCATGTGCCTGTGCTGATGGTGACTTCTGAGTCTAACGATGCCCATTTACAGAATGTGGCACAGTCAGGGGTGAATGCCATGACGGATAAACCCTTTGAGCCCCACGTGGTTAAGCAGCTGCTGGCATCTATTTTAGAAGGCTGATTACGGTTTATATAAGTGCTTGTTTATATTTATATAAAACGGATAAGATAGAAATGTTTTACAGTTTGTGTATGTTTGGAACATGTGTGTTGTTAACTGAGTTGTCGGCGCCCGGGTTGTGGCGGGCCGGCTTGTCAGAGCAGAGTATTTGAGTATGAAGTGAGCGAGTATTTCGCTGGCTTTATTCCCTGATGTTGGCAGAGGTTATATGGATAAATTATCACCTGCGGATCTGAACATTTTAGTGGTTGAACCTTCTCAGATGCAGCGTAAATTGTTGCTCAATGCGCTGCATGAAGAGGGGGTGTTTAACCTGGATGTTTGCAGTAACTGTAAAGATGCTTTTGAGCAGGTAACGCGGATTAAACCGGATCTGGTCATTTCTTCATTGTATTTTGAAGACGGTACCGGGCTGGATTTACTGCGTTCTATTCGTCAGGATCCGGATTTGGAAGACCTGCCGTTTATGCTGGTATCCAGTGAAACCCGCAGGGCGCAGCTGGAGGAGTTTAAGCAGTCCGGTGTGATCGCAATTTTACCTAAGCCTTATACTTTGCAACATCTGCACCGTGCGGTGAATGCGACAGTTGATTTACTCTCACCGCAGGCACTTGAACTGGATATGTATGAAGTGGATGACCTGAAAGTGCTGGTTGTGGATGACAGTCGTCTGTCACGTAACGTTATTACCCGGGTGTTGAATAACATGGGTATAGAGCATATTCAGGAAGTAAATGACGGGTCTGAAGCCATCGAAGTTCTCGACAGTCAGACTTTTGATTTGTTAGTGACTGATTATCATATGCCTGAAATGAATGGCGCTGAGCTTACTGAATATATCCGTAAGTCTGATGATCACTGTCATATGCCGGTGCTGATGGTGACGTCAGAAGATAATGAAGCACAGTTACAGAATGTGGCGCAGTCCGGGGTAAATGCTTTAAGCAATAAGCCTTTTGAGCCGGATAGTGTCCGTAAGTTACTGGCACAGATTCTCGAAGCCTGATATCTGCCTGATGGGTTGCGGCAGACTATTCACTGGTTTGCTGCAGGGCCTGTAATTGCTCACTGAGTGTATGTTTATCCCGCTGGGCATGTTGGGCCGCGATACGGTATTTGAAAATCTGCTGATGCCGCTCTTCCAGTTTTATTTCAAGTTTTTCCAGTTGTTGCTGCTGGGACAGATTTTTCCGTTCCAGTTGGCTTATCTGCCGCTGCAGATCATCAATGAGGCCAAAGTTAGTGTCGGTATTTTTGGCAGGTATTTTGTTGTCTATCCGGCTATCCATTTCTGTCACCAGGTGACTGTAGAGCGCTTTCAGGTCAGCAGTTTCCCGGCTGGTGTAACGGATGCCGTTTTCCATTGCATTGTGAGCGCTGGCCGCACCGATTGAGCCGGTGAGTGTGTGTTCCAGCATTCGGTGGAATTCGATAAGTTCGATAATGCTGATACGTTCTTTGTCAGTTACCTGGAGGTCTTCTGTAATCTGACTGATGGCTCCTCGGGCTTTATCCGGACTGAGATAGTTATTCAGCAGGGCGGATGCTTCTTTTAATTTGATCTGTAGTTGAATGTATTGTTCTAACCCTGTTGGACGGGTGGCTTTGCCGGACTGGTTATGCATAGATTGCATAAATTCAGCTGTGAGTGTGCGCTCTGCTTTGTGTGGTGAATAGAGCAGTGAGCCAAGTACATATGCACTGATATTAAAGACCATGCTCCAGAGTACGCTGTGAGGGATATTAGACAGGCCATCTGTACCGAACAGTGCTTCCGGACGGAGCCAGCTAATCTGAAATATTCCTTCACTGAGCAGCGCGTCATCCATCCAGCCCTGCTTAATCAGGGTTGGTATCACCAGTGTGTATATCCAGATGATGAAACCTGATAGTAAGCCCGCCAGTGCGCCGGCGCTGTTCCCTTTTTGCCAGAAAATACCGCCAAACAGTGCCGGGCTGAATTGCAGTACTGCCACAAAAGAGATCAGTCCGATGGCGACCAGAATATATGAATCACTGAATGCGATGGCAAAGCTGTAACTGCTGAGCAGGATCAGGGTAACAATGGCCCAGCGGATTTTAAGCAGTTCCCCGCGAACAGCGGCATAGCGTTCGAACTTCTCCAGAACCGGCATGATCAGATGGTTTGAGCACATAGTGGCGAGGGTCATAGTGGTAATGATGATCATCCCGGTGGCTGCTGAAAAACCACCAATAAATGCCAGCATCGTCAGGAAGGCATTATCAGCCTGTTGTGGCAGTAGCAGTACATAATAGTCAGCGGCGCCGGTGTCGATGCCTTTCAGCAGGCCTGCACCGGCAATTGGAATGACAAACAGGTTGATCAGCAGAATATACAGCGGAAATACCCACAGGGCCCGTTTGATGTAATTGGCATCAGCGTTTTCAATGACTGCAACGTGAAACTGACGGGGCAGGTTTTGTACGGCGGCAAAGCTGAGAATGATAAGGGTCAGCCACATGATACCGCTGTCTGGTCGGGTGTGCAGGCTGGTGACCTGATGCATACCGTTCTGATCAAGCTGCTCCAGAATGTCGGTATAGCCATTAAAGAGGTAGAAGCAGACAAAAATACCGACGCTCAAAAATGCAATCAGTTTAATAATGCATTCAACCATTAATACGCTGATCATACCCTGGTGGCGTTCGGTCGGGTCGAGTCGGCGTACGCCAAACATAATCGTAAAGATGATCATAAAGACTGTAATCAGCAGGCCAGAGCTGCCCCAGTCCATGCTGGTGTTATGCAGGTCAGCTCCCTGGCCGCTTAAGGTGATTATCTTAAATGAGCTGATCACGGCTTTAAGCTGCAGGGCGATATAAGGAAGTACCCCTAACAGGGCTGTTAAGGTGACCAGTGCGGCAATTTTCTGCGAGCGGTTATAACGGGTGGAAATAAAGTCGGCGATACTGGTAACCCGAAATGTATTCTTGGCCAGTACCATGCGGCGCAAAGTAATCCACCAACAGGCAATGCTCAGTAAAGAGCCTATATAAACGCCGAGATATAACAGTCCGGATTCCGCGGCAAAGCCGACACTGCCGTAAAAGGTCCAGGATGTATGATAAACCGCCAGAGAAAGGGCGTATGTCCAGGGGCCGTTGAAGTTTCTGCCGGTCTGTTCAATTCTGCGTTCCACCAGTTGTGCGATGGCGAACAGAATGACCATGTAGGATGAAATGACGAGTATAACCGTAACTGAGCTGAACATAGCCGAAAGAAACCCTCCCTCTGATCCGGCTGTCCATGCCTGAGATTTGCATCTGTTTTTGCAAAGGTATTCTTTAAGCTATAGCGCTGGCTGGTGGTTGGGTCAAATTTTAAGCGATGTTGGTGAATGTGTGATTATCGGTTTTCAGATGAAGATGGGTCCTGAGCATGACAGCACTGTGCGTGTTTTTCAGGTACCAGATCAACTCCGCCGGGGTGGCCCGGATGGCATTTTAACAGGCGTTTTACCGTTAACATGCAGCCCTTTAGCGGGCCATGAGTATCTATTGCTTCCAGCGCGTAGGCAGAGCAGGTGGGATAAAAGCGGCAGCGGGGCCCCAGTATTGGACTGATGACATACTGGTAGAACTTAATGAAAAAACGCAGCAGCATTCGCATACTTGATTATCCGGTATTCAGAGCAGAAAGCTTTTTAAGTGTAACCTGTGTGCGGATGTCTGTCAGGTGAAGAAAATGCCGGCGTATTCACATACAAAATTCATCTTGGTGAAGACACAAGTATGTCGATTACAGCGTCTACCCGGCCAAAGAAGGGGAATGTAAATCTATAATTGTGCGCCGCATTATATAGAGATACAGCAAAAAATAAAGGGATAAACTTTCATAGATTTAGTGGTGCAGAGCATGGATCTGTCACAAGATGTATGAATATGAGGCGAAAATCGTTGAGATATCCCGCCACAGCCGGGCTGTGGCGGGATGATGGGTTGCTGCCGGTTTACAGGTGCTCTTCTGCGTATTCGGCTAAAGATGAACGGAACACACCTTCAAAGTGTACGTTGCTGGCGCCGTTGTAGTCTTTAAAGCGCTCAACAATGTAGGTCAGGCCTGAGGTGAGTGCCGTCAGGTAGTTTGAGTCGATTTGTGCCAGGTTGCCCAGGCAAACCATTTTCGTACCTTTACCGCAGCGGGTTAAAATGGTTTTCAACTGTGATGGTGTCAGGTTTTGCGCTTCATCGATCAGCACGATGGCATCCTGAATACTGCGCCCCCGAATAAAGTTAAGTGATTTGAACTGGATGTTGGCTTTCTCAATCGCATACTTAACACTGCTTTGCGGCCGTTCGTCTCCTTCATGCATCGCTTCCAGATTATCCAGAATTGAGCTGAGCCACGGTGTCATCTTCTCTTCTTCGGTGCCGGGGAGGAAACCTATATCTTCTGCGACCGGTGGTGTTGAGCGGGTAACAATGATCTTGTTATAGCGCCCCTGTTCAATAACCATTTCCAGCGCACAGGCCAGCGCAATCAGGGTTTTACCGGAACCGGCAGCGCCGTTTAACATGCAGAGGTCAATATCACTGTCCAGCAGAGACTGCATGGCGAATCCCTGAAAAATATTGATTGGAGAGATACCCCAGCAATTTTGTTGCATCAGATGTTCGTAACCAAGGTCACGCAAAACGATGGATTCATGGTCTACACTGACTACCCTGGCGGCAAAGTCCTCAGAGTCATCATAGATATACTGATTGATGTAGGTGTCCTGGAGCAGATCAGGGCTGACTTTGTGAAAAGTGTAAGGACCTTTCTGATAACTCTTTACCTGATCGACCTTTTCCCAGAATAACCCGTTGATATGCTGATGACCGGCAGATAGCAGATCGAGATCCGAGACCAGTTGATCTTTGCGGTAGTCTTCTACTTTTTGCAGACCCGCGCCCATTGCTTTAAGGCGCATATTAATATCTTTAGTGACCAGGATAATGTCCCGGTGTGAATCATTGGTTTGCAGGTGAAGCGCACAGTTGATAATGCGGTTGTCATTGTTTGTTGTTGACGGGAGAAAACCCTGACGGCTGGTCAGTTCGTGATCGGGATAGACACTGAGTTTCCCCAGAGTACTGCTGTCGTTTGTGCCGGGCACTTTGATCTGAACGCCCCGGGTTATTTGTGTGGGGCTGGTGGCAACGCTGAGGATGTTATCAATTGCCCGGATAGCGTGTCGGGCTTCCTGGGCAACGCTTTGTTTGCGGTCCTTTATGTTATCCAGTTCTTCCAGAACGGTCATTGGGATCGCGACGTCTTGCTCTTTGAATTCATACAGACAGTTTGGATCGTGCAGTAAAACATTGGTGTCGAGGATATAAAGCTTTGTAGCAGCCATAAGGGATTCCTTCTCCAACCTTGTTGTCTATCTGAAATAGGCTTCCAGATATGTTTAGTTAAGCAGAAGTTGAAGTCAGTTAAAACCCTTTGTATTCATCCATGTATGAATTTGGGTAACTGTGGTGATTATGGGTAATAAATTCGTAACTTTGTTCAGATTCTAATACATAGTGTATGGTTGGGTAATGATGTTTTACGGGATGCTATGTTTTTTAAATTCAATGGCTTAGTGGATACGAAGGCATTGATGACATATATTAAAAGTGATACTGATATACGTGAATCGACAGGAATATATGGTTTTTCCGGCCTGAAAAAATATCATTGTCCGGCTGTGAATAACGCTGAAAAATAGTATTTGTAGTATGTGATTTATAAGCGATTTTGCTTTGTGAGATATACCTGTCGGTCAGCGTTGAGTGTGTCTTTGAAGGGAGCGTGAATTATGACAACTGATCAATTTGTAACAGCAAATATTACGCCTTTAGATAGTTTAAATACGTTATCGCCAATTGAAGTGGCACGTTTACAGGACCGTAATCAGGCAGGCCTCTATCAGCTATTTCGTCAGTGCTGTCTGGCGGTGCTGAACTGCGGTAGCGAAGTGGACAGTACCAAGCAGGTGCTGGACATGTATCAGGATTTTGATATTCAGGTGGCACAGAAACATCAGGGTATTCAGCTGGAAATAGCCAATGCGCCGGCCAGTGCTTTTGTGGACGGTGAGATTATTCAGGGAATCCGGGAAAATCTGTTCTCTGTGGTTCGCGACATTTTGTACGTGGGTGATGAAGTCGGACAGGATAATCTGCTGGGTGAAAACGTTGCCATTACGAATCAGGTTTTTCAGATTCTGCGCCATGCTCAGGCAATTGAGCCGCATATTAAGCCAAACCTGGTGGTGTGCTGGGGCGGGCATTCGATCGGCCGCACAGAGTATGAATACACCAAGAAGGTTGGTTACGAGCTTGGTCTGAGAGGCTTTGGGGTTTGCACCGGTTGTGGTCCCGGAGCGATGAAAGGTCCAATGAAGGGGGCGACAATCGCCCATGCTAAACAGCGTATTAATGATGCGCGCTATGTGGGAATATCTGAGCCGGGAATTATAGCGGCTGAGTCACCTAATCCTATCGTAAATGAGCTGATTATCATGCCGGATATCGAGAAGCGCCTTGAGGCCTTTGTCCGGTTAGGCCACGGCATTATTGTTTTTCCGGGAGGTGCCGGTACAGCGGAAGAGATTCTCTATATGTTGGGCGTGTTACTGCATGAGAAGAATCATAATATTCCGTTGCCGCTTATCTTTACCGGCCCGGAAGGCAGCGAAGCATACTTTGAAACGATTGACCGTTTTGTTCGCCAGACACTGGGTGATAAGGCTGCTGAGCGGTATCAGATTATTGTGGATGATCCGGTTGAAGTTGCCAGCCAGATGAAAGTCGGTCTTGAACACGTGACTCAGTTCCGCAAAGCAACCAGCGAATCCTTCCATTTTAACTGGCAGTTGCATATTCCGAATGAATTCCAGCAGCCGTTTGAGCCGACACATGAAAAAATGGCAGAGCTGAATCTCAGTCACGATCAGGAAGATTATCAGTTGGCATCGAACCTGCGCCGGGCGTTGTCTGGCATCGTTGCAGGGAATGTTAAAGCCCAGGGAATTCAGGAAATTGAAACCCATGGTCCGTTTGAGTTAAGCGGTGATCCTGAAATGATGCGCTCTCTCGATCAGTTGCTGGCCTCTTTCGTTGAGCAGCGCCGGATGAAGATTAATTACCAGGAATATAAGCCCTGTTACCGGATTCGGGTAGGAGACGCGGCAGAGGCGTGAATTGCCGGTTGTTGGCAGATAAATCGCAAAGCGCAGGTTTCTGCGCTTTTTTATGAGCGAAACAGACGAGGAGTCGATACATGCAGTGCCATGAAGTGGATTATGAAATAGTTGGCAGTTCTATGCCGATGCTTGAGGTTGAACTTGATCCCGGTGAAACGGTTATTGCTGAAGCCGGTATGATGAATTACATGGAAGATGGCATTGGTTATGAAACCCGCATGGGTGACGGGTCTGATCCGGATCAGGGGTTAATGTCTAAATTGTTTTCCGCGGGTAAGCGGATGCTGACCGGTGAATCCCTGTTTATGACGCACTTTTCTAATGACGGGGCGGGTAAGCAGCGGGTTGCGTTTGCAGCGCCGTATCCCGGTGATATTGTGCCGGTCAATATGGCTGAGATTGGTCAGCGCCTTTACTGCCAGAAAGATGCGTTTCTCTGTGCCGCTTTGGGTACCCGCTTGTCTGTTGCCTTTTCGAAAAAGCTGGGTGCAGGTTTTTTCGGTGGAGAGGGTTTTATTCTTCAGAAGCTGGAAGGTGATGGCATGGCCTTTATTCAGGCTGGCGGAACAGTGGTACGCAAGGAGTTGAATAACGAGACATTGCGGGTTGATACCGGTTGTCTGGTGGGGTTCAGTGAGGGTATTTCTTACGATATAGAGCTGACTAAAGGCATGAAATCGATGCTGTTAGGGGGTGAGGGGTTGTGGCTGGCGACGTTATCTGGCACCGGCAGTGTGTGGATTCAAAGCTTGCCATTCTCTCGTCTGGCAGACCGGATAATTGCTGCATCCCCTGATTTGGGAGGAAGCAGGCAGGACGAAAGTTAAAGAATGAATTTGGAAAAAGTTGACGTGACGGGTGTGTGGTTAGCGGATATATAGCTGTAACCACACACAAATTATGACTTTTTTACTGAATACAGGTATATTTTCGTTTTTATTTTTTCTCCGGTATTCAGACGTAAGACGTAATGTTACGAAATAAGCTGGTCATTACACTCACCACTGCGCAGGGATCGCGTCAGTATACGCTGGGACAAATCACTAAGTATTTGTTGGCAGTGTTCTTGGTTATTTCTGTTTGTAGTTTCTTTGTATCCAATCTGTTGTTGGTAAAGACCACTGATCATTTGCTTAATCTGGAAGAAGGGTTTGATACCCTGAGTGTTCGGTATGAAGATACGCTTGGAGCATCGGAGCAGCAAAAAGGTCAGTTGGATCAGTTGTCCCGTTCTTTGTCTCAGTTACAGATTGAGAAAAAACAGCTGAAAGAAGAAAACCTGCGTATTGGCGAATTGAATGCGGTGCTTGATGCTAGTCTGTATGGACTTGAAGGACTGCTGGGATTACCCGCTTCCGGTGAAATGACGCCAGAGCGGGCTGGTGAGCTGAGCATGCTGATCAGCCAGCGCACTTTTTATCTCAACAGTATTCCTAACGGCTTGCCCATTCAGGGAATCCGTATCAGTGGTAAATATGGTATGCGAATGCATCCGGTGCTTGATAAGCGCACGATGCACTACGGTATTGATTTCAAGGCTGATAAAGGTACGCCGATTTATGCGACGGCAGACGGTGCCGTTGAGTTTGCCGGTTATAACAAGCAAAGTGGTTTTGGTAAGCTGATAATTTTGCAGCATGGGTTTGGTTTTAAAACCTATTATGCACATCTGAATAATATCAAGATAAAGTCCGGTCAGTTTGTATCTAAAGGTCAGTTGATCGGGCTGAGTGGGAATACAGGCCGTTCAACCGGGCCGCACCTGCATTATGAAATTCGGCATTTATTCAGGCCAGTCGACCCTGCGCCCTTTGTGGCGTGGGATATGAGTAACTTTGATTCACTGTTTTCTACAGTTAAAGGTATCGAATGGGCTTCCTTAAAAAAGATGTACCCGCTAAACCAAACGCTACAAACGGCAAAGCAATAACGATTATTGCTGAAGGTAATAAGTTCAGTGGTGATATGAGCATAGTCGGCAGGATGCACATTGACGGGATGTTTGAAGGCAATATTTCATCACTGGATAATATATCGATTGGTAAAAACGGCCATATACGCGGTGTGGTAAAAGCAAATCAGATCAGCGTCTGTGGCTTGGTTGAAGGTGAAGTCTGGTGTGATGAGCTGGAAATTGACCGTGGTGGTAAAGTCTTTGCTACAGTGACCAGTAAGGTTATGGCAATTCACCCGGAAGGGAATTTTGTCGGTGAGCGGAAGATGAAAGAGATGAATACGGCTGAGCCTTTACCGCATATGGAGTCTGGCATTGAGGCGATTGATTCTCTGCCGGACAAAGTAACGCTTAACAGCGACGATGAGCAAGTGTCCAAGGCCTGAACAACTGAACTGATATAACAGGATTTAGCATGTGTGAACTGCTTGGCATGAGTGCGAATGTGCCGACGGATATTTGTTTTAGCTTTACCGGGCTGATGCAGCGTGGTGGCGAAACCGGCCCTCACCGTGATGGCTGGGGAATTGCGTTTTATGAAGGTAAAGGGCTGCGGGATTTTCATGACCCGGAGCCAAGCTGTGATTCTGAAATTGCTCAGCTGATCAAAAATCATCCCATAAAAAGTAAAACGGTCATCAGTCATATCCGACAGGCAAATGTCGGTGAGATTTGTCTGGAGAATACCCATCCCTTTACCCGTGAGTTATGGGGCTATACCTGGACATTTGCCCATAACGGCCAGTTGGATGCTAAGTTGTTTGATTTGCCTGTGACGTTTTATAAGCCGGTAGGCACAACCGACAGTGAATATGCATTTTGCTGGCTGCTCGGAGAGGTGCGCAGGACGTTTCCTGAACGGCCGGATGACTTTACTGAAGTCAGTGCACTGATTGCCCGTTGTGCAGATCAGCTTCGTGAGCTGGGTGTGTTTAACATGTTACTAACAGAGTCTGAGTATCTGTTTGCATATTGCACCACTAAGCTTGCCTGGATTACCCGGCGGGCACCGTTTGGTAAAGCCAGCCTGACAGATGCTGAGCTGACGGTTAATTTTCGCGAAGAAACCAATACCACAGATGTGGTGACGGTAATTGCCACAGAACCACTGACAGATAATGAAGACTGGACGGCGTTAACTGTGGGCGAAATGATTACCTTTATGGATGGTGAGCCGATTCGGCTTTCCTGAATAAATACTGTTTTTTTTAATGATGCGCTGATGGAGTTTTTTCCTTCAGCGCATCTTTGTTTTTAGCCTTTTCCGGATAGAGCCGCTAACGTGAGTCGTCAGTTCCAATCTTTATATCAACGCCTTGATGAATGCCTGATCAGTGACCGGTTCAGACTGCGTCAGAAGCTGGGGAATTTAAGCCGTCGTGCAGAACAGGGGAAGCCGTTTGATAAGCTGCTGATAGAAACTGAAGCATTAATTGCTGAATCCGAAACGGCAGTAACAGCACGTGCTTATGACGGTGAAACAATAACCTTTCCTGATTTGCCTGTTTCTTCCCGCCGGGATGAGATTGCTGATGTGATCAGGAACAATCAGGTCGTTGTAATCGCCGGTGAGACGGGATCAGGAAAAACAACTCAGCTTCCGAAAATTTGCTTGCAGCTTGGTTTGGGCACTAAAGGTCTGATAGGCCACACTCAGCCGCGCCGCCTGGCGGCGCGTACAGTAGCGAACCGTATAGCTGAAGAACTTGGGTCTTCTCTGGGGAGTACTGTTGGTTATCAGGTGCGGTTTACCGAGCAGGTGGCTGAGAATACGCAAATAAAACTGATGACTGACGGTATCTTGCTGGCTGAGACTCAGCGGGACCGGTATCTGGAAAAATATCAGGTTCTGATTATTGATGAGGCCCATGAGCGCAGCCTCAATATTGATTTTTTGCTGGGGTATCTGAGACAAATCCTCACTAAACGCCCCGATCTTAAAGTAATCATTACCTCGGCGACGATCGATCTGGAACGTTTTTCAAAGCATTTTAACGATGCGCCGGTGATAGAAGTGTCCGGTCGGACTTATCCGGTAGATGTATTGTACCGGCCGGTGGAAGACATGCCTGAGTCCGGTGAACGGTCAATTCCGGAAGCGATTGTTCAGGCGACTCAGGAGCTTCAGGTGCTGGAGCGTCAGCAGCAAAAGGGGATTCAGGGAGACATTCTTGTCTTCCTCAGCGGCGAGCGTGAAATACGGGAAGCGGCTGAACATTTAAGAAAAGCAGTTACTGCGCAGCGTCTGAAGCATATTGAGGTGATGCCTTTATATGCCCGATTGAGTGTGGCGGAGCAGAATAAAATCTTTCATGGTGGGCGGGGAGCTGGTCGACGCATAGTATTGGCGACGAACGTAGCAGAAACCTCGTTGACGGTGCCGGGTATTCGGTATGTTATCGATCCCGGACTGGCCAGAATCAGCCGTTACAGTTACCGATCAAAGGTTCAGCGTTTACCCATTGAACCGGTATCACAGGCCAGTGCGAATCAGCGTAAGGGGCGTTGCGGTCGGGTGGCCGAAGGTATTTGTATCCGGCTGTATTCTGAAGAAGATTTCAACAGTCGGCCGGAATTTACGGATGCTGAGATTCGCCGAACGAATCTGGCGGCGGTCATCCTTCAAATGCTGACGTTACGTTTGGGCAGTATTGAGGCTTTTCCGTTTATTGATCCACCAGATTCCCGTTATATCAACGATGGTTTCAAATTGTTGCAGGAGCTTGGGGCTGTTGATGATAAGCGAAAGATTACGTCTTTGGGGTGGCAGGTCAGTAAGTTACCGATCGACCCCCGGATTGCCCGAATGGTTGTTGCGGCCGTAAAAGAAGGGTGTCTGAGGGAGATGCTGATCATTGCCAGTGCCCTGACGATTCAGGACCCCCGGGAACGGCCTTTTGATAAACAGCAGGCGGCTGATGAAAAACACCGTCAATATGCTGATAAAGATTCCGACTTCGTTACTTTGGTAAATCTCTGGGCGTTATTTGAAGAACAGCGCCAGGAACTGAGTCAGAATCAGTTACGTAAGTACTGCCAAAAACATTTTCTCTCATACAACCGGATGCGTGAATGGCGTGATGTGCACCGTCAGCTGCATCTGATCTGTAAGTCTCTTGAGTATAAAGAAGCGGGTGCTGATGCTGGTTATGACCGTCTGCACCGGGCACTGTTATCCGGCTTGCTGGGAAATATCGGCTTTAAGCAGGAAAACAAAGAATATCTGGGGGCCAGAAACCGGCGGTTTTATGTGTTTCCTGGATCCGGTCTGTATAAGTCAGCTCCTAAGTGGATCATGGCGGCAGAAGTGGTTGAAACCAGTAAGTTATATGCCCGTATGGTAGCGAAGATTGATCCTCTGTGGGCTGAGCCTTTGGCGAGTCATCTGGTGAAGCGAAATTATTTTGAGCCTCACTGGGAGAAAAAGCGCGCACAGGTGATCGCTCAGGAACAGGTGAGCTTATATGGGCTTATTATCGTTCCGAAGCGAAACGTTGATTTTGGCAAGGTGGATCCTCTGGTCAGCCATGACATCTTTATCCGTTCTGCGCTGGTAGAGGGGCAGTTTCACACGAAAGGTAAGTTCTTTGCTCATAACCGGCACCTGCTGACCAGTGTGGAAGGGCTGGAGGCTAAGTCCCGGCGAAAAGACTTGCTGGTAGATGAAGATACGCTGTGCGATTTCTATACCGCCAGAATGGCGAAGCATAAAGGTGATCATGTCGTTAACGGTGCCGGTTTCGAGAAATGGCGTAAAACCGTTGAAAGTACCGATGAGAAAGTCCTGTTTCTGACAGAAGCGGATATCTTGCAGCGTAGCACTGATCATGTGAGTGCCCACCAGTATCCTGAAGTGCTTAAGGTATCCGGTGCGCCTCTGAAGCTGAGTTATCATTTTGAGCCGGGCTCAGCTGACGATGGTGTGTCGGTGAATGTGCCTCTGGTGTTGCTGAATCAGATTCCTTTGCAGCGTCTGGAATGGCTGGTGCCTGGCATGCTGAAAGAAAAGTGTGTGGCTTTGCTGAAAGGTTTGCCTAAGCAGATACGGAAAAACTATGTGCCAATTCCGGACTATGTCGATGCGTTCATTCAGTCAGCCAGTTTTGGTGACGGGAAGTTGGAAGAGGCCCTGGCACATCAGATGTTGCGTATGACAGGGGTACGGCTTGATCCTCAGTTACTTGAAGCGGTTGATCTTGAGGCGCATCACAAAGTTAATATTAAGTTGCTGGGAGATCATGGCAAGCTGATTGCTCAGAGCCGTGACTGGCAAACACTGAGTGAACAGTATGGTGAGCAGGCCGAAGCAGCGCTTACCAGTGAGGCGGATGAAACCTGGGGGCGTAAAGGGATTACCCGCTGGGACTTCGGAGATTTACCGGAGTCTGTAACCCTTAAGCAGGCAGGCGGTATAGAGGTCGAGCTGTACCCCGCACTGATTGATCGTAAAGACTCGGTTGAGCTCGCTGTGGTTGAAGATAAACAGGAAGCTCTGGTGCTGACCCGTAAAGGGATTGTCAGGCTTGCATGGCTGAATTTATCTTCGTATATCCGACAGGTAAAAGCGAAACTGGCAAAGTTTGAAGAATCAGCCCTGTTATTTGCTAAGATTCAGCGTAAAGAGGCGCTGAAAGAAGACCTTCTGCTTTTGGCTACCGAGGCGTGTTGTTTTGCTGAGGGAGAAATGCCACGTACTGAAAGTGCTTTTCTGAAGCATCTGGCTAATGCTGAGACTGATTTTGTAACAACTGCTCAGCGGGTCGCGGAAGCCATCAATGTTATGCATCATCATTATCATCGCATAAATAAACAGCTAAACGGTAAAATGGACCTGCGGGTTGTGGGTATACTGAATGATATAAAGCTGCAGCTGGCTGAACTGATGCATGCCGGTTATCTGAGTTCGGTTGGATGGCAACAGCTGCAAGAGTATCCACGTTATCTGAAGGCGATTGAGCTGCGTCTGGAGAAATACATGCGTGAGTTGCCCCGTCAGAGAATGCTCAGTGATCAGTTGGTGGCATATATGCAAGGTATTCAAAAGCGTGATAAAGATTATCAGCAGCAAAGGCGCAGCACGTCTGAGTTAATAAGCTTTCGCTGGCTGCTTGAAGAGTACCGTGTATCTTTGTTTGCGCAGCAACTGGGAACAAAGCAACCGGTATCCGAAAAACGCATTAAACAAGCGTGGCAAGCGCTCTCTGAATTATAGTTTTGAGTGTTTTTTGTACAGTTGGCTTTTAGAGGCTAAATCCATGACAAATAAAGGGCGAAATAGTTGCAGAAGCCAGTTGTGTATGCTGTAATGCGTCCAATTTATTAGACTAGACATTCATTTTAGGTTCATTTTTAGATTTTTAGCTTTCGGGTATTAAGAAAGCTAATGAAAACCCGGGATATAAAAGTGACCGTATATTAATAACTTTTAAATCCTGAAAATAACTAAGGATGACTGATGAAAGTCACCAATATATGAAAGAAATTTCTTTCATATGTTTGAAATAATTTTGTTTTATAGTATTTTTTAGTGAGCGATGCGTTCGGAATATCTGTGATGTGGACATTCCAAGCACATTAAAGCTAAAAAAATTAAAGTTAACCGCTTTGGTTAACAAGAAAAGTTTAACTACTAGTACGTTAAATATTAAAGGGGAAATTGTTGATGAAAAAGTCAATCATCGCTCTGGCTGTTGCTGGCGCTCTGACTGCTCCACTGGCTCAAGCTGACGCTACTCTGTACGGTGTTGCTCAGTTCCGTCTGATCGATCAGGACGAGAAAAGCCTGAACGCTCAAATGGCTAAAACTCGTCTGGGTGTTAAAGGCACTGTAGACAACGACATCGAAGGCCTGACAACTGGTTTCCAGTTTGAGTGGGAATTCACTGGCGCTAACGGCGACGACGCTGGTATCAGCGAAGTTCGTAAGTCTCTGGTTTACATGAAAGGTGACTTCGGTCAGGTAACTTTCGGTAAGCAAAACAACCCTGCTGCAGCATTCAAAAAAGCTGACATCATGGGTCGTCACTCTGCTCAGTACGCGATCATCGGTGACCGTATCTCTAATGCAATCACCTATGCTTCTCCAGACCTGAGCGGTCTGCAGCTGCACGCAGGTTTCACTGCTGACGGTGCTGACGAAGATGCTAAAGCAGCCTCTGCTTCTGATCCGTCTACTACTCAAACTATTGGTGGTGTAGGTGTTGTTACAACTACTCCAGCAACTACTGGTAGCGAAGATGCAGATGCTTACATCCTGGGTGCTACCTACGGTATCGCAGGTCTGGATCTGGCTCTGACTTACCAGGCTTCTAACAACAAGGCTGATAACACAGATACTGATACTACCAGCTTCGGTGTTGGTTACACTATGGGTGATCTGTACCTGGCTGCTTCTTACTCTGACGAGTCTGCTGATGCAGCTAACTCTGATCGCGACGTTACTCAGCTGGCTGCTTCTTACGGTATTGGCAAGACTACTATCTATGCTCAGTACGAAATTCTGGATAAAGAAAGCCAGGATGACAAGAACCGTAAAACTGGTCTGGGTGTAAGCTACGCTCTGGGTTCTTCTGCTTCTGTAGCTCTGGAAACTTTCCAGTTCAACGACGATGCTGAAGACCAGGAAGGCAGCGCTGACGCTACTATCCTGCAGTACACTCTGAGCTTCTAATTCAAGCTTAACGAGTTTACTCAGAAAAAAGGCTCCTTCGGGAGCCTTTTTTGCGTTTAAGATAAATATAGTAAATATAATTTTAAGAGTGCTTCTGTGTCGGTTGAGGCACGGTTATAATGCGGCTGTAATCAGATTGAAGAACATGGGAGTTCTTGCTTGTGAAATTTTCATCAGTTGCATTAGTGTTAAGTGTGTCTTTGTCGGGGGTTGTGTCTGCGCAGGAAGGGCCTGTAGCTGATGTTTCCGGAGTGTCTTCAAATGATCAGTATGTTTCTGATCCCTGGGAGGGCTTTAACCGTGCAATGTTCTCTTTTAATGAAGGTCTTGATACCTATGCGCTTAAACCTCTGACGCAAGGCTATCAGGCGGTTACGCCGGATGTAGTAGAAACAGGTGTCAATAATTTCTTTGAAAACTTGTCTGATGTCGGTGGTACTTTGAATGCGCTGCTGCAGGGGAAGCCGGATGCAGCGGTGGAAAACTTTGCCCGGTTCGCGTTTAATACCACGATAGGTTTGGGGGGGATTTTTGATGTTGCAACCCCGATGGGAATCACTAAGCACGAAGAGGATTTTGGTCAGACATTAGCTGCCTGGGGGGCTGATTCAGGTCCTTACGTGGTGCTGCCTCTGTTTGGTCCTTCCACTGTGCGTGACGGTATTGGTCTGATTCCGGATGCCCTGGTTGATCCGGTTAATGAGGTTGATCATGTCAGAACGCGTAATTCGCTGATTGGTCTGCGTATTATTGATACCCGTGCACAATTATTTGCTGCTGAAGAGCTCTTAACCGGTGATGACCGCTATGTGGCAGTGCGGGATGCCTATTTACAACGCCGGGAATTCCTGGTTAATGACGGCGAAGCAGACGTTGATTACGATAATGATTTTTAACCGGTAGCCTGTTAGCTCTTTTCTGCAGCTCTAAGAGCTGCAGGATAGCATTGAACATCCTGGGTGCGTTCGTGCCCAGTCTGGCCGTTTTTTGGCATATTCATCATACTCTGGTTGTTCTTCATTAGGTGCTGTGAGGATCTTCTGAAGGGTGTGGAGCATTGTGAGATCGCCTTCAGTCGCTTTGTCAGATGCAGTCTGTGCAAGGTAGTTTCTGAGTACATATTTGGGATTCACGCTGTTCATGCGCTGCAGGCGTTTGTCCTGTGTCAGTGCTTCTGCGGTGCAGGCTTTCTGATATTGGTTTAACCAGTTTTGCAGCTCCTGAATATATGCCTCATCGATTTGTTCGGGTGTATAAAAGGCGTTATTCAGGGAGTTGAGTTGTTCCTGAATAGATTTTTCCAGCGATGTGTTTGCCAGTGCCCGATAAAAGATTGCCATGTCGGTTTCAACAGAAGTTAATAGCTTTTCCGGATCGCTGATCAGATTATTTTTTTCTTCGCTAAATGATGTGCTTAATCCAAGTTTTTGGCACATCATCTGGTAATAAGCCGTTTCATATTCGCCTGAATAGCCGTTAAGGATCTGCTCTAATGGTTTAGCGTCTTCTATCAATGGGTAAATAGCATTGGCCAGCTGATACAGGTTCCACAGAGATATCTGGGCCTGATTACCAAAGTGATAGCGGCGGTTCTGCGCATCGGTCGTATTGGGAGTCCAGTTGGGATCGTAGTTGTCCATCCAGCCATAGGGGCCGTAATCGATTGTCTGACCAAGAATGGACATGTTGTCTGTATTCATCACTCCATACACAAACCCCACTCGCTGCCAGTGGACAATCATTGTAAGGGTACGGCTACAGACCTCTCTGAACCATTCCAGGTAAGTATCTTTACCGGATTGCCTTAAGTGGGGAAAATCATTTTTAAGCGTGTAATCTGTAAAGGTTTTCAGTACTGAAATATCATTTCTGGCTGAATAGAGCTGAAATTGTCCAAAGCGGGTGAAGGACTCGGCTACCCGGCAAACGATAGCGCCGGGCTCTTGCTGAGGATTGCCATTATAAAACATATCCCGCGTGACTGATTCACCGGTCAGACAGAGGCTTAATGCGCGGGTGGTGGGTACGCCGAGGTGTTGCATTGCTTCACTGTAGAGGAATTCTCTGACGGACGAACGCAGCACTGCTAAGCCATCTGCGCGTCTGGAGTAGGGGTCATCCCTGCGCCTTTAAGTTGCAATGTATAGAACCCTTGTTCGGTTGTTACTTCACCCAGGTTAATGGCTCTGCCGTCGCCTAATTGTCTGGCCCAGTTACTAAACTGATGACCACCATAGCAGGTTGCATAGGGTTTCATGCCGGGAAGTCGTCTGTTGCCGGTGAGTATGTCAGCAAGCGCTGGGTTATTCAGTAGATCAGTTGTGTCTCCGCTGATGCCAAGTGTTTCAAGTACGTCAGAAGATGTAGCCAGAGTTTTAGGTGACTGGACCTGCGTAGGGGTGACATAGGAAAAGCAGGCGGATTCAACCTGGCGGCAAAAGTTATCGGTAACAGGGTCTGCGGGCAGCTGCTTAACAAAGCGATTACTGAAATTCAGGGTGTCCAGAGGAGTGCGCATGATGATCACCAGCTAATAAAAACGGTCTGAGTATAGTACTACAGACCGTTTTATTCATAGCGGAGTGTCTGAAGATTTAGAGCTTGCTGTGTATGAACAGATAGCGTTGCCACCAGTTATTGGCTGCCAGTAATTTGCGGATAATATCCTGTTCCTGCTCATTGCCATAATGGATTTGTGGTGTGCCCTGATCTAGTGACGGCAGCGCCAGGGTGAAAGCATGCTTTTGCTTCAGGTAATATTCCGGATAGGTATCAGCGGCCATCTCGCTTTCTTCAGTGGCAGGAAAGATTGGTAACTGAGGGCAGAGAAAGAACAGTAGCAGGCTTGCGCTGCGTGATTTATCTGCGTTGTTTAATACCGTGCGGGCAAAGATGTTTACCAGGCTGATTGCGATATCCTGGCGCTGAGCGTGTGTCATATCGTCATACTCGCTCCAGTCTTCCTGCAAATTGTTTTTAATAAACGCTTTGAGTGCGGGTTGTATCTCTGCCGGAGTCTGTGTGGACTGGCTATGGGTTAGCAGTATCGCCAGATCTGAGTCTGAAATAATTGATTGTTCAGTGTTCCAGCCGTTCCGTGCTGCTATTTCCAGATTTCCATAAGCAATGCTTAGCAGTCCGTTACCGCTGCTGCGTGGGTCGGTATCGCTAGAGGCTTGTTGCCAGCTGTAGGTGGCAGTATCGGGAGAGCTGTTTTGTTTCATAATGGCTATGCACGTCAGAGGTATATAGATCCTTAATATAAAAACTGTGCAGGTGGCAGGTTAGCGCCAGTCTTTCGGTAAATCTGGTACCAATCTGATGGGATGGGGGAGTTTTTATTTTAAAACTTCAAAGCAAAATTTAAAAAAGTCTATTTAAAGCATAGTGTTATATTTTATATTTCTTTTTGGAATAGATTATCGTTTTTTATTCTTTTGAAATATAAGAAGTCTGTATCATACTGGCTCTATCAAAGTTACATAACTGGCTCCATTATTGAGTTCAGGGGTCGCAACGAGAGGCAACGGGTATGTTAGCGCACAGAGTAAGTCAGCCACAGGCAGTAGCCGCAACAGTTGGTCATCAAAACAAGATCAGAATTGTACTGAAGCAGCCAAAGCAGACGATGTGTACGATGCCGGCTGCAAAAGCCCGACCGGAGCCTAAACCGGCATATGATTTTGTCGGGATTGCCGGATAAGCAGAGCCCATAAAAAAGCCCCGAATAATCGGGGCTTTTTTGTATGTGTCAGATGTTAGTCATCTTCACGTTCGGCCAGCGGCACAATCAGCATAGGAATGTGTGAGTGGCTGAGTACTTTCTTGGCAACGCTGCCCAGGAAAGTATGTAACATGCCTTTTTCATGTGTGCCCATCACAATCAGATCAACGCCAAGTTCTTTTGAAGTCTTGATGATGGTTTCAGCCGGATATGCCTCAACTATGTCAATAGACTTAATTTGCTTGCGCACTTCAGCTTCATCCGGGTGTAAGGCGTTCCAGAAGTTGTCCTGACGGGCGTGAAGCTTGTCTGTTGCGTTGTGAATACGTTCCTGGAGGAGGTCGTGACGACTTTTAGAGTCCATTACGTAAGTTTGTAGCGTGATCTTTGCATCGCTGGACAGCTTTTCGACAACGTGCAGGATATGAATATCCGCACCGGTTTGCTTTGCCAGATAGGTTGCGTGTTCAAACGCTGCGGTAGAACTCTTGGAAAGGTCTGTGCTGTAAAGAATCTTACGAACTTTAGGTAGCATGATGGTTCTTCCTGTTTATTGGCTGTAACAGCCGGCAGTTGCTGCCGGCTGAGTATTTCTGGTGGGTGTAGGCTAATAGCTGACTAGTAACCAAATGCCCGCGGCAGGAATAATGCAATCTCAGGGAAGAAGGCGATGATGAATACCGCAAGGGTAGACATAGCTGCGAAAGGCAGTGCTTTTACAGTCACTTCTTCCAGTGAGATATTGGATATGCCTGATGCAACGAACAGGTTCTCGCCCAGAGGTGGGGTTGAGAAGCCGATCGACAGACTACATACCATTACGATACCGAAGTGAATCGGATCAATACCCAGGCTATAGGTAACAGGTAGCAGTACTGGCGTCAGGATCATGATTGCTGCCAGGGTTTCCATGAACATGCCTACGAATAGCAGGAAGGCTATGATCATGAACCAGATGATATACAGGTTGTCTGTGAGGCTGAGCATTGATTCAGCAACGATTGCCGGAATCTGGTTTTCAACCAGCAGGCGGCCAAATACGGTTGCCGTAAACAGGATCAGCAGTACCCGGCCAGACAGCCATGTAGTGGTCTCCAGTGAGCGGAACAGATCTTGCCAGCTCAGTTCTTTGTGGATGAATACACCAACAAAGAGGGTATAGAAGATCGCTACAATCGCAGATTCAGTCGGTGTAAAGAAGCCTGAATAAATACCGCCCAGGATTACCAGTGGTGCCATGATGGACCAGAAACCGGTTCTGAATGCATCAATAATGTGCGCAATATCCCAGCCGCCTTCTGTGCCCATGTAACCCGCTTTTTTACAACGGAAGTAGTTCATGGTCAGAATACATGCGGACATAACCACACCTGGCAGGAAGCCTGCAATAAACAGCTTACTGATGGATACACTCTGAAACTCACCGTGAACGGCAATCGCTTCTGGAGGAACAGTCAGGCCGATCGCAGAGATACCGAAGATTACCATCGGAATCGATGGCGGGATTACGATACCCAGGCCGCCGGAAGACGCGGTAATTGCAGATGCATAACCTTTATCGTAGCCACGTTTAACCATGGCCGGAATCATCAGCATGCCTACTGCGGCTGTTGTTGCCGGGCCGGAGCCGGAGATTGCACCGAAGAACATACATGCCAGTACCGCTGCAGCCGAAATACCACCGGTTACCGGGCCGGCAAAGCTTTCAGCCAGATTTACCAGTCGTTTCGATATGCCTGCTGCTTCCATCAGCGCGCCGGCAAGGATGAACGAAGGCAGTGCCATCAGTGGAAAGGAGCCAACGGATGTAAAGGCGATCTGAACAAACTTAATTGGGTTTTGATCGAGGTATAAAAATGATGCTAACGCCGCCACACCGAGAGATACGGTAACGGGGGCGCCCATCACTAAAAGGACCAGAAATGATCCAAATAATATGAGTACTATTGAGGTTTCTGCCATGATCAGCTCCTGAGATTAAACGGCGCTTTTATTATTTTTATCGTCTTCATCGATGTCGTGATCGATCAGTTCTTCAAGTTCCTGAGAGTCAGGATCACGGATATCGATGCCTTTAACCAGTTTGTAGTAGTTAACCTGGATTACCCGGAATGTCATCAGGGAAAAGGCAATTGGCAGAATGACGTAAATATACTTCATTGGAACGCCCAGCGTCTGGGACTTCCAAAACAGATTCATTTTGTTGAAAACAAAGTCATAAGACAGGTATACGAAATAGGCGTTGAAGCATATCCACACAACGTCGGTGATAAACTCCAGAATTGGTGGCAGGAATGCCGGCATCAATTTGTACTGGAAGGTTACACGGTTATGTGCTGCAAGTTTTGCTGCGTAGCTGGCGCCGAAAAATACGAACCAGACGAACATGTAAACGGAGAGCTCTTCGGTCCAGGAAAATGAATAACCAAAAAGCTGACGAGAAACGATCTGCATAAACAACAAAGAGACAAAGATTGTCAGCAATGTGCGGCAGATATAACTTTCGATATTATCGAGAAAATGTATGAATTTGCTGCCCATGGGAGGTACTCCGGTATAAGTATATGCCCCGGATGGGGCATATACGTTAGTGAGAAATCTGAGGTTAAGTAACCTTAGATTTCTTCACGTCCCAGAGAGCGTAGCAGGGCATTAACTTTCTCTTTGCCGCCAACACTTTCGTAGAACTTAGGCCATACAGCCATCTGAGCTTTCTTAGCCCACTCAGCTTCGTCCTGCAGGGAGTCGATTTGCATACCGTACTTGTTTACCAGCTCGTCTTTGATGGTAACTTCCTGGTCTTTCAGCCACTGCAGGCTGTAAGCAGTTGCTTCCTGACCGGCTTCCAGAATCGCTTTCTGAGTCGCTTCGTCCTGGTCCTGATACAGAGATTCAGAAACAATCAGAGGCTCCAGCAGGAACAGGTAGTGCAGGTCAGTGATGTACTTCTGAACTTCACCGAACTTCATCGCGTAAATAGTGGTGTAAGGAGTATCCTGACCATCTACAACGCCCTGCTGAAGAGCTGTGAATGTTTCAGACCAAGCCATTGGAGTAGGGTTGTTACCCCAGGACTTGTAAGTATCAATCATGATTTCGTTTTTAGGAACACGTACAACTACGCCATCCAGGTCAGCCAGTTTTTGAATTGGCTTTTTAGAGTTACTCAGTACACGGAAACCTGAGTAAGTCCAACCTACGATACGAACACCCGCATCACGAACGGTGTTTTCAACCAGCTCTGCACCGATAGGACCAGAAACTACGCTTACCGCCTGGTCCAGGTTTTCAAAGATGTAAGGCAGAGACAGAATGCCCAGAGTTGGAGAGAAAGGACCAATGTTGTTACTGGCTACGATGGAGAAATCCAGTGTGCCCAGTGCAGCATCGTTCACAGTGTCCTGCTCGGAACCCAGCTGACCGTTCAGGAACAGCTTAGCGCTGTGGTCAGTCTTAGCTTCCAGAGATTCGATGAATTTCAGACCTAAAGCTTCCTGAGCACTTCCACCACCATCTCCGACTGCGATGTTCCAGTTAGCAGCTAATGTGCTGGCAGAAAACAGCAAGCCAGCCGTCAGGGATAGTACTGTAGTGATCTTATTCTTATGCTTCATAAGTAACTCCTGATTTTTGTTATTGCACTTGTTCTGAGACAAGTGTTGAGCCATGTGATTCGTTGCCGAATCGACTTAGAGTCAGAGAGATTAATACCACACGGGTAATTAATAACAACTTTCTGTAAGCCATCATCACTCGGCGAAACCTGTTTTTTACGTCTGATAACAAGGAGTAATCAGACATCAGAATCTCAATGTGACAATGTCATACATAGTTAACCCATGGATGTTTGTTTTTTAGGGCCAGCCGGGCAACCTAAATGGGGCCAGTCCTAATGTTGCACCCATCTTCAACTACAAGAGCGGGTTACCGGTTAATACTATAGCCTTGATTCCCAATGCAAAAAATTAATTTTCCGAATTTATTTTCATAAGTTATTGATCATTCGTGCGTATACGACTTCCGGGTGAAACCTCAGACGGTTGTTTTTGGGTGTTTTTGAGTGCTTTATTTCAACGCATTGTTGTTTAAGTGAAAAATCGACAGGTTTATTCACCGGACGGATTGTTTGGTATGATGTATGGCGTCAAAGGTGAAAGGCCGGATATGAAACAGGGGCATAGAGATAATATGGAAAGCGAAAACCTTCGTATAGGTAAGCAAATACGGGATCTGCGTAAGGCCAAGGGCATTACACTGACAGCGATGGCTGAACAGATCGACCGTTCAGTAGGATACGTCAGTCAGGTTGAGCGGGGAGTATCTGCACTGCCGATTCCTGTGTTGCAGGCTATCAGTGAAATTCTGGATGTTCAGATCAGTTGGTTCTTTCATGCTGACCGGGAAGCGCCTGTTGAGGAGTTAGATTATATCGTTCGTCACCATAACCGGCGGAGTCTGAATTTTGCCGGCACCGGCATGCGGGAAGAGTTATTGTCGCCGACATTGAGCGGTCAGCTTCAGATGGTTCTTTCGACTTTAGAACCAGGATCCGGTAAGCAAGGATCGCGACGGCGTAAGAGTGAAGAAGCCGGATTTGTACTTTCCGGCCATCTGGAACTGGGAATCGGTGAAAAAGTATTCCACCTTAGTACCGGAGATAGCTTTGCACTGACCGGAGATGAACCGCACTGGTTACGAAATTTGTCAGATGAAGAAGATGTTGTAATTGTCTGGACCCTGGCCGGTGCCAATTATTAAGTCTGATAAATATCTGTCTTGTCAGTAGCCCCGTACATATCTGTGTAATCTGCCTTTCTTAATTCCAATCATCCGTTATTGCCCCCTTTCTTTTCTTCCCGGTATGCAGACACGTTGCATGCCGGAAATTCCAGTGGCAAAGCTCCTTCTTAGTACGTACACCTAAACTGTGATCAGAGCATCTACTGGTATTTCTGTGTGTTTATCTATGCAGACCGGGCATTTCAGAAGCGATTGATAATACTGACGTCTCTTTCACTGTTGTTCATTGATGTCATGATTATTTTCTTAAGTGTGTAATTTTAAGTGTCACAAACTCTTTGACATGTAAAAAGGTTGAGTGTATATATATAAATGAAATTTTAATGAATAATTTCATTTTGCTTGAATTTCTTTCACCGCAAAGTGAAAACAGTCTTGATGAGGTTGTGATGAAGATACTGGTCGCGATAAAGCGGGTTGTAGATGCGAACGTAAAGGTTCGTGTGAAACCGGATAATTCTGCGGTTGACCTTAGCAATGTAAAGATGGCGGTTAATCCATTTTGTGAAATCGCGATTGAGGAAGCAGTCCGTCTCAAAGAAAAAGGTATTGCCAGCGAAGTGGTTGTTGTCAGTGCCGGCACCAAAGATTGCCAGGAGCAGCTACGCACAGGTCTGGCGCTGGGTGCTGACCGTGCACTGCAGATTGAAACAGATGCCGAAGTAGAGCCGCTGGCCATTGCTAAATTACTGGCAGCACTGGTAGAGAAGGAGCAGCCAGGTATCGTCATGATGGGTAAACAGTCCATCGATGGTGAGAACAATCAGACTGGCCAGATGCTGGCAGCATTAACCAACATGACTCAGGGTACGTTTGCATCCGAAGTTGAAGTCTCCGGTGAAGAACTGCTTGTGACCCGTGAAGTAGATGGCGGTCTGCAAAAAATTGCTCTGAATCTGCCGGCAGTTGTGACGACGGATCTGCGTCTGAATGAGCCGCGCTACGCCTCTTTGCCAAATATCATGAAAGCTAAGCGTAAACCGCTGGAAACGATCACTCCGGAAGATCTGGGTGTGGATGTTGCTCCGCGTCTGAAAACACTGGAAGTGACTATGCCGGAAGAACGTCAGGCAGGTATCAGGGTTGCCAACGTAAGTGAACTGGTTGAAAAATTAACCGCTGAAGCAGGAGTACTGTAATGACGATTCTGGTGATTGCTGAACACGACAACCAACAGTTAAATGTTGCTACGCTTAACAGTGTTTGTGCGGCTGAAGAACTGAAGCAGGCGGGGGCCGGTGATTTACATGTTCTGATAGCCGGCAGTGACTGTGCTGCTGTAAGTGCACAGGCAGCAACGGTTGCCGGTGTCGATAAAGTATTAGTGATGGACAGCCCGGCACTTGCTCAACAGCTGGCTGAGAACCTGGCGCCTGCTGTTGTTGCTCTGATTAAAGGTGCCGGTTATTCCCACATTGTTGCTGCGTCGACCACATCGGCTAAAAATGTTCTGCCACGCATTGCTGCGTTGCTGGATGTGGCACAGGTGTCGGACATTATTGAAGTCTGCAGTGCAGATACCTTTGTACGTCCTGTTTATGCCGGTAATGCTCTGGCAAAAGTACAGAGTAGCGATGCTGTAAAAGTTGTCTCTGTCCGTACGACTGCTTTCGAAGCGGTAGCCGCAGAGGGTAATCAGGCGGAAGTAGAAACACTTGAACAGGCTGCTGATCAGGGAGTATCCCGATTCATCAGTGAAGAAAAGAGTCATTCAGAACGTCCTGAACTGGCATCTGCGCGGGTCATTATTTCCGGCGGCCGTGGCATGCAAAGTGGCGATAACTTCCCGTTACTGGAGAAAGTTGCCGATAAGATCGGTGCGGCCGTGGGTGCATCCCGCGCTGCGGTTGATGCCGGCTTTGTGTCGAATGACTATCAGGTCGGCCAGACAGGCAAAATTGTCGCGCCTGAACTCTACATCGCTGTGGGTATCTCCGGTGCGATTCAGCACCTGGCTGGCATGAAAGATTCCAAAGTAATCGTTGCTATTAATAAGGACGATGAAGCACCTATCTTTAATGTGGCTGACTACGGCCTGGTAGCGGATCTCTTTGAGGCCCTGCCAGAGCTGGAACAACAGGTTTAACGTTTTTTCTAAAGCACCCTTTAGCCTGCCGCTATGCTGCAGGCAATTTTTTGTGCACGGAGTAACAGCTGCGGGTTAGCTGGCAGCGAGGAAAATATATGAAGCAAACTTATCGGTTGTTGCTGGATTGTCCTGACCAGATAGGCGTGATTACCCGGGTGGGAAAAGTGATTACGGATAACGGCGGCTGGATCAACGAAGCTGAGCACCACTCAGATGAAGACAGCAACTGGTTCTTTTCGCGGTTTGAAATTCAGGCACATACTCTGCCTTTTGATATGCAGGGATTGCAGGCTGCACTGCAGCCTCTGATCGACGAATGCAAAATGAACGTTCGCCTGAGTGACAGTAACCGGCCAAAGCGGGTCATTATTATGGCCAGTAAGGGCAGCCACTGTTTATCTGACCTGCTGGACCGCTGGCGCAGCGGCGATCTGAACTGTGAGATCCCCTGCGTCATTTCGAATCATGAAGACATGCGCGGGTTAGTCGAATGGTACGGCATTCCGTTCCATCACGTCGTTATCGATAAGGAAGATAAAGCCCCGGGCTTTGCGGAAGTCGAGCGTCTGGTGACTGAATATGAAGGAGACTGTGTCGTGTTAGCACGTTACATGCAGATACTGCCGCAGTCACTGTGTGAAAAGCTGCGTCATCAGGTGATCAACATTCACCATAGCTTTTTGCCATCCTTTATTGGTGCCAAGCCATATCATCAGGCATCACGCCGGGGTGTAAAGCTGATCGGCGCAACCTGTCACTACGTGACAGAACAGCTGGATGAAGGCCCGATCATTGATCAGGATGTTGTCAGGGTAAGCCACAGTGACAAAGTGGCGGATCTGGTCCGGCTGGGCAAAGATGTAGAAAAAACTGTTTTAGCACGCGGTTTGCGTGATCACCTTGAAGACCGGGTTCTGGTGCATGGCAACAAAACCGTCGTTTTCAGCTAACAGCAGGTTAAAAACCTGAAAACAATAATGAAACTGTAGCTGTGTATTGTGGCTGGAGAAATAAATATGACTAAACAATTACCTTCTTCTGCGCGCGTTGTCATTGTTGGCGGCGGCGTAATCGGTTGTAGCGTAGCTTATCATCTGACTAAGCTGGGTATTACCGATGTAGTACTGCTGGAACGTAAGCAACTGACCTGTGGTACCACCTGGCATGCTGCCGGTTTAGTACCAACCTTGCGTGCGACTTATAATATGTCGATGCTGGCCAATTACAGTGCCAGCCTGTATGACACGCTTCAGGCTGAGACTGGACAGGCAACTGGCTTTGTACGTAACGGCTCACTGACAATTGCGACCAACAAAGAGCGCCTGTCTGAACTGAAGCGCGGTGCATCTATGGCAAAAGTTGCCGGTTTCCCGTGTGACGTTATCAACCCGGAACAGGCACGTGATTTGTGGCCGCTGCTGAATATTGATGACGTACTGGGTGCGATTCACCTGCCGATGGACGGCATGGCAAGCCCGGTAGATGTAACTCAGGCGCTGGCAAAAGGTGCCCGGATGGGCGGCGCTCAGATCATTGAAGGCGTGAAAGTGCTGGATATGAAGATCCGTGATGGTAAGGCTGCGGGTGTAATCACCGAACAGGGCGATATTGATGCCGAGTACGTTGTTAACTGTGCCGGCATGTGGGCCCGTGAATTTGGTAAGAAAGCCGGTGTGAACGTACCGCTGCACGGTGCTGAGCACTTCTATGTTGTGACTGAAAACATGCCTAACCTGGATCATGGTCTGCCAACCCTGCGGGATATGGACGGTTACTGCTACTACAAAGAAGATGCCGGTAAGCTGCTGGTCGGTATGTTTGAGCCAGGCGCTAAGCCATGGGGTCAGGACGGCATTCCTGAAGACTTCTGCTTTGATGAACTGCCGGAAGACTTTGAACACCTGGAGCCTTATCTGGAAGCGGCAATGCACCGTGTACCTGAACTGGAAAAAACCGGTCTGCAGGTATTCTTTAACGGCCCTGAGTCGTTCACACCGGATGACCGTTATCACCTGGGTGAAGCACCTGAACTGCGTAACTACTTTGTAGCAGCCGGTTTCAACTCTGTGGGTATTCAGTCTGCCGGCGGTGCCGGTAAGATGCTGGCTGAATGGATTGATAAAGGCCATGCACCACGGGATCTGTGGGATGTGGATATTCGCCGTAATATGCCTTTCCAGGGGACTCAGAAATACCTGCAGGAACGTACAACAGAAACGTTGGGTCTGCTGTATGAAACTCACTATCCGTTCAAACAGTTCAAAACCTCCCGCGGCGTGCGTCGCTCAGTGCTGCATGATCAGCTGAAAGCGCAGGGTGCGGTGTTTGGTTCAGAAAATGGTTGGGAACGTGCTAACTGGTTCGCCAATGAAGGTCAGGAAGCGGAGTACGAATACTCATTTGGCCGTCAGAACTGGTTCGACAACAACCGCGCTGAACATGAAGCCGTACGTAATGCGGTAGGCGTGATCGATCAGAGCTCATTCTGTAAGTATCAGGTTGAAGGCCCGGATGCGGTGAGCTACCTGAACCGTATCTGCTCTAACAACATTGATGTTGCTGTGGGTCGTATGGTCTATACCCAGTGGCTGAACGAGCGCGGCGGTATTGAGGCAGATGTTACCGTTACCCGCCTGGCGGAAGACCGCTTCCTGGTGGTGTCAGGTGTGGCCTGTCAGAACCGTGATATGGCCTGGTTGCGCCGCAATAAGCCGGCGGATGCCATGGTGTTCTTCACTGATATGACGTCAGCAATGGCGGTTGTTACCGTGATGGGGCCTAAGTCCCGGGAAACACTGAGCAAGCTGACCCGTGAAGATATGTCTGATGCGGCGTTCCCGTTCGCAACCTCTAAAGAGATTGAGCTGGGTTATGCAGTCGTCCGTGCCTCCCGTATTACTTATGTAGGCGAGCTGGGCTGGGAGCTGTATATCCCGACGGAATTCGCACCAAGCGTTTATGATCTGGTGAATGAAGCCGGTGAAGAGTTTGGTATCCGTCCTTATGGCTACCACACCATGAACTCGCTGCGGATGGAAAAGTGCTACCGTCACTGGGGTCACGACATCACTGATGAAGACACCGTACTGGAAGCCGGTCTGGGCTTTGCATCTGACTTTAATAAAGAAGGCGGATTCATCGGTAAAGAGGCCTTGCTGGCACAGAAAGAAGCAGGGCCGCTGAAGCGTCGCTTCGTTGCCTTCCTGTTTGAGAATCCTGAGCCACTTTGCTATCACGAAGAGCCGATCATTGCTGATGGCAAGATTGTTGGCCGCACGACCGCCGGTATGTTTTGTCACACGCTGGGGGCAACGGTTGCTATGGGCTACATCGAAAACGATGCCGGCGTAACTAAGGACTGGCTGGACAGTGCCAGCTTCGAGATTGAAGTTGAATGTGAGCGTTACACGGTGAAGCCGTCTCTGCGTTCATTCTTCGATCCGTCGATGGAAAAAATTAAGTGCTGATAAACAGTATTTAGTGAGGGTTTGAGGCAACCTGTGGCTTGATTGCCGGATCAGAGAGGTATGCTCTGGTCTGGTCGTGCCCTAAAATTAAGCCGCATGGTTGCTTCTTTTACGCCGCTCATG
This sequence comes from uncultured Oceanospirillaceae bacterium, assembly GCA_937138495.1. Classification (GTDB taxonomy): domain Bacteria; phylum Pseudomonadota; class Gammaproteobacteria; order Pseudomonadales; family Balneatricaceae; genus Amphritea. Next base: position 140,204 of record CAKZPE010000051.1, read on the forward strand.
CAGGATAGCCTCCAGCCAGGTTATACAAAAGTAGCTGTTCAAAAGTATAGTTATGACGATCTTCTGCTCAGGTAACTGGGACAGGAGATTTTTTTGGTGCGAATGTCAGGTTCGGCATTGTTACCGGCAAGATATGAAGGGTGTCAGAGTAAAAAGAGCAGGGCGCAGCAGACGCCGGACCGGTGCTGCGGCTATGGTCTGTATCTTTAATCAAATACAGGTCGCTTTTGGCAAATTATTGTTGAAGTATTGTCCTGATAATACCGCTCTGATGACCGGCTTTTCTGTCAGCTATTGCTACAGATCATGCCAGTGTTTACCACTGCCCAATTTCCGGGTTTTCTTGTCGATAAGCGCTTGAACCTGACAGTGGTAGCTATATCATAACGGCTGTTTTGTCGCGTCGCAGAATGCTTTGCTGGCGGGCGTAAACCAAGGCTAATTTAGCTCCCGGATATATTTGTTCCGCTGACAGCAGTTGTACTGCAAAGCATGCAGATATGTTGGGTCGATACAGGATTACGATAGGTAAATTATGAGCAATATCATTGACGGCAACGCGTATGCTACTAATCTTCGTCAAACAATGGCGGGTGAAGTTGCTGAGCTTCAGCAAAAAGCCGGTAAGGCACCAGGCTTAACCGTTATCTTGGTAGGTGAAGATCCTGCTAGCCAGGTTTATGTTCGCAAGAAAGGCGAACAGGCAAAAGAAGTAGGTTTCGTATCTACTGAGCACCGTTTGCCTGCAACCACTTCTCAGGAAGAACTGCTGGCGCTGGTTGATCAGCTGAACAATGACAGCGATGTACACGGTATTCTGTGTCAGCTGCCACTGCCATCACAGATTGACGAAAAAACCGTACTGAACGCGATCGATCCTGACAAAGACGTTGACGGTTTCCACCCGGTAAACGTTGGCCGTCTGTCTATCGGCGAAGAAAGCCTGCTGCCATGTACACCACACGGCAGTGTTCACCTGATCAAACACGCGCTGGGTGATAACCTGTCCGGTAAGAACGCTGTTGTTATCGGCCGTTCTAACATCGTGGGTAAGCCAATGGCTGCACTGCTGCTGGCTGAAAGCTGCACCGTGACTATTGTTCACTCCCGTACCCAGAACATCGAAGAAATCTGCCGTCAGGCGGACATCGTTGTAGCTGCTGTTGGCCGTCCGGAAATGGTTAACGCTGACTGGATTAAAGAAGGTGCATGCGTAATTGATGTAGGTATCAACCGTATCCAGCGCGACGGTAAGAACAAGCTGGTTGGTGATGTTGATTTCGCCAGCGCATCTGAAAAAGCCGCGCACATCACACCTGTACCGGGTGGTGTTGGTCCGATGACTATCGCGATGCTGCTGCTGAACACTCTGACTGCATTCAAGCGTCTGGAAAATCTGAACTAAGATTTTCTGTCATAAAAAAACCGGCCATGAGCCGGTTTAATGAGATGGTTCCCCTCATTTCAAAGCTAGGCTTTGAGGTGAAGTAAACCAAAGGAGAACCATCTCAT
>CAKZPE010000052.1 GCA_937138495.1 uncultured Oceanospirillaceae bacterium
GTGAAAGTCATCTGGAAGTGCGTTTGCAGCGTAAAGACTTTATGCAGATACTCAGCAGGGTAAGTATTCCGGCGGAACGTTACTTCGGTGCTGATGTCAACAAGCCTGAGTGGCTACAGTGATGACAAATATCTGAATTTTAAAAGTAAGCGGCGTACTTAGGGCGTTGCATACTATGATTAAGCTACATACAATTTTGGTAGTTTTTGGTGCTTTACCTGTCTATTCGGTAAAGACTAAGCATTAACGGTTCTAGAACGGAGAACAGTATGGCTTGGAATGAGCCTGGTGGTAACGGGAATAATCAGGATCCCTGGAACTCTGGTGGCAAGCGTAACGGTGGCGGCAATAATGATCAGGGGCCCCCTGATCTGGATGAGGCGCTGCAAAAACTGCAGGAAAAGCTGAACGGCATTTTCGGTAAGCCGAAAAAGTCCGGTGGCTCTGGCGGTAAATCAGCTGCGCCTTCAGGCGGTCTGTTTGGCATTCTTATCGTGATTTTGCTGGTGGGTTGGGCGGCGTTAGGCTTCTATACCGTGGATCAGCAGGAGCGTGGTGTTGTGCTGCGTCTGGGTAAGTTTAGCGAAACGGTTATGCCGGGTCTGCAGTGGAACCCGCCTTTGATTGATCAGGTTACTCAGGTCAATGTGACCCGGGTAAATGCTTATGATCACCGTTCTCTTATGCTGACTGAGGATGAGAACATTGTTGACGTATCTATTACCGTTCAGTACGTCATCTCTGATCCGAAGAACTATCTGCTGAAAGTCCGTGATCCGGAAGCCAGTTTGGCGAATGCTTCTGAGTCTGCATTGCGTCACATTGTCGGTGGGTCTGAGATGGACTCAATTCTGACTGAAGGCCGTGAGGTTCTCGGTACAGACGTTAAAGGTCGTCTGCAGCAGTCTATGGAAGATTATAAGACCGGCTTACGTATCACTCAGGTAAACATTAAAGAAGTTAAGGCACCGTCTCAGGTTCAGGATGCGTTTGATGATGTAATTAAGGCGCGTGAGGATGAGCAGCGGGTTATTAACGAAGCTGAGTCTTACCGTAATGGTATTATTCCGGAAGCGCGTGGTATCGCCCAGCGTATGAAGGAAGAGGCCAGCGCATACCGTGAACAGGTGGTTGCACAGTCACAGGGTGATGCACAACGCTTTGAGTCACTGCTGGCAGAATACCTGAAAGCGCCGGAAGTAACCCGTGAGCGTCTGTATCTGGATGCCATGGAATCTGTTATGGCGAACAACTCTAAAGTACTGGTTGATGTTGAAGGTGGAAACAACATGATGTACCTGCCGCTGGATAAGTTATCCGAGCGTCGTCAGGCTCCTGTTGAATTTAACCGTTCAGGAAGTAGCCGTCTGAGTAACGATAATATCCGTGATATCACTGATCAGGTGATTGAGCAGTTACGTCAGCGTCAGCAAACCAACCGTCGGGAGGCCCGGTAATGTCAGGTAAATCTATGGCAGGCGTCGTCATCGCGCTATTGTTGGTCGTGCTGGCGTCGAATTCACTGTTTATCATTAAAGAAACCGACCGTGCAGTATTGCTGCGTTTCGGTGAGATTGTGAACCCGAACCTGCAGCCTGGTCTGCATGTGAAAATTCCTGTGATCAATAAAGTGCGTAAGTTTGATGGCCGGGTGCTGACCCTGGATGCACAGCCGCAGTCTTATCTGACGGTTGAGAAGAAGCGTCTGGTGGTGGATTCGTTCATTAAGTGGCGCGTTATTGATCCGCAGACTTACTATACTGCAACATCCGGTGATCAGTTCCGTGCAGCAGAACGTTTGTTCCCAAGCGTGGATGCAGGTCTGCGTGCGCAGTTCGGTGAGCGTACTCTGACTGAGGTGGTATCTGGTGAGCGTGATCAGTTAATGATCGAGCTGACGGAGTCACTGAGTCAGTCTACCCGTGACGAGCTGGGTATTGAGCTGATTGATATCCGGGTTAAGAAGATCGATCTGCCGCAGGAAGTATCTAACTCTGTATATGACCGGATGCGTACTGAGCGGGAGCGTGAAGCCCGTGAGCTGCGTTCCCGTGGTCAGGAGCTTGCAGAAGGTATCCGCGCTGATGCTGACCGTCAGAAAACGGTTATCGAGGCGGGTGCATACCGTGACGCACAGGAGTTGCGTGGTGAAGGTGATGCGGAGTCTGCAGGCATTTACGCTAAGGCATATAGCCGTGATCCGGAGTTCTATTCTTTCTACCGCAGTCTGAATGCATATAAAGAAGCTTTTAAGCAGCAGGGCGATATCATGATTCTGGAGCCGGACAGTGAATTCTTCCGTTACCTGAATCAGCCAGGCCTGCAGCGTTAATTGCTATTTTTGATTAATTTTTACCCGGAATAGGCTGCACTATTTGCCCTGTTCCGTGGTAGAATTCTGTAACCGGGTTAAAGCCCGGTTTTTTTATGCGGTTTTGTGCGAGGCGTTATGTGGGCAGAGCTTTGGCAACCCCTGTTAATCGGTTTAAGTCTGATGCTGATAATCGAGGGAATTGTGCCTTTTCTGTATCCCGGACGCTGGCGCAGGTTAGTTCAGCAGTTAGCGAACATCAGTGATAATGCGCTGCGGATAACCGGTTTAATCAGTATGCTTGTTGGTCTGTGCATACTGTATATGATTAACTGATCGATCGATTAGGAGAGTTGCATGGCCTTGGCAGATCGCTGGTTATTACCAGACGGTGTCAAAGAAGTCTTGCCACCACAGGCGCGTCAGGTTGAAGCGGCCCGCCGGCAAGTGCTAGATATGTATAATACCTGGGGTTATGAATTAGTCATGACGCCAATGATCGAACACCTGGACTCTTTGTTAAGTGGTGTTGGTCGGGATCTGGATCTGAATACGTTTAAGGTAACAGATCAGTTGACAGGTCGGATGCTGGGTATCCGTGCTGATATTACCCAGCAGGTGGCGCGTATTGATGCCCACCGCCTGAAGAATGATGGTCCTAATCGTCTTTGTTATTGCAGCACTGTGCTGCATACCCTGCCAGCGAATCCGCTGGCGTCACGTAATCCGCTACAGGTAGGCGCTGAATTATTTGGTCATTCAGGTCTGGCGAGCGATGTTGAAATTATCTCTCTGATGCTTGAAACCCTGCATGTGCTGGGTGTCAGTCAGGAGCTGAGTATTGATCTTGGACATGTGGGAATTTACCGTGGGCTGATTGCCAGTTCGGGGCTGACCGATGTTCAGGAAAGTGATTACTTTGAGTTGTTGCAACGTAAAGATATGCCTGAAATCGAGCGTTTTCTGGGTCAGGTGAATATCTCTGCTGAGCAGGCGGCAATGCTGGCAAAACTGCCTGCACTGCACGGCGGTATTGAGGTGCTGGATGCTGCTCAGGAAAGCTTTGCGGCCATCAGTGATGCAATTACGCCGGCGTTGGATTATCTGCGTCAGATTGCTGAGCAGATTAGTCAGCGTTATCCGCAGGTTGATCTGTATTTCGATCTTAGCGAATTACGGGGTTACAACTATCACACCGGCATTGTGTTCGGTGCGTATACGCCAAGCTTCGGTCAGGCGATTGCCAAAGGTGGTCGTTATGATGAGGTTGGGCGTGATTTTGGCCGGGCGCGTCCGGCAACAGGTTTTAGTGCTGACCTTAAGACACTGGTTGAGCTGTCTGCTCACTCGTGTCAGCAGGACGGTGCGGTACTGGCGCCTGCCGGCAGCGATGCGGGCTTATTGAGGGCGATCAGTGAACTTCGCACGACCGGTAAGCGGGTAGTGCAGCAGCTCGATGGAGCAGCGTCTGAAGATGTTGTGTTCGGGCAGCAACTGGTGCAGCAGGATGGGGTTTGGGTTCTGCAGAGCCTGTAACCGCTTGAAATTAGATTGAGTTAAACGTTTAGAGACTAGCATGGGTAAAAATGTCGTTGTATTAGGAACGCAGTGGGGCGATGAGGGTAAGGGTAAGATTGTTGACCTTTTAACTGATCAGGCTACTGCCGTGGCACGCTTTCAGGGCGGTCATAACGCAGGTCACACTCTGGTTATCGATGGTGAGAAAACAGTTCTTCACCTGATTCCGTCAGGTATTCTGCGTGAAAATGTTCTTTGCATGATAGGCAACGGCGTTGTGCTGTCTCCTGAAGCATTGCTGAAGGAAATGAAAGAGCTGGAAGGGCGTGGTGTGCCGGTAAGTGAACGTCTGCGTCTGAGCCCGGCCTGTCCGCTGATTCTGCCATATCACGTTGCGCTGGATCAGGCCCGTGAAGTTGCCCGCGGTAACGCGAAGATCGGTACGACCGGTCGTGGTATTGGTCCTGCATACGAAGACAAAGTTGCCCGTCGTGGCCTGCGTCTTGACGATATGATGAACAGCGAGCGTTTTGCGGTGAAGCTGAAAGAAGTGATGGAATACCATAACTTCATGCTGCAGAACTACTATAACGCTGAGCTGGTTAGCTATGAGAAGGTTCTGGAAGAGTCTCTGGCGATGGCTGAAGTGTTACGTCCAATGGTAATGGATGTTACCTCTAAGCTGCATGAGTACCGTGAGCGTGGTGATAACATCATGTTTGAAGGTGCTCAGGGTTCGTTGCTGGATATCGACCATGGTACTTACCCGTATGTAACGTCTTCAAATACAACGGCTGGCGGTACGTCTACCGGCAGTGGTTTTGGGCCGCTGTATCTGGATTACATTCTGGGTATTACCAAAGCTTATACAACCCGTGTCGGTTCAGGTCCTTTCCCGACTCAGTTGGATTGTGAGGTCGGTAATCATTTGGGTACCAAGGGGCATGAGTTTGGTGCGACAACTGGCCGTGCCCGTCGTTGTGGCTGGTTTGATGCAGTTGCACTTAAGCATGCGATTCAGGTTAACTCTGTTTCCGGTATCTGCCTGACTAAGCTTGATGTTCTGGATGGTCTGGAAGAGATTAAGGTTTGTGTGGGTTATAAAGATGCGCAGGGTAATGCTGTTTACTCTCTGACTGGCAGTGAAGATTACGAGGCTATTGAGCCTGTGTATGAAACGCTGCCGGGCTGGAGTGAAACAACTCTGGGGGCGCAGACTCTGGAAGCGTTGCCTGAGAATGCACGTGCTTACATTAAGCGTCTTGAGGTGCTGATCAATGCACCGATTGATATCGTTTCTACAGGTCCTGACCGTGTGGAAACAATTGTATTGCGCCACCCGTTTGATGCGTAATATCTGATGCTGATCTGGCGGCCGTTAAGCTGTCAGTGAGTCTTAAAAAAACCAGCTGCGGCTGGTTTTTTTGTGCCTGCTGTTTTCAGGGTATAAAAAAACCGGCTAAAGCCGGCTTTTTGATTTGCAGTATGTCTTATTTAAGTTCGTCGCTAACCGCCGGGTGAATGCTTTTTAACAGTGCTTTCAGCATTTTCGGGTTGCCGACAATCAGGTTGCCATTCTGGGCGTGGGAGTTGCCACCATTAAAATCGGACAGCAGGCCACCAGATTCCTGAATCAGTAGGGTGCCGGCTGCCATATCTGCGCCTTTCATGCCGAACTGGAAGAAGCCATCAAAGCGGCCAGCTGCAGTGTAGGCCATATTCAGTACAGGAGAGCCTGCATTGTAGATGCTGCCATCTTCCAGGGTGATGTTGCTGAATACCCGCTGGAAAGATTCCAGGTGTTGTTTCTGGTTACGACCAAAATAGTTGCTGGCAATCAGTGCGCCTTGCAGGGTTTTCAGATTGCTTACACGCAGGCGCTTACCGTTACACTGTGCTCCGCGACCGCGGCTGGCGGTGAATTCTTCGCCGTTCATCGGATTCAGGACGATAGCGTGCTCCAGACGGCCGCGCTGGTAACCGGCAACGCTCAGGGCGAACACGGGTACGCCGTTGGCAAAATTGCTGGTGCTGTCGATAGGGTTAACCTGCCAGGTGATCGCCGGAGTACTTTCCGCAGCATGCTGGCCGGTAAACTCGCCGTTAACTTCGTGGTCCGGATAGGCTTTCTGGATTGTGCTGGCAATCGCTTTTTCGGCCTGTTTGCAGGTTTCTTCGAAAAAGTCGCTGACACTTGATTGTTCGGATTTAATCAGGTCGAGTCGTTCCACTGCGCGGGCGATTTGTTCGCCTGCAATGCGTGCGCCGCGCAGGGCGATATTTACCATCGGTTGCATCTATCTAATACCAGTCGTCGGGAGGGTAAGAAATCAAAGAGCGCGATTATAGCAAAATCTTACGGCGATAAAGAACAACAAACCGCGAATACTTGGCAGGTTCTGGTAAAATAATCGCCTTTTTATTCTATTAAGTCTGAAATCGATGCTGCAAAACATACGAATTGTACTGGTGAATACTACTCATCCCGGAAATATTGGTGCGGTTGCCCGGGCGATGAAAAACATGGGGCTGGCTGAGCTTTGCCTGGTAGAACCGAAACTGTTTCCTCATGAGGATGCCGATGCGAGGGCGTCAGGGGCGACTGATTTGCTGGAAGGTGCGCGGGTCGTTTCTTCGTTAGAAGAGGCTCTTGAGGGGTGTCATCTGGTTGTTGGAACAAGTGCCAGAAGCCGGAATATTCCATGGCCGTTGCTGAATCCGCGTGAGCTGGGAGGCGTATCCGGAAGTCTTGGGGCAGAGCAGAAAATGGCGGTTGTGTTTGGGCGTGAAGATCGGGGGCTGACAAACGAAGAATTGCAGCGGTGTCATTATCATGTGCACATCCCGACAGATGAGTCTTTCAGTTCGTTAAATATCGGTGCGGCTGTACAGGTAATCTGCTATGAGTTGCGTATGGCTGCATTGCAAAAAGACAGTGTTGAAGATAAACCTCAGTGGGGCACTGAATGGGATGTGGATCTGGCTGATATGCAGGAGCTTGAGCGGATGTTTGAGCACCTTGAGCAAACCATGATTGATATTGAATTTCTTGATCCGGAGAAACCACGCCAGCTGATGCCGCGTTTGCGCAGGCTGTTTTTGCGTGCCTTGCCTGACAAAATTGAAGTCAACGTGCTGCGGGGTATCCTGACTGCAACCCAGAAACGGCTTAAGAAGTCAGATACAGACGTTTAGTCGTGCCTCAAAAGGTGCTAGAATCTCGCCGCCCTTGATGGCGGCTATAGATTTAGAGTCGCTGAATTGCTGCCTGGCGAGTGAATGAAAGTACGGTTTCAGCAGTGTTTAAAAACCTAGTGAATTACTTGGTTATATAATTGACTAAAATACTAGGGTATTGCATAATCCTCCGCGTGCTCAGTTTGGGGTGAGGGAAAGTTTTTATGCGATTAACAACTAAAGGCAGATATGCGGTCACCGCGATGCTGGATCTTGCGCTTCACGCAAGTGATGGTCCTATCAGCCTGGCGGATATATCTGAACGTCAGGGGATTTCCCTGTCTTATTTGGAACAACTATTCGCTAAGTTGCGTCGTAATGATCTGGTGCGCAGCGTACGTGGTCCCGGTGGTGGTTATCAGCTTAACCGTGAGCAGCATGCGATTGATGTTGCTGAAGTGATTGATGCGGTGAATGAGTCCGTTGATGCAACCGGATGCGGACATAACGGCGGTGGTCATTCCGGCGGTTGTCAGGGGGGGAATACCTGTCTGACGCACCATTTGTGGTGTGACCTGAGTAGCCAGATACATGAATTTTTAAGCCAGATCAGCCTGGCTGATCTGATGGCCCGCCAAGATGTACAGGCCGTTGCTAAACGTCAGGATCGTGAACAGCAGACGTTAATAGATACGAGTTTAATAGAGGCGAAAGTAAGCGCCTGAGTCTCTGTACAAGAGACGTTTTTGGAGAGTTGATGTAATGAAGTTGCCAATTTATTTTGACTACGCAGCCACTACACCGGTTGATCCCCGGGTAGCTGAGAAGATGATTGAATGTCTGACCATCGAAGGTAACTTCGGTAATCCGGCATCCCGTTCTCACCTGTACGGCTGGAAAGCTGAAGAAGCGGTCGAAACTGCCCGCCGTCAGGTTGCTGATATGATGAACGCTGATCCGCGTGAAATCGTTTGGACATCCGGTGCAACTGAGTCTGACAATCTGGCGATTAAAGGTGTAGCGCATTTTTACTCGAAGAAAGGCAAGCACATCATTACCTCCAAAATTGAGCATAAAGCTGTTTTGGATACTTGCCGCCAGTTGGAGCGTGAAGGTTTTGAAGTAACATACCTTGATCCGGATGCTGACGGTATTATTCAGCCGCAGGCGGTTGCTGATGCTCTGCGTGAAGATACGGTTCTGGTATCCATCATGCATGTAAATAATGAAATCGGCGTGATTAACGATATCGCGGCGATTGGCGAGATTACCCGCAGCAACGGTGTGTTATTCCACGTCGATGCTGCACAGAGTGCCGGTAAAGTTGAAATCGACGTGGTTAATATGAAAGTCGATCTGATTTCTGTCTCCGGCCATAAGATGTATGGCCCTAAAGGGATTGGTGCACTGTATGTACGCCGCAAACCACGTGTTCGCCTTGAAGCGCAGATGCATGGCGGTGGTCATGAGCGCGGTATGCGTTCAGGTACGCTGGCAACTCATCAGATCGTCGGTATGGGTGAAGCGGCGCGTCTGGCTAAAGAAGATATGCAGCTGGATAAAGATAAGATTACTGCGCTGCGTAACCGTTTTTGGGATGCCATTGAAGATATGGAAGAAATCCATATCAATGGGTCCGTTGATCAGCGTTACATTGGTAACCTGAATGTAAGTTTCAACTATGTTGAAGGTGAATCATTACTGATGTCGCTGAAAGACTTGGCGGTATCTTCCGGTTCTGCATGCACATCTGCGAGCCTTGAGCCTTCATACGTATTACGTGCCCTGGGTCTGAATGATGAAATGGCGCACAGCTCGATTCGTTTCTCTATCGGGCGCTTTACTACTGAACAGGATATTGACGATGCTGTTGAACAGATTCGCGAAGCGGTTTCCAAGCTACGTGAATTGTCGCCTCTGTGGGACATGTACAAAGACGGTGTTGATTTAAGCAAGGTTGAATGGGTTCATCACTAAGCATCTGCTTAAGTGGTGAAGTCAAACTGAGGAGGTCGTTATGGCTTACAGTGATCAGGTAATCGATCATTACGAGAATCCGCGTAATGTCGGCAAAATGAATGATAAAGACAACAACGTTGGTACAGGCATGGTGGGTGCACCGGCATGTGGTGACGTTATGCGCCTGCAGATTCAGGTGAGTGATGAAGGTGTTATTGAAGACGCTAAGTTTAAAACCTATGGCTGTGGTTCAGCGATTGCTTCAAGCTCACTGGTAACTGAGTGGGTAAAAGGCATGACTCTGGATGAGGCTGCTGAGCTTAAGAATACTAAAATTGCAGAAGAGCTGGCACTGCCTCCGGTGAAGATTCACTGTTCGGTTCTGGCGGAAGATGCAATTAAAGCGGCTGTTGCTGATTATAAAGAAAAGCAGGCTAAGTAAGTCTGCCGGGCACCCGGGTGACCGGGTGCTGATCGGTATCCTAGGAGGAAACTTATGGCAATCACAATGACCAGTGCTGCGGCCAATCATGTGAGTCGTTATCTTCAGTCCCGTGGGCATGGTGCCGGTATTCGTCTTGGAGTCAGAACCTCAGGCTGTTCCGGTATGGCATACGTATTAGAGTTTGTTGATGCTGTGCAGGACGAAGATGAGGTGTTTGAAGCTGAAGGTGTTAAGATTGTCATCGATCCTAAAAGCTTGCTCTATCTGGATGGTACCGAGTTGGATTTTGTTAAAGAAGGCCTGAATGAAGGTTTTAAGTTTAACAATCCAAACGTTAAAAATGAGTGTGGTTGCGGCGAAAGCTTCAATATCTGAGCCGGTGACGGTTCTTTAACTCCTGTTTCTTTTTTCAGCCGCTGTGACTGTCCGGATATGTTAGCCGGACGTGCAACGGCTGAATCGTATCTGCCGGCTCTTTCATGGATATAAAACAGAACTATTTTGAGTTTCTTGGTCTGCCGAAGAGTTATCAACTCGATAAGCAGGCGCTGTCTGAACGCACCCGCGAATTACAAAAGACCCTTCATCCGGATAAGTTTGCGCACCTGGCAGATCATGAGCGCAGGCTCTCTGTTCAGTATACGGCTTACCTGAATGAGGCTGTAGCAACGCTGAAGTCGCCGCTAAACCGGGCGCAATATCTGCTTTCCCTCAGGGGGGAAGACACCTATTCGGAATCGTCTGTCCAGCTTGATCCTATGTTTCTGATGCAGCAAATGGAGCTGCGTGAAGCCGTTGAGGATATGACAGATGCGGATGATCCGGATACGGCGGTGGAAGAAATGTATGCAGAAGTTACTGAGCAAAAGCAGAAGTTTCAGAGTGAATTTCAAACCCTTTATGATCAGGCCGATTATCCGGCTGCAGCGATGACTGTGCGTAAGATGCAGTTCATTGATAAGCTGGAGCGGGATATAGAAGCGCTTGAAGACAAACTTTACGATTAATCATTATGGCCTTATTGCAGATTGCAGAACCGGGGCAAACCCCGGAACCCCATCAGCGCAAGCTGGCAGTGGGGATTGATTTAGGTACGACAAACTCATTGGTGGCTGCCGTTCGCAATGGTGAAACTGCGACGCTGCCTGATCATGACGGCCAGCATTTACTGCCGTCAGTTGTTCGCTATACCGACGCTGAACCTGAAGTGGGAGCAGGGGCATTAGCTCAGGCTGCCAAAGATCCGTTTAATACCATTGTATCTGTTAAGCGTTTGATGGGGCGGGGAGCTGAAGATCTCAAAGCGTTGGGGGGGCAGGCGGTATATCGCTTTGCGCCAGCCGATGGCGGTATGCCTTACATTGAAACTGTAGCGGGTAGAAAAAGTCCGGTGCAGGTGTCTGCAGATATTCTGTCCAGTCTGAAAGTCCGTGCTGAAGATACACTGGCAGGTGAATTGGAAGGTGCGGTAATTACTGTGCCGGCGTATTTTGATGACGCGCAGCGTCAGGCGACTAAAGATGCTGCTCAGATAGCCGGCATTAAAGTGCTCAGGTTGCTGAATGAGCCTACCGCCGCAGCAGTCGCGTATGGTCTTGATGAGGGCGCTGAAGGGGTTATTGCTGTTTATGATCTTGGTGGCGGAACCTTCGATATTTCTATTTTGCGATTGAATAAAGGTGTGTTTGAGGTTTTGTCCACCGGCGGCGACAGTGCGCTGGGTGGTGATGATTTCGATCTCGCACTGGCTGAGTGGTTTAAAGACCAGCTGCAATTAACGGATATTGATGCAAGGTTATCCCGTGAGTTGACGGGGCGTGCGCGGTGGGCAAAAGAACAGTTATCCACGCAAGCATCAGTTGAGGTAGGTTTTGATTTGTCTGGGGGCGGATCTTCACTGACGGTGACCCGTGAGTTGTTTGATAGCCTTGTTGATAATTTGATTAAAAAGACGTTATCAGCTTGTCGCCGGGCACTTAAAGATGCTCAGGTTGAGTTGGATGAGGTCAGCGAAGTTGTGCTTGTGGGCGGCAGTACCCGTGTGCTGGCTGTGCGTGAGCGGGTTGAAGCTTACTTTAAACGCGCGCCCCATGTGAATATTGATCCTGACCGTGTGGTTGCAATCGGTGCGGCCGTTCAGGCGGATTTACTGGCGGGTAATAAGCCTGACAGTGAAATGCTATTGCTGGATGTGTTGCCGTTATCGCTGGGTCTGGAAACGATGGGTGGGCTGACGGAAAAAGTTATCCACCGTAATACCCCGATTCCTGTTGCCAAGGCTCAGGATTTTACCACCTATCAGGACGGCCAGAATGGCATGGTTATTCATGTTGTTCAGGGTGAGCGTGAGCTGGTTGATGATTGTCGTTCTCTGGCCCGTTTTACCTTGCGCGGTATTCCGCCAATGGCTGCCGGGGCGGCGAAGATTCGTGTATCTTTTCAGGTGGACGCTGATGGTCTTCTGAGTGTATCTGCAAAAGAATTATCCAGCGGTGTCGTCAGCGAAATCCAGGTTAAACCGTCTTATGGGTTGGCGGATAACGAAATTGCTGACATGTTGAAGGCGTCTTACAGCAATGCAGAAGAAGATATGCATGCGCGCAGTCTGCGTGAGCAGCAGGTAGAGGCTGACCGGATTCTGATTTCGCTGGAGCAGGCTATTGAAGCTGACGGCGATGTCTTGCTCAGTGCTGAAGAGTTACAGCACTTGCAGGAGCAAATGGCGTTGTTGCTTCAGTTACGTAACGGTACGAATTACAAACTAATTGAGAAGGGCGTGAAAGAATTGGCAAAAGCCAGTGACTTCTTTGCCGCCCGTCGCATGGATTTAAGCATTAAAGAAGCGCTTAAAGGCCAGAGTGTTGACGATATTGAAGGGGATGTGTAATGCCGCAGATTATTTTTTTACCCCATGACGAGTTATGCCCTGAAGGTAAAGTGATCGAAGCAGAGCCGGGTGTTACTGTTTGTGATGCAGCCTGGGCTGAGGGTATCGAAATCGAACATGCCTGTGAAAAGTCATGTGCCTGTACAACCTGTCATGTCATTGTACGTGAAGGATTCGGCAGTTTAGAAGAATCTGACGAGCTGGAAGATGATATGCTGGATAAGGCCTGGGGGCTTGAGCCGGAATCGCGCCTGAGTTGTCAGGCTGTTGTTGGCGATGAAGATCTGGTTGTGGAAATACCCAAGTACACTATTAACCAGGTGTCTGAACGTCACTGAGCCGGGAGGGATATGTTATGTCTTTCAAATGGGTAGATGTGCATGATATTGCCATCGATCTTGATGAACAGTATCCGGATACTGATCCGCTAACCGTCAGTTTTCCGGATTTATATGAATCCGTGATGGCACTGGAAGGGTTTGATGATGACCCTGATCGCTGCGGGGAAAAGATTCTCGAAGCGATTCAGATGGCCTGGATCGAAGAGCGTCAGTAAACACCGTAAAAAGCCCGCAAAAGCGGGCTTTTTCGTCTTTGTCGATGCTGTTATCTGGCAGGCGCTTGGCGTATAATGGCGCGTTTTTCTAATATCCCTTGTGTCCTAAAATTTAAGAGGATTTATAGCAAATGGCTATCGAACGTACTTTTTCAATCATTAAGCCCGATGCAGTTGCCAAAAACGTAGTCGGCAAGATCGTTTCTCGTTTTGAAGAAGCGGGTCTGAAAGTGGTTGAAATGCAGATGAAATCTTTATCTCAGACTGAAGCTGAAGGTTTCTATGCAGAGCACAAAGAACGTCCATTCTTTGGCGATCTGGTTGCTTTCATGACTTCCGGTCCTGTTGTTGTTCAGGTTCTGGAAGGTGAAAACGCTATTGCACTGAACCGCGAACTGATGGGTGCAACTAACCCACAGGAAGCGGCTGAAGGTACTATCCGTCGTGACTTCGCTGAGTCTATCGATGCGAATGCTGTACACGGTTCTGATGCGCCTGCTTCTGCAGAGCGTGAAATTGCTTACTTCTTCGGTAAGTAATATCTGTTGGGCCGGAGCACAGTGTTTCGGCCCACTGTTTTATGATGTTAGGTGAGATATGACTGAAGCCACACAAAAAGTAAATTTACTGGGACATTCGCCGCAGAAGCTGGCTGAATATTTTCAGAGCATTGGTGAAAAGCCGTTCCGTGCTACCCAGGTATTGAAGTGGATTCATCAGTTCGGTGTCAGCGATTTTGCTGAAATGACTAACATCAGTAAGGCGTTGCGTGAAAAGCTGTCTGCTGTGGCAGAAATACGCGAGCCTGAAGTGCTTGTTCAGAATATTTCCAAAGACGGTACCCGCAAGTGGGTCATTCAGCTGGAAGGCGGTTCCTGCGTGGAAGCAGTCCTGATTCCGGAAAATGGCCGGGCTACTCTGTGTGTATCTTCTCAGATCGGTTGTTCACTTGACTGCAGCTTCTGTTCAACAGGTAAGCAAGGGTTTAACCGCAATATGAGTGCCGCTGAGATAATCGGTCAGGTACGTGTAGCTATTCGCTCCTTCGGTCCTTTTGATCCTTCCGGTGACCGCCGTGTGACCAATGTGGTCTTCATGGGAATGGGTGAACCGCTAATGAATTTTGATAATGTTGTCGATGCCATTCAGTTAATGATGGGTGACAATGCTTATGGTTTATCCAAACGCCGTGTAACCCTGAGTACTTCGGGTGTTGTGCCGGCACTGGATAAACTGCGCGAAGTAACGGATGTTTCTCTGGCAATCTCCCTGCATGCGGGTAATAACGCGTTGCGTGATGAGCTGGTGCCGATTAATAAGAAATATCCGATTGATGAGCTTGTAGCTGCCTGTAACCGGTATATGGACAGCCTGAATGACAAGCGGGTTATTACGGTTGAATATACGCTGATTGAAGATGTTAATGATCAGCCGCAACATGCCCGTGAGTTAGTTAAAGTATTGAAACGTTTGCCTTGTAAGCTAAATTTGATACCTTTTAACCCTTTCCCTAATTCGGATTATATGCGACCGTCAGAAGATGCTATTCAGGCATTTAAGATGATTGTGGTAAAAGCCGGTATTGTAACAACTGTGCGCCGTACCCGTGGGGATGATGTGGATGCGGCATGTGGGCAGTTAGTTGGTCAGGTTATGGACCGAACCCGCCGCAGCGAAAAATATATTCCATTAACGCCTGCTGATGCTGTACAGGTGCAACAGGCAGTTAAGCACTAAGCTAAATTTGTCAGGAGAGACGCGATTGAAAAGCTGTTTAGTTGTTCTGTTTTCAGTACTGCTCGCAGCTTGCGCGGGTAATACTCCACAGATAAATAATACCTCAAGGGACAGTGCCTCTGAGGCCTATACGCAACTGGGGATTCAGTATCTACGTGACGGTGATAATGCCAATGCGAAACAGGCTTTTCACCGTGCCTCTCAGATAGATCCGGATGCAGAGCTTGCCTATAATGGTCTGGCGATGGTTTTTCAGCTGGAAGATGAAAGTACTCTGGCTGAAGATTATTTCAAAAAAGCAGTAGCGATCACGCCGGATAACGCTGCCATACGCAATAACTACGGCGCTTTTCTGTTTAGTCAGAACCGTTTCGAAGAAGCTTGTAAAGAGTTGGCGGTAGCGACACAGGATCCGTTTTATAATCAGCGTGCTCAGGCATTCGAAAATCTTGGGCGTTGCTATCAGAACCTGCAGCGTTATCCTGCCGCTGAACATGCTTTTAAGCGAAGCCTTAACCTCAATCCGAACCGTCCGGTTGCCTTGGTTGAACTGGCAGATACCCTGTTAGCTGAAAAGCAAACGGATGAGGCAATTGTTTACTTCGACCGTTTTGGTGAATTAGTTGATAACCGTCAGGTCGAACATTACGCTAGGAGCCTTTGGTTAGGCATCCGTATTTCCAGAATCAAAAATAATTCGATTACTGCCGCGACTTATGGTTTGATTCTTAAGAATTTATTCCCTGATTCGCAAGAGTACCGTGAGTATAAGGAGTCATCTCGGTGAGTAGAAAAGAACCACAAAGTGGCGAAGGTGAGCTGCAGGAGTTGGTTTTTCCTGTTGATGAGCTGATTCAGGCGCGGGAAACCAGCGGCCGTACTCAGGAAGATGTGGCGCAGGAATTGCGTTTGTCGATGCGATACATACAGGCATTGGAAACTGCTGAGTTTGAGGCCCTGCCAAGTATGGTGTTTGCCCGGGGCTATATTCAGAGTTATTCCAAATTGCTGGGGCTGGATGCAGACCGTTATCTGGCGATTTTTGATGAGCTGACTACGCCGGGCGGAAAGCAGCGCCGACGTCCGATTCGTGCAATCGGGAAAGTTGATGAGCAGGCTAAATCCGGAGACTTTGCTGTCAGAAGTTTTACCTGGATAATTTTACTGGCGCTTATCGGTGTATCTGTCTGGTGGTGGAAAACTCAAAGTAATCCTGAATTATTATCTGATCTTTGGCAGACAGGAGATGTTACTCAGGAAACTGTGATCGAGGGTGATGGTTCTCTGCAGCTGAATATTGAGTCTGAGCCTGAAGTGGACAGTTTTCCTCCGGTGGATGTCGATCCTGTCAGTGTGCCTGTTACTGAACAGGCGGATGATGTTTTAGCGAGCGCTGAAGCGGTGCTGGAAGAGGCTGCAGAGACGGTTCAGGATGTCACAACAGATAATGCTGTAACGCCGGAGGGTGCAGAGTCATCTGCCGGGCAGGCCGAGCCTTCTGTCGTTGCTGAGCCGGTTACAGCGATATCAACGCAAACTGATGTTGTGCTTGAGACAGCTCAGGTTGAACCTCCGGCAACGACAGTTTTACAGAATACTGACGTGCAGGCTGTCAGTACAGACTCAGATATTGCTCGGCTAGTGATCGATTTTATTGATGATTGCTGGATCAGTGTTAAAGATGTGAATGGACAGGTGCTGGCCATGCGCATCAAACCGGCAGGTAGCCGACTGGATGTTTCAGGACCGGGGCCGCTTAAAATTCAGATAGGTAAAGTCTCCGCTGTTGAAACTATTACGTTTAATGGCAAGCCTGTTGATCTGAGTAGTTATACCCGTTTAGATGTGGCAAAGCTGAATTTGCCAACAAGTGAATAAGTTATCTGTTAGGACTAGTTAAATTGGCAAAAATTAAAGCCATCCGCGGAATGAACGACATTCTGCCGGAACAGACACCCGTCTGGCAATTCCTGGAATCCACTGTAAAAAATGTACTGGCGAGCTACGGATATAGTGAAATACGTATGCCGGTTGTCGAGCAAACAGATTTGTTCAAGCGCTCGATCGGTGAAGTAACAGACATTGTTGAAAAAGAAATGTACACCTTTGAAGACCGTAACGGCGAAAGTCTGACATTACGGCCTGAAGGAACAGCAAGCTGCGTCCGTGCTGGCGAAGAGCATGGTCTGCTATTTAACCAGACACAGCGTCTCTGGTATCAGGGGCCTATGTTTCGGTACGAGAAACCCCAGAAAGGCCGTTACCGTCAGTTCCATCAGATTGGTGTCGAAACTTTCGGGATGGCAAGTGCTGATATTGATGCTGAAGTGATTATGCTCAGTGCGCGTCTGTGGAAGCAGCTGGGGATTCTTGATTCTGTCACATTACAGCTGAACTCACTTGGCAGTAATGAAGCGCGTGCTGTATTCCGTGCAGATCTGGTTACCTTCCTGGAAGCACACAAAGAATCGTTAGATGAAGACAGCCGTCGCCGGCTCGAGTCAAATCCACTGCGGATTCTGGACAGTAAAGATGCCGGTACTCAGGCCCTGTTAGATAAAGCGCCGGTACTGAATGATTATCTGGATGACGATTCCAGGTCGCATTTTGCAGATCTTTGCGAATCTCTTGATGCGGCCGGTATTCAATACGAAATAAATCCCCGTCTGGTTCGTGGCCTGGATTATTACTGTAAAACTGTTTTTGAATGGGTAACAGATAAACTGGGCGCGCAGGGAACCGTTTGTGCCGGTGGTCGTTATGACGGGCTGGTTCAGCAGTTAGGTGGTCGTGCTACACCGGGTGTTGGTTTTGCCATGGGTGTTGAACGATTGATTTTATTGCTTGAAACCCTTGACGTTATACCTGAAGCGTTACGTCAGCCATTTGATGTCTATCTGGCTGCAGAGCATAAAGGAATCCAGTCACGCTTAGTTGTATTAGCTGATCAGCTGCGTGATGTTGTTCCTGATTTACGTATTCAGTTACATTGCAGCGGGTTGAAAAATATTGCAAATAAAGCCCGTCAGAGTGGTGCCGCATGGGTGATTCTTGTACGTCAGAACGAAGCAGGTTCACTGGTTGCAAACCTGTGGTATAACTCCGAGCCGAGCTACGATGTTGCCGAATCGGATATTGCTGCTTTATTAAAGCAGCAGGCTTAATTTAGATATCAGAGTTTTAAAGCACGGGAGTAAGTTGTGGCTGAATTGCGCACAGAAGAAGAACAGGTTGAAGCGTTAAAGAAGTGGTGGCAGGAAAATGGTAAGTCACTGGTACTGGGTGTTCTCCTTGCCGGTGCGATTATCTTTGCGTGGAAAGGTTGGCAGAATAATCAACAGGTTAAAGCTGAAACAGCGGCAGCGCTGTATCAGAACTTAGTGCAGGCTGTGGCACTGGCCAGTTCACCACAGGCAACTGAAGAACAAAAAGCGACCGCTACCCATTTGGCCGGTAATCTGAAAGCTGACTTTGACGACACTGCGTACGCACGTTTTGGTGCATTGCTGAATGCCCGGCTGTTGCTGGATGCCGGTGATAAGGATGCTGCTATTGCAGAGTTCGACTGGGTGTTATCTCAATCTGAAGATCCTGTGATGAAGGTTGTGACAACGATGCGTAAAGCGCGTGTACTTGCCTCTCAGGGGAATGTTTCTGAAGCGGTTGAGTTGCTGGGTAATGTGAGTTCCGATGCGTTTCAGGTTAGCCTGATGGAGCTGAAGGGTGATCTGCAGTTACGTAATAATGAGCCGGAAAAGGCTCGTGAGAGCTATAAGAAAGCTCTGGACCTTGCCGGTGATGAGCCGCGTCCTATCTTAGTTATGAAACTCAATAATCTGGCCATTGAGGGTTAAGAATGAATTATCTGACACGCCTGGCAGTTGTTGGTCTGATGACCGCCAATCTGACTGCCTGTGGTTGGTTTAGCAGTGAAGTTGAGATTGAACCTGCACCTTTGGTTAAATTTGAAGCCGAAAAAGATGTTGATGTGCTTTGGCGTACATCTGTAGGCAGTCTGGGTGAAAAATTCAATCAGCTGACGATGGGTATCACTACCGATCGCATCTATACCAGCAGCGTATCCGGCAATGTTTATGCAATGGATCGTAGCAACGGTGATGTGGTCTGGTCTGTTGATCTGGAACTGCCTGTTGCCGGAGGTGTAGGTGTAGGACCAAAGCAGATCGCTGTAACAACTGAACAGGGTATGCTGGTTGTCCTCAGTAGCGAGGATGGTTCTGAATTATGGCGTAAGCAGTTACAGGCTGAAGCGCTGAGTCCTGCGCAGATGAATGAACAGATTCTGGTCAGTCAGTTGCAGAATGGTAGTCTGGTTGCGTTCGACGTCAATACCGGCGAACAAAAGTGGACTTACGATACTCAGATTCCGGCATTGACGTTACGTGGTACCAGTGCGCCTATCGTTGCCCTGGATGCTACGCTGGCAGCTTTTGCCAACGGTAAACTGGTTGCAGTTGATAACCGTAATGGTGGTTTACTTTGGGAACGCCTGATTACAGCGGCGGACGGCAAGTCAGAGCTGGAGCGTATTATCGATATTGATGGTCAGCCGATTCTGGCAAATGGCGTTGTCTATGTTGTTAGCTATCAGGGTAAACTGGTCGCAGTGAGTGTCCAGGATGCCCAGGTTCTGTGGTCTAAAGATGCTTCCAGCTACCGTCAGTTGGCTGCTGGTTTTGGTAACGTTTATGTGAGTGAAGATAACAGCTTCATTCAGGCCTATGATCAGCGCACCAGTGCCAGTGTATGGCGTCAGCCAGCACTGGAGTACCGTGAGACATCTGCGCCCGCCGTGCTGGGTAATACAGTAGTTGTGGGGGATTTTGATGGTTACCTGCATTTCATGTCCCAGATTGATGGACGTTTTGTTGCCCGCTATCAGGTAGACGGTTCAGGTATCCGCAGCGATATGAAAGTCGTTGATGATACATTGTATGTGCTGACTAACGGTGGACGTCTGGCTGCTTTAAAACTGCAATAAGTTTTAAATTCTATATAATGGCGATCCGTTGCTGTGCAGCGGATCGCCATTTTGTTTTATATCGCTGAGAAAATGGTTGAAACAGGTGTTTAGCTCCCGGGCATGACGCAGTTTATCAGCGATACCTTAATCTTTAAGAGTTTGATCAGAATATGCTTCCTGTAATCGCCTTAGTAGGCCGGCCGAATGTTGGTAAATCAACCCTGTTTAACCGGTTGACCCGATCCCGTGATGCACTGGTTGCCGATTATTCCGGGCTGACCCGTGACCGTAAGTATGGTGAAGGTCGTCTGGGGGAACGTGATTACATTGTTGTCGATACTGGCGGAATTTCCGGTGATGAGCAGGGCATTGACTACAAAATGGCTGAGCAGTCTTTGTTGGCGATTGATGAAGCGGACATTGTTCTGTTTCTGGTAGATGGCCGTGCGGGACTTAATCCTGCTGACGAGCTCATTGCCGACCACCTGCGCCGTTGCGAGAAGGATGCGTATCTGATCGTCAACAAAACAGATGGTATCGATCCTGATATCGCTATGAGTGATTTTTACAGCCTGGGTTTGTCAGAACCGTTGGCAATTGCAGCATCCCATGGCCGTGGTGTAACCCAGTTAATTGAACATGTTCTGGAAGAAATCCCGGTTGAAGAACTGACTGAAGAGGAAGAAGAGCTTCAGCGCAGTAAAAAGATAGCTATCATTGGCCGTCCGAATGTCGGTAAGTCAACGCTGGTTAACCGCTTACTGGGTGAAGACCGTGTAGTGGTATTTGATCAGGCGGGAACTACCCGTGACAGTATTTATATTCCGTACGAGCGTAATGAAGAACCTTATACGCTGATCGATACTGCAGGTGTGCGGCGACGTAAAAACGTTCGTGAAGCTGTTGAAAAGTTTTCAATAATTAAGACTCTCCAGGCAATTAAAGATGCCAATGTAGTTGTTCTGGTGATAGATGCCAAAGAAGGTATTTCTGAGCAGGATCTGCATATGCTCGGATATGTGCTGGATGCTGGCCGTTCACTGGTTATTGCCCTGAATAAATGGGATGGCATGAGTGGTGAAGAAAAAGAAGAAGTTCGTGAGCAACTGCGCCGCCGTCTGGACTTTGTTTCTTTTGCCCGTATGCACTTTATATCAGCCCTGCATGGCAGTGGCGTGGGTGAGTTATATACCTCTATTGATGAAGCTTATGAGTTTGCCATGATGAAGTGGGCGACAAATAAGCTGACACGTTTGCTTGAAGATATTGTTGCTGATCATCAGCCGCCGATGGTTCGTGGTCACCGTATCAAGCTGAGATATGCACACCAGGGTGGATCTAATCCGCCGGTTATTGTTATTCACGGTAATCAGACAGCGGAGCTGCCGAATTCATATAAGCGCTATCTCGAAAATAAATTTACCAAAGTGCTGGGTATCAAAGGCACGCCACTGCGGTTTGAGTTCAGAAGCAGCGACAATCCGTTCAAAGATAAAAAGAATGAGCTTACTAAGCGCCAACAAATGAAAAAACTGCGTTATAAGCAGCATCTCTCTAAGCAAAAGAAAAAGTCTAAGAAACGCTAAACAGCATAATAAAGCGCCGTCTCATCGAGACGGCGTTTTTGTGTTTATAAAACAGTTAATATTCTCGTATGGTTATTTCGCTCTATTTAGCTACCAAGTTACTTTTTATGTTCTATATATATTGAGTGCTAATAAGTAGGAGTTGGTGTTTTTACACTGGAATGACAATTAAATGAATAAACCGTGAAAAGCCTGTTGACACTTTTGGCTGTGTGCCTATAATACGCCCCCACATTGAGACGCAGGGCCGCGGCAACGCAGCCAGATGCACTTGATGAGAGTCAGAATAAACTACTGAAAAACAAACTGTTTAGAAGTGAGTAATTGCTGATTCGACCGGAACGAAAAAGGTGTTTTCCGGTTTTGAGAAGTTCTTCGGAATTAATCAAAATCTTCTGAAAATAACCGTTGACTTCCACCGGGTGTTGAGTAGAATACGCACCTC
>CAKZPE010000053.1 GCA_937138495.1 uncultured Oceanospirillaceae bacterium
ATACAACAACGGGTTAACTCCAACGCGAGCAGAAGAAAAGCTTAACTTACTGTCCGGAATTAGTTGACCACTACAGTTTTCGATAATCATCTATCCAATCTTGCTGCTTCTCTTCTTTTGGATAGCGTACAAGCAAGGTCTTACCGATCCTCCAATAAACACAACCAAAGACAAATTTTTTACTGTCTTCATCTCTTTTATGTGGATATTGGGCTTTTTTGTTATTTTTGGAGATAGCTCTCCAGCATCTTCAGGCGGCTTCAGCCAACTGAAAAAATCCCTGATAGGCACATATATCTACAATTTTTGTATATGGCTCGTGATGATTGCATGTCCTCAGTGGCTGTTTTTGATTTTCCTTTATAACAGGCGAATGAAGCGCCAAGCCGCTTAGATAGAAGCGAGTGGATTAGTAGTGTGTGGGGTTGTAAATAAGCTCGCTAAACACGGATACGTACAGGCAATGTAATGGACTACCTGATACTTGGTGCAGTTTTTACACTGATCTACGTCTTTCTCAGGCGCGTGATCGAAAACACGACCTTTAAGCCTCCCAGGCTCCGTAAACGTAACACTGTCTCCTCGGGCAAAAGGTTCGTTGATCAGCCTGATAATTATGTACACCCGGAAGACCGTGATCCAAATGCCGAGGTTTGTGATGGCTACAAGATAGAAAGTAGAAAACAGGATAGTAGATCCCTACTCCCTCTAGACCAGGTGAAAGCGCAATATCTTTAGGTTTACTGCTAAGATTGAAACAGCGTGCTTTATGCCTTTTGCTATTGTTTAGTCAGTTGCTGATAAATGTCAGTAGCCTTCCGATATATACCGCGAATACGCATTACACGCTTTAAGCATTTCAGCTTCGGATGTATCTGACTGGAATTGACCGTGGGCCGCTTTCCATTCCTCACAAGCTTTGCGTAGCTTACGTGCTGTGGATGTATTCTTTCGCTCACTTTCCAAACGTATCTGCTGCTGGCGCGGTCTTTCGTTTTGTTCAGCTATAGCTGCATTTCTTTCTTGCTTGAGCTGTTTTAAAGCTTGTGATGCCTGATACGCCACATACTGGCTTGTTGCATAGTTCGAGAGCAGGTTGCCAGCAGCAACTCCTAAAGTGATTACGAAGAATAAAGCCAGGTATCTAGGCACAATGAAAGTCCTTATCTATTGCGTTGTTTAACACATGTTTTCCTTCTATAACCGTATCATTCTGGTATCAGAGGATCTGAGAGGATGCTTCTCTGTTTTTGCAAAGCTGATCGCTTAGTTCATTAACAATGTTTTGAGGAGAGCCTATGTAATAGGCGAGTGAGTCTATGACAATACTGTTTTTGTCCAGTCGCTTATGTGAACCTGATCGTTTCATTGGCTTTTGATTGTTTGAACGGTCATGGAGGTGAGCTATTAGCAGAGGTCTTTTCTTACCTATGAATGTTCGTCGATTCCGAATTTCAAAGCTTTTGATTGTTTTTAATGAGATTCTGGGGTGTAGGAAAGCATCAGCAACGAGGTGCTTATCTGTCATATAGATATCATTGTCAGCTTCGTCAAGATGTTTACGGGCTGCTCTAATTAATAAAAACCATATGGGGCTTAATATAATTAAACATGCAAGGCCAATAAAGGAATTAATAAGAAAGCCTGTAAAGGGTAAGGCTAAGCTTAATAGATATTCAAGTTTGAGTCTCTGTTTATTTTTTGAGTAGAACAAAATTACGGTTGATGGTGGGTTTGAATGAAATTCATCGCTTATTGTGTTTGTTTCTTTTTGTTCGTGTATGGCTTTAATACTGTCTTTAAGCGCACGTATATAGATTATGATGTAAGGTAAGATTGTAGCAATTATAAATAAAATATGGCCAAATCCTGCTAATGCACTGATGCCTCGGCTTGATATGTACCATTCTGTAAATGACATGTCGGTAGTGCCTGCAATAAAACTTGCATTGCTACACCGATACATTTTCTTTTGAGTGTCAGATAGGTTTTCATATTTAAAGGAAAGTAAGTATTCAGCATAATCAGGTTTTCTAAAGCAATGAGATATTCCTTCGTATAAAGCTACAACGTGGACAGTATCACCAGGCGCATATGTATACTTAAGATAAGCTGATTGACTGCCATAGTCAGTGCTAATGGAATATCTTCCGCCAGATTTGTTCTCTTTAGGTTCTATCAGATCAATAATGGTAATCGTCAGATCTTTACCTTTCGTAACCGTCGCTTGATATTTTTCATAATCCGAAGCAATCATTAGATACAAAAAGATACCAAAGAAAATAAGAAGCGAAAGATAAAAATAGGGTGTACGGATGATTAGCTTGCCATTGTGCGTTGCGTAACGAATATTCATCGCGTTGTAATCCTTTACTTCTTTGTAGTTGATCTTTTTATATTATATATGGCGTAGGGGGAGAGTTAGTCGCCGCTTTCGCTACTTCCATGGCTACCTGCACAATGAAACCCAGGCGCTTCTTCATCGTTAGATTCTGAACCAGCTGTGATCATTCTCTGATTCATAACAAGTGATCTGAGCGGCCAGATGACTAACTTTAACGGGTATGACTTCAGGTGACTGATGGAATATGAAGTACAAGACAGTAGGCGCACCAAAGATAGGAAGTAACCATACGAGGCCAAGTTGTGCACCTTTTTGAAATCGGTTCAGGTCGTCTTCTTTCCAGATCGCTACCGATGCTAAGAGATTCATGTACAGAAGAATGAGCACTATGGCACTGAGTACCCAATGTGTAATTTCCATATTTTTTACCTACGGTTTTTGCCTTCGGCTTCAGTGTTTTAGTGCTTTACACCTTCAGTTCACAGTCTAAATCTGACTCTAAGTTTAATTTATGATTTGCACTTCTTTGGGATTAATAAGATGCGTGTACTTGGAAGCTCTTTTAAAAATACCGATGTCGTACCCATATGACAAAGTGATTTGTATGACGTCTTTTTCCAGAGCTTCAGGGTGTTCAGCAATGATAATTCTGGCTATCTGACTCGCAAGGTGGAGGTCCTCGACGTTTTTGTTGTCGATTCGAATAGTTCCTGTGACGTGCGTAACCGTTTTTTCTGCTTCGTTCAGCCCTTTTGTGGTTGTGTATCCAGAGAAAATCCCCGCTGCAATAACATCGGGTTCTTGCATTATTTTTGATTGTGCAGACTTTACTTCCCTGATGAGCTCACTTTCTTCAGCGGCAAGCTGAGGAACCGTGACCGGATAGATCGTGCAAGCAAGAACGATAAGGAGCGCAACAGCATAGTGAGCCTTCCATACCGGTTCAGTCGGTTGTTTTTCAGTGGATGTATAAACGACGAAGGTACCCGTCATCAAGTCATGCAAAGACTGACGGGTTTTCCTGTTGAATATGTATAAATATGTAATTACAAGTAATCCACCGAATGCAAAGAATGCTAACGGATATAACATGTAAGATGTCATGAATTCCGGTGTAAGTGGCAGCTTGTCAATATAGAGCGGTATTAACAATATGAGAGATCGCAGCAGTGATCTGGCTAAACTGATAGAGTTGTTATTCTCATCTACAACCCTGATGCCAAGCGCTTGCTTACCAAACGTTTGCCCATTACACACCGAGCTATTCATAATCCCAAAATATACAAGGCATATAGAGAATCCAATTAAAAATCCCCAGCCGTCATCCTTTATGAGAGTCGCTTCGAATATTGTGCCTATGAGCAGGCCAACCATAACGAATAATATCGAATCAAGAAGAAGGGCTGCAATTCTTCTCCAAAAACCTGATATCCATAATGTTTGCTCTTCATCAGCCATGTTTCTTCCTTCCTTGTTTTCACTGATTACTGGCTGGTTTGTGTGGCCTGTAATGCTGTAAATTTCTATAGTTCGAGAGCGATATTTAACACGATTTTCCTTTGTAAAACAGTATCATCGTGGTATCAGTTGAAAAGCTGGAGGCGGACTACAGCATTCGTTAGTTTTACAGATATGGCATGAGTCAAAGAAGATGACCATTCATGCCTGTAAAAAGAAGGTTCCGCCTGGTTTTTCGATGTACGGCCAGAAGGAAGAGCAGGGAAGCGTGTTACCCGTAAGTTCACCACTGAGGCTTAAGTTGGTTCATTAGCTTCCGACATATCAGTTGCCACTAAAGTGCTGAGTAACTCGCTTATTTAGTTCGATAAAGTCTTTTACCAGCTTGTCGCAAGCACTTTTTACAGCGCCGCATTTGACGGACATATTGATGTAGATTTTGCCATCTTTATCAACAACCTCCCGTTTTACATATGATGGATGAGCAGGGTGATAGCTGGGTGTAAAGGAATAAACAGTGCTTCCTGACTTCACGTTAGCAATATGCCAACCACGTTCCAATCTTCAGGGTTTGATTTCAGTTGATTCAGTAGCTGTCCGACAGTCTGGCTAGATGGATTAAATCCTTTGTATCCAAGGTCTTCAGGAAGCGGTGGTGTTGATGAGCAACCTAACAATGCCATTGAAAGCGCTACAATTTTAAGTCCCTTCATAATTCTTTCCCTGCGCATGGCGTCTTACAAGTTGGTAGCTTTAGTGAATGGATATCACTGGGGCAATTTCAAACATCTTGATATGAAGTATAGAAAAGCCTGGTAACTTTGTTCTTTATCAGGCCATACCGCTTCAAACTCCCAGGTTAAGGAAAGTACTATTAGCGTGTAGTGAAGAACGAAGTATTCTCAAGGAAGAGGGCGTTATGTCTATCAAAAAGAAAGGTTCTGCGTGGTTCGTCGACGTGCGGCCAGAAGGAAGAGCAGGGAAGCGTGTTACCCGTAAGTTCACCACTAAGGCTGAGGCTGTTCGGTTTGAGTCTTTTGTCATTTCACAGGCTGCTGCTAATAAAGCCTGGAATCCCTCCCAACAAGATACACGCCGTTTATCTGAGCTGATTGAGCTGTGGAATGAAGGGCACGCTAAAACGCTGTCTAGCGGGGCTGTTCGATATGCTCTGTTGGTCCGGTGGTGTAAGGATCTGAATGATCCTGTGGCGGCTTCTGTTAAGTCTGAGCATTTAATTCGTTGGCGATCTGAGCGGTTGGCAGTAATAAAGGCAACAACGGTTAATGTCGAGCTGCAGGCGGTTAAGAGTTTGTTTAACTGGTTGCAGAAGGCTCAGCTGATTGAGTTTCCTAACCCTACTGCACATATTCAGGCAATTAAGGTTGCAGAAGTAGAGCGGCCTTTTTTGTCTGAGGCTGAGGTGGCGCATTTTTATTCGCAACTGTCTTCAGCGCCTGGTGAGGATATCGCTGTTATCGCGCAGACGTGCTTAGAAACAGGGGCACGCTGGAGCGAGGTGGAAAAGATTCAGTGGGAGCATGTTCGTGAAGATCGTCTGATTTTTACCAACACAAAGAGTAAGAAGACGCGCACGGTGCCAATCCGGTCTGAGTTGTATGTGTTGCTGTGTAGTTGTGGGAACCGTTCTACGAAGCGTTTATTTGGGAGCAGGGCAGAGACTGCCCGAAAGTGGTTAAACCGTTTGTGGGACTTACCAGACGGTATTTCGACGCATATCCTTCGCCACACGTTCGCCAGCCACTTTGTGATGGCCGGGGGGAATATTTTGACGCTGCAGCGGATTCTGGGGCACAGCAAGATTGATATGACGATGCGGTATGCTCACCTGGCGCAATCTCACTTACAGGAGGTGCTTTCCCTTAACCCGGGCGTGTTACTTGAGAAAAAGTGGAGAGTTTGTGGAAAGTGATTTTCTGATGGCTGAAATTTGATATTAGATTCAGTGGCTTAGATTTTTCGTGGAACTTTAGTGACAATTTCATGAATAATGCCGGGTAAAATTAATAATTCAGTCTGTTGTAAAAAGAGTTAGATGTATTGGTAGCGGTGACCCGGTGCTGTACTTGCGGCATAGCAGCCCCTAAAATGCCTTTTTTATACTGACAGGTGTAGCGGGTATGCGTAAGTTTTTGTTGATGGGTACAGAGGGATGTCATCTGTGTGACGATGCTGCAGCGATTGTGGTGGCGACACTTAACCCTGCATTACATGAAGCAGAGCTCGTGGATATTGCCTTTGAAGATGAGTATATGACCCGATACGCAGTGCGTATTCCGGTACTGCTTGATGAAGTCAGCGGTAAAGAGCTTGACTGGCCGTTTGATCAGGCAGGTTTGCAAGCTTTCCTGAGTGAGTTGGAAGCGGGGGGTTAACCCGTTCTACAGCCGGCCCTGCAGATTGAAAAACTTAAGGCTGGTGGCACGGCTTTCTGTTGCTATCTGTTCAGCAGGTTTGCCGGTTAGCTCAGCTATGACCTGAAGAATGTGCGGCAGATTCAGTGGCGAGTTACGTCGGCTTTTCGGCTTAGGCCGAATGTCCCGGGGTAACAGGTAAGGGGCATCGGTTTCAAGCATGAGGCGGTCGGCAGGAATGTCCTTAAGTAGCGGATGTAAATGGCTGCCGCGTCGTTCATCGCAAATCCAGCCGGTTATTCCTATGTGTAGATCCAGGTCCAGGTAGTTGTACAGTTCTTCCCGGGTGCCGGTAAAGCAGTGAGCGACAGCGGCGCTGATATTTTTCCGGTATGCTTTTAGCATTTCCAGTTGCTTCTGATGGGCATCCCGCTCATGTAAAAATAAAGGCAATCCCGTTTCCACAGCCAGTTCCAGTTGCTGTTCAAACGCATAAATCTGTTCTTCCGGTGTGGAGAAGTTACGATTAAAGTCCAGCCCTGCTTCACCGACGGCGACGACATATTCTGCTTTTAAAAGCTCACGTAATTGCTGGCTGGTGTCCGGCGTGTATTCGCTGGCGGAATGCGGGTGTACACCCGCGGTGGTGTATAGCGGCACGGAGCTCTTTTCGCACATTTGCAGGCATTGATGATTTTCCCGCATATTGGTGCCGGTGAGAATCAGTGGTGAAATACCGGCCGTATGTGCCTGGATTGCTACATCCTGCCAGTCTTTTTCAAAACTTGAATCACTCAGGTTAACGCCGATATCAATGAGTACCTGCTCAGCATTTTGCGGTGCAAAGGTTCGCATAGTCTTGTTGTCTCAATAGCTGCTCAGTTGTTTCTGAATCTGTTCACGCAGCGTATTACTTTGCTTGGCACCAACGGCGTCCTGCAGGGCCAGTTCGAATGCCGGTTGTTCCAGTGAATGTTTGGATTCACCGGCAATGGCGGCGTAAATGGCGTGATAAGCAATAACATTGCGGACATATTTATTGGTTTCCCTGAAAGGGATCGTTTCCACCCAGATGTCCATTGGCAGATGTCCGCGGGCTTTCAGCCACTGATCGACCCGGTGAGGGCCTGCATTATATGCGGCAGTAGCGAGTATCTGGTTACCCTTAAAGCGCTTCTGCATTTGCGCAAGATAAGCACTGCCGAGATTGATGTTTACAGTCGGCCGGTTCAGGTCAGTAACACCTTTGTATTTCACGTCAAACTTCTTCGCGGTTTGTTTGGCTGTTTTGGGCATCAGCTGCATCAGACCCCGGGCGCCGGCGCTGGAGCGAACGGTCGGCTGATAGGCACTTTCCTGACGGGCAACGGCCCGGGCCCAGTTGGTATCAATTTCCAGTTCGGCCGCCATCTTATCGAAGATTTTGGTGTAAGGTGCCGGGAAGCGTATGTCGATCGCGTCCCATACACGGGCTTTGGCTGCGCCGCGGATGGCCTGGTCATGCCAGCCCCACTGATGCACCAGAGTGGCAGCGGTGTAGTAAGTGTCTGAATCAGCATCTTTGGTGATACGGTTCCATTCGCGGCGTGCCAGATAATGCTCATTCTGTTTGTAAAGCTCAAACATGCGCCTGAAGGCGGGTGTTTCTGCCAGTTGATTCAGCTTTGTACCCGCCGGTTTAGTTTCGGTTGGGTTCAGGCTAAAAGGTCGATTGAGTATATCCGCTGCCAGAAGGCCGTAATAACTGCGTTCCTTACTGAGGGATACAAATGCCTGCGAGGCTGCCGGTGTCAGTCCCTGTGTATGGCTGGCAGCGAGAGTTCGCCAGTAAACCCAGCGTTCAGAGTTTTGAATGTCCGTCGGCAGGTTACTGATCAGACGGTATACTTCCTGCCAGTCTTCTTTAACCAGTGCAGCACGAAACAGGCGGTTCTGGATCGTTTCATCCTGATTATCTCCCAGTTGTTCTATCAGCTTTAGCGCGCCTTTTGGGCGCTTGCTGGCAAGACGGGATGCAAGTCTGCGATTCAGTGATTCTTTACGATTAGCGCTAAATTTCAGAGTGTCACGAACTTTCAACCAGGTTTTGGCCGCGGCAGCCGGATCGTTCAGGCTGAGACGGGTGAGGCCATAGAGGTATGTTTCCCGGTTGGCGAGAGTATCGCCTTTAAGAAAATTATTGCTGGTTAACAGTTCAGGGTTGGCCTGTACCTTATAAAACCGGTCGACGATGGCTTTGTCTTTTTTAGCGGTAACAAAGCGGCGTAAATATTTTGCCAGTGACATTTGTTTGCCGGCGACACTTTTCCAGAAACGGGAGGTAGCCAGTGCGGAAGACGGCCCTCCTTTCGTTTTTTGCCAATGTTCAAAACTGCTGTCGCAGGCGTCGGGGCGTGAATGACCAATGTTCCAGAAAGCTTCAATACCGGCAATTGCTTTGGCTTCGTGGCCTTCTTTCATCAGGGCGTGGCGGCGGTAGCATTCATATTTTTCGCTGCCGTTGATGCCCGATTTAGCCAGTGCCGGTAAATAATCTTTCCAGCGTTTCTGGCGGATTAACTGGTTCAGCCAGCGTTGCTGTAGCTGAACTGTCACAGGAATATCAGGGTATTCTTTGGCAAAATTACTGATCTGTTTTTGGCGGACATTAGCCAGTCGCTTGGTGAGTTCAGAAGCTTCCACATATGGCAGGAGCGGATAGTCAGCGAGTTTAGCTTTAATGCTGTCTAGTTTGCTGAACTCAGATGCTTTGATGAATTGTTTGGCATCTTTGTAGAGCTGACGTTGCTGGTCGAGGGGGGTTGCAGAGAGTTGGCTACAAAACAGGCCGATACTCAGACCAATTACACTGAAAAAACGATTACGATAAATCTTTTGCCTGGCCAGCATGATTTACAGTCCTTGCCGATAAAATAACGATGTATCGAGTGTCTATTAAGCCCTTGTAAGATGCAAGTGACGTGTTAGAGCTACACTGGATATCCTTTTCTCTGAGGCCGCTAATATAGCAGCTTATGATCCTGTTGCAGGGATGTTTAATTTATTTTTTTCAGTAGAATAGGCGCCTGATTTTATATAGGTGAACGATTGATGGCGTTAATCAGACTAGAAAAGGTTTCCGTTGCCTTTGGCGATAAACATTTACTTGATCAGGTGGATTTCCAGCTGGACAAAGGCGAGCGGGTTGCACTGGTCGGGCTAAACGGTGCCGGCAAATCGACCTTGCTGAAAGTGATCGCCCGTCATCAGGCGACTGATGATGGTGATTTGTGGCAGGACGGCGGTGCTGTTATTGCTGAGTTGCCTCAGGCGTTACCGGCAGCAGATGAACGCAAAGTCCGGGATGTAATTGCAGAGGGGCTCGGTGACGCCTATCAGCTGGTTTTACGTTATCACGAGCTGGCGGGTCAGTTTGATGATGCGGCTATGAACGAAATGGCCCGCTTGCAGCATCAGATCGAAGAAGTTGATGGCTGGCAACTGGAGTTGCGCATCGAGCAGATACTTGAGCGGCTTGGGCTGGATGGCGATGTGCTGATGTCATCTCTTTCCGGTGGCTGGCGTCGTCGGGCTGCGTTGGGCGCTGCGCTGGTTCAGTCTCCGGATTTGTTGCTGCTGGATGAGCCTACCAACCATCTGGATATTGAAACCATAGAGTGGCTCGAGAAACAGTTACTTGAGTTTAAAGGCGGTGTGCTGTTCATTTCCCACGACCGCTCACTGGTAGAGCGTCTGGCCACCCGTATTATTGAGTTGGATCGTGGGACGTTGACGTCTTTCCCGGGCAGTTATCAGACCTATCTTGATCAGAAAGAAAAATTACTGGAAGAAGAATCCCGTAATAACGCGTTGTTTGATAAGAAACTGGCAGAAGAAGAAAAGTGGATTCGCCAGGGCATTAAGGCACGACGCACCCGTAATGAAGGTCGGGTACGGGCGCTGAAAGCATTACGGGTTGAACGTTCTGAGCGGCGTAACCGTCAGGGCAAGGCAAAGTTTAATCTGGAGCAGGCTGACCGTTCTGGCAAACTGGTGGTTGAAGTGACTGATGTGTGTCAGAGCTTCAAAGGTACGCCTGTGGTTAAGGACTTCTCTGTCCGGATGCAGCGTGGTGACCGTATTGGTCTGATCGGCCCTAACGGTGTGGGTAAGAGTACACTGCTGAAAATTCTGCTGGGTGAGTTGCAGCCAGACAGCGGTGAAGTACGCCAGGGCTCTAACCTTGAGGTGGCTTATTTTGATCAGTTGCGGGGGCAGCTAAAGCCTGAACAAACCATTATCGATAATATTTCTGAAGGCCGGGAAAGCATCACCATTAACGGTAAATCCCGCCATATCATCAGTTATCTGGGTGATTTTCTGTTTACGCCTGAACGGGCGAGAACGCCGGTTAAAGCGCTGTCTGGCGGAGAATGTAACCGGGTGATGTTAGCCAAGCTGTTTTCTCAGCCGGCTAATTTGCTGGTGCTTGATGAGCCAACCAACGATCTTGATATTGAAACGCTGGAGCTGCTTGAAGAAATTCTTATGGATTTCAGTGGCACTCTGTTGCTGGTGAGTCACGACCGTGCATTCCTGGATAATGTGGTGACCTCTACTCTGGTATTTGAGGGTAATGGCCGTGTTCAGGAATATGTAGGCGGCTATCAGGATTGGTTGCGTCAGCGACCTGACCCTGCCAAGCCGTCAGCGGCGCCGCAAAAGAAAGCCGTTGAAGCCCCGGCTGAAACAGTTAAACCGGTTGCAGAGAAACAGAAGAAGCTGAGTTATAAACTGCAACGGGAGTTGGATCAGTTACCGGAACAGCTAGAGCTTGCGGAGGCTGAACTGGCACGTTTGCATGAGGTGACAAGCGCCGGTGATTTTTACAGCGGCGACCGAGATGAGGTAGCCAGTACACTTGAGGCGTTACAGCAGCAGGAAGCTGAAGTAGAGTGCCTGATGGAGCGCTGGGTTGAGCTGGAGGCAATGCAGGGCTGAGCCAGCCCTGCGTTACGGGATTATTCCTCTTCTGCCAGCCGGATGGCCAGTACATCACAGTTAGCGCCGTGTAGTACGCCGTTAGCCGTGGAACCCAGAAGTAATGCAAGCCCCTGGCGCCCGTGGCTGCCAACAACGATCAGGTCGCAACCGGTTTCTTCGGCAATGCGGTGTATTTCGCTTTCTGTATGCCCGCTGACAATGTGCTGGTGTTTGATTGGATAGTCCAGCGCGGCACTGAATTTGCGGATTTTCTCCTGAGCATGTTCATCCAGTTGTTCCTGGATGGCGGTCAGGTCCATCGGGACGTCTCCGCCGTATGCAAAGCTCAGGGGTTCTATCACGTGGATCAGTGACAGGTCGGATTGGCAACTTTGCGCAATGATGCGCACTTTTTCCACCAGCTGGTGGGATGCTTCAGACAGGTCTACAGCAAGCAGAATATGGTTATAAATGCTCATATGTTTTGATTCCCTGTTGTTTCCTGTATCTCAGAATAGCATAAGAGAAATATTGTAAAACATGAGAGATGTCAAATATCTAGGCGATTTTGTCTAACGGTTTTAAGAGGTGTACAGACAATGAAATGGGCAATAATTATCCTTGTGATGATGTCACTGGTGGGCTCGATGATGTGGGTTATGCCGAGTAAGCGTCAGCGTTATCAGGCCCAGCTGAGGCAGCTGGCTATGAGAAAAGGATTCAATGTTCAGCTGGCGCAGGTAAAGCCACCGCGGGCCAGAGGTCAGGTTGAACAGGAAAGTTTTAATTCTCCGGTATACCGGTTACCGCGTACGAATATTTCCCGTCAGGAGCGTGAAGATTTTGTTCATTGGCAGGTGTACAGGCAAACAGCGCTGGCGATGGAGGGGCTGCCTGAAGGTTGGTGCTGGGGAGAGGGCGAACGACAGTTGTCGGATAATCAGCTTCAGCAGTTGCTGACGCTGATCGCACGCTTACCTGAAGGTGTCGTTGCGATTGAGTCGGACCCTGTTCATCTGAGCGTATTTTGGAACGAGCGCGGTGAGTTGGAAGATTTGGAGCGCATTCAGGATGCAATGAAATCAGTGATGGAGGAGAAGTTTTAATGTCAGAATCAGTGAGCTTACAACCGGGAAAATACCGTCATTATAAAGGGGCGGAGTATGAAGTGGTTGATGTTGCCCGGCATTCAGAAACGGAAGAGTATCTGGTTGTTTATCGCCAGTGTTACGGTGATGCGTCTTTGTGGGTGCGGCCGTACGATATGTTTGTGGAGACTGTGACAGTAGAAGGCAAAACTGTACCGCGTTTTGCCTTTGTCAGTTAGTTGGAAGCAGTCAGTTAGCCAGAAACTTCGCTGGGGTTTCGGGTGGTTTCCGGCGGGTTGCGGGCAATGGTGATCAGTTTGTCGAGGGTGTCCAGACGATCTTTTTTCTTTTTTTGCGGCACGCTTGTTTTGGTAATGATCGCTTTGGCATGTTTAAAGTGTGACAGGGCGATGAGATGGTCTTCCTGCTCAAGATAATCGTTACCCTGCTGAATGTGAGCATCTGCAAATACGCATACATGCAGCCAGTATAAGTCGTGCTGGAAATGGCGAACCTGTGTTGGAGTAAGGGTGCGCATTTTCGCCATTTCGACAAAAATATTTTCAGCATGGCTGATAAACAGTTGTGCCCGCTTCAGGGCTTTGTCACTGCTGAAGTTACCGGGCATAACCTGAGTATTATCATTGGTATCTTTCAGGTTGCTGATTTCATTCAGTAAATCAGAATCGGGTGCGAGTCTGGATATCTCTTCTATCAGATGGGTCACGTAAAGACTTAGCTTGTCGATAATTTCTTTACGGCAGTTGGCTTCCCGCAGTACGGTAATGGTGTTTAATGCCAGCTCAGATTTACGGCGCAGCTCTCTAAGCCGCTTTATACGGGCTTCTTCTCGCTGCTCCCGTGAGGCGATAAAGTGGTTGATACAAATGGCAATAAAACCAATTGAGGCAACAGTCAGTAAGATAATCAGGTTGTCTTGCAGCATATTCTCAGGTAGTTGTAATTATATGCGAATAAATAGTGTCGCTATTGTACCTGCCAAATCATGATCTGGCATATACCCTGTTGAAATAGATTTTAATAATTGAACCTGTAATTTTAATCAGAAACTTGACCCTTAAGGTTTGAGCCATTATATATGCACGCTGATTTGAGTTGCTGATTATATCCTCTAAGGATTTTTGTATATGGGTAAGTCCCTCGTTATTGTGGAGTCTCCGGCGAAAGCTAAGACGATTAACAAATATTTAGGCAGCGATTTTGTCGTAAAGTCCAGTGTCGGGCATATACGTGATCTGCCTACCAGTGGTTCAGCGAGTGCTTCCAAGTCTGATCCCAAAGAACGTGCCCGTCAGGCAGCGCTTACCCGCAAAATGTCGCCTGAAGAAAAGGTAATACATAAAGCCAGGAAGGCTAAAACTCAGCTGGTTGCCCGCATGGGTGTTGATCCTGAGAAGGACTGGCTGGCGCAGTATGAGATTCTACCGGGTAAAGAAAAAGTCGTTGATGAATTAAAACGTCTGGCAAAAAATGCTGACACTATCTATCTCGCGACCGATTTGGACCGCGAGGGTGAGGCGATTGCATGGCATCTGCGGGAAGCAATTGGCGGTGAAGATGACCGTTACCGCCGGGTGGTATTTAACGAGATTACTAAGAAATCAATCCAGGAAGCGTTTAAACAGCCAAGCGAACTGGATATGAGCCGGGTGAACGCCCAGCAGGCACGGCGTTTTCTGGACCGTGTTGTTGGCTATATGGTATCACCACTGCTGTGGGAAAAAGTTGCCCGGGGCCTGTCTGCTGGCCGGGTTCAGTCCGTTGTTGTTCGGCTGGTGGTTGAGCGTGAGCGGGAAATTCGCAGCTTTATCCCTGAAGAGTTCTGGGAAATGCATCTGGATGCGATGTCAGGTGCAAAAGCAGCGCTGCGCTTACAGGTAAATAAGTATCAGGATAAGGCTTACCGGCCAACCAGCGAAGCAGAGAGTGATCAGTATTCATCGCTGATCAGTCAGTCGCCGCTGGAAGTAACACAGCGTCAGGACCGGCCGACCAGCAGTAAGCCATCGGCACCCTTTATTACGTCGACGTTACAGCAGGCAGCCAGTACCCGTCTGAACTTTGGCGTTAAGAAAACCATGATGATGGCACAGCGGCTTTATGAAGCGGGCTACATCACCTATATGCGTACGGACTCTACCAACCTGAGTACTGAGGCGGTCGCTGCATGCCGGGATTACATTCAGGATAGCTACGGCGATAAGTATTTGCCTGAGGCACCTAATCGCTATAGTAGCAAAGAAGGCGCTCAGGAGGCTCACGAGGCGATTCGTCCGTCGGATGTGACTGTGGAGGCAACGTCGCTGAAAGGTATGGAACGGGATGCTGAGCGCCTGTACGAGCTGATTCGCCGGCAGTTTATTGCCTGTCAGATGATGCCTGCGCTGTATACCAGTACCCGTATTACCGTGACGGCCGGTGACTTTGAGCTGTCTACCAAGGGGCGGATTTTACGCTTTGACGGCTATACCCGTGTGCTGACAAAGGCTAAGGCTGATGAAGATGTGATTTTGCCGGATGTTCAGAAGGGCGATGTTCTGAAGCTGGAGAAGATTGATCCCAGACAGCACTTTACCAAGCCTTCACCGCGTTATACCGAAGCCTCGCTGGTTAAAGAGCTTGAGAAGCGCGGAATTGGCCGCCCATCTACCTATGTACCGATCATTTCCACCATTCAGGACCGTGGATATGTAGAATCCCAGAACCGGCGTTTCTATGCGCAGAAAATGGGCGATATCGTTACTGAGCGTTTGGTGGAAAACTTTACTGATCTGATGGATTACGGTTTTACCGCCCGAATGGAAGAGGCACTGGATGATATTGCCAGTGGTGAAGCCGATTGGAAGGTGCTGCTGAATCAGTTTTACAACGGTTTCGTAAACCGTCTGGAAATTGCGCAGAAGCCAGAAGGTGGCATGCGACCGAATTCACCGACAGCGACGGATATTCCATGTACAACCTGTGGGCGGGAAATGATGATCCGTACGGGGACAACCGGGGTTTTTCTGGGATGCTCCGGCTATGCGTTACCGCCGAAAGAACGCTGTAAGTCGACCATGAATCTTATACATGGGGACGAGGTAGTCAGTGTTGATGGTGACGATGAAGAAGAATCCCGCATCCTGATTAATAAGCACCGCTGTAAGGTGTGTGATACGGCGATGGATAGCTACCTGATCGACGAGCAGCGTAAGTTGCACATTTGTGGTAACAACCCGGATTGCAGTGGCTTTGAGGTTGAGCAGGGTAGCTACAA
Source organism: uncultured Oceanospirillaceae bacterium (assembly GCA_937138495.1). Classification (GTDB taxonomy): domain Bacteria; phylum Pseudomonadota; class Gammaproteobacteria; order Pseudomonadales; family Balneatricaceae; genus Amphritea. The sequence goes on from CAKZPE010000053.1 coordinate 15,505, forward strand.
AATTAAAGGTTATGATGGTCCGGTTATCGATTGTGATAAGTGTGGCGCTGAGATGCAGCTCAAGACTGGCCGTTTCGGTAAGTTCTTTGGTTGTACTGCTGAGGGGTGCAAAAATACCCGTAAGTTGCTGAAAAGTGGTGAGGCTGCGCCGCCGAAAATGGATCCTGTACCGATGCCTGAACTGGCTTGCGAGAAGGTTGAGGATACCTACGTATTACGCGATGGAGCATCGGGCCTGTTCCTGGCTGCCAGCCAGTTCCCGCGTAAACGGGAAACCCGGGCGCCGAAAGTGAGTGAATTACTGCCGCATAAAAATGAAATTGATCCTAAGTACAGTTTCCTGTTCAGTGCGCCTGTAGAAGATGATGAAGGCAATCCGAGCATTGTGCGTTATAGCCGTAAAACCAAAGAGCAGTATGTAATGACTGAGGTTGAAGGAAAGGCCACAGGCTGGCGCGCTTTTTACCAGGGGAATACCTGGGTAGCTGAAGCGGCTAAAGCAAAGCCTAAGGCGAAAGCGAAGGCGAAGAAGTAAAGGTCTACACTTAATGCAGATGGCCGGATGTTAGTGGTCATCTGTATCGGTGGCGAGTCTTCCCGGGTAGGTGTTCATATGTCTTTGAGTGGATTAAGTCTGACCAATCAGCGGTTGTTTTTCGTTAGGTTGCAAATTCAGCAGTTTGAAGCACTGACGGCTGGAGAGTCTGAGCCTGCCAGGCAGGCCCAGTATGAATCTGTTGTTTTTCATCTCTTACAGGCTTACTGTGCGTTTCTCAGGGAGCTTGCCGATATGCAAAACTTACCTGTGAATGCGAATGCTTTAGTGGAGAACGCGGAGGGCCTTATCAGTAATGCTCCGGCTGAGGTTGTATCTCCTGAATTGCAGGAACTGGCGATGCTGGAAATGGATCCAGGTTCCTGGCTGGCAAATTTACGACAGGTATTTCGCCGGTTTGGAGCACCTGTTGATACAGTGGGTTTACCCGGTGTGGTACAGCACTCCGAAATCAGTGTGACTATGGTTACCCCTGAGGATAATCGTTTGTCAGAATTAACCATGTGGCACGAGGCGTTGTCGGAAATTATCCGGCGTTTACGTGCCGTGTCGCAGGAATGGTAATCAGATTTTAATTTGTTGAGTTATTTAGATGGCTGAGTTGTTTCTGGAAATTGTTGAGCTTGAAAACGGCGAAATTGTATTGCGTGAAATGGAATCCGATGATGTGCCAGTGATGAGAGTGAGTTTTTCTGAGGATATGAAGAAGCGTCTTCAGGATCAGCATCTGGATGTGGCCAAAGTTATGCTGAGTGCAGGTATTCATATGGCGGCTGAAATGCAGAATAAGGCGGCCGAAGCAGAAGCAGCACAAGTTGCTGAAGATGAAGCCCCGCCGGTATTGCACTGAAATAGCTTCAGTTCAAAAAAAGCGCCTTCTGGCGCTTTTTTTACAGGCACATAAAAGCAGTATCACGCAGCTATCCTGTCCCGGATGACAATGCCATGGCTGGCGCCGTGTGTAGCAGCATTCTCCAAGCCGGATAACTGTTCGTTACTTAGCATGCCAGGCCAGGTGATGACCGCGTGGCAGGTGCCCGCCTTCAGGGCCTGACAAGCAAGGTCGTAAGTCGTGTGACTGGCATCAGGCTGTAACAGCATGATTTTGTTCAAGTCTATACCGGCAGCTGAAAGCAAGGCCTTCGGCAGGCTGCTGGGGGGGGCAATCCAGGCGAACCAGCGATCATCTCGGCTTAACTGAGCAAGCAGGGGCAGTAACATAGTTAATTGGTCAAAATCATTGTTTTGCATAACAATTTCAGTGATTTTACCCGCCAGTGCCGGCATCGGCTGAGCCGCCGGTGCTGTTAACATATCTTCAGACGGACGAATAAGGGGAATATTCGGTGTCTGATTGGATTGGGTTACCAGTTCTGCCTGCATCATGTCGTTATCCTCTTCTAATCACGCCTACACCAAGGCCTTCAATAGATAATTCCTGTTCTTCCAGGTTGATCACAATCGGGTCAAATTCTTCGTTTTCTGCAATCAGGTACACCAGATTGCCGTCTTTCTTAAAACGTTTAACGGTTACATCGTCTTCAATACGGGCAACAACGATTTCACCATTTTTTGCCTGTTTACACTGATGCACAGCCAGTAAGTCGCCGTCCATAATGCCCACGTCTTTCATGCTCGTCCCCCGCACCCTTAGCAAATAGTCCGCAGGTGGGTGGAAAAAATCAGCGGCAATCGTGCAGCGGTCTTCAACGTGTTGCTGAGCCAGTATAGGGTTGCCGGCAGCTACCTGTCCGACCACAGGCAAGCCTGCTTCTTCCTGATCCTGGTCGGCAATACGGATGCCCCGCGATGTGCCGGGTATCATTTCAATTGCACCTTTTCGCGCCAGGGCTTTAAGATGTTCTTCTGCCGCATTGGCAGATTTGAATCCCAGTTCCCGGGCGATATCAGCACGGGTTGGCGGATAACCGGTTGTCGCAATGTAATGCTTTATACAATCAAGAACATCGGTTTGTCGTTGTGTTAGTTTCATGATGATCTCTGTGTTTTTATCCAGTATCTGTAACTATATACAGTATTTTGCTTTTGTAAACATTTTTTATGTTTATATATCCAGTGTTATTGATAGAATGGCCGGCATTAACCCAGACGGATAAATCTACGTGCTGACCGACGACCTTAAAAAACAAATCCAGACTGCCTACAGTAAGTTTCTGACCAGCCGTGGTCTGAAGGCCCGTAGTGGTCAGAAGCGTATGATTGCTGAAGTGGCTAAGGTAATTGGTAATATTCCTGTTGATGATAAAGCGCAGCGTCTAGGCGAAAATCACGTATGTGTGGTTGAGGCCGGTACCGGTACAGGAAAGACAATCGGCTATTTGCTGGCGGCAATACCGGTGGCCAAGGCATTAAAAAAGAAGATTATTTTATCTACGGCAACGGTGGCGTTACAGGAGCAGTTGTTGCATAAAGATTTACCCGAGGTGCTCGAGCATACTGAGCTCCCTATGAGTTTTACACTTGCCAAGGGACGTGGCCGCTATCTGTGTATCAATAAAGTAGAACAGCATCTGGATTCCAGCGCTTCTACAGGACAGATTGCATTATATGAAGATGAACAGGCAATGCGGCTGGATCCTGAGACGGAGTCTTTTTATAAGCATTTGCTCAATGAGTATGCCTCGGGTCGCTGGGACGGTGACCGTGATAATCTGACAGAAGAGATTGAAGATGCCCGCTGGGGCCCGCTAACCAGTGATCATTTACAGTGTACTAACCGTCGCTGTACGAATTTCAGTGCTTGCAGTTTTTTTAAAGCCCGTCGGGATCTTGATCAGGTAGAGTGCGTAATTGCTAATCATGATATTGTGCTGGCGGATTTGTCGCTGGGTGGCGGAGCCATTTTGCCTGAGCCCGGTGAAGCGATATATATTTTCGATGAGGGCCATCATCTGGCACCTAAAGCCAGCAATCATTTTGCTTTCAGTTTACGGATTAAGTCATCTTCCCGTTGGCTGAATACGTTGCCAAAGCAACATGCCCAGATGCTCGAACAGCTTGGTCATCCCGGTGTGATGTCCCAGTATGTTGAGCAAACACTGCGCCCGGGGGAGGATTTAAAGATTCTTCTGGAGCAGATTCATGAGCTGGTTAAACCCCTGATGGTTAACGCTGAGAATGGCAGAGTGTTGGATCGGTATCGTTTTGCCGGTGGAGAGGTACCTGAAGAGTTACGGGTGATGTTTAAAGATGCAGAGCATCTTGCTGCCCGGCTGCTGACCCGGCATGAAATGTTGCTGGATCTGTTTCGGGAAGCACTTGACGGTGAGGTGGGTGATATCGACAAGCAGCTGGCTGAACAGTGGTATCCACGGCTGGGTTTAATGGTTTCCAGGTTTCAGTCGATAACCGGCCTGTCTAAGAGTTTCTTTCGGGCAGATGATCTTAAAGAGAGCCCAACGGCCCGTTGGGTGAATATGGTTGAGTCCGGAACTGGTCAGGATTTTGAGTTCCACAGTGCGCCAGTGTCTGCCGCACATATGTTACAGCAGCACTTGTGGCAAAGCTGTTTCGCGGCGGTTGTCACATCGGCGACATTAACGGCTCTGGGTCGATTTGACCGGGTGTTGGACGATCTCGGATTACCTGCTGATACCCCTAGCCACAGTTTGCTTAGCCCGTTTGATCATTATAATGCAGCAGAGCTTTATATCCCGGCAATGTCAGCCGAAGCGAGTAATCCGGATGCTCATACAGAGGAGGTATGTCACTTCCTGAACAGTGAGCTTGATAGCACGGCCGCGACTTTGGTGCTGTTTACTTCCTGGCGGCAAATGCGCACGGTGCTTGCCTCTCTGGACGAAAAGCTCAACAATAGCGTGTTGTCACAGGGTGATTACAGTAAAAACGAGATACTTAAGCGTCACCGTAGCAGAATTGATAAGGGTGAAGGCAGTATTATTTTTGGCCTGGCTTCTTTTACGGAAGGAGTCGATTTGCCGGGTAAGTATCTGACTGAAGTAATCATCACGAAATTACCGTTCAGCGTACCGGATGATCCGGTTGATGCAACGATGGCTGAGTGGATTGAAAATAAAGGTGGCAATGCCTTTATGGAATGGTCTGTACCGATGGCTTCTGTGCGTCTGACCCAGGCGGCAGGCCGGTTACTGAGGACCGAGCAGGACACCGGCAGGATTGTATTGCTGGACCGGCGTGTTGTAAGCCGGCGATACGGGCGGCAGTTATTAGATGCTTTACCCCCTTTTCGCCGTACGGTTGGCTGAAGCTGATTGAAGTCAGTACAGTCCGCAGATGAATTCCGGGCTTTGTAAGGTGTGCGCTTCTTAAGTGGAAATGTGAGAGTGAAGAGTATGCAGCAAGGCAGACCGGATGATATGAGAAATTTAAAAAGTAGGTATTAACTTGATAAAGAATTTATTTCGTAAGGTGAACCATGCAGATGGAGCACCAAAATCAGCTGAGCAAACGGTTCAGACTGAGGCGTCTGCGGCGACGAAAAAACCGGCCGATCATAAAGCTAAGTCAAAATCAAAGCCACGGGACAAGCAGTCGACACCTCAGAAAAAGAAGGCTAAGCCGCAGGAGCTGTGGTCAATGGATCAGTTCCAGGTAGAACCTCAGGAAGGTAAGCATCGTTTCCACGATTTTAATCTCCCGGATGATGTCATGCATGCCATTGCTGACCTTGAGTTTAAATATTGTTCTGCGATTCAGGCGGCGACCCTTCAGCAATCTCTGGCCGGTAAAGATATGATCGGTAAAGCTCAGACCGGTACCGGTAAAACGGCTGCGTTTCTGATCAGTATCATTACTGATCTGATTGATTTTCCGATTGAGCATAAGCGTTCACGCGGCGTTCCCCGTGCGTTGATTATTGCGCCCACACGAGAGCTGACATTGCAGATCGCTTCTGATGCTGAGCAGTTATCAAAGTACTGTGATCTGAGTGTTGTTTCACTGGTAGGGGGTATGGATTACGATAAGCAGCGTAAGCAGTTGGCAGCCCGTCCGGTTGATATTCTTGTAGCGACTCCGGGCCGGCTGATTGATTTCGTACGCAGTTCAGATGTCGATCTGGGGGACGTGGAGGTCATGGTTCTGGATGAGGCAGACCGGATGCTGAGTATGGGCTTCATCCCGGATGTCCGGACCATCATTCGTCATACGCCACGTAAAGGTGACCGGCAAACTCTGTTGTACAGTGCCACTTTTACGGATGACATCATGAATCTGGCCAAGCAGTGGACGGTCGATGCCGAAGTGGTTGAAATTGAGCCGGAGAAAAGGAGTACAGATTCGGTCACTCAGCAGGTTTATCTGGTTTCCCGCCAGGAAAAGTACACTTTGCTGCGTAACTTTATGCGTGCAAACAAGTTAGAGCGGGTGATCGTTTTTGGTAACCGTCGGGATGAGACCCGCCGGCTGGCTGAGCGGCTGCAGAAGGATGGTTTATCGGCTGCCCTGTTGTCTGGTGAGATTCCTCAGCAAAAACGCCTGAAAACACTGGAAGCGTTCCGCAGTGGCGCTATTAATATTCTGGTTGCAACGGATGTTGCCGGCCGGGGTATTCATGTTGATGGTGTGAGCCATGTAATTAACTATGCATTGCCTGAAGATCCGGATGATTATGTTCACCGTATTGGCCGGACTGGCCGGGCGGGTTCGACCGGTACATCGATTAGCTTTGCCAGTGAAGATGATGCTTTCCTGATTCCTGATATTGAAGCGGAAGCGGGGGTGAAAATGGAATGTATTTATCCTGATCCGCATTTACTGCAATCCTTATAGGCGGCTAATGACAGACGATAAACATAACACCGCCCGGATCAGTCAATGGCTGGGATATGCGGTGAGTATTTTTTTTGTTGTGATTGCATTGTTCGGTTATCAGCGTACCGGGGATGTGTTGCAGCTTCTTGTGTTTCTTGTGCTTGCCGTGATCAGCTTTGGTGTTGTGAAGTTGTTGTTTGCGGGAATAAACCGTTTACTGGATTCTCTGGATAAATCTTCAGAACGCTAGTCTGATCAGGTCAGGTAGATTGTGTATGCAAAATCAAAAGACAGTCGCGGTATTAGGTGGGGGCAGTTTCGGTACGGTGATTGCTGATCTGGTTGCCAGTAAAGGTATGCCGGTTCATCAGTGGATGCGGAATGAGTCACGTGTGGATGAGCTTAATCAGACACACACAAATGAGCGTTACCTGCCAGGCTATACGTTGGCTGAAAGTATCAGTGCCAGTACAGATATTGAAACTGTGCTGGCAGAAGCAGAGCTCGTATTTGTATCCATTCCCAGTCAGTCGTTTCGGGATGTTGTCCGTCTGGCTAAGCCGTTTATAAAGCCGCATCATCAGTTGGTCAGCACAACTAAAGGGATTGAGGCTGATCATTTCAGTCTAATGAGCCAGATCCTGGCGGAAGAGTTGCCGGATCAGGCTATTGGTGTTTTAAGCGGTCCGAACCTTGCGAAGGAGGTTGTACAAAAACATCTGACAGCAACGGTTATTGCCAGTGATAATGATGAGCTGCGCCAGCATGTTCAGGAAATTCTGCACTGCCCGCATTTCCGTGTCTATGCCAGCTCTGATACCTATGGTGTTGAGCTGGGCGGTACTCTCAAGAATATTTACGCGATTGCTTCAGGGTTGAGTGCTGCAATGGGCATGGGAGAGAATACCAAGAGTATGCTGATGACCCGCAGCCTTGCCGAGATGGGCCGCTTTGCAGTACAGATGGGAGCCAATCCCATGACGTTTTTGGGGCTGGCCGGAGTCGGTGACCTGATTGTTACCTGTTCGTCTTCCCTGAGTCGCAATTATCGGGTTGGTTATGCACTGGGGGAAGGGCATACTCTTGCTGAGGCGGTTGCTGCGTTGGGTGAAGTTGCAGAAGGGGTGAATACCCTGCGTTACGTTAAAGAAAAGAGTGATGAGCTGGGGGTGTATATGCCGCTGGTTCAGGGGCTCTATGAAGTTGTCTTTAACAGTGCACCTATTGCTGAAGTTGCCCGCAGTATGATGCTTAACACTCAGAGCAGTGATGTTGAGTTTGTGCTGCCGCGGATGCCGTAATGAAAGTGTTCCTGTTGCGTCATGGCGAAGCTGGTTTTAATGCGCCGTCTGACTGGCTCAGGCCGCTAACAGAGAAGGGGGAAAGGGATCTGGATACTATGTTGGAGGCTTTCAGTGCTGAGCACTCGGTTTCCAGAATCTATCACAGCCCTTACTTGCGAACCTGTCAGACTGCAGAACGGCTCAGTGCTATGCAGGGAGGGCTGGATCAGTCTTCGGCTGATCTGCTGGTGCCGGAGTCTTCTCCGCAATCGGTTACAGACTGGTTGGGAGAGCTTGCTGCCAGCGGGGATGTAGACCGAATTGCCCTGGTGACCCATCAGCCACTTATAGGGTATCTGACTTGTCTGTTGGTGCACGGCCACATCCGCCAGCCGGAGCCGTTATTACCGGGGCATCTTGCAGAACTGGACATGGATTTTCCGGCAGCAGGACTGGCACGCCTGATACAAATCTGGCGCGCAGTCTGAGACTTGTCAGTCTGAGCTAGTTGTCTGCTGCTGCCTGTTTTGCCGTTGATGTTGTTGAAGCGGCAAGGCTGGCGAAAAACGTTTCTGCATTTTTGGTGGCTTTGTTTTTCGGATACATGGCTTTCACGTGCGCAAACACTTCTTTGCTTCTTGCCTCATTCCCCATGATTTTATACACCTGGCTCAGATCTATATAGATCTGGGGGACAGGGCGTTTCTGCAGAAAGTCTTCTGCCCACCGTGTAAATTCCGGTAAAAAACCATGATTCCCGCCCTGTATGCTGCGCAGCATTAAGGTACGCATGAGATAGAGTTCAGCGGTTTCACTGAAATAGGTGTTTTCTAAAGCGGGTTGAAGCAGGGCGGGCTGTGACATACGGCTGTTAAGGAAGTTAAAAATGGCAGTACTTGCCTGGTTTGCCTTATACATAAATCCTGCTGTGCCGAGCACTATTATTAGACTGATCCCTTTTAAGCTCAGGGTCGCTGCCTGGCTGATGCGTATGTTTTCAGCCTTTCGGGTGTGCTGCAGAATCAGGAAAAATAGTGTTAAAAAGAGTACCCAGTGCAGGCTGGAAATGTAAAAGGGTAGCTCAACCTGACTGTGCAGACCGATCGGAAACAGCAGTGCCAGATAGCTGATACCCCGTCGCCAGCCACAACGAAAAGCGGCTATCAGTATGGTGCCCATAGCGATGAATATGCCGGTGAGTGCGACAACTCCACCTTCTGCTGCCCAGAAAAGTAGCTCATTATGGGGGTGGCTGAGTCGGTCAGCCGGAAAAACTGCCTGCGGATTTCGTTCCAGAAATTCAACCTTGGCATTCTGCCAGGTGCCCTGAAAACTGCCGATGCCGTGCCCGACCCAGGGACTTTCTTTGACAATTTCATAGGTGGTAGCGTAGATGTTTTTGCGGCTGGCTGAGCCTTGTACGGCAACAACTTCGCCTGTCAGATCTGAAAGCTTATTGTAGGATTTTGTGAGTCCTGTTTTGCCATGATATGCCGCACCGACGATAGTCAGTAAAGCAAGGCTAAATATGATTCTGCGTTGTTTTATTTGGGGAAAACGTCCGCACAAAATCAGCAAAATACCAATGGCAGCACTGATAATACCCACTCTGGAGCCTGCGCTGGCAATAATATAGGAGCTGCTAAAGAGGCTGATAAACAGCATTGCCTTAGACGCTTTACTCAGGGTTTTAAAGCCAGGGCGAGTCATTAAGTATAGGGCAATGAGCAGCATGGTGGCCTGGAAGCTGGCTTGCAAGTTGATTTGCTGGAAAATTCCGTAGCCTTGTCCGTTTATGCTGGGTACCAGGAAACTAGAAATATTGCCTTGCCATATAAGTTGTGATGATCCGTAAATTGCCTGAGCGAATCCGGCAGCAAGCAGTATGTATAAGAGTTTATCTAAATCTTTGTTTTTCCAGCGAAACTGAAATAATGCAAAGAGAAAGGTGATACCGGCGATGATATATAACTGACGAAAAAACCACTCAACCGGAGTCAACGTATCCGCAATGTAGCCACTGATAATGACACTCAGAGGAAAGGCCAGTAGTCCGGGCCAGTAGCGGCTATAAATGAAGCGCAGGTCTTTCAGGGCGAAGAACATACCCAGGCCGATTGTCAGTGCTGTACCTGTCCAGATTGCGGCGTTGTAGGGTAAGAATAAGCCTTCGCCGCCGATGTTTGACTGAAAAAACAGGCTGCATATGAGAAAAATGAAAGCGATAGATAACAGGCCTGCTCTGGAGGCGAGTGAGTCAGGGGTGCATTGCATGGATAATTCGGGCCTGTTGATTAAGTTGAGGCTTTGCCGGTTGCATTTTATGTTAACTGAGCCTGATACTATAAGATATTCATTTAACAGATAAAATTAAGTTTATGCCGCTACCGTATCCGGATTTTACAGAGCGTCGCTTTGAAGTGGATGGGCGTATTTTTGCTGCCCGGCAATGGGGAGCTGAGAAGGCTCCGTTATTAATAGCGTTACATGGCTGGCTGGATAACAGCGCCAGTTTCAATGCATTGGCACCATTGATGGATAGTTATTGTGTGCTGGCGATAGATTTTGCCGGCCACGGTTTATCTGATTATCGTCCTAAAGGAATGGCTTACTATGTCTGGGATAATGTTTCAGATGTGTTGGCGATTACTGAGCAGTTGGGGGGGCAGCAATTCAGTTTGCTGGGGCATTCGATGGGTGCTGGGGTGGCTATGCTATTGGCAGCCACCTATCCGGAAAAGGTCGAACAACTGTTTTTGATTGAAGGTGTTGGGCCGGTTGTTACCCGTGCTGAGGAATCGCCTGCCCAGCTTTACCGGGCATTACAAAAGCGTATACGCATCCGTGACCGGGGTGTGAATACATATGCATCCTATATTGACGCTGTTCAGGCGCGCTGTAGTGGTCGCTGGCCTGTATCTGAGGCTGCCGCCAGCTGGCTTGCTGAAAGGGGAGTTAGCCGTCGCCCCGGTGAAAATGGGCAGGAGGAATATTACTGGCATCATGATCCGTGGCTGGTATTACCGTCACCTGTGCGGTTTACCGAGGATCAGGTACAGCAATTTCTGAGCAAAATTATTGCACCGGTAAAGCTGGTATTAGGTGATGAGGGGATTGAGCAAAATACTGACCGTATTGCGTGTTTACAGGCGTGTCAGGTTTATCTGTTTAAGGGCGGCCACCATTTGCATCTTGAGGCGGAGGTGGCAGAAAGAATCGCGATTTGTTTTTCTGAATGCGAGAATGATCTTCAGTAAACCTGAAAATGATTCATACTGTAGTAGATGATAACGGCAGGAGGCGGGTATTCAGTTATGGTCCGAATGAATATGTATCGTGTTAAACAAGTGTTGTCTGGTTTGATGATATTTGTCGCAGGTTCGGTATTTGCTGAAGCTGATTTGCGTGGCAGCAGTGATTATGATGGTTTAAAGCGCTATCCTTTATCCTGGATTGTCGAATATCAGGCAGAAACCTCCCCTGATTACCAGCTTGCGCTTGGTAAGATGAAGAAAAAATCAGGAGTCATTGCGCCTGAAAAATCCCGTCGTTTATCTGGTCAGTTACGTCAGATCACTTATCGGATTCCGGAAGGCCACTCTGCGGCAGAGGCGTTTGATTTTATGGCTGCTCAGTTACAGCAGCAGAATGCAGAAGAATTATTCCGCTGTAAAAGCCGACAGTGCGGTAACAGTCATCAGTGGGCGAATCAGGTCTTTGGTGTTTCCCGGTTATACGGGGTTGATCGCACCCAGAGTTATCTGGCGGCCAAACTTGGCGGGGACTATATTGCTGTTTATTCTGTTATTCGCGGCAATAAACGGGTCTATCTACAGTTGGATATTCTCAGTGATAAGTCTTCAGAGCAAGTGTCTGATGCAGCATCAGCAACTGAAACAACAAAACCTGTGCAGGACTGGCAGACAGCGTTTTCAGTGGGTGGTGCCTGGTTGCCGCTGGATTTTGCAACATCCTCACTGACTGATGATGAGATTGAAGCGGTTATTCGCCCGATACTGAATGATATCCTGGCAGACAGCAGAATACTGGTTGTGATGGGTTACAGTGTACAAACAGAAAATGGCTTAAGTCATTCGCTGGAATATGCTGCCCGTGTGGAAAGTGTGTTGCTTGAAAAGGGTGTTATCCGGGAGAGGGTGAACCTGATAGGGGCGGGTAATCTTTCAGTTGTGAAGCCGCCTGAGCAGCAGGGGGCGGTTTGGTTGCAGTTGATGCAGTAACCGCACTGAAATAAAAAAGGCAGCCTGGGCTGCCTTTTTTATATCTGTATCAGATCTTAACGGATCAGAGACAGGAATTCGCTGCGGGTTGCCTGGTTGGAGCGGAACAGGCCCAGCATCATGGATGTCTTCATGCTGCTGTTTTGTTTCTCAACACCGCGCATCATCATGCACATATGCTTGGCTTCAATCACAACACCAACGCCTTCAGCACCGGTTGCTTCCATAATGGCATCAGCAATTTGCTTGGTCATGTTTTCCTGGATTTGCAGGCGACGGGCAAACATATCAACAATGCGGGCAACTTTGGACAGACCGATTACTTTGCCGTTTGGAATATAGGCCACGTGGCATTTGCCAATGAATGGCAGCATATGGTGTTCGCACATCGAATACAGTTCGATATCCTGTACGATGACCATTTCGCTGTTTTCCGTCGGAAAGAGTGCACCATTGATAACTTCATCAAGGTTTTGCTGGTAACCACGGGTTAAAAAGCGCATCGCTTTCGCGGCACGTTTTGGCGTATCTACGAGACCTTCACGGGTGATATCTTCACCCAGGCTCTCGATGATGCTTGCAAATTCTTTTTCCATTACAGTCTGGATCCTGCTTGTCTGGCTAGGTTTACGGACCTTGCAGCCCATAAAAGATCTTAAAAGGTCGCTAAGGTACGTGATCTGGCGTTTAAGGTAAAGTGAAAATCATGCTTTTGTCTGATGGTTGTCGCGCAGGCGGCAGTTCAGGTCCTGCACCGGACACTATTCGTCTGAGTTAGCCTTTGTTGGCATTGCGAAGCAACACATAAAGGGCGCCCGTGCCGCCATCTTTCGGCTGTGCAGAGCAAAAGGCTGTCACCTGATGCATTTGTTTGAGCCAGTCGTTAACGTAGGATTTCACCAGCGGTTGCTGGCCTTCACCGCTATAGGCTTTGCCGTGTATCACAATGACGCAGCGACACTGATTCTGGCTGGCGTCGCGGATGAAGCGGCTGAGCTCATCCCTTGCTTCATCCAGGCTGAATCCGTGCAGGTCCAGTCCCGCTTCCCAGGGAATGTGACCCTGTTTAAGGCGTTTCATCATTTTCAGCTGAATGCCGGGGGTTGCAAAAATCAGTTCTTCTTCGCTTTCAACCAGTTGTACTATCTCACTGGAAAGTCCGTCAATCAGGCTCTCGTTATCCTGTGATGCCATACGGCGTTTGTACTGGGCTGTAGTGTCATTTGCGGCGCGCAGTTTTTTGGGCGTGGGTTTCAGGTCGGCTTTGTCGTGGCTGTGCCGGGTAATTCCCTGCATTGCACTGGCAAAATCGAAGTCGTCATTATCGTTGTCGGACATAGCGTTCAGTTGAGTTTTTCTTTAACATACGGGGCCGTTTTACCGACAGTGTCGCCGGAAGGTTTAACCGGAAGACAGTGCCGGATTTAGGCGCTTATTATTAACAGAAGCCTGTTAGGGATGCATTGTATTCCTGTCAGGGCATTATTCAGCATAGCGTAAATCATTTTCTATGCGGCTATAAGCCTTGCTTCCTTATTTTGTACAGATTATCTATCCGCTTATGTCGATCAATCAAGAACAACTGGTTACAGAATTATCCACCCTTCGTGACTATATCCGTTATAGCATGAGCCGGTTTTATGCTTCTGAGCTGTACTATGGTCACGGGACTGACAATGCCTGGGATGAGGCTGTTCAGCTGGTGCTGGGAGCCGTTAATTTACCCTGGGATACCGACCCCCAAGTGCTGGATGCCCGGTTGACCACTGATGAAAAGCTTCGGGTGCTGGATTTCGTGCAACAGCGTGCAGAGCAGCGCCGGCCGTTGCCGTATATTATTGGTGAAGCCTGGTATGCAGGGCTGCCTTTTTATGTGGACGAACGGGTGCTGATCCCCCGTTCGCCGATTCAGCAACTGATTGCTGAGGCATTTAGCCCCTGGTTGCCGGAGAGGCCGGTCGACCGTATTCTGGATCTGTGTACGGGCAGTGGTTGCATCGGGATTGTCTGTGCTCATATGTTTGAGGAAGCGGAAGTTGATCTTGCAGATATTTCTGCAGATGCTCTGGAGGTCGCCCGTAAAAATATTCAGCGCCATGAAATGCAGGATCGGGTAACCGCAATTGAAAGTGATCTGTTCAGTCAGCTTGACGGTAAAGGTTACGATATAATTGTTTCTAATCCGCCGTATGTTGATCTGGATGATCTGACCAGTATGCCTGAGGAATACCGGCATGAGCCGGACCTGGCGTTAGGGTCTGGCAATGATGGTCTGGATATTACCCGCTGTATTCTGGCTCAGGCAGCCGATTACCTGACCGATGACGGTCTGCTGGTGGCTGAAGTAGGGAATAGCGAAGTGCATCTGCAGCAGGCGTTTCCCCAGGTGCCGTTTACCTGGGTGGAGCTGGCCGAAGGCGGAAACGGAGTGTTCCTTTTGACTGCGGCGGATCTGAAACAGTACCGGGACGTGTTTAGCGGTTAATATAGTAGGGTAACCGGCTGAGCCAGGGGTTCATGGACCGGTTATCGTCAGTTACAGTTTTTAAGCCTGTGCTAAACGAGCGTGGGCTTTAGCATTCAGGAAGTCAGGATGTCAGGAAATACATACGGTAAGTTATTCACAGTTACCACTTTTGGTGAAAGTCACGGCCCTGCGCTGGGCTGCATCATTGATGGCTGTCCTCCGGGAATTGAATTAAGCGAAGCAGATCTGCAGAAAGACCTGGATCGCCGTAAACCGGGCACTTCAAGGCATACGACACAGCGCCGTGAAGCAGATGAAGTTAAAATTCTGTCGGGTGTCTTCGAAGGTAAAACCACCGGAACGGCGATCGGTCTGCTGATTGAAAATACTGATCAGCGCTCCAAGGATTACTCAAACATTGCAGAGACTTTTCGGCCGGCCCATGCGGACTATGTCTACAGCCATAAATATGGCTTCCGTGATTACCGGGGAGGTGGACGATCTTCTGCCCGTGAAACTGCGATGCGTGTAGCGGCCGGTGCTGTGGCGAAAAAATACCTGCAGACCAAAGGCATTGAAGTGCGGGGATATCTGTCTCAGTTGGGGCCAATCAAAATTGATGCCTTTGACTGGGATCAGGTTGCGCAAAATCCCTTCTTCTGTCCGGATGCCGGCAAAGTGTCTGAGATGGAAGAATACATGGATGCGCTGCGTAAAGAAGGTAACTCCATTGGTGCGAAGATCAGTGTGGTTGCCAGTGGCGCCCCTGTGGGTCTTGGTGAACCAATTTTTGACCGGTTGGATGCAGATCTGGCGCACGCGCTGATGAGTATCAACGCGGTTAAAGGTGTTGAGATTGGTGATGGTTTTGCCTGTATCGAACAGAAAGGTACAGAGCACCGTGATGAAATGACCCCTGAGGGGTTCTGTTCTAATCATGCCGGCGGCATTCTTGGTGGCATTTCCACCGGTCAGGACATTGTTGCACATATCGCCCTGAAGCCAACCTCCAGTCTGCGTTTGCCGGGGCAGAGTATTAATGCCTCCGGAGAAAGTATCGAGGTGGTCACCAAGGGACGCCATGACCCTTGTGTAGGCATTCGGGCGACACCGATTGCAGAAGCAATGATGGCCATTGTACTGATGGATCAGTTCTTACGTAACCGTGGTCAGAATGCTGATGTAACCTGTGACACACCGGTACTGCGCGACTTGTAAGTATGTATTGCCGCAGCAGCAATTGCTGCGGTACTGTTTTGGGAAAATCTGAGGTGTTATGACACCGGCTACCTATACCCGCCTGTCGGGTTTTTACTTTTTTTATTTTTCACTTCTTGGTGCTCTGGTTCCTTACTGGAGTCTGTATTTACAGTCATTTGATCTGGATGCTTCATCCATCGGTATGCTGATGTCAATTCTGATGGCATCGCGCATCGTGGCACCTAATATCTGGGGCTGGCTGGCAGATAAAACGGGTCGACGCTTAACCATTGTCAGGGCGGGTTCTCTGGCTACCTGTCTGATTTTTATTGCGATTTTCTGGCAGGATGATGTGTTAGGTATTGCCCTGGTGATGGCTGGGTTCAGTTTTTTCTGGAACGCGGTGCTGCCACAGTTTGAAGTGCTGACGCTGGGGCATTTGGGAAGCCAGTCTGAGCTGTATAGCCGGATCAGGCTCTGGGGGTCTGTCGGGTTTGTTGTGGCTGTGGTGGCCATAGGATGGCTGCTGGACGGTTTTTCTATTCGTTGGTTACCGTATCTGATGCTGGGGCTGATGGTGCTGATCTGGCTGTCATCTCTGTGCGTTACTGATGTGAAAACTGTGAAGGATCAGAGCGCAGAAGGCTTTCTTGAGCAGCTCTGGCGTCCTCAGGTTATTGCGTTTTTTGTTATCTGTTTACTGATACAGCTGAGCCATGGGCCGTATTACACGTTTTATTCAGTATTGATGGACAGTCTGGGTTATAGCAGAGCGCAAATCGGATTGCTCTGGGCTGTGGGCGTTGTTGCTGAAGTGATCATATTTATGTTTATGCACCGACTGATAAGCCGTTATGGCTTGCGGATGATTATGTTGGTCAGTTTGCTGTTGTGCGTATTGCGCTGGCTGTTAATTGGTCTGCTGCCGGATCATTTGCCGACGATGCTGTTTGCGCAGTGTTTGCACGCGGTGACATTTGGTGCGTTACATGCTGTCGGGATTGCCCTGGTGCATCAGTATTTTACCCCGGCCAGTCACGGCCAGGGGCAGGCGTTGTTCAGCAGTCTTGGTTTCGGAGTGGGCGGGGCGATGGGAGCCTTTGCCAGCGGTTTGCTGTGGGAGAGTGTCGGTTCCGAAGTGACGTTTATGCTGGCGGCCGGAAGTGTTGCTCTGGCGGCTGTAATGGCCTGGATCTGGATTCGCCCTGCCGCTGAAAATGCCTGATATAGTCATCCCTGAATGAGTTTTTGTTCAGATGCACAATAATATTGGACATGTATTCTCAGGGTTGTTAGTTTGGCTGTGAAGGAAAAATTGTTGAGGAGAGGCGATGAATTTCAAGATTGATGTGGAGATGACGCCGGAAGAGTTGCGTAAGGTGCTGGGTTTGCCTGATGTAGCGGCTTTTCAGCAAGAGATGATGGATAAGATTCAGGAAAACATGGCTGCCGGTGCTGAAGGCTATGATCCCCTGACATTATTTCAGCCTTATATGACGAACAGTCTGGGATCGATGGATGCACTGCAAAAAATGATGCTCAACATGATGACCAGCTACACCAATAATACGAATAAAACTGATTAATAGCTGTATGTGGGCGACCCGTGTCGGAGAAGCAGCTGTTTAAGAGAGAACTGTTTTGCGAATTCTAAGAAAGTACACTAACCGTCGTTTGTATGACACTTCACGCAGCTGTTATATCACCCTCGAGGATGTTAAGCAGCTGGTGCTTAATCAGGAGCCGTTTCAGGTTCAGGATTCTAAAACCGGTAATGACCTGACCCGCAATATTTTGCTGCAGATAATCAGTGAACAGGAAGCGATGGGGCACGGCACTCTGTTGACCAATCAGGTTCTCCAGCAGCTGATCCGTTTTTACGGTGACAGTATGCAAGGCATGATGAGCCAGTATCTGGAGCAGAGTATCAGTAGCTTTATTGAGCATCAGGAGCGGATTCGCGAACAAATGAACAATATGATGGGCGCAGCTAATCCTCTGAATATGATGAACCGCTTTGCTGATCAGAATATGGCGATGTGGAATATGTTTACCCCGCCTACGGATGAAAAGCCAGCTGACCCGGATGATGATAAGGGCGGACAGGATAAGTCATAAAAAAACGGCGCTTAACAGCGCCGTTTTTTTATGCAAATTTGCAGGTCAGTGCGTCTGGTCATATTGCTCGGACAGTTTGGTCAGTCGCTCGGCATATTCTTTGCGGTTTATTTTCTCCAGTCGCATCTGATCCAGTTGTTGCTGTAGGAAACCGTGTTTTTCAGCGCTGCCTTCAGCCAGCCCTTTTGCCAGATCATTATCCATCCAGCGACAGATTTTTTTGTACAGCACGTACTTAAAGGCAATGGCTGCCAGGGTCGCGATGACAATGATTGCAATGCTGGTTGTGTCCATAACTGTGTCCTGAGTTACCGCGACTTACTGATATCAATATACAGTGTCAGTTGCTGGCCGGGTTTGATGTATTTCTGATTATCCAGTTTATTCCAGCGTTTAATATCATTGACAGTGACGCTGAACTTATTAGCGATGCCGTACAGGGAGTCACCACTGCGTACCTGATAGCCAATACGGCGGGTCAGTTGCTGGTCACGTTTGCTCAGTGTTGTCGCGCTTTTAGGGTGTTTCCAAATAACCAGCTGTTGGCCAATTCGTAAGGGTGTCTTTGTGCTGATCTCATTCCAGCCAGCTATCTGTTTAGGGCTGACGTTGTAAGAGCGGGCTATTGACCACAGGCTGTCACCGCTACTTACTTTGTAATGTCGCTTTTCACGGTTGCTCTGGGCCAGATGGTTTTCCTTGCGGCTCAGGCGTTGTGAAGCACTCAGTGCATACTGTCCGGAGTCTTGCTGAGCCGTTGGAATCAGCAGAGTTCGGCCGGCGCGGATATTATTACTGGCAAGCTTATTCGTGCTGCGTAACACTGATGTCGTGACGTTGTGTCTTGAAGCAATTGTACTCAGGGTGTCGCCACGCTGGATGGTATACCTGCTCCAGTTAACCCGGCTTTCCGGCGGAATCTGTGCCAGTTGCTGACGGAACTGTTCGGCATTTTTGACCGGAATCAGCAAGCGGTGCGGGCCTGAAGGGTCGGTTGCCCAGCGGTTAAATCCCGGGTTGAGCTGATACAGTTCCTGAGTACTGATGCTGGCCATCTTTGCTGCTTGTGCCAGGTCAATCTGACTGCCAATATCGACAATTTCAAAATACGGCTGGTTGTTTAGCGGTGGCAATGTTAGCTGATGCTGTTCTGCATCACGAACCAGTTTAGCTACTGCCAGTAATTTAGGTACATAGGCCATGGTTTCCCGGGGTAATTTGAGAGACCAGTAGTCAGTAGGCAGGCCGGCGTTTCTGTTCTTACGCATGGCTTTGGATACGGTTCCGCCGCCAGCATTGTAAGCAGCAAGTGCCAGCAGCCAGTCACCGTCAAAGCGTTTATTAAGTTGTTCCAGATAGTTCAGCGCTTTTTCGGTAGATGTAATGATGTCCCGGCGGCCGTCATACCACCAGTTTGATTTAATACCGAAGTATTTTGCAGTACTGGGAATAAACTGCCAGGGGCCGGCGGCACGGCCAGATGAATAAGCAAAGGGATCATACGCGCTTTCAACCACGGGTAATAAGGCCAGCTCAGTCGGTAAGCCACGTTCTTTAATCTGGCTCAGGATGTAATGATAATAACGGCTGGAACGTTGTCCGACACGCCGCATATACTGCGGATGGCTGGCATACCACTTCAGTTGAGTTGCAATTCGCTCCTGATCAGCATCCAGATCAAGTTGCATGCCTTCCCGGGTAAGCATCCACAGGTCAGCATTGAGCGGAGCGTTCAGAACCGGTGTAACAGGAGTGTTGTTACCGGTTGTATTAACCAGAACCTGTTCAGAATTGCTGCCGGTTTTAGCATCGGGGTCGGTATTTTGCGGCTTCAGGTTACCGGTGTTTTGACAGCCGGCAAGCAGAATAGCCGTTGAGGTGACTGCGAGTAGATAGCGACCCATGCAGAGATGCCTTAAATTCAGTTAAAAGGCTGCATTTTATGGAGCGCTGACGAGCGGGTCAATAGCCCGCTCTTCAGTGAAGGCAGATTCGACTTTAGAACGAATATGTCAATAGGAATTAAGTGCTTAGGGCGCTTCTTCAGAAATTATTTTTCCATTCCCGTAATGCAGCAAATACCTGTGTTTCCGAAGCACTTGCCTGTGGGTCATATTCAGTGGCAGCAGTGATGACATCCGGATGATCAGTGCGCATGTAGGGGTTGATCTTTTTTTCCTGTGCGATCGTGCTGGGTAGGGTTTCTTTGCCTTCCTGGCGAAGGTTCTGGCATTGCTCAATACAATTCAGGATGTTGGTGTTTTCAGGTTCAACGGCCGCAGCAAACGCAAGGTTGGCCAGGGAATATTCATGTGTGCAATAGACCAGAGTGCTGTCTGGTAAGTCACGGAAGTAATGCATTGCTGACAGCATTTGCTCCGGTGAGCCTTCGAACAGTCGCCCACAGCCGGCGAGAAAAAGTGTGTCACCACAAAACAGCTGTGGGGTAACACCGTCAATCAGATAACTGATATGGTCAAGGGTGTGGCCCGGCACTGCATGGATAATAATAGGCAGGCCAAAAATTTCCAGAACTGAATCATTGTTCAGTGTCTCGGTAATGCCTTCGTAAGGTGATTCTTCCGGCCCGTATACGGGAATGTCACGTTCTGCCGTCAGTGCAGCGACACCGTCAGTGTGATCGTTATGATGATGAGTAATGAGTATGCCGGCTAAATTAAGGTCATGCTCGCTCAGGAAGGCTTCAACGGGCTCTGCCTGGCCAGGATCAACCACAAAGACATTGGCTGTTTCTGGCGCATGAATTGCCCATATGTAGTTATCATCAAATGCAGAGATTGGGGTGATGTTAAGCATTATAAACCTCTTGGGCAGATCATAAGTATATTTGGATTGTAATAATAATCATCGGCTTAGGCCAGATATCAGAGTGTCATGTCGCCAGAATTTAAACTCCGCCTTAAAACGCTTGTTTGTCTGTAATTTCAGAATACCGTTAAACATGCCGTTTAGAGTACTTAGAGTGGGACTTATCATCTTGATTTAAAATATTTTTACGCATGTAGATGGGTGTTTGCCAAAAACATTGAAGCCCGTATTCCCTGAGCTAGTCTGTAAGTAGCACATAGTGTGAGGGAATATTGAGATGTGTATAAATAATGCGTCCGCTATTATTTTTTTGGCAGTTTATGTGTCCGGTATAAATCTGGAAGTACTGGCATCTGAGCCTTCTGAGTTTGCAGACCGTTCGGTATGGCGCTCGTCAGTAACGGCTCCGGAATTAAATCCCCGTGAAGCGGCAATTGCTGAGTTAGGTAAGCAGCTGTTTTTTGATCCCCGTCTGAGTATTGATAACACCATGTCATGTGCCACCTGCCATCAGCCTGATAAAGGGTGGTCGGATGGTGAAGCTACGCCGCTTGACCGTTATGGCAAACGTATTGAGCGTGCAACGCCGGGTTTGCTGAATCTGCAGGCGCATACGGTTTTTATGTGGGATGGACGGGTTGATAGTCTGGTTGATCAGGTTGCTTTGCCTATAACCTCACCCCGTGAAATGAATATGGATCTGGATAAGCTGGTGGTCAGATTGCGCTCTGTACCTTCTTATCAGTCAGCGTTCAGTGGGGTGTACCCGGACGGTGTGACAGCCCGTAATGTGCAGCATGCAATTGCCGAATTTGAAAAAACACTGGTCAGCGGTGACAGCGATTTTTCTGACTGGGTTGCCGGAAACGAGCAGGCCATGAATGACCAGCAAAAACTTGGATTCGAACTGTTCACTGATCCGCAGAAAGGCAACTGTGTCGCATGCCATCATCCGCCGGGATTTACAGATAACGGTTTTCATAATCTGGGTTTGGTGAATGTGCAGCAGGACAATGCAGATCTGGGGCGCTACAACATCCGACCAGTAGCGGTTTTGAAAGGTGCGTTCAGAACCCCGGGCTTGAAGGACATCGAGCTGACAGCACCGTATTTCCATGATGGTTCCGCGGATACACTTGAGTCCGTCATGGATTATTACATCGAAGGCGGCAGACATCAGTCTGGCGTGTCGCCTGACTTTAAACCTTTAGATATTACTCAACAGGAAAAGCAGGCGCTGGTGGCGTTTCTGAAAGCGTTGACGTCCAGAGATGCAGGGAGATAAGCATGAAAATCAGACTGATGTTAGTGATTGTGATGGGGCTGATGGGGGCAAACTGTATTGCTCAGGAATATGAAATCGGTCAGAAGAACAAGGAATTTACAGTAAAAGAGCTGACGGTCAGGGTTGGCGACAAAATGACGTTCACTAATCAGGATCCGTTTTTCCACAATATATACAGTTTGTCTGAAAATCAGTCATTTGATCTTGGTTCGTATCCTAAAGGGAATCAGCGTTCAGTGGTCGCAGAGAAGCCGGGTACCCTGAAAGTCGAGTGTGCGATTCATCCGAATATGCAAATGATCATTCACGTTGAAGAGTGAATATGGGAGACAGGGATGCTGAAAACAGTGCTGAACCGCTTCTGTCATTGTCTTAGAGTCGGCTTGTGCCCGTATCTGGTACTGGCAAGTCTGTCACTGAGTGCAAACGATGATGACCGTCTGATTGCCGGTGCGGGTATTTTTGCCGATCGCTGTGTGCTGTGCCACGGCAACCGGGGAATGGGGGATGGCATACTGACTTTGTTGATTGAAGGTTACCCCTCAGCAAATTTACTCAATCAGCGTTATGGCAATGGTCATGATGACATCGTTGAAAATATTCGTTTTGGTGGCATGCAGGGCAAGATGAGTTTGTATTCTCCGCCCTGGGAAAATGAGCTAAGCCTTCAGGAAATCCGCTCGGTGGCATTATTTGTTGGCCATTTATACGAGCAACCTGAGGCGGCAGCCGGGTTGCTGGATGATACCGCCGGCAAAGGTGTGAATGATATCGCCCGGGGTAAATTCCTGTTCCTGACCCGTTGTGCTGTTTGTCACGGTGATACGGGGCGCGGTGATGGCAAGCTGGCTGGCAGAGTCATTAAAAATCCTGCCCCGTTTGATCTGACGCTGAGTGTGAGGCCGCAGGAATATATTGTAGAGATTATTCGGCGTGGCGGCGCTGAAATGTCCCGATCCGGCAATATGCCCCCCTGGGAAGAAGAATTTACGCGGCAGGATATTGGGGCAATTGCTGCATACCTTATGACGCTGAGAAGCCGGGAAAGTCAGCAGGCAGGTGATGTATGACTATTAATAAAGCCAGAATAGATAAAGCTGTTATTTGCGGAGTGTTACTTGTAGGGGCGCTTCTGTCGTACGGATTACAGAGCTTTATCTGGCAGTCCAACAGCAAAGAAGCCCGGTACGAATTTGAGTCTCAAACATCGAATCTGACGCTGTTTATCATTGATGATTTTCAGAATCTGGTTGATGAGTTTGTGGTTTTTTCAGGGGCAGCCCGTGAACTGGCTGCGAATATCCGGTCAGACCGGCTGGTCTCCACTCTGGAAAAATTGTTACTGGAAAATTATAAACCGCTGTTTTTCACATTGTACTCCCGTACTGATGCCGACTCTCCTTATCAGGCCGATAAAAGTTGGAAGCACCGTTACTATTTCGGTGACAAGATTGAGCCCAAGTTACGGGAGGCGGTTGAGCAGCTGGCTACCCGTCCGGACCATCAGCTGAACAGTTATTTCTTAAATTTACCGTCGATTGGTAATGCCGTCTGTATGGTCAATGATGTGGGCACAGGGACCGCTGAACCTGGCTTTGTAACGGCATGTTTTGATCTGGCGACATTGCTGGATCCGGTCTTACAGCGTTCATCTTATGACTGGCTGGATATCTATCTGTATTCAGGGGGGATGACGACAGGCTATCAGCAAATATATCAGTTTTCCGAGTCTGGCCGTTCAGATAAGAAAGACCCTCTTGCCGAGCAGACGGGCCGGTCGATTTTTCTGCCCAGAGTTGTTGAAGCAGGAGGGCAGCAGCTTTCTGTTTTGTTTACTGCCAGGCCACAGCCCCGTC
>CAKZPE010000054.1 GCA_937138495.1 uncultured Oceanospirillaceae bacterium
CTAAGCTCTTTGGAAAACCTTCGCAGTGTGCTTTCCAAAAATTTCTATTGGCATTGGTCCCTCTGGAGTATCCAGTAAAGTTTGTCCATCTTCAATTCTATAATCGGGAGTTTCATATGGCATTTTACGAATAGAATTTTCCGAAGCCTCTACAACTTGCTTTACATTTTCGTCCTCAATATTATAAGTAATGCTTCCGCCTTTTACAATACTATCTACAAAAATCTGAAACTGTTCTACATAGTTTTCAAAAGTTGGAAACACATTAATATGGTCCCACGCAATTCCACTAAGCAATGCAATATTAGGTTGATATAAATGAAATTTTGGTCGCCTGTCTATGGGTGAGGATAAATATTCATCGCCCTCAAGAATTATAAAATCGTTTTCTTCTGTAAGATGAACCATTCTATCAAAACCATCTAATTGTGCACCTACCATAAAATCGACTTCACGATTATGATAATTCAACACGTGCAATATCATTGAAGTAATGGTAGTTTTTCCGTGACTTCCGCCAATTACAACTCGGGTTTTGTTTTTGGATTGTTCGTATAAAAATTCTGGGTAAGAATAGATTGTTACACCCAATTCTTGCGCTTTTAAAAGTTCAGGATTATCTGGCTTTGCGTGCATTCCCAAAATAACTGCATCCAAGTCTGCCGTTATTTTCTCTGGAAACCAGCCAAATGTTTCAGGCAACAATCCTTTGGCATCTAGTCTACTTTTTGAGGGTTCAAAAATAACATCATCACTACCAGTTATGTTATATCCTTTATGTTCTAAGGCAAGTGCCAAGTTGTGCATTGCACTTCCGCCAATGGCAATAAAATGAATTTTCATTTACTAAAATTGTAAGGTGTAAAGATACTTTAAATTTTATCTATTAAAAGGTCTTTCACTTATCCAATGAAAACCTCTATTGGTCAATAAAAAATCATCTTTTGTTAAGTGTTTAGTCTTAATTTGGAGTGTATCTCCTTTAAAAATGGTTTTAATATTTAGAATAGAGTCTTTCCGTTCATAATTCCAAGTATAATTTTCTGTAGAATCTCTAAAACTTGTCAATTCAATTCTTTTGTTAATAGTATCAGTTGTAGATTGAAACCCAATTCTTTTCTTATTTAGAAAATTAATCTGAACACTATTTTTATTGCCTAAACCATTATTTAAAAGCTCTTGCGACAAGCTAGTTACATTAACATCTGAAAAAGATTTATTATCGTAACCAACAAATACAATTTTATCGTCAAGACCAAAGTCAGTAATCGTATCTCTCTGCCAAACGGCAGAAACATTATCTAACCGATCAAAGATAAATACGTCAGCGCCACCGCCTCCGGTCAGCACATCATATCCAGTACCTGCTATAAATTTGTCTTTACCTGAAGATCCCACCAGAGTATCAGCTGCATCCGTTCCCTGATGAGTGGTACGTGTACTGGTTGGCACAGAACCATCTGTGACCTGCAAATCAGACCATCCCAGGCCGCTTTCCTTAAAGGCCCGGTAGTTATCAGCAAAGCTATTACCAGATGCTGGTAAATAATTGCCAGATGCAACCGCATCAATATATTCAGGAATCTTCAGTTCAGTTGAGCCGTCGGGACGTCTGATAATAATTGAATTCAAACGTGTATCTGTATCAGCAGAACGGACCGTATCATCATTGATTGATAGATACACTTTCTTGGCATTACTGCCCAGACCAACTAAATCTGCACGTCCGTCACCATCAACATCAGCGGCTGTGCGATAGCTGCCAGACTCCCAGTTATAGACTGTTGAGTGCTGGATATCTGTGAAATCATTGGTTAGTTTGATTGCTGTACCAAAGCTGCCATTCAACTGACCGTGCTGAACGTAAACGCCATCACTTGCATAGTTAACATAATCAGCCATTCCATCACCGTTAACGTCGGCAAAGACTTTGGGATGTGCTGCATTTTTTGCATTATTATCAGCTGCGGCCTTACTCGTGTGACTAAGATGTTTGAAACTACCATTACCATCATTAAGTGCTACACGTATACCATCTTTAGTAAAACCAATCAGGTCTGCAAGCCCATCACCGTTAACGTCTGCAGCAGTTCTGTGACTACCTGCATACCAGCCACCATAGGTTGCAAAATCATAACTATTCCAGGCATTTTTCATCTGCCCGAATGAACCATCTTCCTGACCAAGTGCAACTCTCACATGATAATAGCCAAAGTTCACATGATCAGCCCGGCCATCACCGTTCACATCAGCAAACACACTGGGATATTTATCTTTTTCTACGCTGTTGTTCGCCCCTCCCCATGCAGTATTAGATACAGTAACAAAGGTACCGTCCTCCTGGCCTAATGCGACACGTATACCGTCTGTTGTAAAACCAATCAGGTCAGCACGCCCGTCACCGTTAACATCTGCTGCAGTTCTTTGACTGCCTGCATACCAGCCGCCATAGGTTGCAAAATCATAACTTCCCCAGGCATTCTTGCTCTGAGCAAAAGAGCCGTCTTCCTGGCCCAATGCTACATTCACATGGTAATAACCGAAGTTAATATGATCCGCCCGACCATCACCGTTCACATCGGCAAAAATATTCGGGTAAGCATCGTTATTCACGTTGTTATTCGGGTTACCACTTTTGGTCACGCCAGTCAGTTTATCGAAGTAATTTGCCACGGTAACGGAATTATCATCCGTGATAGCCACAATCAAATCATCATTGTTTCGGTAAAAAGTGGGAGAGGTGTTCTGGTTGGCATTAATGATAATACTGTCAAACTTACCATCTTCACCCCGTCCACCATCAACGATCAGATCGTGACCGAAGTCATTGGCATTCACAACATAGGTGTCCTTACCCTGACCGCCAATCAACAGATCGTTGCCATTGCCGCCTTGTAGATAATCATCACCGCCGTTACCCAGCAACAGATCATCAAAATGGGAGCCAATCATTCTGTTATCACTTTCCGTGCCCAACAGATTGGTTGAACCTTGCACATCTACTGCAGATACACCTACACCGGGAAGGCTCTTTTCTCCATTAGCAGCCACACTTTCAGCGCCCAGGAACTTAAGTACATTGGCATTATGATTCAGGTCGTAGGTACGTTTGGTCAGAATGGATTCACCAGCCTGATTATCAGTCAGGGTGAGGAAGACCTGTTCCACATTAGCTAACGACAGCGCATTTATGCCATCGCCGGCAGCATTTTCCAGCACCTTACCCAGAGATTCTGTCAGCTTATCAACTTCTGTTTCACGGTCTTTAACACCCGCTACAGTCAGTTTCTCAGCAATTTCCCGGCTCAGTTTCTGTCGCTCTGTATAGGTTTCGTAAGCATCTTCGATATATGCATAACTATCTTTGGATAATGTCAGCAGGTCATTACCTTCGCCACCATCAATATAGATCAGGTCGTCATTAGTCTTAGCTTTTAAGGCACGTTTGATAGAAGCATCTGAAACAGTAATTTCATCGTTACCGGAACCTGCAGCAACAATCCGCACCGAATCACCCGCAATAATCTGATCATTTCCACCAAAACCAAATATCTGAGTAATCTGGCTTGACCCGGAAACATCAATGAAATCACCTCTGACAGAACCGTGGATAATCTCAATATTCGACAGGTGATCCCTGGTGGTAATAGCACTGGTGTTATCAACCAGACTTACCGCACGATACTGCACAGTCTCTGTACGCTTACCGTAGTTCTCGGTATGCGTTTCTATCGACTCCTTATAAAGCTTCGAACCTGTATTAAGATGTTTTTCAACTCTTATGTAGTTCGTGCCCATACTCGTAATAGTAAGGCCTTCGGATATCTCTGTAGAATTCAGACGGCTGTATGATGCCGTGTCAACACCATCACCACCGTCAAAGGTGATACCTGCTTCATAGGCGAACAATGTATCATTACCGCCTTTAGCATTAATTTTGAAGTCTATTTCTCTGCTGTGACCTTCCTTACCTTCAGCGTTGGTAACGACTTTATCGACATCAAATGTGGTTTCATTATTGCCGTAATCATTGACAACCCAGCCACCAAGATCCGTAATTTTCAGCGTCGTGGCATAAGAGTTCTTGCCGGTAGATTCACGTGATAGTACTTCATTACCACTGGCAAACAGGGGGCTGGTAAACGTCAGGTAAGATTTGGAACCATTCGCATTCGGCAGGTTGATATGGTCATCGCCTATTGTTTCTTCAACGCTGATGGTTGATTTTGTCCAGCCGCCTTCTGCTGCATAGGTTTCAAAGTAATGCTTGGCAGTTTTACCCAACTCATCAGCGGCTTTCGTGATAGCTGACAGAGAAAGATCTGTTGTTGTGAGCTTCTGACTTCCAAGCGCATAAACTGTATCAATATTCTGGTTGGCGGTCAGACTTTCAAAAAAGTCTTCATAGCGTGCTTTGGTTTTGTCTTGCTGCTGATCAAAGCTGCCTTCGAAATACTCTTCTACGCTCCGCTTATTGCCGTTTTCATCAGTAGTGATCTTGTCATAATACTCATCCGCCAGGTCTTCGAGTGCAACCTGCTCAAACGCTCCCACAATTGCAGAAATGGCACCACCAATAATACCCACAGCTGCAGCTATCGGCGCGCCAACACCTGTGGCAGCCAGCGCGGCAGAACCCACTCCTGAAGCAACATTCAGGGCAGTTGTGGCACCATAAAAGCCTTTTTGAATAGTTAAAGACTCACCTAATAAGTCGCCCAGCATATCAGAAGAAAACGTATCCGCATTTCTGAGCGCATCAATACGATCCTGCTTCTGATCAAATTCAGCCCACTTAGATGGGTTTATTGCCCCGACAACAGCCCCCAGAGCACCTATAATGGGAACCGCTTTACCCAGTACTGACGCAGCCTTAGAACCTGCCTGTACAGCACTTTGAGCAATACTGAGTCCGCCTTCGACAACACCCAGTGCCAGGGCTGTTCCCTGTAACCCCACCTCAGCTTCAATCAAACGACGGTGCTCAGCTGATAAATTAGGGTCATCCAGCATTTTCGCTACTGAAGCGAAACTAGCAGAACTGGCAGCCACCAGGGCCACTGAAGCAGCTCCCTTAAGACCATCACCTACCTTGGCATGTTTAAATGCCGTTGCTCCGTCTCCCGCGATCCCTAATGTTGCTTCTGCCAGATAGCCACTGGTCGCGAAGTAAGATTCCAGTGGTTGATCACCGCCTGAAAGAGCACCCTGGATTGCACTCGCAGTCTGATGCGCCAAAGAAAACGCATTATGCGCACCACTGCTTGCACTGGCTTTCAAGTTACTGGAATACTTTGTAAAGTTCTCACTGATATTAAGACCTTTATTAATATCAGCCAGCTCTGCATTCAGCTTAGTTACTTCTACATCCCACTGTGCGGGGGTGTAGTTATGCTGATCAAGTATCTTATCGCCAATCGCATCTTTTGCTTTCAGTATGGTCGAGCGGTGGTCTGCAACCAGTTCATCAATATCTGTAACATCCTGGATATTAATTTTTGCGACTATGTCAGCACTTTCAGTACGTGAAGTACCTGATATGCTTAAATCATCCTTCCTAGTTGTGTGGTAATCCAGTAATTCCTGAAGCGTATTCTTCTTCTGCTCAGCCAGTACAATATCGTAAATCTTTGGTAACAGACGGAAGTTGCGCAACGCTAAGCTTGCAATTGCCAGACCTTCTTCTTCATCGGTGTTTGTAGCCGCAATGCCG
Organism: uncultured Oceanospirillaceae bacterium; assembly: GCA_937138495.1. Classification (GTDB taxonomy): domain Bacteria; phylum Pseudomonadota; class Gammaproteobacteria; order Pseudomonadales; family Balneatricaceae; genus Amphritea. The sequence goes on from CAKZPE010000054.1 coordinate 5,714, forward strand.
GTAATCTGTGATTCATAGCCCTTCAGCAGGTGATAGTTCCAGTTCGTATAAAACATTCCTTTTGTATAGGTTGTTATTTCAGAGCTCAGGGAGCCAGTATCCAGGTTATCTATCAAAACCTGTCTCAGGTTTGGATCTACCCCTTTGAAGTTTTCATCATATACCGTGAGTATTATCTCTTTTACTGCTTGCTCAGACAGTTGTGATGTCATGCGATTGATGCTCCTCAAGATATATCAACTTACCCGCCTATCTGAAACTAGCTTTGGTTCAAGCTATAAATTCAAGACTTCGCCGCATCGCATACACCTCTGGATTACAATCATTGCAATGCTATCTGGGCAATATCAATATCTTCTAAACTAATTATTAAGTGCAGCAAACGTTGCTGATCAAATCTTGTGGTTTTTAATTTCAATGTATCGTATTTCGCGTCTTACAGTGTTGCATGGTGCGTAATTAAATTGTACGCCAATAAATATGCCAGTTTCCATTGCTGGCTATTGATCCTCCTTCTTTAATGCTATTGAAAATTACTTCTTAAGGGCGTCAGGGCTATATCCCTACGAATTTTATATGTACTTCACTGTCGATCTTAGACAACCTGTTTCTTAAGATTTTCTAACCATATAGATTAGTTTTTGATGTGTCACATAAGCAAATCTTATTACCCTTAAAGAAAAAATTTATGACACCAAAGCAAATAATTTAACTTATTGATTTGTCGATATTTTAAACAAGAATGTCGTTATAAATGCTGAAAAAAAAATTTTTACTCAAATTCAAACGCACATTTACATGTAAATAGTCTGTAAACCTGATGAAAATCAAATGTAACCTTTATGTAACTAACCGTAGATACTAAGGAACCTGCGATTAAGTCCCTCAGCATGAGACAATGAGCGCTCTGATGTGCTGAGGGCTATCCATGGATCACCAACTCTCCTTCGCTGACAGCGAATTCAA
>CAKZPE010000055.1 GCA_937138495.1 uncultured Oceanospirillaceae bacterium
TGAAATCAGAGCCTGGCATACGGCTATTTTTTTGCCTGAAAAGTGAGCAAATAGTTGTGTTTCAGACCCTGGTCCGGGTTTGGAGTCCTGAAAAATTATAATAGAAATTGGGTGAGGCGGATGATCAAGATCAACAAGGGTCTGGATCTACCTATAACGGGCGCGCCTGAACAGTCTGTATCTGCAGCTGTTGAGGCAAAGACCGTCGCCGTGATCGGCTTCGATTACATAGGTATGAAACCTACGATGCAGGTCAAGGCGGGAGACCGGGTTAAACTCGGTCAAGTGATCTTTACCGACAAAAAAACGGTAGGTGTTAATTACACAGCTCCTGCAGCGGGTGTGGTTAAAGCAATTAACCGTGGTGAGAAAAGGGCTTTGCAGTCTGTTGTGATCGAAGTCGATGGCGATGATGCTGTAGAGTTTGCTAAATATGATGCCAGCCAGTTGGCGTCAGTGACGGCAGAGCAGGTTGAAGAAAACCTGGTTGCCTCAGGTCAGTGGACCGCATTGCGGACCCGGCCGTTCAGTAAAGTACCGGCTCCCGGTACCAAACCATCTTCAATTTTTGTAACAGCGATGGATACTAATCCGCTGGCGGCAGACCCTGCCGTTATTATTGCTGAGCAGAAAGATGCATTCAGTCATGGTCTGACCTTGCTGGGTAAGCTGGCTCAGGTCCACCTGTGCAAAGCGTCCGGTGCTGATGTGCCGTCTGCTGATGGTGTAAATGTTGCCGAGTTTTCCGGTATGCATCCGGCGGGTAATGCCGGTACACATATCCATTTTCTGGATCCTGCTTCTGAAAAGAAAACTGTCTGGACTATCGGTTACCAGGACGTCATCGCTGTTGGTAAGTTATTTACAACAGGTAAATTATTTACAGACCGTGTTGTGGCTCTGGCGGGACCTCAGGTCAGTGCGCCGACCTTATTACGCACCCGTGTAGGTGCGGATCTGGAAGAGCTGACCGCAGGCCGTCTGGTAAGTGGCGATAATCGTGTCATCAGTGGTTCTATTCTGAATGGCCGTCACGCGAAGGGTGCGTTTGCATACCTGGGACGTTATGCCAGTCAGGTATCTGTGCTGCTGGAAGGCCGTGAGCGTGAGTTCATGGGCTGGGTTGCGCCGGGCAGTGAGAAGTTCTCTGTCCTGAATATGTTTGCTTCAGCGTTCTCTAAAGGCAAAAAATTTGCATTTACCACGACCACTAACGGTTCGGAGCGTGCAATGTTGCCTGTTGGGCAGTTCGAAGAACTGATGCCTCTTGATATCCTGCCAACTCAGTTGCTGCGTGCACTGGTTGTGGGTGATATGGAGAATGCAATTGCGCTGGGTTGTCTGGAACTGGATGAAGAAGATCTGGCGCTGATGACTTTCGCTTGCCCTGGCAAATACGAATATGGCCCGATCTTGCGGGATAACCTGACAACGATCGAGAAAGAGGGCTGAAGATGAGCTTACGTAATATTCTCGACAAGATGGAACCTCACTTCCATAAAGGCGGTAAGTACGAAAACTGGTACGCCCTTTATGAAGCAGCGGATACTATCTTTTACACGCCGGGTCACGTAACCAAGGCGGCTGCTCACATCCGTGATGCGGTTGACCTTAAGCGTATGATGATCCTGGTATGGATGTGTACTTTCCCGGCGATTCTGATCGGTCTGTACAATGTTGGCCTGCAGGCCAATATGGGTATGGCCGAGCTGGGTATGACCGAAGTTGAAGGTTGGCGTGGTGCCATTGCTGGCGCTCTGACCGGATTCGATGCAAACAGTGTCTGGGATAATATTATCCACGGTGCGGTTTACTGGTTGCCTATCTATGCGGTTACCTTTGTGGTGGGTGGCTTCTGGGAAGTCCTGTTTGCCATGAAGCGTGGCCATGAAGTGAATGAAGGTTTCTTCGTAACTTCTATCCTGTTCTCCCTGATTCTGCCGGCGACAATCCCGCTGTGGCAGGTTGCTCTGGGTATTTCTTTCGGTGTTGTTATCGGTAAGGAAGTATTCGGCGGCACAGGTAAAAACTTCCTGAACCCAGCACTGACCGGCCGTGCTTTCCTGTTCTTCGCATATCCTGCGCAGATGTCAGGTGATGCAATCTGGACAGCAGTTGACGGTTTCTCCGGCGCAACTCCTCTGGGTCTGGCTGCACTGGGCGGTGTTGATGCGATTATGGCGCAGGGCGTTAGCTGGATGGATGCTTTCCTTGGCTTCATTCCAGGCTCCGTGGGTGAAACTTCAACGCTGGCGATCCTGATTGGCGGTGCTGTTATCCTGTTTGCCCGTATAGCGGCATGGCGCATTGTTGCCGGTGTCTTCCTAGGTATGGTTGCAACGTCTACCTTGCTGAACGTGATCGGTTCTGATTCGAATCCGATGTTTGCGATGCCGTTCTACTGGCACTTTGTGCTGGGTGGTTTTGCCTTCGGTATGATGTTCATGGCAACAGATCCTGTATCTTCTTCCATGACCAACGTGGGTAAGTGGTACTTTGGTGCGCTGGTGGGCATCATGGTTGTGTTGATCCGTGTGGTTAACCCTGCTTTCCCGGAAGGTATGATGCTGGCGATTCTGTTCGCTAACCTTTTTGCGCCGCTGATCGATAACTTCGTCATGCAGGCTAACATCAAGCGGAGGATTGCACGCAATGGCTAGTAATAACGATACCATTGGTAAGACGCTTACCGTTGCCGTTTCGCTGTGTGTGGTCTGTTCGATCATTGTATCTGCGGCGGCTGTTATGTTGCGTCCTGCTCAGCAGGCCAACAAAGATCTTGACCGTAAATCCAATATCCTGGCCGCGGCCGGTATTTCTGACAGCAGCAAGTCGGTTGATGAGCTGTTTGCACAGATCACTACCCGTATGCTGGATATGGAAACCGGTAAATTCACCGATGCTGTGAACGCTGAAGGCTATGATGCCCGTCAGGCTGCTAAGGATCCGGCTCAGTCAATTAAGCTGACCGCTGACCAGGATACTGCAAGTATTCGCCGTCAGGCCCGCTATATGCCGGTCTACATGGTTGAGAGCCAGGGTGAGATTGAAAAGCTGATTCTGCCGGTCCACGGTTATGGTCTGTGGTCAACCTTGTACGGTTTCATTGCCCTTGAAGGTGATCTGAATACCGTTGGCGGTTTTGGTTTCTATGAGCATGCTGAAACCCCGGGTCTGGGTGGTGAAGTGGATAATCCTGTCTGGAAAAATCTGTGGCAGGGTAAGTCTGTTTATGCAGAAGGTTCTTATACGCCTAAGCTTGCTGTGATCAAGGGTAAGGTTGGTGCGGCTACTCCGGATGCTGAGTTTAAGGTTGACGGATTATCCGGTGCGACCCTGACCAGTGTCGGTGTTTCGAATCTGGTGCAGTTCTGGATGGGCGAGAATGGTTATGCGCCATTCCTGGCTAATCTGAAAGCGGGAGGTGTTTAATCATGTCAAAGACCAATGAAGTCGTATTGACACCTATATTTAAGAACAACCCGATTGCTCTGCAGATTCTGGGTGTATGTTCTGCCCTGGCGGTAACCAGCAGTATGTCGGTAACCGTGGTTATGTGTCTGGCGCTGACCAGCGTAACTGCGTTTTCGAACCTGTTTATCTCGTCAATCCGTAATCATGTACCCGGTAATATCCGTATTATCGTACAGATGACTATTATTGCCTCTCTGGTAATCGTGGTGGATCAGGTACTGAAGGCGTTTGCCTATGAGATTTCCAAGCAGCTGTCGGTATTTGTTGGCCTGATTATCACCAACTGTATCGTAATGGGCCGTGCGGAAGCCTTTGCTATGAAGAACCCGCCGGGCATTTCGTTCCTGGATGGTATCGGTAATGGTCTGGGTTACTCTGTGGTTCTGCTGAGTGTTGGTTTTGTCCGTGAACTGTTCGGTTCCGGTAAGCTGTTTGGCTTTGAAATTCTGCCTCTGGTTACAGATGGCGGCTGGTACTACAGCAATGGTCTGTTGCTGTTGCCACCAAGCGCATTCTTCCTGATCGGTATCTTTATCTGGATTCTGCGTACTGCGTATCCGGATCAGGTTGAAAAGCCAGAATTTGAAATGGCGCCTAACACTAAGAAGGAGGCAGCGTAATGGAGCATTATATTAGCCTGCTGGTTAAAGCCATTTTCGTTGAGAACATGGCGCTGGCTTTCTTCCTGGGTATGTGTACATTCCTGGCGATTTCCAAGAAGGTACAGACAGCAATCGGTCTGGGTATCGCTGTTATCGTGGTACTGACGATTACCGTGCCGGTAAACAACCTGATCTATAACTACCTGCTGAAGGACGGTGCACTGGCGTGGGCCGGTATGCCGGATGTGGATCTGAGCTTCCTGGGTCTGATCTCATACATTGGCGTAATCGCGGCGATGGTACAGGTTCTGGAGATGTTTCTGGATAAGTATGTACCGGCGTTATACAACGCGCTGGGCGTATTCCTGCCGCTGATAACCGTAAACTGTGCGATCCTTGGTGCTGCACTGTTCATGGTTGAGCGTGACTACAACTTCGGTGAAAGTGTGGTCTACGGTGCCGGTGCCGGTGTTGGCTGGGCGCTGGCGATTGCGACGCTGGCAGGTATTCGTGAGAAACTGCGTTACAGCGATGTACCGCATGGTCTGCGTGGTCTGGGTATCACCTTCATTACTGTTGGTCTGATGTCTCTTGGCTTCATGTCTTTCTCAGGTGTTCAGCTTTAACAGGCTGCATGAACAACGAAAGGAATTAATGCGATGAATGCAGAAATTATTCTTGGTGTTGTCATGTTTACCGCAGTAGTGCTTGCACTGGTTGCGGTAATCCTGGCAGCCCGTGCCAAGCTGGTAAACAGCGGTAATGTGACCATCGAAATTAACGGTGATCCGGAAAAGACAATTCAGGTGCCTGCAGGTGACAAGCTGCTGCAAACACTGGCGGGTCAGGGTGTATTCCTGGCATCAGCCTGTGGTGGTGGCGGTACCTGTGCGCAGTGCTCATGTATTGTTGAAGAAGGTGGTGGCGGTATGCTGCCAACCGAAGAGCCTCACTTCACTAAAGGTCAGGCCCGTGAAGGCTGGCGTCTGTCATGTCAGGTTGCTGTTAAACAGGACATGAAGATTGAAGTTGAAGATGATGTCTTCGGTGTGAAAAAGTGGGAATGTACAGTTGATTCTAACCCGAACGTTGCAACCTTCATCAAAGAGCTGACCCTGCGTCTGCCTGAAGGTGAAAACGTTGACTTCCGTGCCGGTGGTTATGTACAGCTGGAATGTCCTCCTCACGAAGTACACTACAAGGATTTTGATATCCAGGAAGAGTACCGTGAAGATTGGGACCGCTTCGACCAGTGGCGCTATGTGTCCAAGGTTGATGAAACCACTATCCGTGCTTACTCCATGGCTAACTATCCGGAAGAGAAGGGTATTGTTAAATTCAATATCCGTATCGCGTCTCCACCTCCGGGTGGTCCGGAAGGTATTCCGCCGGGTAAGATGTCTTCTTACGTTTTCAGCCTTAAAGAAGGTGACAAGATCAGTGTATACGGTCCGTTTGGTGAGTTCTTCGCCAAGGATACCGATGCTGAGATGGTGTTCATCGGTGGTGGTGCAGGTATGGCGCCGATGCGCTCTCATATCTTTGACCAGCTTAAGCGTCTGAACTCTACCCGTAAGATGTCTTTCTGGTACGGTGCGCGTAGTTTGCGTGAAGCCTTCTACAATGAAGAGTACGATATGCTTGCTGCTGAAAACGAAAATTTCGTTTGGCATCTGGCCCTGTCGGATCCTCAGCCGGAAGATAACTGGGAAGGTTATACCGGTTTCATCCATAACGTACTGTATGAAAACTATCTGCGGGATCACGATGCGCCTGAAGATTGTGAGTACTACATGTGTGGACCACCAATGATGAACTCAGCGGTTATCAAGATGTTGGAAGACATGGGTGTTGAGCCTGAAAACATCCTGCTTGATGACTTCGGTGGATAAGCATTAATGATGTGCGATTATCATAAGGTAATCATACGGCTGGCAGCTTCGCTGCTGGCCGTTTTGTTTTTAACCGCCTGTGAAAAGTCACCTCAGCCAGAGGTTGTTGGTTTTACCGGCGGTACAATGGGTACCAGCTACAGTGTTAAATGGCTGGCAGCTGACAGTGCCGGATCTGATCAGGTTATTCAGCAAACGGCTGCACTGAGCAGTGCGGCTGATGCAATGCTGGCAGATGTAAATCAGTCGATGTCTACGTACATTGCTGATTCTGAGCTGTCGCTGTTAAACAGTGCATCAGGTGCTGTGACACAGAGCCTGTCTGAACCGCTGTTTCAGGTGCTGGAGTTGTCTCAGCAGATCAGTCATGCGAGTAACGGTGCATTTGATGTCACGGTTGGTCCGCTGGTGAATCTGTGGGGGTTTGGTCCGGATGGCCGGGTAACGAAAGCGCCTTCCCTGGCTGATATTCAGGCATTACAGACACGGATAGGTTACCGGAAGGTGAAGCTGAACGCTGAGCAGTCAGAAGTTGAGCGTGCTGAAGGGGTGTATATTGACCTGTCAGCAGTGGCTAAAGGCTATGGCGTTGATCGTCTGGCTGACATGATGGAATCCCATGGTATTACTGACTATCTGGTCGAGATTGGTGGTGAGCTGCGGGCCAGTGGTGCAAAGCTCAATGATGAGCCCTGGCTGATAGCCATTGAAAGTCCGGTAACAGGCCAGAGGACAATTCAGCGGATAATTGCCGTTAAGGATGTGGCGGTGGCAACGTCCGGTGATTACCGTAATTATTTTGAGGAAAACGGTATTCGTTTTTCACATACAATAGATCCTGCGACAGGACGGCCGATCAGCCATAAGCTGGCGTCTGTTACCGTGTTGCGTCCTTCCTGTGCTGAGGCGGATGCGCTGGCAACTGCGTTTACAGTGATGGGTGAAGAGAAGGCTTACGAATATGCGATAGCTAATGGTATTGAGGCCATGTTTATCGTAAAGAATGACGCCGGTTTTACTGAAAAACAGACGCCTGGGTTCGCTGCCTATTTGGTGGAGTGATCCTGGTCAGTGTCAGGTGTGTTGAAGTTAAGTACAATGCGTGCTGCAGTGAGCAACGCGCGTGAATATGTCGGGTAAATTAAGATGACTGAATTGATTTTTGCCATAGTAATTATGTTGTTACTGGTTGCCGGTATGGCGATTGGTGTAATTCTTAAAGGCAAGCCGATCACCGGTTCCTGCGGTGGTATGAGTGCGCTGGGTATGGATACTGCCTGTGATGTGTGTGGCGGTGACCAGGAGATTTGTGAGACTGAGCAGCAGAAGAAGCAGTCTGAGTCTGAAGGTGCTGCAGACCTGGGGTATCAGGCGAAGTAATACGCCATATTGCGAAGCTTTTATGTCGCAGCCAGTGTGGCAGGGTTTTGCTCTGGCAGGTTTTGCCGTAGCATTAGCTAACTTGTTGTTACGTATTAATTTACGGTGTTGAAGTAAATCAGAATAGGGGAATGTAATGGCTGTATATGACTACGATGTCATTGTAATAGGCTCTGGTCCTGCCGGTGAAGGTGCGGCGATGAACTCCGCGAAAAAAGGGCGCCGGGTAGCGGTTATTGAAGTGCAGGATTCCGTGGGCGGTAACTGTACCCATAAGGGCACTATTCCTTCTAAAGCGTTGCGTCACTCTGTAAAACAGATTATTGAATTCAACACTAACCCGATGTTCCGTGATATTGGCGAGCCTCGCTGGTTCTCTTTCCCTAAGGTGCTTAAGCGCGCTGAGAAAGTTATCTCTAACCAGGTTATGATGCGGACTAACTTTTATGCCCGTAACCGGGTTGATCTGTTTTTTGGTCAGGCTGAGTTTGAGGATAAGAATACAGTTCTGGTTAAAGGTACGGTTAAAGGTGATGAGCGCTTACGTGCTAAAAATGTTGTTATTGCCACCGGTTCCCGTCCTTACTCTCCGACCGATATAGATTTCAACCATCCCCGGATTTACAACAGTGATACTATTCTGAATCTGGAACATACGCCTAAAACAATGATCATTTACGGAGCCGGTGTTATCGGTTCTGAGTATGCATCAATTTTCAGCGGTCTGGGTGTTAAAGTTGATCTGATTGATTCCCAGAGCCGTTTGCTATCCTTCCTGGATGCAGAAATCTCCGACAGCCTGAGCTATCACCTGCGTAACAGTGCGGTGAAGATCCGTCATAACGAAACTTATGAAAGTGTCGAAGCTGACGAGCGGGGTGTTACTCTGACACTGCAGTCCGGTAAGAAGGTTCGTGCTGATGCGTTTCTGTGGTGTAATGGCCGTACAGGCAACACTGATATGCTGCACCTGGAGAATGTTGGTCTCGAGGCGAACAGCCGTGGCCAGATTAAGGTAGATGAGTTCTACCGTACAGAGTGTGAAGGCATTTATGCCTGTGGTGATGTGATTGGCTGGCCGGCACTGGCGTCAGCGGCAATTGATCAGGGGCGTTCTGCATCCTCTGATATGCTGAATGCTGATGACTTCCGCTTCATTAATGATGTGCCAACAGGTATTTATACGATTCCTGAGATCAGCTCTATCGGTAAAACTGAAGAGCAGCTGACGGAAGAAAAAGTGCCGTACGATGTAGGTCAGGCGTTCTTTAAAGATACCGCCCGAGCGCAGATTTCCGGTGAGCCGGTAGGCATGTTGAAGATTCTGTTTCACCGTGAAACTCTGCAAATTTTGGGTATCCACTGCTTCGGCGACCAGTCGTCCGAGATCGTGCATATCGGTCAGGCGATTATGAATCAGAAAGGTGAGGCGAATACGATTAATTATTTCGTTAATACGACCTTTAACTATCCGACAATGGCAGAGGCGTATCGTGTAGCAGCGATTGCAGGTCTGAACCGGGTGGCTAACCTGTAATGGTGTAGGCATTCCGGTATAAAAAAACACGCCTGTTGGCGTGTTTTTTTGTGTCTGCTGCTTGCTGAATGTGCTGTTTATTTGTCGTCAGCTTCGTCAGACTT
>CAKZPE010000056.1 GCA_937138495.1 uncultured Oceanospirillaceae bacterium
ATCCAGATTACGGTCAACGGCACCAACGATGCCCCGGTTGCGGGTGCAGATGTCACCGCCTCTGTCGATGAAGGTGATAGCGCCATCTCTGGCCAGCTGTCTGCCACCGATGCGGATGACTCAGCGTCTCTGACCTTCAGTGTTATTAACGGTGCGTCAGTGCCAGCCGGCTTCACACTCAACAGCGATGGCAGCTACAGCTTTAATCCACAGGATGCGGCGTACGATGGCCTGGATGCGGGCGATGTGCAGACCTTAACCGTGCCGGTGACGGTCGCTGACGAGAACGGTGCCACCGACACCCAGCAGATTCAGATTACGGTCAACGGCACCAATGATGCTCCGGTTGCGGGTGCAGACGTAAGTGCCAGCGTCAACGAAGGCGACAGCGCCATCTCTGGCCAATTGTCTGCCACCGATGCGGATGACTCAGCCACGTTGACCTTCAGTGTGACCAACGGAGCCTCTGTTCCTGCCGGCTTTACCCTGAATGCGGACGGTTCTTACAGCTTTAATCCACAGGATGCGGCGTACGAGGGTTTAGATGCGGGCGATGTGCAGACCTTAACCGTGCCGGTGACGGTCACCGATGAAAACGGTGCCACCGACACCCAGCAAATCCAGATTACCGTGAACGGCACGAACGATGTCCCGGTTGCGGGTGCAGATGTCACCGCCTCTGTCGATGAAGGTGACAGCGCCATCTCTGGCCAACTGTCTGCCACGGATGCGGATGACTCAGCGTCTCTGACCTTCAGTGTGACCAACGGTGCTTCGGTTCCGGCAGGCTTTACCCTGAATGCAGACGGTTCTTACAGCTTTAATCCACAGGATGCAGCGTACGACGGTTTAGATGCGGGTGATGTGCAGACTCTGACGGTCCCTGTAACGGTCACCGACGAGAACGGTGCCACCGATACGCAACAGATTCAGGTTACCGTGAACGGCACTAACGATGCGCCGGTGGCCGGTGCGGATGTGACCGCATCTGTGAACGAAGGTGACAGCGCTATCTCTGGCCAACTGTCTGCCACCGATGCAGATGATTCAGCCAGCTTAAGCTTCAGTGTGACCAACGGAGCCTCTGTTCCTGCCGGCTTCACGCTTAACAGCGATGGCAGCTACAGCTTTAATCCACAGGATGCAGCGTACGATGGTTTAGATGCGGGCGATGTGCAGACCTTAACGGTGCCGGTGACGGTCACTGACGAGAACGGTGCCACCGACACCCAGCAGATTCAGATTACGGTCAACGGCACCAATGATGCCCCGGTTGCCGGTGCAGATGTCACCGCCTCTGTCGATGAAGGTGATAGCGCCATCTCTGGCCAGCTATCTGCCACCGATGCGGATGACTCAGCGTCTCTGACCTTCAGCGTGACCAACGGTGCGTCATTGCCAGCAGGCTTCACCCTGAATGCGGATGGTAGCTACAGCTTTAATCCACAGGATGCAGCGTATGATGGTTTAGATGCGGGCGATGTGCAGACCTTAACCGTGCCGGTGACAGTCACCGACGAGAACGGTGCCACTGATACGCAACAGATCCAGATTACCGTCAACGGCACCAATGATGCCCCGGTTGCCGGTGTGGATGTCACTGCCAGCGTCAACGAAGGCGGCAGCGCCATCTCCGGCCAACTGTCTGCCACCGATGCGGATGATTCTGCGAGCCTTAGCTTCAGTTTGATGGCCGGTGCTTCAATGCCAGCTGGCTTTGCACTGAACAGTGATGGCAGTTATAGCTTTGATCCGCAGGATCCTGCATACGATAAAATGGCTGCAGGGGACGTTCTTGCACTTGGGATACCAGTAACTGTTACTGATGAACAGGGTGCAACTGATACTCAGTGGGTTGCAATTAAAGTAAGTGGCACGAACGATGCGCCGGTAGCCGATGTGGATGTGAGTGCAACGGTTCAGGAGGGTGACTCAGCCATTTCTGGCCAGTTGTCAGCAACGGATGTGGATGACTTTGCATCTCTGAGCTTCAGCGTGACCAGCGGTGCCTCCTTACCGTCTGGTTTCGTTTTAAACAGCGATGGCAGCTACAGCTTCGATCCCCAGGACGCAGCCTACGATAGCCTGGATGCAGGTGACGTGCAGACCCTGACCATTCCGGTCACCGTGACTGATGAGCATGGTGCTACTGATACTCAGCAGATTCAGATTACGGTGAATGGCACCAACGATGCGCCAGTAGCAGGCGTGAATGTGACTGCCAGCGTTAACGAAGGTGACAGCGCTATCTCTGGCCAGCTGTCCGCCACCGATGCGGATGACTCGGCGTCTCTGACCTTCAGCGTCACTAACGGTGCATCTGTTCCAGCCGGCTTCACGCTTAACAGTGACGGCAGTTACAGCTTTAATCCACAGGATGCGGCGTACGACGGTCTGGATGCCGGCGATGTGCAGACCTTAACGGTGCCGGTGACGGTCACTGACGAGAACGGTGCCACCGATACGCAACAGATTCAGATTACGGTCAACGGCACTAACGATGCCCCGGTGGCTGGCGCGGATATAAGCAGAAGTGTTGCTGAAGATGCTCCGCAGTTAAGTGGCTCATTCAGTGCTGTAGATACGGACGACTCAGCATCACTAACATACTCACTGGTGGGAAGTGCGCCGGCGGGCTTTAGTCTGAATTCTGATGGTTCCTATACCTTTGATCCCGCTGATGATTCTTATCAGCACCTTGCTGTCGGCGATAGTCAGACGCTGACAATACCGGTCACTGTTACAGATGACCGTGGTGAAACGGATACTCAGCAATTACAAATCGTGTTGTCCGGTACTAATGATGCGCCGGTTATGTCTGTTATCCAGCCTGTTTCTGTGGATGTGCCGCAGGCAACCGTTGCTAATACGACTACCTTGTTCAGTACAACATTTGAAAGTGCCGGCAGTGGCTTTGTTCAGAACGCTGATGGTTGGGGAACTGACTCTGAAGCAATTGAAGTGTGGTCTTCGCGGTCTGGGCATTCCGGTGATGGCAAATTCATTGAGCTGAATGATGACAGAAATGATATCTATGATGATGCTGACCAGATCAGTCGTTCGGTTGATACCGTTGAAGGGGCGACCTATACCCTGGATTTCGACTTCGCCGGACGTGCCGGCTTTGGCGCGAATGTAAACAATATGCAGGTGAAAGTGAATGGCCAGGTTATTGATACTTTCACCGATGACGGAACCGGTCAGAGTGATCAGAGCTGGAATGACGGACAGATTACCTTTGTAGGTACCGGCCAGCCGATGGAAATTGAGTTTGTTTCCATCGGTGAAGCGCTGGAAGGTGGCCGGGGGATGCGGCTGGATAACATTGAGCTGACTGAGACGGTATTAGAAACCTCTGATACGACTATTACCGGTCAGCTTCAGGCAACGGACATTGACGATAACAGCTCTGTTACGTTTTCTATTCAGGAAGGCACAGCTTTGCCGGCCGGCTTTACGCTGCATGCTGATGGCAGTTACAGCTTTAATCCGGGAGATCCGGCATATGATGATATTGGTGCAGATGAATCTAAAACTTTAACCATACCTGTAACGGTTACCGATGATAACGGGGCTGCGGATACTCAAAATTTAACAATTACCCTTAATGGGACGAATCGGGAGCTAACCGATATAAGTTTCACTGGGAATGCTCAGCTGGCTGCCAGTACTGATGCAACTATTATTTCGTCAGGCACTGTTGTTGCTAATATTGTTTCTGTCGCAGGGGCCACACCGGGTGAGGCATTGGTTTATTCCTTGAGCGATAATGCAGATGGAAAGTTTCAGATCAATTCTGAAACTGGACAGATATCTTTGTCGGCAGATCATGATAACTCTGTACCATATGGTGGTGCTGTGGTTGTCCAGGTTACCGGTGAAGATGGCAATACTTACTCTGAAGATGTCAATATATTTCTTGGGACGGATACCCAGAGTAGAGCCATGGGCGGAGCTGAAACTGATATTTTATATGGTTTAGGAGCCGGCTCAACGACAGAAAGTAATTTGATTGTAAATGGTAGCTTCGAATCGGGATCTGCTGACTGGCAGCTGGAATCGGGGCCAGGATTCCAGATTAAGTCTACAGGTGATCGGTATGGGCTCAGTGCCAGTGATGGTAATCGATATCTGGATACTGACCATTCTCCCGGTAATATCTCATTTTCGCAAACAGTCGATGGGGTGAGTGATGGCGATACATATCAGTTATCCCTCGATGCTGCTAAATATTCGGGTTATGACGCTTCGCTTGAGGTTTATTGGGGTGGGGAGCTTATATCAACTGTTGAAGCTCAGACTTCTACAATGGAAAACTTCAGTTTTGAGGTTGTTGGTGGCGCCGGCGACGGGAGTAATAAACTGCAGTTTGTTGAGGTAGGTAATGTCGATTATGGTGGAACTGCAGTTGATAATATTGAGTTAGTGGGGCTAACCGAAAATAGAAATATTCTCTCAGGGGGGGGAGGAGATGATGTATTAACCGGTGGCTCAGACAGCGACATTCTCACTGGCGGCGAGGGTGATGACGTTCTGTCTGGCGGTAAAGGAGATGATACTGTTAAAGGTGAGGCCGGAAATGACACCTATGTGTATAACCCGTTTGACGGTAACGATACCTTCTCTGGCGGTAATGGTGGTGGCTGGACTGATATTATTCAGCTCACCCAGGATGGCACCAACGACCCTGAAAACCCATGGACAATTACTGTTGACGGCCAGGAGGTGGAATATGACCTGGCAGCGAAAGCACTTGAGCTGAATCCGGATACGTCCGGGGTGGTGACAATGGCTGATGGCAGTGAGCTGACGTTTGAAGGTGTTGAGAAGATCGAGTGGTAGTACCGGCGTTACTGAAAAAGGGGCGTAAAGCCCTTTTTTTAGCTTTTGGGCAATTTGGTTACTTCTCTTCGGTTCGGCTCTTACCTGCCCAGAGCAGAGCTGATACACTCGACTGAAATGTACATTTTTTGATCATTGTGTCACGTTCCCATTAACACTCTTTAATGACTGATGTGTAAGCATCTGTGTGTAGGCGTACCCTTGATAATCTGTTGTATAGGATGGAATTAGTGTTGTATGGCGACGCCTTTACTGATTTGTGATGACTCTTCGCTGGCGCGAAAACAGATTGCCCGTTCATTACCTGAAAACCTTGCTGTCGATATCAGTTTTGCCACTCATGGTGGTGAGGCGCTGGATGCCATTCGTGCCGGTAAAGGCGATGTCCTGTTACTGGACCTGAATATGCCAGTCATGGATGGTTATCAGGTGCTGGAAGCGATACAGCGTGAAGATTTGCCAACTATGGTTATCGTCATATCCGGTGATATCCAGCCTTCAGCCTATCAGCGGGTTAAAAAGCTGGGTGCGCTGGATTTTATCAAAAAACCTGTCAGCCAGACGACCCTTAACCACGTACTGCTCCAGTATGGCGTCTTCAGTGACAGTGACTTTATTGAAGAGTCTTTTTCGACTGTTACGGCTACCGAAAACATATCAGATGTTCAGACCCTGAATGCATCAGGGGAGCTATCTGCGCGTTTGCGTGACTGTTATCAGGAAGTTGCTAATGTTGCGATGGGGCGGGCAGGCGATCTTTTGGCGCGGCTACTGAACGTGTTTGTGATGCTGCCAGTACCAAATGTGAATTATATAGCGGTCAGTGAAGTCAGTATGGCGCTGAATGCTATTGAAGCTGATGAAAGTATATCCGGTGTTTGTCAGGGCTTTATCGGTGGGGGGATTTCCGGTGAAGCGTTGCTGATTCTGAATGATTCCAGTTTTCTGGATTTGGCCGCGCTGATGAATTACAGCGAAGGTGTGGATGAGCAGGCTGAGCTGGAGTTGCTGATGGATGTCGCTAATGTCCTGATCGGGGCTTGTCTTGGGGGAATGTCTGAACAACTGAAGTTTAAATTCAGTCAGGGACATCCGGTTGTACTTGGCCAGCATTATCACATTTCCGATTTGATGGACGACAATATCAAAACGATGCAGAAAACCCTTGCGATAGAGATTAGCTACGGCATCGAAGGGCATGCAATTAAGTGTGATTTACTATTATTATTTACCGAAAAATCAATGCAAAAACTGAATGAAAAAGTTTTGCATTTGCTGGATTAATTATGGCGCTGGAACAACATCAGATCGATAAACTGTATTCCCTGATGGAAATACTCCGCAACATTGATGTGGGGTTGGTAGTCATCGATCAGGAACTGAAAATTCAGTTTTGGAATGATTTTATGGAGAACCATAGCGGACGCTTATCTGCAGAGGTGAAGCATCAGGCTATTACCGGTCTGTTTTCAGAGATTCCAAATGACTGGTTCCGGAAAAAAGTTGATTCAGTGTTTTTACTGCAAAACAAAGCCTTTATGATCTGGGAGCAACGTCCGTATCTGTTTCGGTTTGATAATTATCGCCCGGTGACCGGCGGAGCTGAGTTTATGTATCAGAATGTCACTTTCATTCCGCTGTTTACTGCGGATGGGAAAGTGACTCATATATGTATGATTGTATATGACGTGACAGATATGGCTGTGCATAAGCAGGGGCTGCAAAAAGCCAATCAGGAGTTAGCCATTCTGAGTCAGACTGACGGTTTGACGAAACTGTATAACCGGGCGCACTGGGAAGACTGTCTTGAGCGGGAATATAAACGTTGGCAAAGGGTTAAACAGCGCGCTTGTCTGTTGATGCTCGATATCGATCATTTTAAGAGTATTAATGACAATTACGGGCACCCGGTCGGCGATGATGTTATTCGCCACCTGGCGCAGCTGATTCAGAATAATGCGCGGGAAATCGATGTGTCCGGTCGCTACGGAGGAGAGGAATTTGCCATTATTCTTGGTGATACCTCGTTGCAGGATGCTGCATTGTTGGCGGAGCGGTTACGTAAAGCCGTAGAAGAGGCTGTGGTTAACAGTGATGGTCAGTCACTGAAGTATACAATCAGTCTTGGGATCGCTGCTTTGGAGGTGGGAATTCAGTCTGGCCAGGAATGGATTGCCTGTGCTGATAAAGCACTGTATTCATCCAAAGAAAATGGCCGTAACCGGGTCAGTTTGTATTCTCCACAGTCTTAATCTACCTTTCTCTCTGATTTGCGGGCTGTTCAGCCGGTATTTTGTTCAAAATATAGGCGGCTATGTATAATAGCCGCCCTCATTTCTAATCCACATGTAAAAAGCCATTATGAAGTTTATCGTTAAGCTATTTCCAGAAATTACTATTAAGAGCAAACCTGTCCGTAAGCGTTTTATTCAACGTTTACAGTCCAATATGCAGATTACTCTGAAGCGCCTCAGCGATGACATCAAAGTGCGTGCTCTGTGGGATAAAATTGAAGTAGAAGTGGACAGTACAGATGCCCTGCTGCGGGAGCAGATGATTGAAGTAATGCAGGCCACGCCCGGTGTACTGCACTTTTTAGAAGTGGATCAGCATCCACTGGGGGATTTCGATAATGTCTTCCAACTGACCCGTGAAGCCTACAGCGAGATAATCCGTGGAAAAACCTTTGTTGTAAGGGTGAAGCGGGCTGGTAAGCATGACTTTAAATCCGGAGATCTGGAGCGCTATGTAGGCGGCGGTCTGCTGCAACATTGTGAATCTGCGGGCGTTGATCTGCATGCGCCACAGGTAAAAGTGAAGCTTGAGATCCGTGATCAGAATTTGTTCATCATTGCCAATAAGTTCAAAGGCCTCGGGGGGTATCCTCTGGGTAGCCAGGAAGCGGTGCTGTCACTTATTTCAGGTGGCTTTGATTCTGTTGTTGCCAGCTATATGACGATGCGCCGTGGTTGTAAAACGCATTTTCTGTTTTTTAATCTGGGCGGTAAGGCCCATGAAATCGGCGTTAAGCAGGTCGCTTTGTCTTTGTGGCAAAAATATGGCTCTGCGGCCCGGGTAAAGTTTGTAACGGTTCCCTTTGAAGAGGTGGTTGGTGAGATTTTGCAGAATGTACACCATACCCAGATGGGGGTTGTGCTCAAGCGTATGATGATGCGGGCGGGCGAACGGGTTGCAAACCGGATGAAACTGCATGCACTGGTTACCGGCGAAAGTGTGGCTCAGGTGTCCAGTCAGACGCTGCCTAACCTGGCACTGATTGATTCTTCTACCAGTAAGCTGGTATTACGTCCGCTGATTACAATGGATAAACAGGACATCATCGATATCACCAGACAGATCGGTGCGTACGATATGGCAAAAAGTATTCCTGAATACTGCGGTGTTATCTCTGATCGTCCGACCACCAATGCGCAAATAGAACGTATCGAAGAAGAAGAAGCTAACTTTGATTATGCGGTTCTTGATGAAGCGCTGGAGAATGCGCAGGTAGTGGCTATCGATAAGATTGTTGAGGACCTGGGAGTAGAAGCGTCTATTGAAGCTCTGACGCGTGTCGCTGAGGGGCAAGTGATTATCGATGTGCGACATCAGCATGAACAGGAGCGAAAGCCTCTGAATATGCCTAAGTGTGAAGTGCTGAAAATTCCTTTCTTCGAACTGGACTCCAGCTTTGCAGATTTAGATATGACCAAGGAATACCTGCTGTACTGCGATAAAGGGGTGATGAGCCAGATGCATGCACAGAGTCTTCAGGACAAAGGTTACAGCAATGTGAAGGTGTATCGGCCTGGGGTATAACGGCTTTCTTGAGAGCGACATTTTGCCAGCATGATTTTGGGAAATGGCGTTTTTTGTAGTTTTTTTACAAGATTTTAAAAGCAACTTTTTGTCGCTAAAGTGCGGGGAACTTGTTGCCTGTAGGGCAGTTTTCGGGTTTAATTATTGCCCGTTTATTAACAATTCAGCCAATTTGCAGACGACACTGTTTTTTTTTACTACAAGAAAAATTGTCGTTTGCAGAGAACTTAAAGTTCAGGCCGGATCTGGTTCCGGAACACTCCAGGGTGTTGCGGGATTTTTGGTGAAACAGAGGAGCGCCCGTTAGATGGAAAATCTAATGTCCGAAGGTTTAAACCTGATGGTTTTCGGTATGGGATTCGTTTTCGTATTCCTGACCCTGCTGGTGTTTGCAACCAATGGCATGTCTGCCGTGGTCAGCAAAATTGCACCGGATCCTGAACCTAAGGCTAAGCGAAAAGCCCCTGCAGCTGCACCAGCTGCTGCTAATAATAACGATGAGTTGGTTGCGGTCATGACTGCAGCGGTTCATCAGCATCGTTCTCGCTGATTCCCGGCGAAAGTAACGACTTTATTTTTTAAGAGCAATAATCGACAAAAGGCCTATACCCATGTCTGATAAAAAACCTCTTGGCATTACCGACGTAGTACTGCGTGACGCTCATCAGTCGCTATTCGCTACGCGTATGCGCCTGGATGACATGCTGCCGATCGCTGAAAAACTGGACAAGGTTGGTTTCTGGTCCCTGGAAAGCTGGGGCGGAGCAACATTTGATTCATGTATCCGCTTTATCGGTGAAGATCCCTGGGAACGTATTCGCGAGCTGAAAAAAGTGATGCCGAATACTAAACAGCAAATGCTGCTGCGGGGTCAGAACCTGCTGGGCTACCGTCACTATGCAGATGACGTTGTAGAGAAGTTTGTAGAGCGTGCTGCTGAAAACGGTGTGGATGTTTTCCGTGTTTTTGATGCGATGAACGATCCCCGTAACCTGGCGACTGCTATTAAGGCAGTTAAAGCAACCGGTAAGCATGCACAGGGCACTATTTCTTACACCAAGAGTGAAGTGCACACAACTGACATGTGGGTTGAGTTCGCTAAGTCTCTGGAAGACCTGGGTGCAGAGTCGATTGCGATTAAAGATATGTCAGGCATCCTGACACCTTATGACGCTTTTGATCTGGTATCCCGCCTGAAGGCGCAGACTCAGCTGGAAGTTCAGCTGCACGCGCATGCGACTTCCGGCCTGTCTGATATGACGATCCTGAAATCTGTTGAAGCCGGTATCGACCGTGTTGATACAGCGATTTCTTCTATGTCGATGACATACGGCCACACTTCTACTGAGTCAGTAGTTGCTGCGCTGGCGGGTACCGACCGTGATACCGGTCTGGACCTGAATCAGCTTGAAGAAATTGCAGCCTATTTCCGTGAAGTGCGTAAGAAGTACGCAAAGTTCGAAGGCTCTTTACGCGGTACGGATTCCCGTATCCTGGTTGCTCAGGTGCCGGGTGGCATGCTGACCAACATGGAAAACCAGCTGCGCGAGCAGGGTGCTTCTGACAAGTTTGATGATGTATTGCAGGAAATTCCACGGGTTCGTAAAGACCTGGGTATGATTCCTCTGGTAACCCCAACCTCACAGATAGTGGGCACTCAGGCGGTTATCAACGTATTGATGGGCGAGCGTTACAAGACCATCTCTAAAGAAGTTCAGGGTATCCTGAAAGGTGAGTACGGTGCAGCGCCGGCGGCATACGATGCTGACTTGCAGGCCCGTGTACTGGATGGCGGTGAAGCTATTACCTGTCGTCCGGCAGATCTTCTGGAACCTGAACTGGATAAGCTGAAAGCTGAACTGGAACAGCTGGCGACTGAAAAAGGTCTGAGCCTGGCTGATAACCAGATCGATGACGTGCTGACATATGCACTGTTCCCGCAAATCGGTCTGAAATTCCTGGAAAACCGAAACAATCCGGATGCCTTCGAACCGGCACCAACTTTAGAGGACGCACAAGCAATGGCTGCACCTAAAAATACTGGTCCACAGACTTATACCATTAACGTTAACGGCCAGAGCTATGTAGTTCAGGTTTCTGAAGGCGGCGACATCACTGCGGCAGCACCAGCGGCGGCAGCTCCTGTTGCAGCAGCGCCGGCGGCCGGTCCTGCTGAATCTGTTCCTGCACCACTTGCCGGCAACATCTGGAAAGTGGAAGTAGCTGCTGGTCAGGCAGTTCAGGAAGGTGACGTTCTGGTCATTCTGGAAGCAATGAAGATGGAAACTGAAGTACGTGCTGCACGTGCCGGTACTGTTTCCAGCGTTGACGTGAAAGAAGGCGACACTGTTCAAGTGGGCGATAGCCTGATCACCTTGGCATAAGGGTTGGTTCGATGGAAAACCTACTGAATTTATGGCACGCCTCCGGGGTATATAATATCACCGGTGGGCAGGTTGTGATGATCCTTGTCGGTCTGTTGCTATTGTTTCTTGCTATCCGTAAGAACTTTGAGCCACTGTTACTTGTACCGATAGGCTTTGGCGGCATTATGGCCAACATCCCGGAAGCGGGACTGGCTTATGCGGCTGTCGAAAATGCGCTTAACCTGGGTGGTCCTGAAGTTATTCAGTCAATCGCCTCTGCACTGAATGTTAATACTACTGACGTTTACGAGCTGAAGAGCGTGTATGCTTCTTCATCAGCTGCTGAGCATACTGCTGCTGTTTATGCTGCTCAGGATGCCGGTTACAACAACGGCATGATGTATAACTTCTACAGTGTTGCGATTGCTTCAGGTGTGGCGCCGCTGCTCATCTTTATGGGTGTAGGTGCCATGACAGACTTCGGCCCGCTGCTGGCGAATCCGAAGACCCTGTTCCTGGGGGCTGCTGCGCAGTTCGGTATCTTCGCAACCGTACTGGGTGCGGTAGGCCTGACGACTTTGGGTCTGATGGACTTCAGTATTCAGGATGCAGCCGCAATCGGTATCATCGGTGGTGCTGACGGCCCGACTGCAATCTACGTTGCCAGCCTGCTGGCGCCGGATCTGCTGGGTGCAATTGCTGTAGCTGCGTACTCATACATGGCGCTGGTACCAATGATTCAGCCGCCGATTATGCGTGCACTGACAACCGAGAGCGAGCGTAAGATCGCCATGGTTCAGTTACGTCCGGTTAATAAGTCTGAAAAGATCATGTTCCCGATCGTGTTGCTGATCCTGGTTGCTATGCTGCTGCCGGATGCTGCGCTGCTGCTGGGTATGTTCTGTT
>CAKZPE010000057.1 GCA_937138495.1 uncultured Oceanospirillaceae bacterium
ACCATGCCGTTCCAGCAGGTGACGGAAGTTCATGATGGTGGTGTGATCGGGTATTGCACCATCCAACGAGAGACCCGTAAACAAACGCATGGATGCTATCTCATAAAGCGCATCCTCCATGGCTGGATCACTCATGCTATACCACTGCTGCATACAGTGGATGCGTAGCATGGTCGATAGTGGATAAGGTCTGCGGCCGTTACCGGCCTTTGGATAGTAAGGCGTAATTACAGATTCAAGTCGCTGCCAGGAAATCAGCTTCTCCATACGGCCTAGAAACTTCTCTTTTCGGGTTTGGCGGCGCTTATTGTTGAATTCGCTATCAGCGAAGGAGAGTTAGTGATCCATGGATAGCCCTCAGCATATCAGAGCGTTCATTGTCTCATGCTGAGGGACTTAATCGCAGGTTCCCTGGTAGCCAATACAGATGGGGAGGAGAAACACTGTCCACAAAGTGTCCACTTTACACCTAAGAGAGTACTCCTACATTGATGGGTGACAATACCCAAACGAAAGAATTACAACAACTTATGTAGTTTGATAGGTGCTCTGAACGGGTTCTTTGTGAGCAGGCTGTACTTGGTATGCACATGCAGCTTAACAGCATCAGAGACAGTTAAGCATACATGCCAACGAATCAGGTAGGTCACTTCATCATTTTAAGATCGGTTTTGCGCCGTTTCTTAACATCACGATAGAAGTTTTCATGCGGACCTATATTTAACAAATACAGGTGCAGCTCTCCTTCATGCCAGGAGTATCCCAGCAACAGCTGCTGACCGTGAACTTTAAACTTATGGACCCAGAGATAACTGATATCACCTTTCTTCTGAGTACCTATTTCCGGATTGTCGATGATGGCTTCAATTTCATCTTCTACCAATCCGAGCGTTTCTTCATCCATCTTATCCAGAGCTTTTTCAAAAACCCTGGATGTGAACACTTCAATTCCGTTTTGTTCTCCGGACATACTTCGTCATCCTGCCTGCCGCAATTTCTTCACGAGCCAGTAACGCTTCACGAATAAACTCATAGGACAGATCCGGATTCTCTTCAGCGATCTTCCCGATTTTTGCCCAATGCTCTATCTGTTTTGGTGTAGACCTGCTCGCAGCTTGCGCGTGAATTTTTACATCCTCGACGAAGCTATCGTCGAATCTGATACTGGTTGCCATAACAATTCCCCGTTGCATTATCAGTACAGATAAACCAAGTAGTAATGTGCGGCCACACTTAAACCTACTCTTCGTACTGAATAATATAATAATGCGACATTTTGTTGCATTACGCAATCTAAAGAAACACACAAAGTGTCCACATCGTACCTAAAAAGTACTGAAAGATAGTTAGCCAACACCCACTAACCTTAATAATTTCAGCCAGTTATATAGTTTAAAGGGGCTGTTGAACGGGTTCGAAACCCGTAGGCGGCAATATATGAAAGTGGTGAGATGTAAGGTGGGAGGTGTTTGGGGGTCAGATTGTTCTGATCACTCAGGATTTTTTATCGACTTTATAAGACGCCATGGTTTCGCTGACCTGATAGATCGCCTGTTTATCGCTTTCTTTTAATGCGCGGTAATGCTCTATCAGGGCGAGCTCATCTTCAGATAGCGAATCTTCGGTGTCCCGGTGTTTTCCGGTTACAACATAGAGTATATCTACGCCGATGTTGGCTGCGGATGCCAGCATTTCTGTGGGGATTTTCTGTCTGCCGTTTACAACATCGTTAAGGCGTTGTGGGCTGGATTCCTTCATCTGGCGGGATGCTTCTGCGATAGAATAGCCCGCTGCCTTAATTTCTTCCCTTAACCGATTATGGAATAAATCCATGTCTTTGATCGGCATTATGTATATACTCCATTAATGTAACAGCTGCGAAATGTTACTACCACATACTTATAAGGGATTATATCAATGGAAGCGACGAACACCACCGGAAAAAGTCATCGGGTTCAGACAGTTGTCCCGGAAGCGGTTTATGAACGGCTGACTCTGTTACGGGAAAAGGAGGACCGTACTGAGTCTAAAATGGCGGCGATTCTCATCAGTGAAGCACTGGAGGCACGTGCGGAAAATAGCCAGGCGAAGCGCCGGTTACTGCAGAGGTGTCAGATCTGAAGGCTGTTTTCAGCGGTGTTTTCTGAGGCATTACCGCGGCGGGGATTGTCCGGCAGGCGTGTGTTTGCCTGCCGTCTTTCTGGCGCTGTGAAGCTCTGTTTAAACCACCCGTTCAAGGTATTGGTGTTCCTCCAGCCAGCTTTTAAGGGTGTCGATGGGCATGGGCCTGGCAATCAGAAAGCCTTGCTGGATGTCGCAGTCTGCCTGCCAGAGGCAACGGCTTTGTTCCTGGGTTTCAATGCCTTCAGCAACGACCTGAATGCTCTGAATATGGCAGAGGTCGATCAGGGCTTTGGCCAGGTGGCGGCGTTCTGTCTGGGTGATGCGTTCAACGAGTTGTTTGTCGAATTTTATGATGTCGACGGGGTAGTCCACCATTTGCATCAGGCTGGTATAGCCGGTGCCGAAGTCGTCGATGGCAATTTTAAAGCCTAGCTGACGCAGGCGCTCGAGCCACTGAATGGCTTCGGAGCTTTGTTCCATGGCGAAGGTTTCAGTAATTTCGAGTATGAAATCACCGGGATTGATGCCGTAACGGTTGCACAGGGCTTTGAGTTTGTAGATGAAGTTGTCGGAACGGACTTCGGCTGATGAGATGTTAATGGATACTTGCAGGTGTTCCCCGAGAATGCTTTGCAGTTGCGGATAGTCTTTAAAGCTTTGTTCGATGACCCACAGGTCAATCATTTCAAACACACCGGTTTCTTCAGCAACCGGAATGAAAACAGCAGGAGAGACGGGGCCAATGTGTGGTGAATTCCAGCGCAGCAGAGCTTCGCAGCCTTTTACGCTGTCTTCGTGGTCGATCACCGGCATGTAGTTAAGGGAGAGTTCTTCTTCCGGATTTATATCTTTAAGCTGAAACTCAATTTCCTTGAGCTGACGGTCGTTCTTGGCCAGTTTGTTGGAGTAGTGTGCCAGACGGTTTTTGCCGGTGTTTTTGGCCTGATACATGGCCAGGTCGGCATTGGATATCAGTTGGGTGATGCTGCTGCCGTCCTGAGGATAACAGGCTAAGCCAAGGCTGGCGGTCACGGCAAAATGCCCGCGTTCGAAGTTAAAGCCGTTGGTGAACAGTTTAAGTATTTTGTTGCATATCAGATTGGCGCTTTCACTGTCGTGCTCGGGCAGCATGATGATGAATTCATCGCCGGAGAGCCGGTATACACAGGAGGCATTGTCCTGTTTGAGTGTGATGGTGATCAGGTGATTGAATTTTGCGGCGATGGCTTTTAGCAGTTCATCACCCATTTCATGGCCGTACTTATCGTTGACGAATTTAAAGTTGTCGATGTCGATAAAAATAATACTGAACTGTTGCTGGTTTTTTTCGGCATCGAGCAACAGTTTTTCAGCGGCTTCATGAAAGCTTATCCGGTTCGGCAGTTGGGTCAGGGCGTCGATGCGGGCTTGCAGGAAGCTTTCCTGAAAGGCCTGATTCAGTTTTTCGTAGAGGCTGTGAAATTTGCGGCCCAGCCTGCCGACTTCATCTTCGGCGTAGGGGTAGTCGATATTGTCTTTTTTGCGGGCGATAACGTCGGTCAGTTGGTTATCCAGCTGAACGATGGGGTTAGTAATGAAGCGCCGAATCAGTAATTGCAGCAGGATGAAGGTGATCATGATGCTGATGGAGGTAATGCCCAGCAGCCGGACCTGTAGTTGCTTGAGCAGTGAGGCCAGGTATTCTTTTGAAGGTTCAATCAGCAGGAAGTGGTTTGCGGAGAGTTTTACAACGGCACTGAAGTATCCCGGTTCTTGCTGCAGGGGGGATTCTATGCCGAAGTAGCGTATTTTCGCCTGATATTCCGACAGGGTCTTGGCAAGCAGGGTGTCGAATTTATCCGGCCGTACGGTTACCACTATCCGGTAGGTACTTTCAGCCTGTAAGAGGGTGGGGGTCAGCAGGGTTTTTGCGTCGATGGCGATGCCTTGCTGAATGCTGGTGTATGCCGGATTATCGCTGAGATGTTCCCAGTGTCTGCGCATTTTTTGCTCAGCCATTTCATGGGCAAAGCGGGTTTGCGCCGGGCGGATTTCAGCAAAAGGGTCGGTGCTGTTTTCAATGTACAGGCTGGGGGTGTTATCACTGTCAAAGATGCTGAGTGAGGCAAAGGTCTGCTGATTATGCCGAACCCGGCTGATGGCGGCTTCCAGGTGGCTGGTGAGCATTTTTTCCCGGTAGATATTGTTGGTATTACGCAGGTAGGCCGCGAGTACATTGCCTTCAAGCAGGGACGTCAGATAGGTGTCCAGAAAGTTGTTATAGGAGGTAAAGGTGAAACCGATCGTACTGGCGCGTTGTTCCAGCCGGTTTTTTTCCAGCGCCTGTAACGAGTGGGATTCCCGTTCGTAGATTATCCAGGCGATCATCGCATAACTGATGATGATCACCGGGAGGATCAGCAGACTAGTGCGTTTTTCCAGATTCATAGATATTTATTACAGCGTTAGTGATGCGCAGGCGCAGTTTGACATTGGCACGGCTTAATTCCTGATAGAGCTGGCTCCGGTGAATGATTTCATCGGGTGGGAATACTTCTGAGTTGAGTCGGAAAGCATCACTGAGTAAGGGTTTGGCGGCGGTGTTGGGGGTGGCAAAATAGAGATCTTCAGCATTTTGTGCGGCGATGGCCGGGCGATTGATAAAGTCTATAAATTCCAGCGCCAGTGCCTGATTCTTTGAACTGGTTGTGACGGCCATACAGTCTACCCACAGTACTGTGCCTTCCTGCGGAACCGCATATTTCCACAGCCCTTTTTTACCTGCTTTCAGGTTCATGGTGTGTTGGTCGCCGCCGTATACCATGGCCATGTGCAACTGGTCGGCATCGGGGCTGTTACCCAGATAAGTAATAGGATATTCGTAGGTCTGCACATGGGCTGTCTGTTGTTTGAGCAGTGCAAATGCCTGTTTGAGCTCGGTTTCGTTTTCACTGTTGAGGGAATGGCCGTTGGCAAACAGGGCTGGCGCGAGCATATCGATGTGATCGTCCATCATGCCAACGTGACCTTTCAGGGCGTTTTCAGGCTGTAGCAGGTCATACCATGATGTGGGCGGTTTTGTGACGACATCGGAGCGATAGGCGATGCCCAGGGTGCCCCATAAATAAGGCACGGCATAGTTACCACAGCGCTCCCGCCAAAAGGGATCGACGTTGGCTAAAGAGGGAACGTTGCTTTCGTTTATTTCCACGAGCCGGCCTTCGCTGCCGAAACGTTTACTGATGGTTTCATCGATGACGGCAAGGTCAATGAGGTTTTCTACTGAGTTGAGCAGTACAGCGTCGCGGGTTTCATCGTTATCTATCAGGACGGATTCGATGCTATGTCCTTTGGCCTGCCATTGGCTGAGGGTATGGTCGCTGAGGTATTCATCCCAGTTCAGTAAGCGCAGCGTGTCTGCCTGGGCTGGCAGTGAAATCGCGAAGCAAAGGGTAACTGAGCGAATATTAAATGGCATGAAGTGTCCCGTTATTTAACGTTAAGTGTCTAAACGTGTGGAGCATCCATGCCTGAGCAAATCTAATGGCTGTTACTACTGAGTGTATATTAATACTGCCGTTTGAAGGTTGACCCAGTTCCCAAAGTGAGGATGCCCATTTTATGTGTGTGGGCATTGTGACTTCAGGGGAAACGGACTACGGATGTGATGGCGATAAAGCATATTTAATCGCCTGGACTGCTTATTTTGTGCTGTTTCAGGTGTGTGTTCAATGAGACGCTGATTGAAAACCTGCAGAACCTTGCGGCCAGAGTGTCTCCGGCCAGGGTAACCGGCCCTGCTGATCCGGCGTTGCGCCGGGCGCGGGTGTGTTATGACCATTTAGCCGGGGAGTACGGTGTTGCCCTTTATGATGCGCTGGCAGAACAGGGATTTATTATTGATCAGAGTGAAGAAACGGTGCTTACGTCTGAAGGTAAGCAGTGGTTTACCGGTGCCGGTGTGGATTTTTCTGCCTTTAAAGGGCGTCGCCCGTTATGTAAATCCTGCCTGGACTGGAGTGAGCGGCGTCATCATCTTGCCGGTGTTCTGGGGCAGTGGTTATTGCAGGATTTGTTGGCACGGGGCTGGGCGCACCGGTTAGCTGATTCACGGGTGATTGAATTTTCCCCGGCGGGCCTGAAGGCGTTTACAGCCTGTTACAGGATACCGCTGCTGACCCGCTGTGCCTGAGATTAGATTACTGTGAACCGGCAGGTTCGGGTCAGAAAAAGGTGCCTGCCCGAGGTATGTCGGACCGTTATATGTCTACGTGCATGCAGGGGGCAGGTCTTGTGTTCGTCAGCTTGCGTTCGTCAGACAGTCGCTGCTCAGCGCCGGTGCCGGTTGGTTGAGCGCATCGCCAGTGCCAGGCTGCCGGCAAACCAGCAGAGTACAGCCAGTAATAAGCCCAGCCGTCCGGGCTGAATATAAAAAATCATAAAACCGATCCCTATGTATATAAATGGCAATATTTCATAGGCGGGTTCTGGCAGCGTTATCAGGGGCTGTTCGGCGCGGGTTTTTATATGGCTGTGTCCGTTACGGGCAATGATGCGCTGATTCCGTCGGAATACTGAGCGTTTTACCCAGATCAGTGAGCCTGCGCAGTAAAACAGTAAGGCGGATGTCAGGGCAAAAAGACTATCCTGCCAGTAAACGATGCCCACTGCGATCAGCAAGTAGGCGAAGGGTAAAGGTTCATAAATCGGTTTGGCAATGACCATGGTTGTCCCTCCCAGCCGAGCCAAGGTTGATGATTTTACGCGCAGTTAATGGCGCTGAAATACCATCCGGTGCGCGGTGTCACGTTGAGTAAAGTTTAGTTGGGGCAGAGAGGCACATTTTTACTGTGTCTGGATTTATGAATAAATTTCAAGGTGCCGAAAAGAACGCCGGGGTGGTCTCCGGCGCTGGATTTGGTCATTTATCTGATGGAAATTAAGTACTTTCGTGATGCTGGCCAGTGTTAAATATGCGTTTGAAAAGGCTTATTTAATTGACGATATTTCCTGATTCCGCCGATGGGCAATGAATTTGTGTATCAGGCTTTGGCCGCTGACCAGAATGATGCCACTCATTACCAGCACTGCGCCGGAGATAAAACTTTGTTCCAGGCTTTCATCCAGGATGAGTACACCGAAGACGATGCCGAACATGGGGGTCATAAAGGAAAACACACCCAGCTGCGAGGCAACGTATTCTTTGAGCAGCCAGAACCACACCAGAAAGCTGATAAAGCAGATAATGATGCCCTGAAAGATCAGGCTGCCTATGGCGATCTGGCTCCACTCAATGTCGGTTCTGCCGGAAATCACACTGGCACCCAGCAAGAGTACAAAACACACCAGTAGCTGATACATCAGAGTCTGGCTGGCAGGTGTTGAAGAGAGTGTTGAGCAGCGGATGAGTACGGTTGTCATGCCCCAGCAGAAACCTGCGATCAGGCCGTATATATCGCCGATGATCATATCAGCGGTAGCGGTGTCAGCAGCGGTTTCACGCCCCAGAAAGGTTACGGCAATGCCGGAAAATGCCAGCAGGATCCCTGTCCACTGCAGTAAGCTCAGCCGTTCTGCGGGGAGTTTTATATGCAGACCCAATGCCGCAAATACCGGTGCACTGTAGAGAAAAACCGCAATATGGGAGGCCGTGGTGTATCGCAGGCCTTCACCGACCAGAAAAAATTCGGAAGAAAACAGAAACCCCGCCAGCAAGCCCGGCTTCCAGGTATCAGTGATGTTTATCTGTTCTTTTCGCCACAGCATAAACAGGCCGAGCAATACGGCGGCGATGCCAGATCGCAGGCATATTTGCAGGACGGCGGCGATGTCATCGGCAGCCAGTTTGATCGAGACCTGTTGCATTCCCCAGGTCATACACAGGAGCATCATCAGGCCAATGGCACGGCCATCGACGGGCAGTCGGGTATTCATAATCGGTTCCAAACTCGGTGTCACTTTGGCATTGATTATCCGTCTGGAATCTATTATTGATATAGTGAATTAGTGACAAATTATCCTGTGTTTACGTCACTCTTTTATATTTTTTAAGGAGAGTCTCTGTGGCCGAAGTGGGCAGTACGCATGTGTATGCAACGCCGTTCCCGGATGAGTTACCGGCGCCGCTCTTTTACCGCGCAGAGGAGATGCTGGCGGATTCCAGTTATCCGGAGCACAGCCATACCTGGGGGGAGTTTGTGTATTCGTTCAGTGGGGTTATGGAGGTGAAGTTGGCGGATGGTCACTATATGGCACCGCCGCCCTATGGGGTATGGTTGCCGCCGCAGACCGCTCACCGGGGACAAAACCGGGATGCCACTCTGTATTGTTCGGTGTATCTGAGTAAAGATTTTTTAGAGGGCATGCCGAAGGTGCCCTGTGCACTGGCGGTGTCGCCCATGGTGCGTTCAGTACTGGAGTACCTGCGGGATAATTTTCAGGGCTTGCCGTTGTCGGCGGAGGATGAGCGTTTGCTGCTGGTGTTGCGGGATCAGCTGGCCCGGGCTGAGTGTGCGGGCAGTTATTTGCCGGATACCGGTGACCCGCTTTTGGGGAAAGTGCTCCGTCAGCTTGAAGCTTGCCCCGGAGATAACCGTTCACTGGCAGAGCTGGCTAAATGGGCGAATACCACTGAACGTACCCTGATTCGCCGTTGTAAGCAGGAGCTGGGCATGACCTTTACCGAGTGGCGTCAGCGGTTGCGCACCATGGCGGCATTGCCGTTGCTGGCGGCCGGACAAACCGTAGAGACCATTGCGTTTGATTTGGGCTATAGCAGCGCATCGGCCTTCATTGTGATGTTTCGCAAGCTGATGGGGATGACGCCGGATGAGTTCAGGAAGGGGCAGGAGTAAGGATATTTTTCGGGTATACAAAAGCCGCTGTCATCAGCGGCTTTCTAATGCCTGAAACAAAGTTTGTCAGGTTGTTCCTGTTTTCCCGGGCTATTTATTCCGCTGCACTATTTGCTTCGTTGAACTATTTGTTTCGCTGAACTATTTGTTTCGTTGAACTATTTGTTTCGCTGAACAATGCCCATCATCTTGTAGGTCAGCAGTGAGGCGGCAAAGTCGTAGGCGTGGAAGCCTTCAATCGGTGCGAATTCCATGATGTCGAAGCCGATAATTGTGCGCTGCTTTGCGACGGATTCGAACAGGTTCAGGGTTTGGTACCAGCCCAGTCCGCCGGGTACCGGGGTGCCGGTCGACGGGAAGACGGACGGGTCCATGCCATCGATATCCAGGGTGAAGAATACTTGCTCAGGGAAGTCTTCCGGCAGTTCGATGCTCTGAATGTTTTGTGGGACTAACTCGTCGCCATCCTGGAAATAGACGCCGTGTTGTTCGCGAATGTGCATTTCTTCTTCGCAGTACGCGCGGATGCCCAGCTGATACAGGGGAATACCCATGTCTACGGCACGCTTCATGACAGATGCATGGCTCAGCGGGTCGCCTTCGTAGGCTTCGCGAAGGTCTGCGTGGGCATCGATCTGGACGATGCCGAAGTCGGTGAAGCCGGCTTCCCGCAGGCCTTTAACCACGCCGTAGGTAACGGTGTGTTCGCCACCGAAGACCACTGGCATGGCACCGTTTTCGACGATTTGTTTAGTGGCAGCTGCGATGTTGTCGATTACCTGTTCCGGGCTGACGCTGCAGTCTACCGGTTCGCAGGTATAGATACCTTCGCTACAGGGTTTGCTTTTACCGTCCCACTCTTCTAATTGCCAGGAGGCTTTCAGGATTGCTGAAGGGCCTTCGCTGGTGCCGCCGCCGTAAGATACCGTTTTCTCGTACGGGACTGGCAATACATGAAAAGCAGCCTGTTGAGGATCGGGTTGTTCAATTTCAGATCCGAGGAATATTGGGTAATCGTCCGGGGTGTGGCTCATGTCGGGTGTCTCTCAGCTTGTCTCTTAAATTACAGCGGGGGTTCTGCTTCAGGAAAGGCGTTGTTTAAAGTCCTGATAACCAAATGTTTTGACGGTTTTCAGTGCGTCTGTCTCAGAATTCCACAGGACCAGCGCTGGCAGTTTGGTGCCGTTAAAGGTGCTGGTTTTGACCATGGTGTAGTGTGACATATCTTCAAACAGCAGTCGCTGACCAACGTGCAGTGGCGCGTCAAAGCTGTAGTCGTTGATGATGTCGCCGGCCAGACAGGTCAGGCCACCCAGGCGGTATGTATGGGCTTTTTCGCCACTTTCACCGGCATGCATAATATCCGGTCGATAGGGCATCTCCAGGGTGTCTGGCATGTGGCAGGTGGCAGAAGTATCCAGCAGGGCCTGATCCATCTGGTTGTGGATGATATCCAGCACTTCACAACACAGAACACCGGTGCCAATGGCAACCGCTTCGCCCGGTTCCAGATAGACCTGTACGTTATATTTAGCAGCAAAGGCTTTAATGCGGCTGATCAGTGCGTCGGTGTTATAGCCCGGCGCGGTGATGTGATGCCCGCCACCAAAGTTAACCCATTGCATCTTATGCAGTAATTCACCAAAGCGTGCTTCTACGGCGTCCAGTGTACGGGCCAGCGGTTCAAAGCCCTGTTCACAAAGAGTATGAAAATGCAGGCCGCTGATGTTGTTCAGAAGTGTCGGATCTGCTTTCAGGGCTACTTCCAGTTCATCGGCCACAATGCCCAGCCGGGAGCCGGGGGCGCAGGGGTCGTACAGAGGCACGCTGCCTTCAGAGTGTTGCGGGTTGATGCGCAGCCCGAAGTGGATGTCCGGCCGTTCAGCCAGTGCTGCCTGTATCAGGGGTTGAAACCGCTGCCACTGACCGGTGCTGTTAAACACCATGTGATCGACAAATGTCAGCAGTTCTTTTACATCCGCTTCACTATAGGCTGCGCTGTAGACATGCACTTCATTGGGGCGGCCACCGGCCTGATATTCTTCATGTCCCAGCCGGGCTTCATGCAGCCCGCTGGCGCAGGTGCCGTCCAGATACCGGGCGGTCAGCGGGCCCAGTTCCCACATGGAGAAGGCTTTCAGGGCGGCCAGGATTTTAGCGCCGCTGGCATCGGCAACGTCCCGTAGAATGGTCAGGTTGCGTTCAATGGCAACCTGGTCCACGACAAAGCTCGGGGAGGGCAGGCGGCTAAGGTCCAGTTTGCTGAAGTCGGTAAATTGCATAGTGCTTCCGGCGGTTTTTTCAGGGGTGGTCAGCTGTGAAAAAACCGCCGCGGCTCAGCCGCGGCGGTTTGGATATTTCACCGGTGCTGTTTACTGGTCTAGGCTGAAGTTGTCCAGTTCAATTACTTTCCATGGCAGGCCGTATTGGTTCATGTCGTCCATGAAACCGTCCGGATCGAACTGTTCGATGTTCCATACGCCTGGCTTGATCCAGTTGCCCAGCAGCATTTGCTTGGCACCGATCATGGCCGGTACGCCGGTGGTGTAGGAGATGGCCTGAGAGTTTACTTCCTGGTAGCAGCTCTCGTGGTCGCAGGTGTTGTAGCAGTACACGACTTTTTCTTCGCCGTCTTTAATGCCGCGTACCACAACGCCGATGCAGGTACGGCCTTTAGTGCGTGGGCCCAGAGTGGATGGATCCGGCAGCAGTTTTGCCAGGAACTGAATCGGTACAATTTCCTGACCGTTGACTGCGACGACCCGGTGCCCGGCATCGCGGTCTTTCTCATCGTTTTTGTCGACCCGCAGAAGCCCTGAACGCCACGCGCCTATGGTGAAAGCATCATTCTTGGCCCACCCCTCACCGGGGTCGACCTGCGGCACCTCGGCCTCTCCACCGACCGGATGCACCAGCACGGTAATCGTCGCATCATCACGGCTGCCGTCCTCAGCCTCGGCGGTATATGTCAGCACGGCCAGCCCCTCGAAGGGACCGGGCGCATGGAGGAACCGGGGGAGTAGTGAAGAGCCGGTAAAAGCGCCCCAAAGCAGCACAAGTGTCAGGATCGAGATCACGCTGGCGCTGCGGTTCGACGTGACCGCACTTT
>CAKZPE010000058.1 GCA_937138495.1 uncultured Oceanospirillaceae bacterium
GGCGTAGGAGAAATCCGTCTGGATGCCGGGAAATTGGCATACAGACGATATTAAACGGTCAAATAGTGGTTGATTACACCGGAAATACTGCCTGATCAACAACGCGGCTAAAAAACTGGGACTTAATCGCAGGTTCCCTAGCCCATCTTCTGCAATTCTGCCCGGCTTCTAACCGGTTATGGGTATCTCTCGAACCACATCGACTGTTGTAAACCTTTCGCCCAAACGTTTTCGCTTATCGATGTACCTGCATTCTGGTCAGTGTAGTCTGGGCAACTCTCCTCACAAACAGTCTGGGAATGTGAAAAGTTAACTTCATTTTACATTTGAACTGTCTAGTACCTTGATTTGACATATAAAAGTTATCACATATGATAACCATAGAGATAAAATGACATGGATTGTTGAGTTTTATCCAGGCGTTGAAGATGACATTTTAGATATGCCGCCAAAGATTCAGGCGCGTATGCTGAAGTTGCTGGAAATGATCGAAAAGCACGGGGCTAACCTGGGTTCGCCCCATACAGAACCAATGGGTAACGGGCTATTTGAAGTCAGAGCCAGAGCAAAGGAAGGCATTGGCAGGTCGGTTTTTTGTTATATGCACGGCACAAATATTCTGGTTCTGCATGCCTTTATAAAGAAATCGCAGAAAACGCCTAAAAAGGATTTAGATTTAGCAACAGACAGAATGAAAGAGGTGAAAAAATGAACTTACAATCATTAAAAGAGCGCGCCCTTCAAAATGAAGATGTTCGTAAAGAATACGATGCATTGGAAAGTGAATTTGCTCTTATCAATCAATTGCTGGAAATGCGTAAAGCGGCAGGCTTAACCCAGGAGCAGGTAGCAGCGGTAATGCATACCAAAAAAAGTAACATTAGCCGTCTAGAAAAAGGCGGCGTTGCACCTAAGATTGATACTCTGAAGCGCTATGCTGACGCCTGTGGCTACGACCTTAACCTTACTTTTCAGGCTCGGTCAGCAGGCTAAATATTTACCGAATCATTTTGCCTGCATCCTGCAAATACTCCGTTGCCAGACAGGTAGAACGTATGATCATGGCCATCATACGATGACACAGGATCTTTAACTGCCAGCACCTAAACTGAGCTCCAGGCATCAATTCACAGCATAAACCTCAGGAAACAGACCGCTGCAGATCAGAATTGAACGCACACACATCAGGGCGCTTCTTCCACTCTGAGGGCGGCACGCCGGTGCTGCGCCGAAACGCAGAGGCAAACTTTGCCGGGTTCGCATAGCCAACGGCCAGCGAGGTTTCCGTGACGGACACTTTCGCGTTCAGCAAAACCTTAGCCCGCTCCATCCGGCGGGAGGTTAAGTACCGGTAAGGGGTACAGCCATTTTTGCGTTTGAACAGCCTGGTGAAAGTGATGGGCTCCATATCCACTGACGCTGCCAATTCATTCACATGCAGGTCTTCATCTAACCGTTCATCGATCAGGTTCAGCACGCTGCCCAGCGGATCGTCTTGCAGATTTTGCGTAGCGGCCTCGCGGCCACTGGCTTTCGAGAGCGTCAGTAAACGGTGAATCACTAACGAAAGCCCATGGTCAAAGAAGCTGGAGAAGCTGCTATTCACCTGCGCATCGTGCAGTAACGCACGCATCACAGAGGCCACCAGCTCGTCGTCAAACAATTGCCCCTGCACGGTTTGCAGGTCAGCTATGGTCAGCTTTTCGCCTTCAAATGCCGGTACTTCGGTAATATCAAAGGCAATTGTCAGAGACTGCATTTGCGGGGTGTATCCCACCGCTGCCTGGCCAGGCAGTATCAGCCCGGCACGGCCGGGCTTCCAGACATCATTCAGACTGCACTGGTCGTTCTTGCGCAGGGTCGCGCCCCCACCCGCCGTACATAAGCACAACACGGCATATTCGAGAGCGGCTCCCTGGCCATCGGCATGCTCCACTTCAACGCCGTTCACTTTTACGTGCGCCACAACGGTTGAGCCAGACGCATTAGAGACAATAACGTCACGTTCTGAGCCAAACCGCTTCAGCCGCTGAACGTACCTTTCCCGATGATGAGACCAGCTTTCCATTGAACTTTTACTGCCATGACTGTTTTGGATTGATGGGAGATCACTTTGGAGTGGTTTAAATTCCAACGCAAAATACAATCATTCTCATAAACTTTCAACCGAAAGCGCTTTTCAACACGTCCGCAGAGATAGCAGGGTTTAGTCAATGAAGTATACGTTTCCAGAGGTTGGTGCACCTGCACTGGCATTAGTAATGCTCAGTTCCGTGACCACTCAGGCCAGTGAACAGCCGGAAGGCACTGCCGGTACTCCCACCACCCCCGCCACAATTATCATCACCGGAGAGCATGCCGACCGCAC
This sequence comes from uncultured Oceanospirillaceae bacterium, assembly GCA_937138495.1. GTDB lineage: Bacteria > Pseudomonadota > Gammaproteobacteria > Pseudomonadales > Balneatricaceae > Amphritea. Next base: position 2,369 of record CAKZPE010000058.1, read on the forward strand.
GCTGCAGGAAACTGCCTCCAGTGTAATCGCGTTCAGCAAGGACGAGCTGGACAGCGCTGCAGGTATGCTGAACTCCGATGACCTGCTGGATAGAATCCCGAACATTATCACCGTGGAACCGGGTAATGAGGCCCCAACCGTACGGGGACTGGACGGTACCGGCCCGGCTTCCGGCGCAAATGCTTTCTTCGCCGGTACACGCCCGCGGCTTAACTACCAGATTGATGGTCGTACCCTGGGCTTTAATGAGTCGGTCTTCCAGTCGGCCTCCTTGTGGGATATCGATCAGGTCGAGATTTTCCGTGGCCCGCAGAGCACCCAACAGGGTCGCAACTCCATCGCCGGTGCAATCATCGTTCATACGGCAGACCCGACCTTTGAATGGGAAGGTAAAGTCCGCGCGATTACCGGCAGCCGGAATACTCAGGTAACCTCTTTCGCCATTTCCGGCCCCCTTGCGGAAGATGTGCTGGCATTCCGCCTGGCTGCCGACCGGCAAACCAGAGAGACGGCGGTTAGCTTTGCTTCTTATGCGCAGGAAGATGATCCGGATCTCTACGAGAATAAAACGGTCCGGGGTAAGTTACTCTTTACACCGACAGACGCACTCAGTTCTATGCTAACCCTCGGCCGTAACGACGGCCAGGCGCCGCAGTCTGAACATGTCGTCACCCCCTATGACGACCGTACGGCGGAATTCCCGAACCAGCCAACGTTCCACACCCGCAACACTTACGGCATCTGGGATACCACCTGGGAAGTGTCCGACAACCTGACCACTGAACTGAACCTGTCATACACCGATTTCCAGACTGACCGTCACACATTAACCGGCCAGGGCAACCTGACCATCACCGGGGACGAAAAAGTCATACAGCCAATGATCAGACTGCAATCGGATGACCGCAGCATTTCCGGCTTTGCCGGTGCTTACCTTTTCAGCACTGAACAGAAAGAAGTGATTGACCTGTTCGGTGGCGGTGAATTCCGCGATGAAACCGATAGCAAGGCGGTATTCGGTGAAGTGAACCTGACACTGAGTGATGAATACAGCCTGACCTTAGGCGGCCGCTACGAAGAAGAGGAGCGTAAGAGGGTCGGCAGCGCCGGATCACTGGCACTGGATTACAACGAGACGTATCGCGTTTTCCTGCCGAAAGCGACGCTGTTCTGGGATTTTCATGACGACTGGACTGCCGGCCTGACGGCAGGCAAAGGTTACAACGGCGGCGGTGCCGGTATTACCTTCAGCGCACCTTTTTTGGCCTATACCTATAAGCCGGAATACGTCTGGAACTATGAAGCCTTCCTGCGCGGTACCTTACTGGACGGCCAGCTAGACGTGACTGCAAACATCTTTTATAACGACTTTAAAGATATGCAGCTGCCCTTCTATCTGGGTGCCAACTCCACAGTTATCCGCAATGCCGATAAAGCCACAACCTACGGGGCGGAAACCGGTCTGAAATACAGGTTCTCACCGGGCAACGAAGTGTTCGCGAATCTGGGCCTCCTGCAGACCAAGGTAGATAACTATTCTGACGCAACCATCGAAGGAAACGATCTGTCACGTGCCCCGGCTTTCAGCCTGGACCTTGGCTTTGTAACCACGCCGCTGCCTGACTTTGAAATCAGCGCGAACGTCAGACATTCCGATGCCTATTATTCAGATGCAACCAATACGGCCCGCGGCAAGATCGACGCTTATACCGTCGCAAACACACAGTTTGCCTACAAGATCCGGGAAAATCTGCGGGTCCACCTGGCAGTAAACAACCTGTTTGATAACGATGATCCGATCTTAATCAACACCAGCCGGTCCAGTAACAGTGCAACCATTCTGAACCCCCGCACGATTACCGCCGGAATTGAATACAACTTCTGATAACAAAACAGCCTGTCACCTTAAGGCCTTCAGCAACACATTGCTGAAGGCCTTTTGCGGTATAAAAACCGGATTCAGCAGCCTGATATCTGTGCAGTAAAGGGTAGCTATGAAAAAGACACTTTCGCTCTGGTCGATGCTGGCCAGCATTTATATAACTCAGTACGTTGCGCTGGCATTCATTATGTCGGCGGCGTTTTCCATTCTGCGTAAACAGGGGGTAGAGCTGGATAAACTCGCGTTGCTGAACCTGGCGGCCATGCCTCTGGTATTTAAAATTCTCTATGCGCCGGTAATCGATAAGTATCGCGGATTTTTTAAAGGTAAATACCGTGGCTGGCTGATTATCGCCATGACGGCCATGACCATCTTACTGGTCATCACCGGTATGCTGGATCTGCAAACGCAGTTTTACACGGCGGTACTGGTATTCACCCTGTATGTGCTGGCCACCGGTATTCAGGACGTATCCGTCGACGGATTATCATGCAAGCTGTTCAACCGGGAACAGCGAAAGTTTGCCAGCAGTGTGCAGTTTTCCGGCAACTTACTGGGCAATGTCATCGGTGGCGGCCTGATCCTGATCTTTTATCCCTGGCTGCAATGGCAGGGCTCCCTGCTCCTGCTGAGCGGCCTGACCCTGATTTCACTGGTGCAGATTATTTACTTCAGAGAGCCTGAAGAGATTATCACCGGTACGCCTGAAAATAGTCAGCAACCCACCTCCGGTATGTGGCAGGAAATCCGTACCTTCATGATCCAGCACCGCTACTGGATGCTGCTATTAGTGCTCTTCCCTGTTGGCTTCAGTAACGGCACAGCCATTCTTAATGCCTTACTGGTCGACAGCGGCTGGGCACTGGCGGAGATCGGCTTTGCGGTAAAAGTCTACGGGTCTGGTGTGGGGTTTATATCCGCATTGATGGCCACACCGCTGATGACGGCTCTGGGCCGTTCTAAGGCCCTGCTCACGATCACCTGCCTACAGGCCTGCGGGCTATTGTTCCTTGTGCCGGTCACTCTGGGATATACCGACAAAGTAACGGTCTACATGGCGATCACCGCGTATTATCTGGCCTTCCCCGCGATACTGGTCACCCTGGCGACCCTCATCATGGATAAAGCCTCAGTCACCGAAAACAAAGCGACCCTCTTTACTCTGCAGTTCAGCCTGGTCTCACTGATGGGTTTTCTGTATTCGGCGCTCAGTATGGCGCTGGCCGACCGCTGGGGTTACAGCACCATTGCCATTGCCGGGGTCACCCTCACATTCGGTGCGGCACTGTTTGCGTATTTTATTCTCAGGCCAACACTGGCACCGGATCATAACAGTGCCACCGGTACCGCTGACTCAGCAACCTGACAGACCTGACGTCTAACAACACTGACTAACAACACTTACGACTAAGACAAATTGCCATGCGTACACCCATAAAAGACCGCGATCACAAGACAGACATCATCGATCATGTGAATCAGGACCATTCCGACGAGTTGCTGACAATTGCCAGAGCGCACTCCCCGGATACCGATATCCACTCGGCCAGAATCACTGACATTTTTCAGGAAGGCATTCAGGTGTCTATTACCCCCCGGGGTAATCAGGATCCGTACGACGCCTTCATTCCCTTTGAAATTGAAGGCGATCTGGAAGAAAAAATCTTATATTCCGCCTATGCCGCCATCGTTAAACAGGGTGGGGATTTAAGCGGTTCGCGTAAACATTTTTTTGAAGTGACCGGTAAAACTCAACTGACCACACACTTCACACGGCTCACCCTCCGGTCCCGCACCCCTTTTCCTGAGTACTATCCGGGCTACGCCTACGGCTTTATCCTTAAAACCCTTAAAGGCCAGCCTGAAAGCCCCCCGCCACCGGGAAAAACAGGCTGGTTGCAGCAAGCATCTAACCGGTTTTTTATCTGGCTGATGAAACGTTTATCCAGCAACAGCCGCCAGAAAATGCTTACCAACATCAACAAAAACGTCCGCCTGTATACACTGCGCAAAGCATGGCAGACCACCAGCACAGACGGCACTGAGTATTACGGACACGTCGATATTTTCACCCATGGCGACAGCCCCGGCAGCCTGTGGTCTGCAGGCCTGAACGCCGGTGATATCATTCTGAGCCGTTCGGAATCTGCCGACAAACACCCGCATTTAGCCACCGGGCAGGCACTGCTGATTGCCGATGAAACGGCCTTCCCTGCTCTGGCAGCCATTCTGGAACAGTGGCAAAACCCGTTACCGCCGGTGGTTATTACCCTCAGCGCACTGGCCGAAGAACAGGATTACTTCAGTGAAGCCCGGCTGCCAGCCGGCACCCGGATGCATAAAGCCATTTGCCCGGCAGACCGTCAGGGTGAAGACGTTTTAGCCATCATCGAAACACTGCAGGATTTTGATACGGCCTGGGGTGCAATGGAAGCTGATGCCGCCAAAGCCGTACGCCATCATTTACGGAATGTTCGCAACATTCAGGGAAAGAATAACCACACGAAAGGCTACTGGCGTTTACGTACTGAGAAGAAAACCTAAACAGCAACTATCAGGCAGAGGCTGCTCACAGCCTCTGCCACTTTCACTGATTTCGCCGAAAACAGTACAACCCAGCCAATACTGTTACATGGTGTAACAGGCGTTGTATCTTCTATTGCCCCCACCCAACCCGTGATTAAACCCGGCCGGACATTCCGAAGCCTTGCTATCACATGCCAGCCACGCCATCATAGCCCTGTACATACATCACAGGGAGCGTGAGCATGTTGGAATTTACACTGACCAGAAAACAAAGCATTACCATTAACGGTGAAACTGTCATTCAAATGCTGAATGTCACCTCAAAAGAGAAAGTCTTTCTCGGCATTAAAGCCCCCAAACATGTCAGCATCCTCCGGGAAAACGCCAAACGTAAAGAACCCGGCGCTGAAACATCTCCTGAAGAACATCCGCCAGAAGCAGGGCTACCATCTGAAAGTGTAAAATAACAATGCTCAGTCAATCAGGCAGGTTTATTCTGGCCTTACTGGAACGCTTTAATGCACGATAATCCTGCCATGGGCTACTACTTTGCTATATTCAGGGATATGCCTGCAAAAGCCTGACTGAAATCTGACTACAACTACCGATTTTTCAGGCATGTTCATAAACAGTGTCCCAGAATGTCAACCTTGTAGGCTTCAACACTTTCATCATCCCTGAAGGATAAGGAAAGCATCACTGACCAGTCAGTACACACGATCCCATCACCCTCTACTGATTCAAGCATGACAACTGCATCTGCCCGAAAATCATCCATCCCCAAAATAGCTGTAGTTTTCACCGGTAACATATCCATCTGTTTGTTATATTCCATTAACCAGCTAGCCAGCATTTGCCTGCTTTTACCGACAGGTTGAAACGATTCCAGTCTGCCTTTCCACTTTTTCTCTACTTCAGTTGGGGATTCTGAAGAAGTGCACCCAATAATCAGAATCAGCGGAATAATCAGAAAATAGATCCGCATAGATCCTCCCTGATTGAAAAACCGGTCCGATAGATAAAAGATCTCCTTCGATGAACCGGTAGCGGCTCTGTTCTTTTCCGATCTGAGCGACCAGGCAAAAAACACAAATGCAATCATCCCCAACGCACTTCCTACAGCACTGATCTGAGCAATCAGTTTATATACATCAAACACAACACCGGTTGGGACACCGTTTTCGAATTCCAGATAAGGGCTGACAAACCAATATCCCGTTACAGAGAGAATCGACGGCATAAATCCAAGCATCATAATCAGCGCCGAAAGTTTGCGGGTGTTCAGCCAGCACAACAAGGCTCCTACCCATAGAATGCAGGGCGAGAAAATCAACATGGTTCCTAATAATTCATCCATTCTGGTACTGCTCCCTTAAGAAGGGGCGCTAGCCGACGCCTTTCTCCAAAAAGCATAGACGCAGAAAAAGACAGTGCATAATAGCTTTCAGACTTTCTGAACAGCGATCAGATAAAACATTAGAGCTTAAGGAGAGTCTTATACCTGACGAAAAATGCCAGTCTGGCTTTAATTTCCAGCAAGCTACCAGCCTGGAATCTGATGCATAATTCAAACTACAGACACAAAAAAGCCGCTTCAGTGAGCGGCTTTTTCAATCAATACAGGCTTACAGCACGGTGCCGTTTTCCTGCTGGTCTTTTTTCAGCAGTTCGCGGGCCAGCTTAGCCACCGGGCCAGGCTTCCCGTCACCCACAGTCTGGCCACCCACTTCAACAACAGGCAGAGCATCCAGCGTGGTGCCGATCATGAACACTTCTTTCGCCTTATACAGCTCTTCAGCGCTTTGCTTGGCTTCTTTCATGCCAGTGATCAGGCCCTGTGCCTGCAATTCGCCAGACAGCTCGTGCAAACGCAGCAGTGTGGTGCCACGAAGGGTGTGATCAAAGCTTGAGTAGATAAGCTCATTGGCTTCGTTCAGGTAAACGATGTTCTCAGTCGGGCCTTCACCCAGAAAGCCGTCTTCTGTGATGTTCACAACGAAGTTCAGCTTCTGATCAACGGCTTCTTTCGCCATCAGCACGTTAGAGATGTAGTTACAGGTTTTAACCTTGGCTAAACCGCCACTCTTGATCGCAACCTGGCTGAACCCGATTTTAGCGCCGTTCTCATACAGCTCATCCGCCGGATTTTTCAAAGATGATGCAATCAGATACAACTGAGGACCAATAGACGCATACGGGTTTGGCGTAAAGCCACCTGGCCCACGGGATGCATACAGACGGAACAGAATGTCCTTCAGACCACTGATTTCAGCCAGTTGCTTACAGATAGCGATCATTTCTTCTTTGGTGTGGCACAGATCCAGGAAGATATCACCGGCAGAACGTTCCAGACGCGCCAGGTGCTCATCCAGCAGGAAGACTTTACCGTCAACCATTTTAAAGGCTTCAAACACACCGTCACCACGGTGTACCAGGTGATCATCCACAGGCACATTCATCAGTTTAGGATCAGTAACAATCCCGGAGAATACACTGGAGTACATAGCATGATAGTCGTTCTGCGCGGCATACTCCGGGCATGCATTCACTATCTCTGTTACGTCGTTATAAACTGGGTATCCCATAAAGCTTCCTCACATAAACTGATGCACCGGCTCGCCCGGCAAAACTGATACAGTAAACCGTTAAACAGGCCGTTCATTTTACAGCCAGTTTCAGAAAAACCTATGGTCCAGAAGTGGGATACAGTGACTAAGCAAGAAGCAGCCTCAGGCCAGACATCTTAACTCATTGAATATATTTATATTTTTTTGAAACAGAAATGATCCCAAAACAATTTTCGGGTTCAGTTCATGGATAAATCGTTCAGTTTTTATCTATTAATCCGATGAGCTCAGCCCATTTACATATATGGAGAATCGCTCGTTATTCACCTTGATACAGGAAGCGATCTGCCCTTTTCACCGGTTTACTCAATACTGCAACAAGGCAAGCTCTCTTTACGCTTACCGATCAGCAGCAACTCATAACCGGTGACTGAAATATCATTGTTGTATTCCGTCAGCCGCCACTGAGTACCGACCTTTTGCCACAGCCATACTCCGGTTTTATCGGTAAATCTGACCAGACCTTTGCCTCGCAAAATATCGTCAGATAACGTTTCTGCCCATGCGGTGAAGGTACCAAAGTTCACAGGTTCCGGCGCACTGATAACCTGATTAAACAGCCCATGATTGGTTGCTTCAGCCACAAGGGGGTCAGATGCATGTGTTCGGGGAATCAGTCCCAGTAACTGATCAGCATCCACTTTACCCCAGTCGGTATACAGCAAAGGAGCTTCGCTGAGTTGTTCCAGAAAATGAGTCAGGGTACGGCGTTCAGTATCGCTGAGCAGACCGTACTTGTTGACGATCAGCAGATCCGCAGCCGCAATCTGCTGGTGGATCAGGCTGCCGATGTGCGGGTCCTGTGCCTGTTGCATCAGCTGCCGCGCATCCAGCATGACCGGATTGCCCCGTGTTTCCAGCCGGGGCTCAATGCGGGCAATATCCTGTATGCGTGCGGGGTCGGCAATGCCACTGGCTTCAACGATCACATGATCAAAACTTTGCAGGTTATCCAGCACCTGCCCCAGCCCTTTACTGAAGCCTGCTGCCAGGCTGCAACAGATACAGCCATTGGCCAGCGCAATGGTGTCTCCCTGATGCTCACGAATCAGTTGAGCATCTATATTCAGCGCGCCAAAGTCATTCACTAATACGGCATAGCGCTGTTCGGCACTGGCCAGCAAGTGGTTAATCAGGCTGGTTTTACCGGCCCCCAGAAACCCGCCAATTACCGTGAAAGGTACCTGGCTGACAGTCACCCTATCAGTGCTCACTGGCCTGTTCCTTCGCCGCCCGGTGCGGCACTCCGGCCAATACCGTCCCCCAGACACTGATATCTTTGATATCCTGCGCAGCCACCTTAAGAGGGTCGTCTTCCAGCACCGCAAAGTCGGCAAACTTGCCAACTTCAATGCTGCCAACCAGATGATCCAGTTTTAAGGTATAGGCCGCTCCTAACGTCAGTGCATGCAGGGCCTGCGGTACGGTAATTTTCTGTGCTTCTCCAAGAATCATACCGCTGCGGGTGGTTCGGTTAACCGCGCACCAGGCACTGAACAGTGGATTAAGCGGTGTCACCGGCGCATCTGAATGAATCGCCAGTGGTACGCCGTGCCGCAGAGCACTGGCGGCAGCATTCATCCGTTTTGCCCGTGCCGGCCCGACTGTCAGTGCACTGTGCTGATCCCCCCAGTAATAGAGGTGATTGGAAAACAGATTTACGCACAGGCCCAGCCGTGCCATGCGACGGTACTGTGCTTCACTGGCCATCTGACAGTGCTGCAGTGTATGCCGGTGATCCGCCCGGGGAGCATCCGCCAGTACGTCTTCCAGAATATCCAGCACCAGTTCAGTGGCCTGATCTCCGTTTACATGAATGTGCAATTGCACACCGGCCTGATGGTATTCACGGATCATTTGCGCCATTAACTGTGGTGGCTGTTTCCAGGCACCGTTGGCCGCCTGGTTATGGTAGCCGGGCCAGGCCAGCCGGGCGGTAAAGCTCTGAATAGAGCCATCCACAATCAGCTTGCAGCTGCCAAGGTGCAATTTCTCATTACAGGCCCGCCGGGCCAGTTGCAGCCGCTCTATACCCTGTTCAATGCTGAGGGTTTCAGCATTCTGTGCCGCATAAAACCGTAACGGGATAGCGTCACTGGCGGCGGCATCCCGATAACTTTGTAATGATTCATCATCCAGTGAGGCATAGAGTTCACTGGCGGTGGTCACGCCCACATTCGTTGCCAGCCGTGCGTATTGTTGCAGTATGTCTAAATCCACTTCGCCAATCAGCGGGTTCCCGACCACCCGCAACACCGCAAACTGGGTAGCCAGATCCCGCAGCTCACCGGTTAAGCGGCCATTGGCGTCTTTAATCAGCCCTTCCACACTGAGGCTTTCATCCAGATTGGCCATCGCCAGTAAGGCGGAGTTAACGTTGATGACGTGTCCGCTGGCGTGCATCACCAGTATCGGGCGGGTTTTTGATACCCGATCCAGAGCATGACAGTCCAGCAACTGCCCCTGTTCCGACCAGAAAATCGGGTCATAATGCCAGGCAATGAGCGGGGTTTTCGGGTCTGTCAGTTTCGCATCTGCAGCCTGTAACCGTACCAGCGCCTGTTGCCGGTTCTGAACACCGGGCCAACACTGCCCTGCGGGATCATACTGATCATCAAACCCTAAATAGGTATAACGCCAGCTCTCACCACACATGGCGTGGCCGTGTGCTTCCACAAAGCCCGGCAGCAGCACTTTATCCGCAAACTGATGATCAACCGGCAGGTTCCAGCCCGCCATTTCTTCAGCCGTGCCCACAGCCAGTATCCGCCCTTCGCGCACTGCTACATGGGTGGCTTCGGGACAATCCGGATTAAGCGTAAGGATTTTACGCGCTACAAAAATTTTTGCCGTTTCAGACATGCATCTAATCTCGGTATAAAACGCTGGATATCGCTGTATTGCCACCGGTGAAGCACGGCGGCTTCACCGGCGGAGCGGGTACGTTACACAGGATCCGCGTGGATGTTGGCATCCAGCAACTGCCGGGTATAAGCGTGTTGCGGATCAGCAAAGATGGTTTCGGTCTCACCCTGCTCAACAATGTCACCCATGTTCATAATCAGGGTACGGTCGGCCACATGCCGGACAATATTGAGGTTATGGGTGATGATCAGAATGGCGATGCCCAGATCTTCCTGCAGCTGGTTCAGCAGGTTCAGGATCTCCCCCTGCACAGATACATCCAGACCGGCAGTCGGCTCATCCGCCACAATCAGCTTGGGCGACTGCGCCAGTGCCCGGGCTACGCCTACCCGCCGGGCCTGCCCGCCACTCAGTTGGTGCGGATAACGGTCGGCAAAGTGCAGCGGCAGGCCAACTATTTGTAACAGACGCCGTGCTTCCTGCTCCCGTGAATCAAACGGCAAACCATGAATCACCAGCGGTTCGGTAATCAGATCCGAGATTTTCATTCGCGGACTGAGCGAACTGATCGGGTCCTGGAACATCATGGCGATGTCCCGCCGGGTTTTTCCCCGCTCCCGGGCAGATAAACTCAGTAAATCCCGCCCCTGAAAATGAATCGCACCGGACCACGGCTCATTCAGCCCCTGAATGGCCTGAGCTACCGTGGTTTTGCCGCTGCCACTTTCCCCTACGATTGCCAGAGTTTCACCCCGGTCCACCGTCAGGCTGACACCTTTAACCGCGTGCAGATACGGGTCTTTATTGCCACTCAGTAATGCGGCTAATTTACCCTGCATCGGAAAGCGGATACGCAGCTCATCAATGTCCAGCAGAGGCTGACTCTGTTTGCCAGTGTCGCTGGCAGGCTGTGCCTGTTCAAGCTGGCTGGCCAGATAACTGCCGGCAGGAATTTCAATCTGTTCCAACCCGTCTGAGTTCATGGTCGGCAAACGCTTACTGCGTTCTTTAATCCGGGCCGGGTCACAGGCCAGCAACCGTTTGGTATAACTGTGTTGCGGCCGGTTAAACACGTCCCTGGTGGGGCCCTGTTCAACCACATCCCCGTGGTACATCACAACAGTGTAATCACACAGGGTTCCCACCACTCCCAGATGGTGAGAGACGAAAATCATCGAACAGCCAATTTCAGCCTGCAGCTCTTTCAGCAGTTCAATAATCTGTACTTCCAGGCTGGCATCCAGCGCGGTGGTCGGCTCATCGGCAATCAGTACTTTCGGCCGGGCCATCAGGGCCATAGCGATAGAGATCCGTTGCAGCTGACCGCCGGAAAATTCATGTGGAAAACGGGGCAAACGCAGCTCAGGGTTAGGAATCCCCACCCGGTCCAGCGCATCAATCGCCCGTTGCCGTTTTTCCTGATAGGGAATGTCCAGCCGGTACTGAATATCCGTCATTTGCTTTTCAATGCTGAACACCGGGTTGAGGGTGGTCATCGGGTCCTGAAAGACCATGGCAATATCATCCCCAAGCAGTGCCTGCATTTCCCGGGGGGATTTTGTCAGCAAATCAGCACCGTCCATTTTCGCGGTACCGGATGCCACTATCGCGTTGTCTGCCATTAACTGCGTAAGGGTATAAATCAGAGTGGACTTACCGCTGCCACTCTCACCAACCACACCCACAATCTGCCCGCGGGGTACGTTCACGCTGACATCTTTCAGGCCGGATACCCGCCCGCCGGCCACTTCAAACTGTACGCCCAGGTTGTTAACAGTGATGATGTTATCCTGCTCAGCCTGACCCTTTACCTGTGTCGTATTATGCGTCATGGCTATACATCCTTACGTAATTTAGGATCAAAAATGTCGCGCAGTGATTCACCCAGGAAGGTAAAGCCCAGCGTGGTAATGATCAGGGGTAATCCACCGGCAATGATCGGCCAGGGGGTATTACGGATAAACGAGTAGCCATCATTAATGATCGATCCCCAGCTTGGCGTGGGTGGCTGAATACCCAGCCCCAGAAAGCTCAGCCCGGCTTCGATGGTGATCACAATCGGAATGTCCATACTCGCCAGTATCAGCAACTGACCAATGACGTTCGGCAACATATGGCGGAACAGAATCCGTGGCATGCTGGCGTTCATCGCCCGCTCCGCCAGAATGAATTCCTGTTGTGCCAGCGCCTGGGTCTGGGTACGGACCACCCGGCCATAAATCGGTATCGAGGTCACCACGACCACCAGCACAATGGTGCCGATACTCGGTCCGGTCAGGGTCACAACTGCCAGCGCAAAAATAATGGTCGGGAATGAGCGGACCACGTCAAACAGGGTCAGGATGATGTTATCCAGCCAGCGTGGACCAAAGCCCGCCAGCAAACCCAGTATAAGACCGAAGCCCAGTGCCAGTGCTATGGAAGACAGCGCTACCTGAAGGGCAATCTGACCGCCGTATAACACCCGGGAAAAGGTATCCCGGCCAAGCTGATCGGTGCCCAGCCAGTGTTCAGCACTGGGCGGCTGCAGGCGGTTGAGTATATCCAGTGCGACCGGATCATACGGGGCAATCACACCGGCAAACAGTGCACTGAATATCACACTGCACACCAGAATAAGGCCGAGCAAACCCAGCGGTTGTCTGGTCAGACGGCGCAGGGTATCCAGCAGCACTTTCAGGGTGCTGTTTTCGTTCAGCGGCTGTGTGGCTTCAGGCGTTTGTTTATCGCCGGTTTGAGTAAGCTGATTCATATAACCTCCTAGCGGCCAGCACGAATACGCGGGTCTAACAGCGCATTAATAAAGTCAGCCAGGGTTGTGGCTATTACAAACAGGCCGGTAGTCACCAGCACTGAGCCCATCACGACCGGATAGTTACGGGTGCTCACCGCATCAAAAATCAGTTTGCCGATCCCGGGACGGGCAAAGACAATCTCCGCAAACAGCGAGGCGGATAACAGATAACCGATACCCACACCTAACAGGGTAACCGTCGGTAAAATGGCCAGTCGCAGGGCATAGCGAAAAGTGATCCAGCGGGACGGCAAACCAAATGCTTTGGCGGTACGGATATGGTTGCTGCCCATCACTTCCAGCATGGAGGCACGCACCAGCCGGGAGATATATCCCACCCAGCCCAGGCCAACAGCAAATGCCGGCAAAATCAGATGTTCCAGCTGACTGAGCAGATCCCCCTGCTCACCGGCACCGATGGCCGGCAACCATTGCAGGGTGACCGAAAACACCAGCAGGCTATAGATCGCAACCACAAAAGAAGGAATGGCAATGGTGCCCACCGAGACGATGCCAGTCAGGGTATCGAACCAGGTATTAGCGTGCAGCGCGGAATAGCAACCCAGTGGAATGCCTACCAGTGCCGCCCAGAATACCGAGGCAAAAATCAGTGCCAGCGTCCAGGGCAGTTGCTCCAGTACGATGTCAGTCACATCACGCTGACTGAACACATCGTAGCCCAGATCCCCCTGTAAAATATTGGCGAAGAAACTGGCTAACTGCACATAGACCGGCTGATCCAGACCCATTTTGATATACAGTGCCGCTTTCATTTCATCTGTGGCCCGCGGGCCCAGAATAATACTTGCCGGATCACCGGGGATCGCGTGGATCATCAGATACAGCGCGCTGACGGCTAACATCACAATCAGCACCGCTAATCCACAGCGTCTCAGTAGAAATAACCACATAGACTAACCTTCTGTATTTTTTATTATTCGTGCCCACAGGGCGGTCGTTCAATACAACACTCAGGCTGAAAAAAACCGACAGGCAGCCACCTCCGCCTGCCGGCTTAAAACAGGCTGATCAGTTGGCCGGTTTAAAGTGCCGGTACAGTGGGCGGCCATCCGGGCGTAATCCGGCAGACACGTTGTCACGGATCGCCAGAGGTTCAGCTTCGTGGGTGATAAAACGGTATGAGCCGGACTGTTCCATCAGGTCCTGCATGCGCTGATACATCGCGCCACGCTTTTCCAGATCCAGTTCCGCCTGAGCCTGTTCATTCAGCTGATCAAACTCTTCGTTAGAAAAACGCTCCCAGTTCCACTTACCTTTTTGCGAAGTAATGAAGTTTACGGTCGCGTAGTAAGGGTCAGGTACCATGGAGTAACGGTTCAGAATCAGCTCAATATCCTTCCAGCGCTCACCTGCTTTCTCGGACCCCAGGGTCCAGAAAGAACCGGCTTCATGCTGGTTAATATTCACCTTAATGCCGATCTGCGATAACAGCGCCTGAATGATCTGCGCAGTGGTCACGTTAGTGGCCTTGTTAAGCACATCCAGGCTCAGTTCCAGATTGCTCACACCGGCTTCAGCCAGCAGGGCTTTCGCTTTGGCAATGTCAGCTTCCGGCGCAATCAGAGACTGTGCCCGGTGGCCCAGCAGACCCGGCGCAATAATGCCCGTCGAGGCTTCGGCTTCACCGAAGTAAGAGGCCTGCAAAATAGACGGCACATCCACCGCATACTGAATCGCCTGACGGACCCGCGGGTCCTGCAGTTTAGGGTTTTCAAAGTTAATGCCTAACCAGACATAAAACAGCGACGGGAATACCTGTAACTGGCTGTTGTCCGGTGGCGTTTCCCGGTAGCTCTGAACCGAACTCATGCTGATACGGGTCACATCCAGATTGCCAGATTCAAAGGCGATTTCAGCGGTCTTCTCATCATCAATCTGGTTGATGTGAATTTCTTTATACGCCGACGGCTCGCCGTAGTAATCAGGATTACGCTCTAAAATAACTTTTTGCTTCGGACGCCATTCCTTCACGATGTACGGGCCGGAGCTGGCTGGCGGAGAATTCGTAAACTCACCCACGGACTCATAGGCTTTCTGAGAAATAATGTTCCCGGCGGCATAGCTCAGCGCCAGATTCCACAATGGCTGATAAGGTTTCTTCAGTACAATCACACCGGTGTATTTACCGGTTACCTCAACTTCTTCCAGCGCCCCGCCCCAGTCGGCAGCCGCAGCAGGATTCTCACCAAATGCTGCACGTTCAAAAGAGAACTTCACGTCCTGGGCGGTCATTTCACCAAAACCGTTGCTGAACTGAATGCCTTCTTTCAGCTTGAATTTAATGTGCGTGGCATCCACCTGTTCGATAGATTCTGCTGCCTGTAATTCCCATTCCCACTTGTTGCCGGGCTTGAAGTAGATCAGTTTGCTGTAGATAGCCCCCATCACATCTTCATCAACCGCATTCAGATAATTAGCCGGGTCCAGCGAGGTGATATCCACATAGCTGCGGCTCTGCAGTACTTCATCCGACGCCGCCATGCTAAACGGTACCATCATGTTTAAACCCATCACTGTACCGGCCATCAACAGGGTTCTGCGGGACAAGCGCAGCCCTTTCTGAATAGTGTTTATAGCCATTGAATGACACTCCTCATATTTATTGTATTTATTAATATTTTCTTTTTAGAGCTCGGTTAGCCACTGTGAAATGTCCCCTGTCAGGGGCACATCACTGCTGGCCTGTCGCGGCTATGTGCAAGGGGCCGCAAGGCCCGAGACGCACATGGCTGCGCAATTTCTGATAGTTCAGTTCTCCTAACTGACAGGGATGCAGGCCCGGGGCTGCCACCGATAAAATATGGTCACTGATCGGTTCAAACGCGGCACGAAAGTGCACCGTGCTTTTCACTACCAGTAAAGCATATTCAAGCGGATCGATGCCCAGATGGCTGTACACCGCCAGATCAGTACAGGCGTACCGCTCGGTACTGATCATGACCTGCACATCGCAGTTATCTGCCACCACTTTTAACAGCGCCATCGGACCTATCTTTACTTCACATCCTGCATACATTTCACCGACACAGGTAAAGTTACCATCCCCAAGGGCCAGCACTTCAAAACGGCCGTTATACGGGCCCAGTTCAGCCACACCGCTCTGGCCGCCAAGCGCCAGATCAATCACGGCTCCGACACCCGCCCGGTGCGCCGCCACTGCTGCCGCCGGATCGGTGAGTACGGCAATCACAGCTTTCTGTGCGCCGCCAGCAACCAGATCCGCCAGCATGCCGGTCGTATCGGAACTGGCACCGGCACCGGAATTGTCCTGTACATCTGCCAGTACCACCGGTTTATGACTGTGAAGGTTGTGGGCGGTTTTCAGCGCCTGGGATGTGCTCATCAGGTTATCGGAATAGTGCGTCTCAGCCGCCAGCACGCGGGCATAAAACTGCTGACAAACCACTTCCACCTGTTCCCGGTCACTGCCGAAAACGGTAATGCTGGCACCGCTGTCAGGAATATCCGCCGCCGGAAATCCCATGGCGAATTCGATATTACTGATGCCTGGAGTCGCTTCCAGCTCCGCCAGCGCACTGAACAGCGCTACATTAGGTTCAGAACCGGTATGCTGGGAAGATAAAGGTATGAGATAAGGAATCTGGATAAATGCTTTATGGCTGATCTGCTCAGCCTGCAGCTGTTCCAGCAGAGCCAGGGAACGGGCACCGGTATCCGCCATGTCCAGATGGGGATAGGTGCGGTAAATCGCCATGGCATCTACCTGTTCAACAAAGGCAGCACTGAGGTTGGCATGAAAATCCAGACTGGCGACGACTGGCAACTGTGGGCCAAATACAGCACGGACCCGCCGTAAGACTTCCCCTTCACCGTCATCATAGCTGTCGCTGACCATGGCACCGTGTAAATCAAGAAAGAGCGCATCGATCGGCCCGGCCTGACGAATGCCATTCAGCACCAGCTGCATAATTTTTTCAAAAGTACTGTCTGTCACCTTGCCGCCAGGTTCTGCCGAACACCAGTTCACCGGCACGATACAGTGACCCTGCTGACGCGCAGCCTGTATGAAGCCTTCGCTGGCAATATTCAGCCCCGCCAGCACATCGCAAACCTCCTCACCAAGCAACAGCCCCGGCCAGCTATCTTCCTGCTGATAATCAGCATACTCAGTGGGCCGTGGCGAGAACGTATTGGTTTCGTGCTGAAAGCTGGCAACAGCTATACGCATAGGGATCTGACCTTTTTTATTATTATGAAATTCATCTGTTTAAGCGGGAAAAACAAGACCGGCCCAAACACTGTTTAACCGAGTATATCGGGTGTTTTTTGGGTCAGATATTCGCGACTGAAAAATAATTGACGCGAGTTGACGCGGGGGAGTGTCATTTGTAATATGACGCTAGATGACGCGAATTTTGATCAGCGGCACCGAACTTATTCTTAACAGAGGTACCTTTCGTGAAAGAGAATCTGGCTGCTAACTTGCGCACTTTATGTTCGTATTACTCTTCCATCTCGCAAGTGACCAAGCTGGCGGGCATTAACCGGCAGCAATTCAATAAATACCTGGGAGCACAAAGCAGCCCTTCGCTGAGCAGCCTGCGTAAGATCAATGATTTTTTTGGGCTGGAAGAAGATGAACTGTTCCTGCCGCCACAGGATTTTAAGCGCCTGGTCGATCATAAACCCCGCACACAACAGCGGGAAACTGATACTCAGCCACTGCAGGAACTGTTCGACAGCACGCTGCAAAGTTCAGATAAGTCGCAAGAATTTCTCAGGCCCTATCACGGCCTGTATCACGATTATTACTGCTCACCGTCTAATCCTGGCAAGGTACTGCGGGCACTGATCAGCGTGTATGAAAAAGACAATGTGACCCTGACAAAGTCCATCGAGCGGCTGCCTTATAAAGACAAAGATAAAACCCGGCACTTTAACGTGCGTTATCACGGTTTTGTGCAGGCAATCCGGGACCGGCTGGTCTTCACCGACATTGAAACCCAGACACTGAATAACTGGGGCCAGCGCATCTACTATCCAGCCAACCGGACCCGCATTGATCTGTTACCTGGCCTGACCATGGCCATCTCCGGCGGCCTGGACCACAGACCGTTTTGCTCCCACGCGGTACTGGAACGGATCGACGATAGCATCACCATGAAAGAAGCGTTACAGCAGTGCAGCGTATTTCCGATCGACAGTCCGGACATTCGCGACGACATCAAAGAGAAACTGCACCTTGAGTGCTATAACGAAAAAACCTTTATGACAGCTAACGGTTAACGGCTAAGCAGCGGAAACATCAGCGGTAAAACGCCGACACCTTCAGGGCTGCTTTATCCAGCGGCCCGGAAATGATGAACCCCTGAACCAGATAACAGTCCAGCTCATCCTGAATGAACGCCAGCTGCGCTTCAGATTCAGCGCCCTCTGCCAGCAGCGTCAGTTCCATGCCACTGGCCAGGCCGGCAATTGCCTTCACAATGTGCACATCATCTGAATTATCCGGTAAACCCTGAATAAACTGCTGATCTATTTTAAGGGTATCAATCGGCAATTGCTTAAGATACGTCAGCGAAGAATAACCGGTGCCAAAATCATCAATGGCAATACTGACGCCCAGTTCCCGCAGCTCCTGAAGGTGCTCACGGGCTATGTCGTAATTATCCAGAATAACATTCTCGGTGATCTCGACCACCAGACGGGAAGCATCCAGCTGATGCTGCTCCAGGCTCCCGCGGATAATGTCTGTCAGGTTATGCCGTTTAAACTGGTGCGGCGATATATTCACCGACACCTTCGTGATCTTAGAACCGTCACGGATAAACCCGGCAAGGTCTTCGCAGGCCTGCTGAATCACCCAGGTACCGATATCATCAATCAGCCCACACTGCTCCGCGACCGGTATAAAGACCGCCGGGGACAATTTACTCAGCGTTGGATGCTGACACCGGATCAGCGCTTCTACCGCAATGGATCCATCCTTCAGATTGACCTGCGGCTGGTACTGCAGTGAAAACGCTTTGGCGTGCACCGCTTCACGGAGAGAAGACTCCAGCACCTGTTGCTGTTCAATGGCCCGGTTCATTTCCGGCTGGAAGAAACGGAACGTATTCTTACCGCTTTCTTTGGCGTAATACATCGCATGGTCGGCGCTGATCAGCAGCGCTTCAGCGCTACTGCCATCCCGTGGATAAATGCTGATACCCACACTGCCGGAAATATGAATAATGTTCTTAAAAATCTCAAAGGGAGTACTGAGCTGCTCCCTGATACGGTTAACCACCTTTGGCAGGTTCAGAACCTCATCTTCCGGGCTGAGATTCGGAATCAGGATAGTAAATTCATCCCCGCCCATGCGCGCTAACGAATCTTCGTCACGGATACACTGTTTCATCCGCTGGCTGGCTTCTTTCAGCAACAGATCACCAATGTTATGTCCGAAGGTATCATTGGCCGCTTTAAAGCCATCCAGATCCACATAGAGAATGGCCACGTGCTGCTCTTCGCGGGCGGCTTCCGCCAGTGCCTGCGTCAGACGGTCCTGAAACAGATTGCGGTTAGGAATATTGGTCAGCGGATCAAAGTACGCAAGGTGTTCAATCTCACGGGCCGCATTTATCCGCTCTGTAACATCATTTTGTACCCCCACCAGATGGGTCGCTTCACCGGCATTATCGGTGATCACTGACAAGGTAAATTCATTCCAGAACGTCGAGCCGTCTTTACGGACATTCTGGATGACCACCGTACAGGGGGTTTTGGTTTCAATGGCGTGGTAGATTTTATTCAGGCTAAGGGCATCGCCCTCTCCGGAACCGAAAATACGCGGGTTCTGACCTATCAGTTCTTCCTGGGTGTATCCGGTCAGTTCAGTAACCGCCTGATTCACGTAAATAATCGGAAAGGCCGGGGCATCATATGTACAGATAACAATGCCGCTTTTAACTGACTCAACCGCTTTGTATAACTGGGTCAGCTGAAGCTCACGTTCTTTCTTCTCCGTCATATCAAAGCAGAGTGTGCCGATCCACTCAATGTCGTCATTGCTGTTAAAGACCGGAAACAGCGTCGCTTCATAGTGACGGTCTTTATCCGCAAAACTCAACCGTTCTTCTTCCCGAAGCGTTGCACCTTCAGACAACACCCGTGCCTGTAGTGCCTGTTGTCTGTTCAGTAATTCCTGACGCACTGCATGACTCAGCCCGGACGACAGATAAGAATTTTTATAGGCCTCATTACGGATCAGACTTGTGCCATCAGTCCCGTTCAGGGCGAATCCAACCGGCAGGTGATTCACAACGGTTTTTAGCAATTTATCCCGGGTATTTATCGCATCCAGCATTTCATTAATCGACCGCCCCAGCACCCCAATCTCATCATCAGTCAGATGTTGCGTACGTGCCTCGGTTACACCGGTTTTCTGTTCCCGGATGGTCCGGCCAATTACATTCAGGGGTTTGAGTATTACCTGATAAACGGTCACCGTTGATAACACCAGCATCAGCACAATGGCCGCAGTAATCGCCAGCATGCTGTTAATCAGATCCTTATAAGCCAGTGTTTCTACTTCGGCCCAGTTAAAGCGCAGGTACAGGATGCCTTCATAATCCCCGTCCAGCAGCGTATACACACTGGACACCTGCACGCCTTCCGGCAGCGTCAGTTGCGCCGTGTCCGCCACCGGGTAGCTGGTTGCAGCATGAAACTGCTTAAGGGGGGCCACGACAATGACATCACCGTTACCCTGAATAAACTCACCGAATAAATGCTGTTCAGCACTGTCATTTAACAGCTCCAGCATATCGGCGGTGTGCTGATCCAGCGCCGCGTCAGGATGGGTACTGGACGCCCAGATAATGGTGGGGTTGAGGGTAGCCAGAGTGATGCCATACACACCGGATGTCTGCAGGGTTATTTCTTCCAGTGCCAGACGCAGATCCTGATACCGCGGGTTAATCGCTGAAGCAGCCCGGATCGTCGTGATCATCAGTTCCGCACGCTTATACAGCTGGGCACGCAAATCAGGCAACAGCCCAAGGTGGGTGGTAATCGCAGCGCATAAGATCAGTACAATTGCACCGAACGAAATAGGCAGCACAAATTTGCGCTGAAGTGACGTCCCCACTGATCATTACCCCCCCGGTAATCAGATATGAGATAGCATAAAAAGCGCGTAGAATACCCGCCCGGGCGTACACTCGCTACTTTTTTCGAAAAGCCTTGCCGGCCGGATCAGACTTTTTCAGAGATATTTATAATGTTTAGAATCGCCAGACTGTGTGTACTGTCAATCTGTATGACCGTACTCTGCGCCCAGGCCAGCCCGGAAAAAAACAGCATCCGGGTCGCCCTCAATGACCTGCCCGGGGTGGATATGCTGCCAACCCTCATTGCGATTGAACGCAGTAAAGCCCGGGGAGTAGACATCAGGGTCAGCTATATGCTGTCCGAAGGGATGGCCCTGCGCAGTATCATCAACCAGCATGCGGATATTGGTATGGGAACGCCCTACCAGAAGATTCAGCAGGAACAGGCCCCGATCCGCATGTTTTATCAGCTAAATATGCTGCGGTTTCATCCGGTCATCGACACCCGTTATTACAACAGCTGGCATGAACTGGACGGAGTGGAAATGTATTCTCACGGTAAAGGCTCCGGTACCGAAGCACTGGTGAACCTGATGGCTCAGCAGCACGGTATCACCTACAGCAAAATGATATACCTGCCCGGTTCAGGGGTACGGGCCAGAGCAATGATCAATGGCCGCATACACGCCACCGTGGTCGATACCGAACGTAAAAACAAACTGCTGTCGCGTCCTGACTCAACCTTTAAGGTGTTGCCGATTCCGACCATCAACGCCTCTGATGAAGCCCTGTACGCCCATGAAGCCTTTATTCACTCCCACCGAAAAGAACTGACGACTCTGACAGAAGAACTGCTGTATGTATGGCGGACGATGATCCAAAACCCGGGCTTTATACTTGAGCAACGCAACCAATATGCCCTTCTTCCTGACCTTCAGGAAGACCAGATTCAGCAATACATGCAGGAAATGATCAGCGAAAAAACCTTTCCTGCCGACGGCGGCAATAAAAACGCATTTAACGCGGACCTGGCGTTTTACGGGGCGAGCGGCACAATCAGCCAGCCAGAACATCAGCAAATACAGCAATACTGGGACTTTTCCATACTCCGGCAACTGCTGGAAAAATAATTAACCCTGTATGCACAGACGAACGACAGACGAAGAGACTCACTTCCGGGGCAGGCACTGCCAGTGCATTCTCTCTTAAATACATAAAACCGTAAAAAACAGCCATAAAAAAAGCAGCCACCAAGGCTGCTTCTTTTATTCACTGTCAGGATCGTCAGTTATCCTGAAAGCTCTGATAGCTTTCCAGACGGCTGCCCAGTACTTCTAACTCATCAGCAATCATCATCGCCTGCTCACGCAAACCGGCGATACTCTCTTTAATCCGAAGCAACTCAGTTGCATCTCCGGAATGGTTCACCGGCTCTTCACCCTGCCCCACTAACAGCCAGGTAGGTGCAACATTCAGAATACCTGCCAGCATTGCCAGACGGCTGGAACGCGGCTCGGAACGGTCAGATTCCCAGGCTTTCAGAGTGGTGGTGTTAACGCCCAGACGGCGGGCAAGCTGTGAACGGGTAATATTCTGTGATTCCCTGGCACGCACTAAGCGACCTCCCAGAGTGGCAGACATAGACTCATGATTTGATTCTTCGATAAAAGCCACTGAACAGTTCCTTATGTAATTAACGGACCTCAACCATACGGACATATCCGGTGAATAGCTATGCTCCTTTTGATCCTGATCATTTAACCCGGCTGTATCATCCCGTCACTCCGGGGGCTGACTCTGTTCATTGCTATACTCAAACTGCCCTTACAGAAACACCTGACACCCAAAACAGGAGGAAGGGATTATGTTTAAAAAAATACTCATTCCAGTGGATTTAAGTGATAACCAGGCACAAAAAAAAGCACTGGCAACGGCCGTCGAAATGGCCAGATTCCACCACGCGGAATTACATGCTGTCAGTATCGGCAGTAACCTGCCTGATCCGGCGGCCCGGACGGAAACCGAACGTACCACGGCACTGAACGCACTGATCTCAGACCTGAGGGAACAGCATAATATTGATGCCAGTGCCCATGAAATTCATTCCGTCGATCCCGGCGCGGAAATGGACTCACTGCTGATGCAGTTCATCGAAGAAAGCAATATCGATCTGGTGGTAATGTCATCCCATGAACCGGGCATGATGGAATACTTCTTCCCGGCCCATGCGGGTTACATTGCCGCACATGCTAAAATATCTGTCTTCGTGGTGCGTTAACATTCACAATAAACGCCCGGCAGTTATTGCAACTTGCCGGGCCGACGCAACAATAATTTCTGTAACAAAGGTCTCTGAAACAAAGATCTCTGTAACAAAAATCTCTGCAACAAATAATCCCGCTACAAAATCCCCATTTGCTTGGCTTCCGCCACGCAACCGGTACGGTTATCCACATCAAAAATATGCATCAGTTTAGACACATGAAACTTAACCGTGCTCTGCGTAAACCCCAGCGACGCACTGATATCATGATTACTGTACCCGTTCGCCAGTAACACCAGCACTTCCTTCTGACGCTCACTCAACCGACCGTCAACCGCCTGATAAAATGGCAATGCGGTACTGCGGTAGTGTTGCAGCGCCGAACTGACTGGCCCGGGTAAATACACCCGTCCCAGCTTAACCGCCTGCAAACAGTCAGCCAGACAGACCTTCGCAGTCCGTTTCTCAAGATACGCCGCCGCCCCCGCCTCCATCACGCGATGTACCCGTTCAGGATTCACATATTCAGCCATGACCACAACCGGCGCAGAGTGCTTCAGCGCTTCAATCATCGCCGGCGTATCGGCGCCATTCGCCGCTTTAAAATCCGGATCAAGAATAATCAGATCGACAGGCCTTAGCGGCAAAAACGCCCGGACCTCTGGCAGATCAGCCACACAGTCAATCCTCATGCCTTCAGATATCTGCGACAGCGATAACACCAGGCCATCCACAAAAAATGAATGATCATCAATAATTAAAACCGAATCCATACCCGACACAGCCCCCACCGTTGAAAACAGCACTGAAAAAGTGACCGTATCAGGGAAAACTTAAGGAATTCTTAAACGGCCCTTACCCGAAAGCCGGCATAAAATTGCATGCGATATACAGGTATCGCGCTGTCAGCCATTTAACAGCGCGGAGCATCTTTACGACTTTTTATCACGGTCACCTTTGCGTTTGTCCCCGCTTGCATTCGCCAATACAGCCAGGCAGGCGTAAATACAGCCTTCGGAGCTAACCATGCGCCTCATAAAAACTGATAGATAAACCTGTATTAATAACCTGTAATTATTAATCCATATAACCTTTCAATTTGTATACCTATTCATTTGGGATAATTATTTCTCCGGCACGGATGACGATGATTCTCTTCTGCAACACACCTTGCGCAGGCGAATTTTCACACCGGTTTGCTGTCGGCCTGTATGGCGGCCTTTTGTAAATACGCTCAGCTATAAGGAACAAACACAATGACAACGCCAGCAGTTATCCAGACCTCGCTGAAAGGTAAAAATGCTCTGCCGCTTCGTCCTGCCAGCCAGGTGATGGATCTGGAACGCTTAGGCGCCCTGCACCAGAGCCGCCTGAGTTTCATGCGCACCACCGTGCGACACATTATGCGCGAGCGCTGGCAGATTGAGCCCAGTCGCTTTGAACTGGACGCCGACGGCTATGGCACCGTTGTATACGAAGTTCAGGCCCCTCACGGCCTGTTCAGTTTTGTCCTGTTTTCAGACTATCTCTCTCCGGAAGAACGCAACGACCGTGTTATCGCCACCCAATGGGACCTGACCATGGCACTGGTCGAAGGTCAGGTGGATGATATCTACCTGCAGAAACTGCGTGAGAATGTCCCCAAACAGGAAGCCGGACGGGTAGACGCCCGCGTATTCGTTCTCTCCCGCGCTAACCGCAGCGCCCGAAATTTTGACTATGTTGTCGACCAGTTAGCAAAAGGTGAACAGCCGGCAACAGATAAAATCGCTAAAGTCGGCTATCTGTACCGCACTACCGCCGTGTACGGCAGCGGTAAACTGGGCATGGCTGACTGGGAAAAAGTACGCACCAAGCACAAAGATTTCGCCCGTCCGTTCGCCGGTGAAATGTTCGTCTGCCTGATGTTGCGCAATTTCAGCCTGCTGCAGGTTGAACATATTGCACACCATAAATCACCGGACAACTTCCAACCCATGGCCGCTGAAATCAAACGCTTTTTCGGTATTGGCAACTCAACAGGCCTGGGGATGGCTCCCTATATGGTCAACCACCCGTTATTGCTGAATCAGTGGATCGAGATGCGCGAGCTGGCACTGGCACGCGTACGCGTACTGGGAAGGATCAACGACAGCATTCGACAGCAACTCAATGCACTGATCACCCGTTGCGCCCAGTACACCCGCGACACCTACACTGAAGATCAGTGGCAAACCGCCAATAACGAACAACTGCTTAAAGATCTGGCAGCACTGCACACCCAGACCTCAGCCTCCGTTACCAGCTGGGATGAACTGCTGAACTGGAGCGAAGAGAACTGCTCTCTTGAATGTCAGGAATTACTGGTATCGGTACTGCTCGAGCTGTACCCCGATCTGGTGGATGATCTGGAGGATTATCAAAACGCCGAAGAATTTCTCGATTTGGATCCGGTCATGCCCCTGCAACAACTGAAGGACGTAATAGAGACCCGTTATAGCTGGGCACTCAGCACTGATTTCGATAAAGACGGCGCGCTCGAAACCTGCTGGTACCGATCAGAAGAAAAAATGGAACCCCGACTGGGCAGCATTGCAGACAAAGAAGCCAGGCAGAAACAGATGGCACTGGGTGTCGGGTATGCCGTGCGCAAATGCTACAACCAGCTCTGCGAATATATGGGGGATAATGGCACACACAACACAGCACGCTTCATGGTCGCCCGCCCTAAAATGCGGGGCATTGTACGCCGTATCCAAAGTATGAACCGCTGCGTCTACGGCGATATTCAGGCCAACCTGCTGGACCGTAACGTACTGCCAATGCATTTACTGCGCTGCAAACTGGCATTTTTCGGCGTCGGTAAATTTGATCCCCGCTCACGCTTGTGGGTCCGAAACACCATGTTCCAGGGCGCCCCGCTGCTGGAAGATATCGGCCAGCCCTTTAATGATGACTGGTTCATGCCTCTGGCACCTAAGCAGTAAAGCCCGTGATGAAGGAAAACACTATGCATATCTCAATGAACGAACTGAAAGCTGCTTTACGCCGGTGCTTCGAAGCCTGTGGCTATTTTGTCGGTAACTATGAAGACGCCGCCAACATGGTGCTGTGGCTGGAAAAACACGGCCTTAATGGCTTAAACGAACTGGAACAGGCGCTTCCGTACATTACTCAGTTCTGTGACCGTCCTCTGAGCACTGTGGTCTATGAAGACAGTACCTCGGCCATTATCGACAGCCACGACCGAAGCTCCCTGAACTGTATTGCCGCCTCGGTTGACCTGGCACACGCCAAAGCACTGGAAAACGGCATCGCAACAATCACCGTACACAACTGCCATAACCGGATGTTTATCCTCAAAGCACTGACCGACTGTGGCCGCCGTGGCATCAGCGTAGCAGCTTACTGGCAAAGTGGAAACGAAACCGTCACCGAGCACAGTGCTGCCATCCGGGCAGATGAGCGCTATCCCAGTTACAGTGAGGCAATCACCAGCCTGCCAGCCAATACCGATGTAAAAGCACTGACCATCATCTGCAGCTCAAGGGTCGACCTGACCACCTCGTTGCAAAAATCCCGGGGGAACATTGATGCCCGCCATATCAGCCCGGCGCAGATCGCAGACAATAAAAACCAGAGCGTTGAACAGGGTATCAATGTGAATGAAGCGCTATGGGCAGAAATCAACCGTATCGGCTCGGCCGTACTGGTTGAAAACACCCGACAATCCCAACTGGAAGCTGGAGGTCGCTGAATACATCAGGCAAGACAGCGGCAGCGTTATGCTGCCGCATGCAGGAACGGCCAGTTATCCGATAACAGATCACTGACCGTTACCTGTTCTTTTCTGGCCGCACCGCGCGGTTGATTGCTGCCTGAATAAAGCTGTTTTAATGACGATATATTGCATATTCACAGTCTGGCATCAGTGCTACAGTCTGTTATCAGAATGACAGCCTGCCGTAAAAGGCTGATTAAAAGTGATAAAAGAAGTGGAATATGGCGAGCAATATCAGTCGGGCATTAAACCTCAGGCATCTGAGGGCATTTATTGAAGTCGCCCATACCGAGAACTTTACCCGGGCGGCCGACAAGCTGGCAATATCACAACCCGCCCTGACCAATACCATCCATCAGCTGGAATCACTGATCGGTATCGACCTGTTTCAGCGCACCACCCGTAAAGTCACCCTGACGACGGACGGAAAGGAATTCCTGCCTACCGCTGAACGGCTGATCGACGACTTTGAACGGGCCATTCTCGCTCTGCATGCAAATGCTAAAAGGCGCAGCGGCATGGTCGACATTGCCGTTCTGCCGTCAATCGCGATTCGATTACTGCCCCGGGTAATCGACGAGTTCCGGCAAAAGCACGATTCAATCAAGCTAAACCTGCGTGATGACAATGCCCGGGGAGTGCAGCGTCAGGTGTTAAATAATGAAGTGGACTTTGGCATCAGCAATCAGTGGGAAGAACGCTCAGAACTGGAGTATACCCCTCTCTTCCGGGACCGCTTAGGCGCGATTCTGCTGCCGGATCATCCACTGGCAAAAGGCACATCGCCTCTGCCGTGGAGCAAACTTGAAAAATACTCCTTTGCTGCAATGTCTCACGATACCGGGGTCAATGCGCTACTGAATGCCACAGAGGGATTACCGCAATCCGTCTACTCACCGGACTTTGAAGTACTTACCATTGTCGCCCTGGCCGGCATTATCGAAGCCGGGCTGGCCATTACCGCACTGCCAAAGCTAGCCATGCCCCGCCTCAGTGAACCGGGACTGGTGTTCCGGGAACTCACCGACCCTGTCGTCGAACGACAGGTTTACATCATTACCCGTAAACACGACCCCCTGTCTAAATCAGCTCAGGTGATCCACGAGCGTCTCAGCGTCTCACTGGCTGAACCGGAACAACTCCTCCAGCCTGCTACAAAGCATCCCGGCACGTAAGTTCATCGTCTGCCTGTCGGAAGAGTCTGCTCCCTTCCGGGCTGAGCAGATTCACGGCAAATCATTGCAGAATGATCAAGAAAACCGCCATACGTAGCTTTCAGAGGATCAGGTTTCAGTAAATACATTATGATTACTGACGTTATCCTGCACTCTGTCCGGAATACCCTGGCAAGCGAAATGTACCACCTGAAACACATATCAGTATCCAATTTAAGCAAACCGAGTGCGCTGAAAAATCCGCAACAGGATCATCGGAAGGCGACCAGATAAGCCGAAGTAAAGCCAGACAAATAGCAAGGAAATGCATAGCAGAAGTAATGTAAAAGCCCACCGATAAACCGAATCCTGCGTGATCCACAACGACACACTGGTATCATGATTGCGAACCCGTTCACCCATAACACCCGCATTGCCTTCTGACACTCACTCAGGCGATCGTCAACTGCCTGATACAATAGCAATGGGGCACTGCGGTAACGTTGCAGTGGCCTCCATCACGCAACGTACCCACTCAGGGTTCACATATTCAGCCAACCGGCGCACTGTACTTCAGGGCTTCAATCATGGCTGGTGCATCACAGCGTTGGCCCTTTTAAAATCCAGATCAAGAATAATCTGATCAACTGATTTTACCTGTAGAAGCGCTCTGAGGTTTGGCAGATCAGCCACACAGTCAATCCTCATACCTTCAGATACCTGCGACAGCGATAACACCAGGCCATCCACAAAAAAATGCATGATCATGAATGATTAAAACCGTATTCATACCCAACATAGCCCCCACGGTTGAAAACAACAGTGAGAAAGTGACCGTAGCAGGGAAAACTTCAGAAATTCATGGACTTCAGATGGCGGTAATAAGGCAGGCAAAAGCGAATCAGCAACAAGAGAGATTTCTCTTCCGGGCATAGTAGGCAAAGCAAGCTTAACGTTTCATAAACAACGTTCTTATTTTATAAAAAAACACTACAACTTATTGATTTAACACCATTTTGAGTATTTAGCACGATTAAAATATATGTACACACAGCGTTTATGTACTAATGTTAACAGGAAACAACTTCCGGAGAGTTTATGACCAGAAACATGAGTATATTGGACCGTAGCCTGAGAACCTTCTTTGGGTTAGCTCTGGTACTGATGAGCTGGCCATTTTTAGATGTGGTACCAGGCACTGTGCTCAGCTATTTTTGTTTAATTTTTGGCATTGTAAATGTCATTTCCAGCTTAATTTGCTGGTGCTTTATGTATGATCTTCTTGGGGTATCGACTAAGGATGATGGATGAGTTTTCTGTCGGATATAAGCAAAATATATGATGATAAAGAAGTAGAGAAAACACTCAGAAAAAGAATTTTTCTGGGATTTTTGATTATCACAATTGTTATCAGCTCACTGTTTGTCATAGAGGGCTATGACTCTGCTGTTGATTTTGGCAAACAAGCCGAAGGCAGTCAGTTGCATGAAAATGCCGAACATGTTGTTGAAACGCTGGAAGCCATTAAACCTCTGTCGAATGAAGCAACTTCAGAACATATCAATATTGCAGACCATTTACATACAAAAAATGAAGCCGCTGTCATTTATATGCTTAATGGTGAAGAAGTAATCTCATCATCTGACTTTGAAGAAGATCATCTCAGAAAAATAATATCGCTCATTAAAACTCAGGATGTTGATCATAATTATATTACCAGCCATGGGGAAATGTGTGACAACGAATACTGCATGGTTGAATGTGACGGTGAAGAATATAACTGGATGATCCACCATAGCGTCAAGTATGGCGACATATTAGTTATACAGAAATATAATTTAAAAAACCTGGCTAAAGAATATGTTATACCCCGGATGCTAACATCTGCTTTTGTTGTTATCTGGCTGGGCATATGGTCATCTTTTGGTATAGCCCTGGTGCTGTCAAAACTTATCACCAAGTATCAAAAATCTTTAAAATTCCATGTACTGTATGACCGGATCACAAAACTTCCAAATGAAAAAAATCTAATCGATAAACTTTATAATATTAATGACTTCAATGATGAGGTCAGGCAATACTGTTTAGCTTTCGTCTCAGTTGACAATATAAACTCCCTGCAATTTTTACACGGCATTGAGTTGCGTGAAATAACAGTATCTAAAATTGCAGATATTTTTCAAAGCAATATTAATGACTGTACTATTGGTGCGTATAACCGTGACATATTTTATTTCCTGTTTATTTATGATGATTTTAAAATAAAAGAAATCAAAGACTTTTTATATCACTTCCCCAGAGAAACCGTTAATGTCGGGAGAGTTAAATTCGCACCTGTTTTTAGTTTAGGCATTAATCAGTTTAGTGATGACTTTTATTCACCGAATGAAATTATTAATGGTGCATTCTATGCATTAACAAAAGCACAGACATCCAGACATAAAACGGTTACCTATACAGACCTTGATGACAAAAGCATACATTTGAATAGCGAGCTTAATCAGGACCTTGACGAAGCTATCGATAATGAAGAGTTTATTCTCTATTACCAGCCTAAAGTATCCCTGACGACCAAAGAAATTGTCGGTGTTGAAGCCCTGGTAAGGTGGAACCACCCCAAAAAAGGGATTCTTTATCCCGACCAGTTCATACATTTAATTGAAACCAGCTCTATTGCTAAAAAGTTTTCAATTAATATTGTAGACATGGCATTACATCAAATAAACAAGTGGTCAGAGCAAGGTTTAAATATTAAAGTAGCTATAAATGTATCCCCATATGACCTTGCCGATGAAACATTTTCTAACTATCTGGTTTCATTATTCAAAAATGGTTCACTAATAAACAATCAAATTGAAATTGAGCTGACAGAGATTGAAAACACTGTAGATATAAAACATCTTTCAAAGATTCTCTTTGTACTAAAAAATATTGGTGTTAATTGCTCCATTGATGACTTTGGCACTGGCATGGGATCTCTTACATATTTAAAAGACATCCCTGTTCATGCTGTAAAAATTGATAAATCATTTGTAATGGATATGGATGTAAACGCAACCAGTGAAGCGATAACAGAGTCTACAATCAAGCTGGCAAGTAAACTGGGCTGTTTAGTAATTGCCGAAGGCATTGAAAACAAATACATAGAAGAGATGCTTTCTGGCATAAAATGCGATATAGCTCAGGGATATCATTACTCGAAGCCGGTACCCGGCGATGATTTAATGAAATTTGTTTTAAAATATAATGAAGAAAAAGAACAAGATATTAAACTGTCACTGATTGACTGATAATCTACTGCAAAAAAATGCAGCAATTTACTAAAATTTCTGGCTGATATGTTGTTTGCACAGAAATAAAGATAAACGACCCTTTACACTCTGCCAGTACATGAATCTGTCACCTATTCATCCGGAAAACCTGAAGGGCCTGCCCCGGCCTTTCTTTCAGACGCACGAAAACAACCACAGAGCATTTCTGCTTGTGAGATAGCTTTGAAACAAAACAAAGAAATTGGGGGCGGAGCTATTAAGTAAGAACCAGCCACATTTCGGCACATGAATCCATCGTCTGCTTGTCTGGAGAGCCTGCTCCCGGCCTTTCTTTCAGACGCACGAAAACAGCCACAGAGCATTTCTGCTTGTGAGATAGCTTTAAAAAAGATCAGAAACAAAACAAAGAAATTGGGGGCGGTCCCACCAGCCACATCCCGGCACATGAATCCATCGCTGTGGCTGCTCCCTTCCGGGCCTGACCAGATTCACGACTTATCATTGCGGGAGGACCAACAGGACCGCCATAACAGACCGACTTTACCCACAGTCGCCGGGTAAGTGGCCACCTCGAATGAGGTACGGCGCGCAGTATAACAGCCTTCGTTCAGGATGCAACTGCCGCTTGTCATATCCCTGTGTTTTTCCTTATCCGGGCCTGCTCATATAAGCAGCACCTTTAACTATCAAACAGTTGCGGGCACGGCGGGCTATAGTAATATGAAAGTATTTAAAGCGTCGCAATCACCAACGGAATGACTATGACTGATCAGGATAGCCTGCCCAAAGGGCTGGCTAAATCGTTTTCTTATCTCAGCTGGATCTGCCTGCTGGGGGTGCTTTATCTTGTATTTGGGGATGTGATTGAATCCCAATACAATCCGAATAAAGATTTAAACAGCCAGCAGCAGGCCGGAAAACCTGTGGTTCTGACCCGAAACAAACAGGGGCATTACATTGCGCCGGGGCTGATTAACCAGCAGCCCGTGGTGTTTCTGCTGGATACCGGTGCCACCAATGTC
>CAKZPE010000059.1 GCA_937138495.1 uncultured Oceanospirillaceae bacterium
AATACAACAACGGGTTAACTCCAACGCGAGCAGAAGAAAAGCTTAACTTACTGTCCGGAATTAGTTGACCACTACATTCCATCATCAATGTTCCATGGCACGGATAGTCATGAGATTACTGAAGGAATACGTGAATGCTCGAAATGACAGTTAACTTACCCTCAGATGTCGTACGGCATCTCGCACAGGAGGCTGAGAGACTCGGCCTTTCTTACTCTAAACACCTCTTGGCCACGCTGGATGTGATGGCTACTACTAAATCAAAGGAATTGATTAATGATGAACTTACTGACGAACGAACAACTGCTGATTGACCTGCAAACCACTGTGGATGATGCAGAAATTCAAGAAACTGCTGAAGAGATTCTAGAAATTGTTATGACTCTGAATGAAGGAGAACACGAGCAACTTCATGATATCTATGACAGACCTGTTGTTCATGTTTATAGAAACGCTAAAGAATTTCGGTTAAACAGTGTTGCTTGGGATATATCAGGTCATAACGTAGCAGCAGGTTTCTTCTTTGCAGATTACGAAAGCGGGTTTGAAAGCGTTGAGGGATTTGACTATGAGGCACTTGATGAACGTCTGCAGATGATCAGAGCTCGGCGCAAAGCAGAGCAAGCGCGAAAACAACAGAGAAGTCTGGAGTACTTTCAACGTATCGAAAAGGCATATGCCCAAGGTGTCAAACAAGACCACCCTTATCTATTGGCTAAGGGAATTTCCAGTGATGATGTGAGTTTGGAGTATCGAGTGGCCACAGCCCCTTTATTTGATTCAAGAAAGCCAATGGATCTTCTGATTTACCAGTTAAGCGAAAATGCATACCAGGTTATCACGCCAGAGAAACTGGACTTCAATGGTAAGCCACAAGACAAGTTCAATATCATCAGGGAACCTGGCGCAATGAAAGGCGTTTATGCAGTTGTTGGTGATGGAGAGCCTGAGTTTATTGTTGAAGGTCTTGCTGATGCAGTTAGTGCAAACATGGCTCTCAACCGTCCAGTAGCTGTCGGTTTAAATGCTGGAAACATTAAGCACATTGCTGCGGTTTTACCTGAGCTTATTCTTATCGGTGACAATGATGACGCGGGCCGCTTAAGTGCTGAGCAATCAGGCTTAGAGGCTATCTTCTGTTCGGATCATAAAGACATTGATGAGATGCGCCAGGCAGAGGGAGTAGAGGCGACTAAACGCTTCCTGGAGCGCGCTGTCGCGATCATTGAACGTGATCGAGAGCCTTTGTTGGGTGATAGTAACTTCAGTATGACGCTTGTCTCGGCCCCTCCAGGAACTGGTAAGTCATATCACGAATGCCTGAGGGTCATTCGCCGCACCGGCCTTACGGTTTATGCCGTCCACAACAAGCAGGCGATGGGGCAGGATGATAGCCGTTTCACTATGATTCGAGATATTTGCCAGGGTGATGACGAGTTAACTATGCCGACCATCCGTCGGGTAAACAGCAATGAATCTGAAGATGGAATTGCATCCTTATTTGACCGGGTGATTGAGGAATACCGTGCGGATGATTCAGAAGACAAGAACTGGGTTGTCTTTATTACCCATAAGGGGCTGAGCATGTTGAATTTTGAGCTAGAAGGCCTTTATGCGAACTTGGTGATCGATGAGGTTCCAGACGCTTATCGAATCCATCAGCAGCCTATGAGCGTCGAGAATCTGAATGAGTATTTGAAGTTCTTTTACACGGACGCTCGGGAGTATTCGACACACTATGTTGTAAAGCTAAGTGGGCTTAGTCCAGATGGTGCACGCTTCCGTCGGGATGAATCTAATAAGCGAAATATGGAGACGAGTTCATACTGGAAGCTGATCGACAATGTGCTGAAAAGCAGGAACAACACCAAGTTTCTGTATATAGAAAAAGGTATTGGTTGTCGGGTGATCGCGAGGGATGGTGATGATTCGAAGAATCTACTGGTGTCAGAAAAGCCTAAAGTCCGTATCTGTGAAGTCTTTGATGCAGGCACTTTCAGTGGTTTTAGTTCCGTACGTATGCTTTCGGATGACTGTGAGAATAGCCTGCTAGCACTGCTTCTGTGTCGCACACAAGGCGTTACTCTTGACGTGGAAAGGATCTCTTCCCGGCATGAAGGGGGGATCGCCAGCCGTGTAGAGCGGATCATAGGCATTACAGATCAGACATTCAGCAAACATAAGCTGGATACCAGGCCAGACCTCTCGAACCATATTGCCCGGGCTATCAGTGATCAGTGCGACCTCTTCAATGCAATCTGGCTGCTCAATAACTCAAGCAGAGATAATGGCGATGGTATCACGTACCTGAAGGAGCAGGGTTATGAAATAGATGACCTGAACCCTATGACTCATGGTAGGAATGACCTGAAGAGGTTTGATACAGTCATCATGCTTTACAGCCTCAAGCCTTCACCGGTTGAATCAGCTCTCATGGAGTGCCTGGGTATTACGGTAGAAGAGATGACCCGCTGGCGTGAGCATAATGTCCATATGCAGAATGCGTTTCGCTGTTTCTTACGTGAATCGGACAGCAGTAGTACCGGAACCTTAGTGTTTCCAGATAAGGCCAGTATTGACTACTTTCTGAGCCGTGTTGAAGCAGAGTGGGGTGAAGAGGAGAGGGAGGCTTTAGTGGCCAAGGTGATGTATCTGGATGATCCACAGGTAGTCTCTGAGTTCGTGAATAAGCCAGCTGGAAGGCCTCAGTCAGGTGGTGAGCCTCTAAGTCCGTCACAGCGGGCTAAGCTGTCCAAGTGGCGAAATAAGTCCGGATTAACAAGGCTGAACGAGTTTGCAGAAACATTGGAGGAAGGATTGAAGGGCTTGGTGACCCTGAGCTTACCTGCCGTCAAAAGTTTGTATGACTCTTGGTTGGCTTCAGTCACTGAGGCTGTAGGCGCGCAGCAATTGTCTGAAAGTGAATACAGCGTTTAATCTGATGGCCTCAGGTGAAGGCTACGTTTACATAGACAGGTAATCTGAGACTCAAACGTAGCCTTTTAAGCTGAAGTAGTAGGGCAGTAACGTAAATTGATAGTCTTCTATAGCTTATGTTACTGCTCAATTACAGGGGGACTTTGGTTACTGTAACCAACTTTAAATTGCTGCTATTACTGCCGTTAGGTTGTAAAAATACTTTATATACAATGTGTTAGTCGTTCGTAACCCAAGTAATCACTGTAACCAGAAGCTTTGGGCAGTTATTTATCTGAGCCTCCTGTTTGTCCGATGGTACTTATCCGAATTTCCTATTTGGCGGGAAGTGAGCGGCGAACAGACTCCGAAAAGCAAGCCTGTTCTCATGCTTTTTAGCACAACGTTCCGTTTTGTTCTGCCCTAATTTCTTTCACGTAACCACTCAGTCGATAGTCTGAGTAAATTTTCTTTACTTTCGATAGACTGCTACTCAAGTAAAAAACGAAGTAGCGTTGTACATCAGAGTCATATAATTTTTCTTTCTCTTTTGCTAGTAGATAACCAAACTCGTATGCTGAAAGCTTATAAATGACTCTGCCTTCAAGTATTTCTGTAAGGTTTAGATTTGTTCTAGTGGTTGGGTTTTCCTTACTATTATCAAAACCCTCAATGATTTCATCTATGATCCTAAGATATCGTTCTATCGTACGAACCCTGTCGGAAGATTGATCGTGCTTTAATGCCCTATCGATATAGTCAGGTTCTTGTGATTTGCTGAACTGTCTAGTGAAATACTCAATCATTAAGTACGACAGTTCTTTAGGTATATCGAGGTTTTTGGCTTTAGCTTCTGCTGCTGCCTCAAATAGTTCAATGATTTGGTTGCTTTCACTTTCTTGTATAGCATTGTATTTCTGAATGAAAGCTTCATTGGATAGTGAAAAAAAGTTCCTTTGGTGAGCTTTTTTAAACTCACGTAAGCACTCAAAAACTCTCCAGACTTCGTGATTAAATATTTCTTGTTCGTTCAGGCTCATGCTTACTGTAATGTCTTGTTTGTAGGAGGGGAGATTAAGATTGCTCCCCCCTCGCTTTAGTTAGGATTATGCTGCTAGTTTAGCATTTTCATCACTCTCTATTGGGGTTTCAACATCAGCTGTAGTTTCATTCAATCCGTGAATATTCTTGCTGATTTTATATACCCATTTTGACTTGCCGTGATACTTCTTCTGTATGGTTGGACGCTTCTTGCTTGGATGCAGGAAACCGTGGTCCTTAAGCACTCTTTCAACCGTTCTAGGATCTAGGTCCGCACAGATTTCCTTCTTAAAGATTTCTGGATAGATAAAAAAGAATTCCTTGTCCACGCTTCCCCATACTTGGCTGGTGCGAACCGCTTCTTGATCTTCACTGTTAAATCGTGATCGTTCATATTGAAGTAGCATTTGGTTGACCCTCTCCAGTGCGATTCTTTCTTCCTGTGAACCGTCACCACCACGGGCATCGATCCAGGTCTTGAAGCAGGCAATAGCGGCATTGTTCGCTTCGTCTTTATCCCATCCGGTAATACCTAATTCGCTTGCGAGCTCTCCTGAGGCGGCTACTTGCGCAAATCTTTGTGCAACTCGTTGGACCTGAGGATCAACATTCACTAATTCCAGCCGGTCCATAAAGTTTCTGATATAGTCCCGAAGCTTCAGATTAGTGGCATCGTATTCACGTGTTACTTCTTGAAGAAAGGCGTTAGCAGCAGTGCCGTAATAGCTTAAAGCTCTGTCTTTAACCGCTGTAGCGAATTGTTCGCCGTCAGCGAAATCTTGAATAGTATCAAAAGCGCCGAGTTCCTTACCTGCATCAAACGGTAAATCAATAAAGCGAACTTCTTGACCAGCCTGAGGTTGCATTTTGGCTTTTGCCAGCGCTGATTCCAAAGATAACTCACCTGCAGACAAGTAGAATAATTGCCAGGATGCTGCTGTCTGAGCTCCGCCATTGCTCTTTGCCCGAACTTTCCCTTCTCCATTTCCGAGCATATAGATCGCTTCTCCAGCCTGTTTCGGTTGGTTTGTTGCGAACTGTCCGAATTCATCCAAACACAGTAAGGTGTGGTTATGGTTAGCAGCAAGTGCTTCTAAACCGTTAACAGTTGTTCGCCAGCGAGGCAGGTTCTTAGGGTTTCCAAAGACGCTTTTTGCCAGTGTCAGGATGGTTGTTTTACCCCTGCTGCTTTGTCCACGAAAATGGAAACCACCTGATTCACCGTTAAGTAATGGAAGCATCATTGTCGCGAATGCAACAGAAACGCTGAAGGCCAATCGTGAATTACCTTTACAAAGGTTTGCGACGTTGTTCTTCCATTCTTCTAAGGTGCCTGATCTATCATAGTTAGCTGTCGAAACGGTAGTCGGTTGATAAACAACTTTTTCTTTGTCCCTCCCGATTATCTCTTCAGGGAATACAAAAAGTTTGTTGTACCAGCCTGTTTTCGAAACACAGCGAGCTCGCTGAACTGGTGCAGCACTTGCCAGGTATCGCTCTACGTAACACTCTTCAGTAGGGAGAATATTTAATCCCCGGTTGATTAAAGGGTTTAGATCTCCTAGCTGGACACGCTCATTTGGCATAGCGAGCCGGTGAATTTTGTCGTCTGCATCACGTAACTCTATATATCTGCCCCAAGATTCATTTTTATTGTCGCGAGTAAGCGCCGTTACCCTAAGATGAGAGCATATCCATCGAGATCGGCTAACCCCGTCTTTTCCTGTTTTCGCGTGATATACACCATCAGGTTTTAGTTCATAGCCTTCAGGTATTCTCAGCATTGCTTGCTGGGCTTGGGAAGCAATCCGTTTTTTAAGACCGCTAGTGCTACTGCAATTTACACTTGTAATACCTAAGGGCACTAACTCCAAACTTAGGTCCAGTTGATCTTCAAAGCAGTATACGATGACCTCTTCACTCGCACGTGTAGCTAGCTGTGCCTTAATGCTGGCGAGGTCGTTGGTCAGGCCGATTATGACTGTCTTATAGTCTGTTGCCCGGCTGACTTTGTTGGCGATTAAAACGTCATCAGTCACTAAAGTTAGTTTCGGAGAGTGGCCTTCTATTCGGAAGAATCCCACATCGTCATTTCCTGTTCCTCTAACGAGTCCTGCTTGTTCACCAGTTATCTGCTTAATACCGGTAAGTTCACCGTGGGTGTTATGTAACAGCATGTAAAGTGCATCTTCTTGATCAACCATAAAAGGGTCGCAGAGAAGGTCGTTCTCTGTCAGAAATTGATGCTCTGTTACGGGTTGTAAAGCTTCGATGAAAGCAGTCAATTCGTTTTCAGTCATTGTCTGTAGATCAGTGTGTTCGATAATGTTTGTCATAATTTAATTCCTCAGTTAGTTATCCGTGTTTGGATGATTCGTATCTTAGGAATTGAGGCTGTTTGAAAATAGCTCAACGTTGATCTTTGATTTTGAACTAGTTTTTATTTTTCTTCTGTGGTAAGCGAATTCAACTGGTTTAAGCAACTCTCCGGCTGTTCGCTGGCCGGTGATTTCGATACACTCTCCAGCTCGGATTATTACATCAGGCTCCATCCTGTCTGCCTGAATTATGGATACAGTGTTATGTCATCTCCTTCAGTTCTTACTTTGCAACAACTCGTCTCGGAAACCGCCGATATTCTGCGCGGTAATATGGACGCCTCAGCGTTTTTACATCTTCGGAATGAAGGAGGTCCAGTTAAGTATCTCGATTAGCATAAAGTACAGGTATTTATGGATGTTCTTTATTGAAGAAACCATTGACTACCTTGAGTTTTATTTGTAGTTTTGTTAAGGGGTAATATGATGTAGCTTTATGTGCTATTTGTATTATTGTTGTTGATTTGGAGTTGTTGTATGTTTTTTAGAGCTCGTTTAGTCGAAGAAAATAGCCAGTTAAAAAAACAATTAGAAGAAATACATATTCAGCATGAAGCAGAGCTAAAAGAGTTACGGCAGCAACTTGAAGTTAAAGGTAAAGAGTATTTAGAAATAAAAAAATCGTTTGGCTCTGATTCTCAGATTATGTCGAATCAATTAAAAGGCGGGGTAATGCTAGAAACAATCCGCACTGGATTGGCTAATAGCGCAGAAGAATTATCTGTTGAACAGGAAAGTTTAAAGCAATTAGGTGAGATGTTTGAGCAAACTAGTGATGCTTTAACAAAACTGGAGTCCCGAGCCGAAAGCATTAATAGGCAGGCGAAGGATAGTATGGAATCTGTCTTGCTACTCGATAGTACTGCTATCTCGATAACTCGCTTGGTATCAAGTATTCAGGAAATTTCCGATCAAACCAACTTACTGGCTCTTAATGCTGCAATAGAGGCTGCTCGAGCTGGCGACGCAGGTCGGGGCTTTGCCGTGGTTGCTGATGAAGTTCGGACCCTTGCTAGCAAGGCTCATGAAGCAAGTACTGAAATTGATTCTTTAGTGTCGAAAGTGATAGTACAAACATCATCGATAAAAGGAATGATTGAACTTAATCAAGCCAGTGCTGCTGAGGTATCGGTTTCCTCTGAGCAAATTGATGGCGTTGTTTCTCAGGTACTTACTCGATCTAAGCGAATGCAAGAAGTTATAGATGTAGCTGCGGTACGTGCATTTTTAGATACTGTTAAGTTAGATCATGTTGTTTGGAAAAATGCTGTTTATCGGCAAATTGAAACTAAATCGTTTTCGAATTTACCTAATAGGCATACCGAGTGTCGCATGGGCAAGTGGTACTATGAAGGAGACGGTCAAGAGATGTATAGCTCTTTAAGTAGTTACCGAGAAATGGAAGAGCCTCATAAGCTTGTTCATGATTCTGGAAGGAGGGCCATTGAAGCAGGCTGTAAAGGTGACTTCGAGCTTATGGCAAAAGAGCTTAGTAATATGGAAGTGGCTAGCCTAAAAGTAGTGGGTGCTGTCGAGTCGATGATGAGTGAAGTTGTCTGTGAGCGGTATGGTGTTTAGCTACAATTCAATATGTGGAGGCCATCGTTCTGAGTTTAATTTTATTGCATTGATTGAACCCATTAATTTTTTGTTGACCACTACAAACGGGTGTTACCGGATTATGCTGAACGGAAAGAGTGTTTGAAGGCCAATAGCGAGACGTTGAGAGTCTAGTGAAGGCTACGTTTACATAGAAAGGAAATCTGAGAGACAAACGTAGCCTTCTTAAAAGGGAGTAGTAAGTTAATTTAATAGTTTTCTATCGTTTTAGTTATTGCTATCTAAAAGGATGGTTACGGTGGTTTTAATGGTTACTTATCCATATTCCTATTAAATATCAACAAGTTGACTTCGTTCTATGCAGTCGCCACTTCAGTCTGCTTTTGGTTACCGCGACCACGCCAGTCTGCTTTTAGCTATCGTAACCACTTTAGCTTTCCTCGGGTTACTGTGATTGGGCTGTTGGTTGTCTTTTAACCCTTTTAAAACAATTGCTTAGCCTATTCGCACCCGAAATAACCAAAGTAACCACTCAAATTCAATACTGCCTGCAATTATTGGTATAAGTACCTTGAAGTGGTATTACACGCCATATTCAACAAGGGGGCTTTCATCGGTCGATTAGACGCTGGAATGCCTTAACCACCAGTACACTAAGGGTATAGCACTACCGAACCACCCACATCGGTAAAGTTTAGCCCTGAATGCCTACCCAAACCTTACCAGTACACTAATTCAACCCTAACTTTACCGAAGGATTCTGCCTATGGGATTTATCCGTGCCTATCTTCGTGTGAGTACCGTCGGTCAGGACGTCATGCGTGCCAAAAACGAAATAGAGGAG
The DNA here is from genome assembly GCA_937138495.1 of uncultured Oceanospirillaceae bacterium. Lineage (GTDB taxonomy): Bacteria > Pseudomonadota > Gammaproteobacteria > Pseudomonadales > Balneatricaceae > Amphritea. The sequence continues at coordinate 8,740 of CAKZPE010000059.1, forward strand.
TTCGCTCAGCGGTATCAACAACAGATTGCTGCTTATTACTTTGAAAAGTTCACCGGAACATCACTGGATCGACCAGAATTGAACCGCATGCTTGAGGACGCTCAGCAAGGCGACATCATTCTTATCGAATCGGTAGACCGGATTAGCCGTCTGAAAAGTGGCGATTGGCAGCAGCTTAAGCATCTTATCGAAGCGAAGGGAGTCAGCGTTGTGGCACTTGACCTGCCAACCAGTCATGTAGCACTGAAGCAATCGGATAGTGGGGATGATTTTATTCAGGCTGTACTGAAAGCGGTAAACGGAATGCTGCTTGATATTTTGGCTGCTACAGCAAGAAAAGACTACGACTTACGCCGAAAGCGAACTCTGGAAGGGATTGCTAAAGCGAAGGCTACAGATCCTGCTAAGTACCGGGGCAGACGGCGTAATGAACTCCTCTGGTCCTCTATCCGCAAGCTTCTTGAAACTTCACATACCTATACAGCCATTCAATCAATTACCGGTGCAAGCCGAATGACCATCTCGTCTGTTGCTAAAGAGCTTAAACATGAAACCGATTTACGTTAAGCGGGTTATTGATTTTATCCATCATAACCATCCCGAACATACCAGGGCCGAGCTTAAAGCGTTGCTGGAAGCTGAGCCTGAGCAGTTTATCTATTTACTTAATGAGGCCATCGAACGTTCAGGCAGTACGCCTAAATGTGCCACGAAATTCATTAAAGAAGTCCAAAAAATCATTAAAGAGAACAACGATATGAATACTGAAAAGAAGACCGGCTTTGTAATGCGCCTAGTCGTTACAGCAAAAAATGTATGGAGCAAAGTGACCAGCTTTTGCTCATCCAATGTAAAGAAAACGGCCCTGACAGGTTCTGTCCTAGCTATGATCGTCGTCACATTCCTGATGACAAAGACGACCGTTTTGCTATCTGCATTGGCCGCGTTGAAGACAAAAGGTTTAGTGGCGTTATTTAAAGGTCTGTTTGGGAAGGCATTGGCTCTGGCCGTCAAAGGCAAAGACTTAGTTCTTCGTAATGTTGAATGGGTATGGGTGTCTGTTCAGTTAATGGGTCAAATTGCTTTCACTAAAGTGATCAGTCTGAAAAATTATATAGTGATGTGGTTTAAGCAAGCCTGGCAGTGGGTGACGGGCCTGTTCAAGAATGACGCTGAAGATAATCATCAGCATCAGGCAGCATAGTATGAGATTGCTTACATGGATAGAGGTGACATTGGGCCGTCTAGAGCCTAATGTTGCTCGGGTAGCGAGCCTGGCTGCTAGTGTTGCTAGTGTTATGGCCAGCCTATCCTGGCTGGTTGGTAAGGCATTGGTTTTAGTAAGAAGTCAGTATGGTTAATATAGATTCATATATGTTTTCAAACGTGAATGATGTTTTATATTAAGGGGCTGCGAGCTGCTCCTTTATGGAATTACATGAGAGTACTGGAGTGTTCTCTGCATCTTCGTCAACCAGTTTTAAATATAAGGATGTGTAATGAAAAAGAATGCTCTGTTTGTTGTATTGCTTTTGGGTGCAGTCATGCCGCGTGAGCAGTTGCAAGCTGATCCGTTGATCATTGGCTCTTTGGTTGTCAGCAGTTTAATCAATCAAATAAAGGAAGATACTGAAGAGCTTATTTCAGAAGCAGAAGCTTCATCTTCTGTGGTTGGATTCTCTGTTGCAACAGATGCAAAGATTCTAGTTCAAAATCTTGACGTTATGGCTAGGGCACTTACTGGTAAGGTTTTTGACGATCTAGACTCTTCTCAGCAGGCGTTGTTCAAAAATGCTGCGAGTGTTTTGAAAGAAAGTGATCGTAGCTTAGAAGAGCGTTTAAGCGACATCGACTCGATTTTTAATGGGTTTGGCGCAGAGGTGTCTAGGTTGCCTGGCGTGAGTGATAGGCCGTTATTAAAGCATTATAGTCCTAGTTATATATTGAATAATCGACACAGCTACAATTTAGTTTTAAGTGGTTCTAGGCTTAATAGCGCATCACCTGAGTTAACCTTTGGTGATGTATCTTGTAAAAATGTATCGTCATTAGAAAATACATTACGCTTTGATTGTCCAAATACACTATTCTCAAATGAAAATAACGGATGGGTTGCAGGGAAATTTTCACTAACTAAGCCTGCTGCTTGGTATCAGTTTTGGGCTGATGATGAACAGTTTGAATACTCAATAGGTGTTATGGTTATTCAAGAAAAGATGGGAGATTTTTCTTTAAAAGTAACGCGGGAAGTTGCTGTTGATTTGCGTAAGCCGCGCTCACAATCAAATAATTATAGGAATGAACATTGTGACGGTGATCAAGTTCTTGTAAGAACTTATCGTCCTGAGTCAGGATGTAGGATCGATGTCCACACAGTTAATGCTAAGGCTACCGTTATTTCGAAAGAAAGTTCTTTTGAAGGGACTCTTAATGTTAGCGATAACGGATTTCAAACACGAGGACATGTACGTAATAACGGTACATGTATTTGGCCAGCTAGGGATGCTCGTGGGGCGTTAAATGTAGTTGCTACGTGGGTTGATATTTGTTCTGTAAACAAAGAAGAGGTTCTTCCTGAGGAGCAGGGGGAGTTGATGTGGTCAAAAGAGATTTCTTTTTCTATGCCTGCTGATACGAAAAGCTTTGTTCTTACAATAAGACAGGTTGATGGAAAAGTTAAAGTGATTAGTGGAACTACATCATCAGGCTGGTTTAATACTTACTACGATATTGGAGCGAATTTATTAGTTGTAAAGCCAAGAGAGGTTGATGAAGCATTCAAGTGATTAAGGTGCAAACTTAGGTGGATTGGATTGCCCAGAACTCCATTGGCACTCTCCAGCTTAATTTTTAAGTTATTTCAAAATACTTCAGTGCTTACCCCTCCAAGGAAGCTGTGTTTCTCCTGTAGGAGGGGCTTGCGACTTAGAGAATCATTTGTTGTTACAGTTGTATTATCTATCTGGTAAGTTAGGAGGGTTACTTAGAGATAGCATCTCTAATAGCTTCGGGAGTGAAAGCTATTATTTCCTCGTTTCGAATTAGAATAGGGGCTGCGCCCGTAGTATTAGGAATTCGAACAGGAATGATGCGTTTTCCTGCACTTTTGGCATTTCTTAATTCGTAATCGACCCCAGAACTATTGTGGGTGTCTTTTCCAACTAATACGATTACTTCTGATGCGCCTTCTACTTTGGGAGATAGGTGTTGCCTAATTGCTCTTTCTCCATCTTGCCTGACATCTTTGTCCTCGCCGGTGATTCTTACGTTGTATCCTAGTCGACCTTCTAAAGCCCATTCAGTAACTTTCTCTTTCCATGCTTTATCTTCGTATTTGTAGCTGGCGAAAACTGATTTCATAGTATGTCCTTATGTTTTTAAGAGATTGCAATGATTTTTGTGATGAAGATTAATAAAGTTAGGGATACATAGAATCCCCATACCGAGAATGACTTGAAGGATTGGAATTGGAGCTTTGACATGTTTCCTTTAGGGATGACTGAGTATAAGTCTGTTTCAGTTAGGTTCTTGCTATGGAGTTTTGTAATAAAGTCGTTGTAAGAATTACGGAATGCTTTTTCTAAAGCTAAGTAATATGCGTCGAGCGCGGCAAAAAGTACAGTAGGGACAAAGGCAATATATGTGTATTCCGGTTTTCCTTTATCGGCGACGATAACAAGTATGGCTGAGACTAATGTTACGCACCACGCCTTACAGGCTGAGCTGTTAGATGACATGCGCTGTATAACGTTTTGCAGAATGCCAAGATGCGTTTGAATCGATGCAGAGTCAGGATTGATATCTTTAAGCCCATTTTCCATACTAGTTTGCCTTATTTTGTATAGCGTGATTTATCCAGGCACTTAGGTTCTCTGATATTTCATTGTAAGCTCTAGTTGAGTTTGGATCATAGCAGGGTATTACGCTTGATAGCTTTGTACCATCTTTAAATGTAACCTGGTCGAAGGGGTTTTTCCCCTTTTTACTGGTGCCTGTTCTAGGGCATTTAAGGTTATGGATATGTATACCCAAAAGAGCTTTTCCGCTATTCCAAGCTTTAATTATTTCGTGTTTTACCCATGGCCTTTCTGCAGTATGACTTCCAATTAGAACAACAATACAGCGTTTGTATTTCATGTTTTGGTCGATCCAATTCTCAACAGCTTTGGCTCCCGTTCGTTTAAGCTGTTCCCATTCGTTTGGAGTCGTAGGAGGGTTGCCCTCAATGCTTCCTATGTTTCGTATTTGCTGTACTCTCATCACATCATTATCAAAGTGAAAGCTATAAAATACTGGTACTTTTGCCATCTTTTTGTCCTTTTTTGATGTTGATCCGATCACACTACCAATCGCGCCTCCTAGTGCTACACCTCCAATGCCTGGAACTAGAAAACTTCCTAAAACTGCTCCTAAGAATGCGGGAAGGGCAATATTGCGAAATCTTGTATTCTCTTTATTAGAATCAGGGATTCTTTTGGGGCCTTTAACCGTTGTTTTTTTCTTAGTCATGCTTGAGTAGATTATTGTCTGGTTATGAAGAGGAGGAGGTGAGTTTTTCTTTGTTTTTCTTTGATAGTGCTTCAGTGTTTTGCGGTAGAAAACTTTTGTATATCACGGACTGATTCGGGCGCTGAATGATATAAGTACCATCTTTCTTAAAGAAAGCTAAAAACTTAGGTGACTGTGTTACCAATACCCCTTCGTGAACGATAGTTCCTGCTTGGGTTTTGAGGGTGCTACAGATGCTGAAGCCATCTTCAATAACGCTGCATCCTTTTTCGAGGTATTTATCTCTTTGTGACATAGCGTAATGCTCTGCTTTGCTGTAACCAGAAGTAATTAAGAATAACCAGATAAGTCCTGCCATCATCACTGAAGTTACTAGTAGTAAGAGTAGATAAACGCTCCCGCCGACAAGGCCTGCTGATAGGGTTAGGTAATTGTTACGCCAGTGAAGTTTCGTAACCTGATGCTCTACCCATTCTATTGCCGATGCTTTGTGTTTCTCAGATGTTCTAGAGATAGTATTGAAGCTAACCCATAATGCGATCATTGCTACAACGCACCATGCCCAGCCAAAGTTATAGAAAAACGAATCGAGCAACGGGCCAAGAACTAACATCACGTCAGATATGTATAGGGATGCTACTAGGTGAGCTTTTACATAAGTTTCCTGGGGTGAGAGCGGAAATAGGCTTGGATCAACACCGAATATCTGTAGGTTTCGCTCATAATAATATGTGCCTACGATATAGCCTGCCAAAGGGGATAGTCCTATCAGCCACAGGAGTAAAAACTTCAGATACTTGAAAAAAGAGTTGCTTAAAGAAGGGAATTTTTGATGTAGCAGGTCTTCTGATAGCTTTTCTTGTGCCGTCATACAGTTCCTTTGCAGCTGTCTTCCTGAATACTTGCTTTAGTTTTTTATTGTCCGTGTAGCACGTCATAGTACAGCCCGATTAATCTCTTTCTCAACTATTTTTAAATACTAATTTGGTTTGAGGGTGATCAGGAATTCTATATTCTTATCTGGTACATAAACTGGTACAGTGCTTTTCATACAAATAACGCTGTATGCCCCATCAGAAGGCGTTGAGAGTGTCGGAGCAAGACCAAATAGGAATCCTTTAAGGTGTGATCCGCACTGGATTCGGGTAGGTCGCTTGAGGCCTGTGGCGACGCAGGTCCTAGATGAATGATTGTCCACGACAGAACCCGGCTTATCGGTGAACTCTCAATTTTTTTCTCAATGTTTTCAAAGGGTTGTGTAGCCCTTTGAGGCATTCGGGAAATGGTACATAAACTGGTACAACAGCTATTAACTAAGAACTCCCACCCCTTCATCGCCCTACGTGGCAAAACTTGCTATTCCCGCGACGCATTTCCTTTACATCTTCGTGACCTGGTTTTACTCCGGTTTTCGGATACCTGGTTAAGAACAGATGACATTACTCCGATGAGTATCCGTCGAAATGAAGGAAGTCCATCTACGTACGTAAGTGATTTAAAAACATGTCAACGCAATTTTTCAGGTAGCTATTCTGCTGTTCTTCAGACTCTTGTATATCTTCACCAAGATAGAGCCAGTATACCGCTTTTCCATGGAGCATAAGGAGAAGCTGTATTGCGGTGTCGCTGCCCGAATGATCAAGGTTGATTATGCCTTCCTTCGCTTTAGCATCAAGGTAACTTGCTAAAGTATTCAGTGTTTCTTTGGGGCCAAGCTCCAGATAGGTGGCGGCAAATTCAGGGTGAGCATCAATTTGACTAATAGCATTACGGTAGGTGTGCTGTGCTCCCGGTTCGAGGAGGGTTTGATGGAATCTTTTGCCAAACCTAAACAGCATTTCATCAATAGGTGCGTTAAGGTCAAAAATTAAAGTATCCGATTTATACTCTTCGAGTTTCTCCTTCATACAAGTCTCAAACAGCACATCTTTATTCTTAAAGTGTGAGTAAACCGTCTGCTTTGACACATCCGCGAGTCTGGATATGCTCTCCATACTCGTGCCGTATCCTTGTTTACCAAACAGCTCTTTTGCTGCTTTTAAAATTTTATTTCTTTTTGTTTCACTGGAGTTAGACATCGTTATTGTGCTGGCCGTTCTGAGAGTATGAAAGTAACGATACATAAATCAAACTGGACAGTCCAGTTTGGTTGGTGTTTAATGCTTGATCAAACTAGACCGTCCAGTCTAATTTGACCATCACTAACAGCTAGCAGGTTATCTCAATGTCTTCTGACCGCTCATTTAAACTCATCCTGATCGTTTGGATGGCATTTCTTATTTCTGCATGTTCGCAACCCACAGAAACAGCTAATAACCCGGGGGAATTACTTTTCGTTGAGGCTCAAGCTGCAAGAGTGAGTGATAGCTACACGGTCTTACATGAGTATGTTGGTTCGGTTCACTCAGCTCAAAAGGCAAATTTGGGATTTGAGTTGGCAGGTAAAGTGTCAGAGCTTTGGGTTGATGCCGGGGAGGTTGTGTTTAAAGGTCAGCTTTTAATCAGTTTAGATACGCAGTTATTACTGACAGAGTTGAAGCAACTCGAAGCCCAGTTGGCTGAAGTAAAAGCAGAACAGGATTTAACTCAGGCCAATCTGCTGAGACAGTACTCACTAAAAAAGAAAGGATTTGCTTCAGAGTCAGAAATTGACCGGCTTATCAGCCAGAGAGATGCATTGAAAGCCAAAGTATTGCGCCTCAATGCTGAAGTAAGTGCAAACAGGCTTAAGCAAGAGAAGTCGACAATCAAGGCTCCTTATTCAGGCATTATCAGTCAGCGTTTTGTCTCTTTGGGGGACATTGTAGGGCTGGGGCAGGCAACATTTTCATTACTGTCTACTGATAATAAGGAAGCGATAATCGGCATCAATAATGATGATATTGCTGCTATTGAATCCCAGGGTGATTTTCAAATTCGCATCGGCGAGACCCGGTACGCCGCAGATCTTGTTTCCAGTGCCTCTAACATTGATCTTAACTCAAGAAGCATAAGCCTGCGCTTTCTGCTGGAACATGCACCAGCTGTTCTGGATGGTGAACTTGCTTATTTGTCCTATGAAAAGCGATATGAAGCCGAAGGATTCTGGCTACCGAGCGCGGCTTTGACTGATGGTATTCGGGGAACCTGGAATGTTTTCATCATTAACAGTATTGATAGACAGAAACAGGTTGAACGCAGGTCAGTTCAGGTTCTTTTCGCAAATAATCGTTCTGTATATGTTCAGGGGGCTATTGCTGATGGTGATGAAGTCATAACCGCAGGCTTGCACAAAGTTGTTCCTGGCCAGTTTGTCCAGGTATCTCGGTAGGAGATGGCTATGACATACGCAAATATCATTTCTAATTCCCGCCTTATGATCCTGGCGGTGGCGTTCCTTGTGGTGAGTGGTTTGTCTGCTGTAAATACTTTACCCCGTGCTGAGGATCCTTCAATAACGGGGCGTAATGCTACGGTTTCTGCCATTTATCCGGGGGCCAGTGCTAAACGGGTTGAGTCGCTTGTAACGGAAGTTATTGAAAATAAACTTAGAGAACTGAGCGAAATTACACTGATTACTTCCACATCTCGGTTGGGTATCTCTGTTATTGGAATTGAGCTTAGTGAAGGGATTACTGAAACGGCACCTGTCTGGTCCAGAGTGCGTGATAAGCTTTCAGATATTAAGGCAGCGCTACCGGAAGAAGCAATGGCACCGGAGTTGGATAGTGATGGTGCTGAGGCGTTTACTGCAATCTTTTCATTAAGTTGGCAAGGTGTCGGAGAGCCGGATTTACTTACACTGGGACGATATGCCAAAGAGCTGGCAGCTCGTTACCGGACATTATCGGGAACATCTTTTGTTGAGCAGTATGGTCTGCCCGACGAAGAAATTATCGTTAAACTGGATCCCCGGGATGCATCAGCTATCGGCTATTCGGCTATTCAGCTGGCCAGGGCGCTTGAGGGTGCTGACGCTAAAAATTCGGCAGGTGAGCTAGTCAATGAAAAAACACGATACGGTTTAGAGTTAGCTTCAAGCCTTGATTCGATTGAGCGTGTTAGGCGGGTCCCCATTGCCATTGATGATAATGGTCATACTGTCCGGGTTGGTGATGTGGCCGAAGTGACGCGTTCATTTAAGGCACCTGCTTCTGAGCTGGCTCTGATCGATGGAAAGCCCGGTGTTATCGTTGCAGTAAGAATGCAGTCAAGTTTGCGGGTCGATAAGTGGACGCCTTCTGTTATTGCCTTATTGGATGACTTTCGGAGTGAGCTACCAGGCAATATCCGTGCTGATATTTTATTTAGCCAACAACCTTATACTGATAGCAGGCTAATGGCGTTGACAGAAAGTCTGGCCATCGGATTCAGCCTTGTCCTGCTTGTGCTTTTATTGACCTTAGGTATTCGGGCGGCTTTGCTGATTGCGCTGGCGTTGCCTCTGACAATGTTATTAACGCTGTCAATGATGAAATATTTTGGTATTCCTATCAATCAAATGTCTGTTACCGGCTTTATAGTCGCTCTGGGTATCATGGTTGATAATGCAGTTGTAATGGTGGATACCATTCAGAGTTATCGGCTTAAGGGAAAGGCTAAACTTGAATCCGCGATGCTGGCAATCCAGCACCTGTGGGTGCCGTTATTAGGTTCTACACTGACAACTGTACTGGCATTTGCACCAATATTTCTTATGCCTGGTGCAACAGGAGAGTTTGTTGGGGCTATTGCGTTGACTGTATCTTTCTCTCTGGTAGGTTCGTACGTTATCTCCCACAGCATCATTGCCGCTTTCTCCAGTGCTCACTTGCCAAGTGTTAACAGTCGTTCAGCATGGTATCAGACAGGAGTCAGCATTTCGGCAGTAAGTAAATGGTTTTCCCGTTCGGTGGCTGCAGCGATAAACTACCCCTGGCTGGCAATAGTGTTGGCGTTGCTGTTACCTCTGCTGGGATTTTGGAGTGCTTCACAGCTGACGGAACAGTTTTTTCCGGCATCTGACCGGGATATGTTTGAAATTCAGGTCTTTTTGCCTCCACAGTCGAGTATTTATGCGACACAACAGACCACGCAGGATATCCATAAACTGATATCTGAAGAGGCTGACGTAGAGCAGGTGAACTGGTTAATTGGTGCGTCATTTCCGTCTTTCTATTACAACTTGATGTCATCGGAGCAAAACGCGCCGTTTTTTTCTCAGGCGATGGTGAAAACGACAGATTTTAAGGCGGCAAACAGGCTTATTCCAGCGCTTCAGCTGAAGCTTAGTCGTGAGATTCCTGAAGCTCAGGTTTTGGTGCGGAAGCTTGAGCAGGGGCCTCCGTTCAAGGCTCCTGTTGAATTAAGAATCTACGGCAATGACCTGACCCGGTTAAAGCAAATTGGCGAGGATGTTCGGTTAATATTATCAAATATCAGCCATGTCACTCATACCCGCGAAAGCTTACCATCCGGTATTCCCCAATTCAGGGTTGATGTTGATGAAGAAGCAATACAAATCAGTCAGTTGAATCTGAAAGAGTTTGCAGGGTTGTTGCAGTCATCCTTTACCGGCAGGGAGGGCGGAAGCCTTATTGAAGGGACTGAATCCATTCCTGTCAGGGTCAGAGTAAGTGATGATGAAAGAGAAAGTTATAGCGATTTAGAGAATTTAAGATTTCCAGTTGCTTCACAAGAGAACGGAGTTGGTGCTTCAGTGCTTAACTTGTCTAACCTTGAGCTGGTGCCAAGCAGTGGTGGAATTACCCGTAGAAATGGTATCCGGATAAATACCGTTGAGGGGTATATAGAATCCGGGGTGTTACCCCAGGTCGTGTTGGATGAGTTTAAACAGGCTTTGAGTCATTATCAGTTCCCACCAGGTTATCGGGTTGAATTCGGTGGTGAAGCAGCAAAAAGAGATGAATCGGTAGACAGTCTCGTAGGAAATATCTTTGTTGTTGTGACGTTAATGGTATTGGTTATCGTATTGTCTTTTAATTCATTTCGATTAGGTGCCATCATTTTTTCAGTCGCAGGGTTAGCAGCAGGCTTGGGATTATTGTCTGTTTGGCTATTTAATTATCCATTTGGTTTTACTGTTATTATTGGACTGTTGGGTGTTGTTGGCTTAGCGATAAATGCTGCAATCGTAATTATCGCTGAACTGAGGGCGTGCCCCGATTCCAGGCAGGGCGATTCCCAGGCGATATTGTCCGCAGTGATGAGCTGTACACGACACATTACGTCGACCACTATTACAACAATAGGTGGTTTTCTTCCGCTGATATTGGCGGGTGGTGGCTTTTGGCCACCATTTGCTGTCGCGATTGCAGGGGGAACGGCGCTGACGACTATTCTATCGTTTTACTTTGTACCGCCGATGTTTAAATTACTGATGCGAAATGGATAGCACTGAGTTGACGAACCTTTAACAGATATTTTATTGCCAGAAATAGAATTATGAAAAAATTGATATATACATCGTTTTTAATTTTGTTTCTCTGTATGCAGAATGTTCGTGCTGCTAATGAATTCTCTGGTCAGCTGCTGGTCGTCAGACCTGACGGGTCATGGCCGTCACTTGAGATGGCAGTCGATGGTGAGTTAAAAGGTATTCATATAGAACTGATACAAGCGGTTGGTAATATTTTAAATCTTTCAGTTACCTTTGACAGTTATCCCTGGAAACGTGCAGTTCAAAAGTTCAAAAATGGTAATGCTGATGCAATTACCTATATGGCTAAGACTGAAGAACGAAAGAGCTTTGCGTATTTTATGGAAGATAATTTACTTTCAGAATCGCCGGTTGCTTTTTTTGTTTTGAAGAAGCACAAATCTGAAATCCATTTTTCCGGAGACTTTAAATCGTTACAGGATTATACAATCGGAAGTGTTCTGGGCTTCTCTTATGATGAGGAGTTTGATCAGGCTACTTACTTAACAAAAGATAGTGGAGTGGTGAACGAAACAAAGTTATTGATGATGCTGATGACTGAACGCGTACAGGTTGTAATAGGGCATGTTGATGTCATTAAGTTCTTGACTTAAAAAAATGGGAATTGCTGATCAGGTTGCAGTTCTGCACCCCTATATTTCGCAAGGAAGAAGTCACTATATTGCATTTTCGAAAAAGAAGGGCCATGAAGCGCTGGCTAAATTATTCTCTGATACGATGGCGGCTTTTAAGCAAACGCCTCAATATAGTGAGTTGTTGCTGAAATACGGGTTAGAAGCAGAGTGATTTCTCTCTTAGGTGAGTCACCATCAGTTTTCTGGACACTCTTTAAGCTATTAAAAGATTGATAAGTCAGGAAGTAGAGTGTCTGCGAAAAGTTGGTCCATTCAGTCTTTATTCTTTTGTGCCCAGTACGGCGTCTTATTTAGCGGCAATAGTCACCATTTTAGGTTTTAGATTTCATTTAAGACATCTTGTAGGACATTTTTTGTGTCTATAATGTTTTTCTATCTTTATGATTTTCTTTCTTTTTTCAGAAAGGCTTTGCTGATAGCCCTGAGCTGAAGGCCCTGAAATAGTATTTGTTGAGTCAGAGGACGGCTATGAGAACACAGCAAAAGATCGTGGTGATACCGTTAGCGGTTATGCTGTTGGTCAGTACTTTTACCATTGTTACGATTGAGCAATATCTCCAGTCTCACCTTATTGAGCGCAATGTTAAAGAACTGAAATTGTTGGCGACGGCCTCTCTGGAGTCGGTAAAAACGGTTGAGGCGCTGGAGTCCATGGCTGATGGGCATATGGATTCTCATGATGAGTCAACAGAAGGTGCTCATGCTGACGACGGGCACAATGAAGATCATATTATTCAGGCATTCCAGCGTCTGGCAGAAAACTTTGCCCATGCGGGTGATTTTCGGGTTACTTATATTGACGCAACCGGTAAGGTGCTGGGTGATTCCGATATTACTTTTGATCAGCTGGGGTATGTGGAAAACCATGCCGACAGGCCTGAGGTGCAGGCAGCGCTGAAGGTTGGCAGAGGTATGTCTGAGCGTTTCAGTGAAACCCTTAATACCAGTATGATGTATGTGGCGGTGCGTTCTAATGAAGCGCATTATACGGATGAGAACTCTTCTCTTGCCCATCCGATTATTGCCCGGGTAGCCCGTTCTCAGGACTCAGTAAGCGAGGCTTTGCATGAGCTTCGCGAGGCGCTGTTTTTTACCGGAGGCATCAGTCTATTGGTGGTGCTATTCCTGGGGCTGTTAGGTGCCAGGGTGCTGAACAGAGCTGTCAGTGCTGAGCATCAGTTGTTAGAAAAACGGGTAGAAGCCCGGACTATCGAGATTTCAATTCTGCAAACCCTTGGTGGGTTATTGAATGCATGCTCCACGCTTGAGGAAGCGGGTGAGGTGATGAACAGTGTCATCCCTAAATTGTTACCTGAGCTGCGGGGCAGTATTTCTATTATCAAATCTTCACGCAACCGTCTGGACCGGATTACCGATTGGGGCGGTGAATGGCCCGGTACCGAGCGCTTTTCTCCCAGTGAGTGTTGGGCGCTACGGAAGGGGCATCAGCATTTTTCAACTGAGCACGGGATAGAAACTTACTGCCGGCACTGGGTTGAAACGCCCGATCAGCAGACGCTCTGTATTCCGTTGCTTGCTCAGGGGGAAACCATTGGGGTACTGCATTTTATTATGCCTCTGGATCTTAAAATTGATCATTATCAGGGGATGTGGAATGCGATTGCAGAGCAGATTGGATTAACTCTGGCTAATATTCAGCTGCGTGACAGTTTGCGTGAACAGGCGATTCGCGATCCGCTTACAGGATTGTTTAACCGCCGGTATATGCTGGAAGCACTTGACCAGGCTCATAGCCGGGCAGAGCGCACGGGCAGTGATATAGCCGTCATGATGATCGATCTGGATCACTTTAAACTCTTTAATGATAACTTTGGGCATGATGCCGGTGATCATGTGCTGAAAGCGGTTTCGCAGGCACTTAAAGATTCATTGCGACAGGAAGATATTGCCTGTCGGTACGGCGGTGAGGAGTTCTGTGTCGTCTGTCCGTCGACCAGTGAGTTGCAGGCCGCTCAGATTGCTGAACGTATCTGTAAGAGCATCCGCAAGCTGGAGCTGAGCCTGAATCAGCTTTCTCTGGGAACGGTCACGACCTCAATTGGTATTGCTGTATATCCGCATCATGCGGCTACCATGGAAGATGTTATCCGGATTGCGGATGAGGCGCTGTATCTTGCTAAGCAGAATGGCCGGGACAGGGCTGAGATAGCTGTCCTGACCGATAATTCTGTAGCTGAAGAGCAAGCAAAGTCAGTTGAAACTGCATAAACTGGCAGAAGTGATTTTCCGCGACTGAGTTTTGAAAATCTTTCGCCTGAAGGAAAAATTTGCTGAATATTCCCGGGCTTAAGCTGGCACTGTTAGGCGGTTATCGTTAGCATGTGAGCTAATTTCTGTATACCGCTTTAACTTAGGCCTGTAACGGGCCTACCGGATAAGAATCTTCATATCATGAGCTATCAGGTTCTGGCGCGAAAATGGCGCCCTGCTACATTCCAGGAAATGGTTGGCCAGGAGCATGTGCTCAAAGCACTGGTAAACGCTCTCGACGATGACCGGTTGCACCATGCTTATCTCTTCACTGGCACCCGCGGGGTGGGCAAAACCTCGATCGCGCGGTTGTTTGCCAAATCGCTGAACTGTGCCAACGGTGTTTCTTCTACTCCCTGTGGCGAATGTGCACCCTGTCAGGAAATCAGCGAAGGACGTTTTGTTGATCTGATCGAGGTGGATGCTGCGTCGCGAACCAAGGTTGAAGATACCCGGGAATTGCTGGAAAACGTCCAGTACGCGCCAACTCATGGCCGTTATAAGGTTTACCTCATCGATGAGGTGCACATGTTGTCGACGCATTCTTTCAATGCGTTGCTGAAAACACTGGAAGAACCGCCTCCGCACGTTAAATTTCTGTTAGCGACTACCGATCCGCAGAAGCTGCCGGTGACCATTCTGTCCCGTTGTTTGCAGTTTAATCTGAAGAATATGATCCCGGAGCGGATCGTTGATCATTTGCAGCATGTCCTGACTCAGGAAGCGATTAAATTTGAAGAGCCTGCGCTGTGGTTGCTGGCCCGTTCTGCTGATGGTTCGATGCGTGATGCGATGAGTCTGACTGATCAGGCGATTGCTTTTGGTGCCGGTGAAATTAATGAAGCCGATGCCCGCTCGATGTTGGGGACGATTGATCAGCGGCTGGTTTACCGGTTACTGGACAGTCTGGTCGCACAGAATGCTAAAGATATGCTGGCAACGGTGAGTGATTTGGCGCAGTTTTCCCCGGATTACAACACAGTGTTAGGTGATCTTATCAGTTTGTTGCACCGGATAGCGCTGGGGCAGGTAATGCCTGATGCCGTTGATAATGGCATGGGTGACCGGGAGCAGGTGCTTGAGCTTGCGCGCCAGTTATCCGCAGAAGATGTGCAATTGTATTACCAGGTCGCATTGCTGGGCCGTAAAGACTTGCCTTATGTGCCGGATGCCCGGGAAGGGCTGGAAATGGTGATGTTGCGTATGTTGGCATTCCGTCCGGCATCCGCATCGCCACGCAGTGGTGATACGCCACAAAGGGTATCAGCTGAAACCGTCAGTTCAACGGCCCCTGAGTCTGTTGCAGAACCTGGTCAGTCGCAGGTAGCGGCTCCGGTTGTTCAGCCAGTGGCCGAGCCTGAGCCGGTAAGTGTTACTGAACCTGCAGTGGAAACGATGGCGCCTGTGGCGAAGGCTGCAGTTGCAACGCCGGCTGAACCGATGGGTGTCCCTGCAACAGAGCCTGTTGTGGCTGAGCAGCCTCAGGCACCGGTACAGCACTCGGAGCCAGCTGTTCCGCCGCCGGTTGCGACTGCTTCTGTAGCGCCAGAATCTGTGCCGGAATCGGCTCAGGAAAGCAATGTGTCATCTGTGCCGGAAACGGGGGCGCCTGTTCACTCACAGACTCAGACTGAGGTTCAGTCACAACAGTCTGTACCGGATCGTGATGTGCCGCCGTGGGAAGAACCGCCGGCATATGATGAATCTTATTTTTCCGGCGCACCTCAGGAGGCGACTGAACCGTCAAAAAAGCCTGAAGTGGGTAATCAGTCATCTGAAACGGTGGCTCAGAGTGCCGTTGTGGCTGAGCCTGCAGTTCATACGCCGCCGTCAAATATGGCCAGTGATTATATTGCTGAGCCCAGTGCGGAAAAAGTATCCCGGGAGTTGTCTGAGCTGGATGTGTCCCAGTGGGTGTTGCTGGTGGATGCGCTGGGGCTGTCGGGCATGACATATATGATTGCCGCAAATACCTCCCTTGAGGCCGTCAGTGATGGTGTGTTCAGATTCCACTATGCTGATGAACAGAGAAATATTCTTAATGAGGTCCA
Source organism: uncultured Oceanospirillaceae bacterium (assembly GCA_937138495.1). Lineage (GTDB taxonomy): Bacteria > Pseudomonadota > Gammaproteobacteria > Pseudomonadales > Balneatricaceae > Amphritea. The sequence continues at coordinate 24,624 of CAKZPE010000059.1, forward strand.
TACGGACCGTATCTCTGCGGCGCTGAGCGATTATTTTCAGCAGCCACTTCAGGTAGAATTTGAACTGGGGATTTTTAGCCGGGAAACGCCGAGTCTGTATCGGTCGCGCAAGAAGTCTGAGCGTTTGGCTCAGGCAGTTACTGCCATCGAAACAGATGCGACAGTGCAGGCGATTATTCAGCGCTTTGGCGGACGGATTGATATTTCCTCCGTCGAGCCGATTGATGCACCGGTAACCCTGCATTAATTCAGCATTACAGTTTTTCACTTAGCCGGTATAAGTGTTGCCGGCGAAAGGTTTATAAGTATCGAGGTTTATTATGATGAAAGGTGGAATGGGCAACCTGATGAAGCAGGCCCAGAAAATGCAGGAAGAGCTGCAAAAAGCCCAGGAAGAAGCTGCCAAAGCGGAAGTGAATGGTGAGTCCGGTGCCGGTATGGTTAAGATCGTTATGAATGGTCGTCATGATGTAAAGCGCGTTGACATCGATGACAGCCTGATGACTGAAGATAAAGAGATTCTGGAAGACCTGATTGCGGCTGCGGTAAATGATGCGGTGCGTAAAGTTGAATCTGCCAGCCAGGAAAGAATGGCGAAAGTAACCGGTGGCATGGGTATGCCGCCAGGTTTTAATATGCCGTTCTAAGGGGCACTTATGTCATTCAGTCCGTTGATCCAGTCGCTGGTGGAAGCATTTCGCTGTTTGCCAGGGGTCGGGCCGAAAACCGCTCAGCGTATGGCGTTTCATATGCTCGAGCGTGACCGCGAAGGCGGTATTAAATTGTCGGAAACGTTACAGCAGGCAATTGAAAACGTAGGCCGCTGTAGCCGTTGCCGGACATTGTCTGAGCATGAGTTGTGTGAGATTTGTGATGACAGCAGCCGTGACAGCAGCAAGCTCTGTATCCTTGAAACGCCTGTAGATGTGTTAGCGGTTGAGCAGACTGGCGGTTTTAACGGTCAGTACTTTGTGTTGATGGGGCATTTGTCTCCGATTGATGGCATTGGCCCTCAGGATTTAGGGCTTGATGTGTTACTGGAGCAAATCGATGGTGCCGGGATTGAAGAAATTATTCTGGCAACCAATCCAACGGTTGAAGGCGAAGCGACTGCTCACTATATCGCTGAGCAGGTTAAGGATATGGGCATGAAGGTAACCCGTATAGCCCATGGAGTACCGGTGGGTGGTGAGCTTGAGTTTGTTGATGGCGGTACGTTGGCGCATGCCCTTGCCGGTCGTCGCTCGCTTCTCTGATTAGCTTTGCGCAGGAACTGTTTATGAATGCTGGAAGTGCAGCGTCTTATGATTATTTAGCCCTTCAGGAAGCGGCGAAAACGCCGGTCTGGATTCGCTCTGATGAAGAACTGGCCAGGTATTGTCAGCATTGGCTGACATTGCCGTTGATTGCGCTGGATACTGAATTTATCCGGGTGGATACTTTTTACCCACTGCCGGGGTTGATTCAGGTGGCGGACGATCAACACTGTTATTTGCTGGATCCTTTGACACTGGAGAACTATCAGCCCCTGGTTGAAGTATTCCGGGCGGAGTCCGTGCTGAAAGTTCTGCATGCCTGTAATGAAGATTTAGAGCTGTTCCTCTATATGCTGGGAGAAATACCTTCGCCGGTATTTGATACACAGGTTGCTGCTGGCTTCCTTGGCTGGGGGTTTTCAATGGGATATCAGCGCATTGTTGAGCATGCGCTGGGGATTGCAATTGGCAAAGGCGAAACCCGTTCTGACTGGTTGCAGCGGCCGCTGACTCCGGCACAGGAACACTATGCCACGCTGGATGTAGCTTATTTACCTGCTTTGTATCTCAGGCAAAAAGAAGCGCTTGATGTTAGGGGGATGACACCTTGGGCCGAAGATGAGTTGCAGGTACTGCTGTCGAACATCCCTGATCAGGATCCGGACGGCGTGCAATACTATAAACGTTTCAGCCAGGCCTGGAAGCTACCCGCTGAAAAGTTGGCGGCCCTTCGGGATCTGACTGCCTGGCGTGAGCGGGTATGCCGTCAGCGTGATGTGCCCCGAAACCGGGTGCTCAGAAATCAGGCGCTTATTGATATTGTCTATAAATGGCCAGCTTCTGAGCAGGCGTTGTCGCAGGTTGAGGATATCCATCCCCGTGCGGTGCGTCAGGATGGCGCGACAATACTGAGTTATTTGAAAATGGCGAAGGATTCTGCCGCGGCTAATCCACCGGAGTCCATTGTTCAGCCTTTGAGTTATGACTGGAATAAGCCACTTAAGCAGCTCAAGGCATTGGCCCGGGAAAAAGCGGCTGACCTGGATATGGCGCCGGAAGTGCTGTTGCGTAAGAAGGATCTGGATGCGCTGATCCGAACCGGTGAACAGGGTGAGTATAGTTTGCCGGAAAGTTTAAGTGGTTGGCGAAAATCGGTAATTGGCGATGCGCTGGTTGCTAAACTGAAAGAAATTGCATAATACGGTCTGTTTGCTGGCCGACCCGGAATACTTATGAAAAAAATCTGTAGTGTTTTTAAAAGTTCCAAAAAGGATGAAATGTACCTGTATGTCGATAAGCAGGAGCAGCTTACCCGTGTGCCGGATGCACTGAAAACGATGTTTGGCACCCCGTTGCATGTATTCGATATGCTGATTACGCCGGAAAAGAAAATGGCCCGTGCAGAAGCGGCTCAGGTGCTGAGTGATATTCAGGAAAAAGGTTTTTTCCTGCAAATGCCGCCGGCGAAAGAGGATTACATGCTGGATCTGCATGTTGACCGGCCGGAAACCGGAGTGCGCTGATGGCTGCCGAAGTCTTCTGGCGTTCCACACCGCTGGAAGAGATGTCTGAAAGCCAGTGGGAGTCTCTGTGTGATGGTTGTGCCTTATGCTGCCTGCATAAGGTTGAAGATGAAGAGACAGAACAGGTCTATTACACCAGTGTTGTTTGTCATCTTCTTGACCTGGAAAATATGTTTTGTACTGAGTACGAAAAGCGCTGTTCGCTGGTTCCACAGTGCGTGAAGCTCCGCCCTGAAGATGTTGAGGAGTTTCACTGGTTGCCCCGTACCTGTACTTACCGTCTGATTTATGAAGGTAAAGATCTGCCGGACTGGCACCCGCTGATTACCGGGCGTCGGGAATCTGTTAAGCAGGCGGGTGCGTCAGTGGTCAGCTGGTTTGAAGTAACTGATGATCAGTTAGCTGAAGAAGATTACATTGATTACGTAATCGAATCCGGTGGCCCGGCCTAGCGGCCACCGTTTCCCCTTTTGTTGTTTCCCTGCTATAAGCTGTTACGGGCTTAGTGGCGTTCATTGCGTGTGTTCCCAGGATATAAAATACAGGAGTTTGTGATGCTCAGATTAAAAGCTGTAACAGTGTCAGTATTGGCTTCAGTGCTGCTATCAGGTTGTTCATTTTTACAGACGGGTGAAGCACCCCGCTGGCAGGCCGGTAAAGAATACCGGCTGACGGTATTGCACACTAATGATCATCATGGTCGTTTCTGGCCGAACCGTCATGGTGAATATGGCATGGCGGCACGTAAGACGCTGATTGATCAGATCCGTGCCGAAGTGGCTGCTGAAGGTGGTGAGCTGTTGTTGCTTTCCGGTGGTGATATTAACACCGGTGTACCTGAGTCAGATTTACAGAATGCTGAACCGGATTTTAAAGGCATGAGCCGAATTGGCTATGATGCTATGGCGGTTGGCAATCATGAGTTCGATAACCCTCTGAGTGTGGTGCGGGAACAGCAGCGCTGGGCAGATTTTCCGTTTCTGGCGGCCAATATTTATGAGCAGGACAGCGGTGAACGGTTATTCGAGCCGTACCGTATTTTTACCCGTGGGGATCTGAAAGTTGCTGTTATCGGTTTGACCACAAAAGATACCGCTAAGCTGGGTAATCCCGAATTTATCAGTGAAATCAATTTTACCGACCCGGTAGAAGAAGCTGCGGCGCTGGTACCTGAATTGCGGGAAGATGCTGATATTGTCATTGCTGCGACCCATATGGGACATTACGCCGATGCCGCTTACGGCATTAATGCGCCGGGGGATGTCACGATGGCCCGTCAGGTGGACGGTCTGGATATGATCATCGGCGGGCATTCTCAGGATCCGGTTTGTATTGATGCAGAAGGCAGGGCCGTGACAGGGTACCGCGCGGGGCAGGCCTGTATGCCGGACGTTCAGAATGGCACCCTGATCATGCAGGCCCATGAGTGGGGGAAGTATGTAGGGCGGGCAGACCTGGTATTTAAAGACGGGGAATTGCACTTACAGCGTTATGCGCTTATCCCGGTGAATCTGAAGAAAAAGGTGAAGGGCGCTGACGGTAAAAAAGTCCGGGTGCTGGTTGCGGATGAAATCGCAGAAGATGCCGTACTTAAATCATTCCTGAAACCTTATCAGGAACAGGGGCAGACGCAGTTACAGGTTCAGATTGGTGAGGTAGACGCTAAACTGGAAGGGGACCGTGATGTTATCCGGTTCCGGCCAACGAATCTTGGTGTATTAATTGCCCGGGCACAAATGGATAAAACCCAGGCGGATCTGGCTGTGATGAATTCCGGCGGTGTGCGGGACAGTATTGCTGCCGGTGCGGTTACCTATAAAGATGTGTTGAAGGTGCAGCCATTTGCAAACTCGGTTGCTTTTGTTGAGTTAAGCGGGGAAGAGTTACTGGCGTATCTTCAGGCGGTTGCGGAAAAGCCTGTGGACAGTGGGGCCTTTGCGCAGTTTGCCGGTGTCCGGTTAGAAGTGGTAAACGGTAAGCTGGGTAATGTTTTGGTAGCCGGTAAGGCGGTTGACCTTGCGGAAACATACCGGGTGGCTATTAACAGCTATATTGCTTCAGGCGGCGACGGTTATCCGAAGGTGGATACGCATCCGGGGTATGTGAATACCGGCTTTGTAGATGCAGAGGTATTACGTGCCTATGTTCAGGATAACAGCCCTTTAAAAGCCGCTGATTTTGAATCGGCAGAGATTATTCGGCGTTAGACCGGTAGGCGGTGCGTTCAGCTTTGTTTCAGTTTGCGGTTCTAATGTGCAATATCTGAAGCGGGCTGAACCAGAGTGTTGGGCTGGCAGAATAAGAAATATGACTTTTCTGAGGAGCAAGCGTGAGCGTACAGCAGAAAAAACTGGTGGCTTTTGCCCAGGCAACTACATCCGATATTCCGCTGAATATTGCTGCGTTACCCCGAAAACCGGGGCGCTCAGAGTCGGTATTGGATGTAGCGATTACAGATGCCATCCTTAAGGAACGCCTGGATGCTGTTATCGCTGTGCTGGTGGCTGCAGGTCCTCATGAAAGTGTGTATGAATACCGGGAAAAAGAAGAGATTCCCGAATTTGAAACGCTGCGTGAACAGCTGGACGCGTTATTCCTCAATAATGGTGTTTCTCCGGAAAAAGGCCTCGAAACGCTTATTTATGCCTGGCAGCATGCCCGGGGCAGCCGTAAGTCGGGTCCGGAGCTGCTTCGCAGTATTGATGATCTGCCGCCTGCTTCGCGTCTTAATCTTTCCCTGTATATTGCGGGCATCGCAACCCGGCTGATCAATGACAGTACTCTTGTGGGGCAGTCGTATATTTCAGAGGACGCGAATACCTTATTGCTTGAGCTGTTCTATTCAGAGATTGCTGCCTGTCGGACGCTGGACGTTGACGAGTCTGATCTGGCTGCGCTGCTGGTGTATGTGTCCCGGTTACAGCTTGCTTTTGATCATCATCGTCAGGCGGCGCTGACACTGCTGGCCTGTCTGGAGCTGTCTCTGAGCAGTAATACTTATGAAATGTCGACTCTGTTTGGTTTCAGTGCCTGCCGGGCATCGGTGGTTGAAGATATTGGTGTGGCGCTGAGTTACATCGGTATGGAGCCTTCAGCCATAGAGTGTTTTGCTCAGGCATTCGAGATGTATAAGCATGGCTTTGGTAACCGTTACCGGCTGAACCTGGTGACGACTGAGTCATTGTTTACGGTGGCGACTCTGCATGCGTCCATTGATCAGACAGAGCAGGCTGTGGCCCGTTACAGTCAATATCTGGATGTTACTAAGCCTCTGATTCACAGTGATTTTCTGAATAAAAACGAACAGCTGTGGACTAAGCGTGAGCATGCTTCACATTATGTGATGGAAAATAGCCAGCCGCAGCCGGATAAGACTCAGCCGTGTTTGTGCGGCAGCGGAGGCCGTTATCTGGATTGCTGCTTTGACCTACATGTGGATGATGCGGTTTAAGGCGAACTTTATCTGCAAAAATACCACTATTAATTTTATTCAATAAAATCTGAAAATATTGAGTTTTACTAATTTTAATTCTGTTCTTATGATGTCTCCACCTTAAGCGCTGTATTGCATTTTCGCGATACCGCCTGATAAAACAGAGGAGAGACATCATGAGTCTTCAAAAGCGTGATCTTCAAACCCGTTTAGCATCCCAGGGAGTATTGACTGCATCCCGTGTCGCTTGCAGCGATGTGCAAGCGGTTACGCTGATGGCTCAGGGTGAAAAATTAGACCTCTTAGTTGAAGAGTATGCTAAGCAAGTTGACTTGCAGGCGGATGTGGTAGAAAGCAGTCATGCCTTCAGTTCTCAGGCGAATGATTTTGCGCTTGCTTCATTACGTGCTGCCCGCAGGGTGGCAAACGAAGCGGCAGAGCCATTACTGGTGGCCGCTGAGTTGAACGGGGTGGATCTGAATGATTATTCTGCTGTGCTGCAGCAGGTGACGACCGAAGGAGCGGACTTTGTAATTCAGAGCTGTCTGCAGAGTAAAGATGCGGCGCTTTCGTTTCTGAAGGCTGCGGCAAAAGCAGGTGTGCCGGCGGTATTGAGTTTGGATCAGGCGGCAGTTGTGGCCAGCGGAGAATCGGCAGTGGAGTTGGCTCAGACGCTCTATCAGGCGGGGGCTGCGGCAGTCGGTGTGGTTGGCTACATTGGTCCGCAAAATACTGAAGCCGTAAGTGGTCATTACTGGATTACAGATAAGCGTGGCTCATTGTACATTCATTAAGCGTACGGTGTGTTCAAAAAACGGAGGCAACTGCCTCCGTTTTTTTATATATATTGAGCTGGCACTATCAAAAAAATTCAAGTCTGTTCTGGCTGGCAAGTGTCTGCTGTCGTCGCCTCATGTGTTAAAATCTGCACCTCCTGACAGTATGTATCCGGATGGCGGTTTGATTTTCAGGTTGTAGATTTCTTCTCATTTCAGGTTGTTTATACAGCCCTGATTCAGTTTTATCTCTTCTGACTTATTGCTCTGTTTTTATTGTCCCAGACTGGCTGCAAGGCCTTCGAATATCTGGTCTTGACGATTGCCCAAAATCTGTTTTACGGCCTTGCAAAAGCCGGGGTTAATTTCTATAGTGTGGCTTAGTGGGTAAATGTGGGTAAAAGTGGAGCAAAGGGGAATTAAAGTGGAAGTCAGGGTATGTTCCGGGGTGTAAACCCGATAAATCTTGATGCCAAGGGCCGTATGGCCATACCGGCACGCTACCGTGAGGCTATCTCAGGGTTCTGTGCTGGCCAGCTGGTCGCCACTATTGATACCGAAGACCGTTGCCTGTTGCTTTATCCACTTTCCGAATGGGAAGAAATCCAGGAAAAGATTGAAGCCCTTCCCAGTTTTAATAAACAAGCTCGCCGAATTCAGCGTTTACTGATTGGTCATGCGACGGATCTGGAGATGGACAATAACGGGCGGTTGCTATTGCCGGCACCGTTACGTGATTACGCTGAGCTGGAAAAGAAAATCATCCTGCTAGGGCAGGGGAATAAGTTCGAGATCTGGAGTGAAGATCGTTGGAACAGTACCCGGGATGATTACCTGAATGATGATGACGGCAGTCTGGAATTGCCGGACGATTTACAAAATTTATCGCTTTAAGCCGTGACGGCTGATTGAAACCATTGGGGGTCAGTGCACATGAGTGCAGAATATCAACACATTACAGTACTGCTGAATGAGGCTGTCGATACCCTTGTTGGTGACGGAGATGGTTTTTATATAGACGGTACCTTCGGGCGGGGTGGTCATTCCGCACTGGTACTTGAACGCCTGACGCCGCAGGGCAAGTTACTGGCCATAGATAAAGATCCTGAAGCAATTGCCTGTGCGGAACAGCGATTTGCAACAGAGCCGCGCTTCGATATCGAGCGCGGTTCTTTCGCTCAGCTACAGGCGTTTGTAGAAGCCCGTGGGCTGTCAGGTCAGCTGGACGGTGTACTGCTGGATTTGGGGGTTTCGTCTCCGCAGCTGGATGATCCAAACCGTGGTTTTAGCTTTATGGCAGATGGCCCACTGGATATGCGTATGAACCCGGATGTGGGCGAAAGCGCTGCCGAGTGGCTGACTCATGCGACTGAAGCTGAAATTGCTGATGTGCTGTATACCTATGGTGAAGAGCGTCACGGACGTCGTATGGCACGTGCAATCCTCGCTGCTCAGGCTGAAGAACCGATTACCACGACTGGCCGTCTGGCAAAGGTCATTGCTGAAGCAAATCCTTCCTGGGAAAAGGGTAAAAATCCTGCGACCCGGGCATTTCAGGGGATTCGTATTTTCATTAACCGCGAACTGGAAGATCTGGAGTCCTGTCTTGAACAGGCGCTGGAAATGCTGAAGGTGGGTGGGCGTTTAGTTGTCATCAGTTTTCATTCTCTGGAAGACCGGATTGTTAAACGCTTTATTCGTCATCATGTTAAAGGCGATGAGCACCTTCCGCCGGGTATCCCGTTCACGGATGACATGCTTAATAAGCGTCTGAAAGCGGTAACCAAAGCGGTTAAGGCGAGTCGGAAGGAAGTGGATGATAACCCGCGTTCACGCAGTGCTGTTATGCGTGCGGCGGTGAAACTGAAGTGAAAGTAAGCTGGCCGGCCTGGTTGCAGTCAGGGGCTGCGACTGTGAGTGATATGCAGGGTGATGGTGATTGCCCCGCGGAGATGCTTAAGGCCAGCGATCTGTATGTGAAAGCAGTGATTTTGCTGGTGCTGGTGAGCAGCATTGTTATTTCAGCCCTGGTGGTGATTTTTTCTGCTTACCAGTATCGGTTGAACTTTAATCATCAGCAGCAACTGGTACAGCAGTGGGATGAGCTGCAGGTTGAGTGGGGGCAGTTACTGCTGGAACAGGGTGCGTTAGCGTCAAACAGCCGGGTAGAGAACCTGGCTACGAAAAAACTGGAAATGCAAATACCGGCAAGAATAGAGGTGATACGCGATGAGCGCTAAAGCCACAGTGGACAGTCAGGATAACCGGGAAACGTCTCAGGACGTTGCCGGTATTCAGACGCGTGCTGCCCGGGGCTGGCGTTTATGGTTAGTGTTGCTGTTGTTGTTGCTTATTGCCGGTTTTATCGTCGCCAAAATGGTGTCGCTGAACGTGCAGGACCAGGCGTTTTTGCAAAAGCAGGGAGATTCCCGGGTGCTGAGAACCACTGCGATTCCGGCACACCGTGGGGTGATTACTGACCGTAATGGCGAGCCTCTTTCGGTCAGTGCGCCGGTTGCTACTGTGTGGGTGAACCCGAAAGCATTTGAGGCTGAAAATCCTGCCGTTGGAAAGCTGGCGGGGCTGTTAGGGTTTAAGCCCGGTGAAGTGAAAGAGAAAGTTGCCCGCTACCGGAATAAACAGTTTTTGTATCTGAAGCGTCAAATCACGCCGGACTTGGCAGAAAGTGTAGAAGCGTTGCGGATTAAAGGTCTTCATGTAGACCGTGAATACAAGCGCTATTATCCGGCATCTGAAGTAACAGCCCATTTAGTGGGCTTTACCAATTTAGACGGTGTTGGTCAGGAAGGGCTTGAGCTGGCATTTGAGGACTGGCTTAAAGGTGTGCCGGGTAAAAAGCTGGTGATGCGGGATTTGCTGGGACGGACAATTAAGCATATCCGTCAGGTTGAAGATGTGGTGCAGGGGAAAGATCTGCAGTTGAGCATTGATCTTCGTTTGCAGTATCTGGCTTACCGTGAGCTGAAAGCGGCGGTGAGTGCACATAAAGCAGATTCAGGTGCACTGGTCATGCTGGTAGCCCCGACCGGTGAGGTGTTGGCGATGGTTAACCAGCCATCATTTAACCCTAATGACCGGTCAAATCTGATACCGGCAATGCTGCGTAACCGGGCGATTACCGATATTTTTGAGCCGGGTTCGACTATGAAGCCTCTGACGGTGGCCGCCGCACTGATGAGTGGTCAGTATACCGCTGACAGTGTGGTGGATACTGCACCGGGCTTTATTCGGGTCAGAGGGCGGACTATCAGAGACCACCGTAATTACGGTGAGCTGGATATGACGAAGATCATTACCAAGTCCAGCAACGTCGGTGTCACAAAACTGGCGCTGAGTATGCATGAAGATGCGGTACGAAACGTGTTTTACAACCTGGGTCTGGGGCAATCCACAAACAGTGGGTTCCCAGGGGAACAGACCGGGGTTTTACCTTATGTAGAGAAGAAACGCGTGGTGGAGCGGGCCACTATGTCATATGGCTACGGTTTATCAGCCACACCGTTACAGGTGGCGCAGGCGTATCTGCCATTTGCCAATAAAGGGGTGATGCCGACAGTTTCTTTGTTGAGGGTTGATAAACCGGACAGCTCTGTTCGGGTCATGCCGGAAGCTATTGCCGATACGGTTTTAGGCATGATGGAAACTGTGACGAACAAAGGTGGTACCGGTACTCAGGCGGCGGTTGACGGTTACCGGGTGGCGGGTAAAACAGGTACCGCTCATAAAGCTGCCAGCGGTGGTTATAAGGAAGATCAGTATATATCAGTATTTGCCGGGATAGCGCCGGTCAGTGATCCGCGGGTCATTACTGTGGTCATGATTGATAACCCTAAAGGGCAGGAATACTACGGCGGTGAAGTTGCCGCTCCCGTGTTTTCCCGGGTTGTGGGTGGCGCACTGCGCAGTTTGAATGTTGCCCCGGATAAGTTGGCCGAGGGTGAAACCCAGGTGGTAATGAAATGACAGGTTTGGGAACGGGGAAAAAACTAGCTGATCTGTTGGCAGTAGGGGCTGCCGACAGTCAGTTAGCCCCACTTATTTACGACGCTGATGTGTGTGATGTGCAGATCAGTGCGCTGACGCTGGACAGCCGTACTGTGCAGCCGGGCATGTTATTTTTTGCCCGCTCCGGCGTTGCCCACCGGGGGTGTGATTTTATTCTGGATGCACAGGCTAAAGGTGCTGTTGCTGTGGTAGTCGCTTCATCTGACTGGCAGGCAGGGTTTGACGGGCAGGACAAGGTTACTGTTCCGGTTATTCAGGCAGAAGATATTGATGCCGTTACCGGCTCACTGGCAGCAAGGTTTTACGGCCAGCCGGGAGAGCGGCTAAAGGTTATTGGTGTCACCGGCACGAACGGTAAAACTTCCTGTGCACATTACATTGCTCAGGGGCTGAATGCTTTAGGGGAAAAGACGGCGTTAATCGGTACGGTGGGGAATGGCTTACTGGATGAACTGACGGCAGCGACTCATACCACGCCGGATGCGATCAGCCTGCATGCTTTACTGGCCGGTTTTGTGAGTGCTGGGGCGACAGCCGTGGTGATGGAAGTGTCCAGCCATGCGCTTGATCAGCAACGGGTGGCTGGTCTGAACTTTGATGTGGCTGCGTTTACTAACTTGTCCCGGGATCATTTGGACTATCACGGTGATATGCAGGGCTATTTTTCTGCAAAAGCCAGGCTGTTCACTGAACTACAGGTCCCCAGACAGGTCATTAATCTGGATGATGAGTATGGCCGTCAGTTACAGACACTGGCGACGGGGAAATCCATCACTACTTTTGGTGAAAATGCTGATGCTGCTGTCGTTGCAAATGATGTTGTACTGAATAGCGAAGGGATTACTGCAGCACTGGAAACCCCATGGGGGCCGTTGTCGGTGAAGTCACCGCTGCTGGGGCGCTTTAACCTCAGTAATTTATTGCTGACGGTTGGTGTACTGGGTGAGCTGAATTTCAGTGCCCGCCGGATCGAAACTGCAGTCGCCGGTATTCATGCAGTACCGGGCCGGATGCAGGCGGTTCAGGCTCAGCAGCCTCTGGTGTTGGTGGACTATGCCCATACACCGGATGCTCTGGAAAAAGCCCTGCAGGCGGTAGTTGATTATTGTCAGGGTGATCTGGTTTGTGTGTTTGGCTGTGGGGGTGACCGGGATAACGGTAAACGGCCGCAGATGGCAAAGGTGGCTGAATCCCTGGCGGATAAGTTAGTGGTTACCAGTGACAATCCGCGTACTGAAGCGCCTGAAAGTATTATTGATATGGTCGTGGCCGGTTTACAGCCAGAGACTGCATTTATCCGTATCGCCGACCGTCGGGAAGCGATTGAGCATGCTGTCACTTCCCTGAAGACCGACGATATTTTGCTGATCGCCGGTAAAGGTCATGAAGACTATCAGGAAGTAAACGGCGTACGTTTACCGTTTGATGACGTGAAAGTTGCGCGTCATGCACTGAGTTTAAATCTGAGAGAAGCATTATGAACGGCCCATTCTCACTGCAGCAGCTACAGCAGGCTTTGTCTGCAGAGCTTATTAGTACCGCTGATGTGAAGATTACCGGCGTGAGTACCGATACCCGCCAGTTAAAGGAAGGTGATCTGTTCCTGGCGATAAAAGGGCCGAATTTTGATGCTCATAGCCTGGTTGCTCAGGCGGAAGAAAAAGGGGCTGTTGCGCTGGTGGTCGAGCATCAGGTGAATTCTGCCCTGCCGCAGTTGGTTGTGAAAGACAGCCGTCTGGCGCTGGGTGCTCTTGGCGCGTTTAACCGCAGTTTTTTTAATGGCCGTGTGTTTGCTATTACCGGCAGCAGTGGAAAAACCACTGTTAAAGAAATGCTGGCATCGGTGAACAGTCAGCGCGGACAAACACTGGCGACCTGCGGCAATCTGAATAATGAGATCGGTGTGCCACTGACGTTGCTACGTCTGAGTGCAGAAGACCGGTTTGCTGTCATCGAAATGGGTGCCAGCGGTGCGAATGAAATTGATTACAGTGTTGGCCTGACAAAGCCTCATGTTGCTTTGCTGAATAATGCGCTGGCTGCTCATCTTGAGGGCTTTGGTAGCCTGGAAGGGGTGGTTCATGCCAAGGCTGAGATTTTTAACGGTCTGTCTGCGGGCGGTGTTGGCATCATCAACCGGGATGATCCGCATTTCAGTGTTTGGAACAGCATGCTGGAAGAACAGTCACATCTTAGCTTTGGCTTGCATCCGGAGGCCGATGTAACGGCAACGGATATTGCCCGGCAGGGGAACGGCTGCTATCAGTTTGTGCTGCAGTTTAATGGTCAGCAACAGCCGGTTCAGCTGGCGATGCTGGGGCGTCACAATGTGAATAATGCGCTGGCCGCTGCCGCCGCAGCTTTGGCTGACAATTGTTCGCTGAAAGATATTGCTGCTGGTTTAAGTGCCTGTAAGGCGGTGCCGGGTCGGATGTGTCCGACTGCTTCAGACAACGGTTTGCTGATTGACGATACCTACAATGCAAACCCGGGTTCCATGAAAGCGGCTGTGGATGCATTGCTGGATCTGACAAACGCTGATGCAGTAAGTGTGCTGGCACTGGGTGATATGGGTGAGCTTGGGCCGGATGAAGCAGACATTCATGCGGATATCGGCCGCTATGCTGCGCAGGCAGGTGTTGATGTGCTTTATACCTGTGGGCCGTTAGGTGTGCATACCGTGGCAGCGTATGAGGCTGCCGGCGGAAAACAGTCTGAAAGCTTTATGCAGCACGGGGATGTGGTGCAGGCGATTCAGCAATTATCAAATAACAGGGTGACGCTGGCGAAGGGGTCGCGGAGCGCAAGAATGGAACAGGTCATTCAGGGCCTGCAAGAGAGAGGTTAAATCAATGTTACTCCTTCTAACCGATTGGTTAGCACAACACTTTTCCAGCTTTACCGTATTCAGTTATCTGACGTTACGGGGGATTTTGGGAGTACTGACTGCACTGGCGATTTCTCTGATGTTTGGGCCATTACTGATCCGCACCCTGAAAATGAAACAGATTGGCCAGTCTGTCCGTGATGACGGTCCTCTGTCGCACCTGAGTAAAGCCGGTACGCCGACAATGGGCGGTGCACTGATTCTGCTGGCAATTATGATCAGCAGCCTGTTATGGGGAGATCTGACTAACCGCTATGTATGGGTTGTTTTGATAGTAACCTTTATCTTCGGTGCTGTTGGCTGGGTGGATGATTACCGAATGGTGATCGAGAAGAATTCCCGAGGGTTACCGGCCCGCTGGAAATATTTCTGGCAATCCGTTGGTGGCATCGGGGCCGCAGTTTTCCTGTATATCACTGCGACTTCACCGGTTGAAACCCAATTGATTATTCCGGTATTTAAAGATGTTGCTCTTGAGATGGGTATTTTTTACATCGTGTTTACCTATTTCGTCATCGTGGGCAGTTCCAATGCGGTAAACCTGACAGACGGTCTGGATGGCCTGGCCATTTTACCGACAGTTATGGTCGCCGGTGCGCTGGCGATTTTTGCCTATCTGAGCGGTCACGTGCAGTTTGCGAATTATCTGAATATCCCGTATCTGCCAGGCTCTGGTGAGTTGATTATTATTTGTGGTTCGATCGTCGGTGCCGGTCTTGGCTTCCTGTGGTTCAACGCCTATCCGGCGCAGGTTTTTATGGGCGATGTAGGTGCACTGGCACTGGGGGCTGCACTGGGTGTAATTGCGGTTATTGTCCGTCAGGAGCTGGTATTGCTGATTATGGGCGGTGTCTTTGTGATTGAAACTGTTTCGGTCATTTTGCAGGTTGCTTCATTCAAGCTGACCGGCCGGCGTATCTTCCGGATGGCACCATTGCATCATCATTTTGAATTAAAAGGCTGGCCTGAGCCTCGGGTCATCGTACGCTTCTGGATCATTACTGTTGTATTAGTACTGATCGGTCTGGCAACACTGAAGATTCGCTGAGAATCAGAGGAATACATCGCTGTGACGCTGATTGCATCTGATAACCGCCGTATCGTCATCGGGTTAGGACAAACCGGGCTTTCCTGTGCCCGGTTTCTGGCCCGTGAGGGTTTGCCGTTTGCACTGATGGATACCCGGCAAACGCCACCGAACCTCGAAGTAATCAAAGCTGAGTTTCCACAGGCTGAAGTGTTTTGCGGTCCGCTGAATGCAGAGGTGTTATGCGCAGCCGGAGAGTTGTTGCTCAGCCCGGGGGTGGCGAAAGATCAGCCCGCTATTCAGCAGGCGGTTGATGCGGGCGTGAAACTATCTGGTGATATTGACATGTTTTGCCGTCAGATCAGTGCGCCGGTCATTGCTATCACCGGCTCAAATGCGAAGAGCACTGTGACCAGTCTGGTTGGACAGATGGCGCTAAATGCAGGCATTGATACCGGTATTGGCGGCAATTTGGGGACACCGGTTCTGGATATGCTGGCGGAAGGTGAGCAGGCTTTATATGTGCTGGAACTGTCCAGTTTTCAGTTGGAAACCACCCATGACCTGCGCCCGGCTGTTGCGACAGTGCTGAATATCAGTCCGGACCATCTTGACCGTTATAATAATGATATGCAGCTGTATTATCAGGCTAAGCACCGGATTTTCCGGGGGGCACAGCACGTTGTAATAAACCGCGATGATGCGCTGACGAGCCCGCTATTACCTGAACAGGTTAAACGCTGCAGTTTTGGTCTGGATAAACCTGACTTACAGGACTTTGGTGTTATTCAGCAAAACGGTGAAGCCTGGCTGGCGAAAGGCTTGCAGGGGCTTATGCCGGTAAATGCCATGAAGTTACGGGGCGGTCATAACGTTGCCAATGCTCTGTCTGCACTGGCGCTGGGAGATGCTGTCGATTTACCGATGGCTGTGATGCTGAAAACACTGGAAACCTTTGCCGGGTTGCGTCACCGCTGTCAGTGGGTGGCTGAGCTGGCAGGGGTGAATTACTTTAATGACTCCAA
Source organism: uncultured Oceanospirillaceae bacterium (assembly GCA_937138495.1). Taxonomy (GTDB): domain Bacteria; phylum Pseudomonadota; class Gammaproteobacteria; order Pseudomonadales; family Balneatricaceae; genus Amphritea. Next base: position 40,577 of record CAKZPE010000059.1, read on the forward strand.
AGGCACGAATGTCGGAGCAACCGAAGCCGCCCTGAACGGATTAGGTGCGACGCTAGCACATGGACAAAAGATTATTCTGATCGCAGGCGGTCAGGGGAAAGGGGCTGAGTTTGATGCCCTGAGTGCGCCGTTGGAAAAATATGGCCGTTCCCTGGTACTGATAGGTGAAGATGCCAACAAACTGGCAGCTGTTATTGATCTGGATAGATATTACGCTGACAGCATGTCAGCAGCAGTTAAGCAGGCACAGGCATTAGCAGAGCCAGGGGATATAGTGTTGCTCTCTCCTGCCTGTGCCAGCTTTGATATGTTTACCAGCTTCACCGCCCGGGGTGATGCGTTTTGTGATGCGGTGCTGGCGCTGTGAATATACTGAGCCGGCTAACCGGTCGGGGCATTGCTGCTCCACAGACAGTTGCACCTGTGAATCAGGTGTTGCCGTTTGATGCCTGGTTGCTGGCCGCGGCGCTGAGCCTGATGTTGATTGGTTTTGTGATGATCAGTTCTGCATCTATCGAAGTGGCATCAGTTAAGAATAACAACCCGTTTTTTTACATGATTCGTCACGGGGTGTTTATTTTGCTGGGGCTGACCGGTGCTGTGATTGTCTCCAGAATCCCAATGGCAATGTGGCAGCGTAGCGGCCCGTGGTTGCTGTTTTTAGGGCTGGCTTTACTGATACTGGTATTGCTGGTTGGCCGGGAAGTTAACGGCAGTACCCGCTGGATTGGCTTTGGCCCGATTAACCTTCAGGCTTCTGAAATTGCCAAATTCAGTATGGTGATTTATCTGGCGGGTTATCTGGTACGGCGGTTATCTGAAGTCCGTTCCAGCTGGAAAGGTGTCGCTAAACCGGCATTGCCGCTGGCATTTTTTGTATTGCTGCTGATACTCGAACCTGACTTTGGTGCGGCGGTTGTACTGATGGGCACTGTGATGGGAATGATCTTCCTGGGGGGGATGAAGTTTGGTCAGTTCTTATTAGTGGTAACGGGGTGTTTATCTGTAATTGCGACCCTGGCGGTGGTTCAGCCATACCGGATGCAGCGGCTACAGACATTCCTTGATCCGTGGGCTGATCCTTACGGCAGTGGTTATCAGTTAGCTCAGGCACAGATTGCCTTCGGCCGTGGGGACTGGTTTGGTACCGGACTTGGGAACAGTGTGCAGAAGTTGTTTTATCTGCCTGAAGCCCATACGGATTTTGTATTTTCTGTACTGGCTGAAGAAATGGGCGGTGTAGGCGCATTATGTGTGGTTGCGCTGTATGTCGTGCTGGTATTGCGGGTCTTCAGTATTGGACGCCAGGCCGAGAAGCAGGAACAGTTTTTCATGAGTTATGTTGCTTATGGTTTTGGCATCATGCTGGCGGCGCAGGCGCTGATTAATATCGGGGTGAATGTCGGTGCGTTGCCAACGAAAGGTTTAACGCTGCCGTTGCTCAGTTATGGCGGCAGTAGTTTGCTGGTATGTGCGGCCATGCTCGCCATGGTGTTGCGGATTGATTATGAGTTGAAAATATTGCGTTTAAAGACAGATAGCGGCACGGGTGCCGGTACGGAAAAAAAGAAGAACAAAAAGAAGGCTGCAGCAACTGATGTGTCATCAGAGTACGGAAAATCCCGGGAGGCGATGAATGTCAGTGGCGCATAAAACATTATTGGTGATGGCTGGTGGTACAGGGGGCCATGTTTTCCCGGCGTTAGCCTGCGCGGACCTGCTGCGTGAGCAGGGGATTAATGTTGAATGGTTAGGAACATCTGCAGGAATTGAAGCCCGGGTCGTGCCTGATGCAGATATTAAGTTGCATTGTATTGATGTAACAGGCCTTCGGGGTAAGGGAAAACTGAGCTTATTACTGGCGCCTTTTAAGTTAGTTAAGGCCTGCTATCAGGCATTGAAAGTACTGCGTAAAGTGAAGCCGGATGCCGTTTTGGGGATGGGAGGTTTTGCTTCGGGTCCGGGCGGTGCGGCGGCGTATCTTTCTGGCGTGCCGGTGATTGTGCATGAGCAGAACGCTGCCGCGGGTATGACGAATAAGTTGTTATCCAAAGTGGCCAGCGTTGTTATGGAAGCTTTTGGCGGTGCGTTTAACAGTAAGTTAAAGACGCAGGTCGTAGGTAACCCGGTCCGGGGAAATATTTTGCAATTACCTGAACCACAGGTTCGCTTTGCTGAGCGAAGCGGTGCTTTACGGTTACTGGTGGTTGGCGGAAGTTTAGGCGCGCAGGCGATTAATACTCTATTACCGCAGGTGCTACAGGAATTGCCGGAAGGTCAGTTTGAAGTGCTGCATCAGGCGGGAAAACGCAATATTGAGTCAACTGAGCAGGCGTATGATGCGGCGGGTTTGCTGGATAAAGCTAATATCCGTGTGGTGGACTTTATTGACCGGATGGATGAAGCCTATGGCTGGGCAGATATTGTGCTATGCAGGGCCGGTGCGCTGACAGTCAGTGAGTTAAGCATTGCGGGAGCTGCAGCGATCTTAGTGCCGTTCCCGTATGCGGTGGATGACCATCAGACCGGTAATGCGCGTTATCTCTCAGAGAAAGGTGCGGCTGTGCTGGTACAGCAGAGGGATCTGGATAAAACACGTTTAAAGACCCTGCTGACGGATGAACTGTCGCAGCGGGATACATTATTAGAGATGGCACAGGCGGCCAAAAGCTTGGGTCGGCCTGAGGCAACTGAGATTGTTGCCAAAGCATGCCTGGAGGAAATGAAGTAATGACACAGCCAACAGTAACAAGACATGACGTACCCGAAATGCGCCGGATTCGGCGGATACACTTTGTAGGTATTGGTGGTGTCGGTATGTGTGGTATTGCCGAAGTACTGCTGAACCAGGGGTATCAGATCAGCGGTTCGGATATTAAGGTGTCGGCAACAACAGAGCATCTGGCTTCGATGGGTGCTGAAATTTTTATTGGTCACAGCGAAGATAATATTACGGCGGCAAACGTCGTTGTAACCTCTACAGCGGTAAACGAAGAAAACCCGGAAGTAAAAGCAGCCCGCGAACGCCGTATACCTGTTGTGCGCCGGGCAGAAATGCTGGCGGAGCTGATGCGTTACCGTCACGGTGTTGCTGTGGCCGGCACTCACGGTAAGACGACGACTACAAGCCTGATTGCATCGGTCATGGCCGAAGGCAAGCTTGATCCGACATTCGTCATCGGTGGTAGGCTGAACAGTGCCGGTACTAATGCCAAGCTGGGGGGAAGCCGTTATCTGGTGGCTGAAGCGGATGAGAGTGATGCATCATTCCTGCATTTGCAGCCGATGGTCGCGATTGTTACTAACATTGATGCTGACCATATGGATACCTATGGCGGTGATTTCGGAAAACTGAAAAAAACCTTTGTTGATTTTCTCCATAATCTGCCGTTCTACGGGTTGGCGGTGCTTTGCCATGATGACCCGGTGGTACGGGAAATTATGCCCGAAATTGGCCGGCCTATGGTGACTTATGGCATTGAAGAAGGTGCCGATTACCGTGCGGTTAATATCAGCCAGCATGGTATGCACACTCACTTCACGGTGAACCGTCCGGACGGACGTCCTGATCTGCAGGTTACCCTGAACATGCCGGGACACCACAATGTACTTAATGCGCTGGCGACCATTGCGGTGGCAAGTGATGAAGGTATTGATGATGATGCTATTAGCCATGCGCTGGAAAAATTCCAGGGTGTGGGGCGGCGTTTCCAGGTGCTGGGAGATATTCCGGTCGAGGGTGGGGACGTCATGCTGGTGGATGATTACGGCCACCACCCCCGTGAAGTTCAGGCCACCATTAAAGCCGTTAAAGATGGCTGGCCAGACCGTCGTCTGGTGATGATTAATCAGCCACACCGTTACAGCCGTACACGGGATCTGTATGAAGATTTTGTTCAGGTACTGTCTGATGTGGATGTGCTGCTATTGATGGAAGTTTACGCGGCCGGAGAAGAGCCTGTGGCCGGGGCTGACAGCCGCAGTTTGTGCCGCAGCATCCGTCAGCGGGGCAGTATTGATCCGGTGTTTGTTGAGTCGCTGGATGCCGTGCCGGAAATTCTTAAAAACCTGTTACAGCCAGGTGATTTGCTGCTGACTCAGGGGGCTGGTGATATTACCGCGCTGGCACACCGGTTAGCGTCACTGGATCTGAGCACCGCACAGGAGGGTTGATATGGCTGATTATCGTATAGATGCACAGTTACAGGACCGTTTTGGCAGAGTTGCTGTTATTTACGGCGGTAATTCCGCTGAGCGTTCTGTATCCCTGAAAAGCGGTGCTGAAGTACTTAAAGCGTTACTGAATGCCGGCGTGAATGCGTATGGGCTGGACTTGTGCGGTGACGGTGAAAATCTGGTTGAGGGTTTGTCGCCGGTACAGCAGTTAATGGATGCCGGTTTTGACCGGGCATTTTTGATTTTACATGGCCGGGGTGGTGAAGACGGTACTTTACAGGGGCTGCTGGAAATTATGGGTAAGCCCTATACCGGCAGTGGAGTGATGGCATCTTCGCTGGGCATGGATAAGGTTAAATGTAAGCAAATCTGGCAGGGCGCGGGTATGCCGACTCCAGCCTATGAATTGTTGTCTGACGACAGTGACTTCTCAGCAATTGCTGCCCGGCTTGGTTTTCCGCTCATTGTTAAGCCTGCCCATGAAGGTTCCAGTATCGGTATGAGTAAGGTGACGGATATTGCCGGGCTGGAAGCGGCGTATGCAGAAGCGGAAAAATATGACAGGGCAGTACTGGCAGAACAGTGGATTGAGGGGCCTGAGTTCACTGTGACAGTGGTAAATGGTGAAGCATTACCGGTTATCCGACTGGAAACGCCGAATGATTTTTATGATTTTGAAGCCAAGTATCAGTCTGAAGATACCCAGTACCATTTTGACAATGAACTGAGTGATGCCGAGGTGGCGGAGCTGCAGGCTCTGGCAGTTAACGCATTCAATATGGTCGGTTGCAAAGACTGGGGACGGGTGGATGTAATGCAATTACCGGGTGTTGGCTTTCAGTTACTGGAAGTAAACACTTTGCCGGGCATGACAGATCATAGCTTAGTGCCAATGGCGGCGGCGGCATTTTACCGCCACAAGAAGACACCATTTATGTATTTGATGATCTTGTTGAGAAACATAATATTGAAAATAGTAGAGAGCACCGAATGTCTTTCAGTGGCGCCAAAAGTTTAATTAAAGCCAAAAGACAACCAGGGGAGTACATAAGTTCCTTAATTTCTAAACTACCATTCACCACATTTTTCTTTCTACCAGTGTTCGCAATTTTCATTTGGCTGATATATATCAGAAAAAAATACACTTATACCGATCATTTAATCTTTAGTTTCCACAATCAATCATTGTTATTTATCTTGCTCATTATTAGCTATTTGATTGATAATGTTTTTGGTATTAGCAGTGGAGGTCTTTTTTTTCTCATTTTTGGGATTTACCTCTACAAGGCAATGAGAAATTACTATAAGCAAGGAAGGTTTAAAACTATTGTTAAATATCTTTTTCTCAATACTATTTTCATTATTTTGGCTACTATTGGTGTAGTACTATTGTTTGCTACAAGTATTTTTACATATTAAGCTATGACAACACAGGTTACAAAAGGCATTAAAATTTCAGTGAATACTAATTTTGAGGGAACCTTCTTCAAAAACTACAAAATGCATTATGCTTTTGGGTACACTATTACTATTGAAAACCAAAGTAAAGACCCTGTGCAACTAACATCCCGTCACTGGAGAATTTATGATTCTTTGAATGATGTAGAAACCTTGGACGGAGAAGGTGTTATTGGAAAAAAGCCCGTCATTAAACCGGGTGAATCCCACACCTATAATTCTGGATGCTTACTAACCTCGCCTATTGGAGCCATGAAGGGACATTACAACATGGTTAATTTTAGTTCGGCAGAAAAGTTTAGAGTGTTCATCCCCACATTTAAGTTCAGTGCCCCGTTTGCCCTGAATTGATTTGTTTTATACCCCATTTAGTTTTTAGTAGTAAACCCTTTTAGTACCTTTGTCAAACTTTTTAATTTCTAAAATTTTGACCATGGGTAAAGGTTTTTTTCAAGTACCAAGTGCATTCAACGAGCCTATAAAAAGCTATGCACCAGGAACTCCTGAGCGAGAAGAAGTACTAAAACAATACAAGACTTATTATAATAGTAAAATTGACGTACCAATGTATATTGGTGCTGAGGAAGTACGCACCGGAAATACAAAACCAATGTCTCCTCCTCACGACCACCAACATGTTGTAGGAAGCTATCATACAGCTAAAAAAAGTCACATAAAAAATGCTATTTCTAACTGTTTAGAGTCTAAGGATGCTTGGGCCAATTTAACATGGGAACAACGTGCCGCAGTATTTTTAAAGGCTGCAGAACTTATCGCCGGACCGTATAGAGCAAAAATAAATGCCGCTACGATGATGGCGCAGTCCAAAACAATACATCAAGCAGAAATAGATGCTGCCTGTGAGTTTATTGATTTTCTAAGATTTAACGTGGAATTCATGTCTCAAATCTATGAGGAGCAACCAGATTCTGCGGAAGGGATATGGAACCGAGTAGAATATCGTCCTTTAGAAGGTTTTGTATATGCCATTACTCCTTTCAACTTTACGGCAATCGCTGGAAACCTACCTGCAAGTGCGGCAATGATGGGTAATGTAGTGGTATGGAAGCCAAGTGACAGTCAAATATTTTCAGCTAAGGTAATTGTAGACGTTTTTAAAGAAGCAGGTCTTCCTGACGGTGTAATCAATGTAGTCTACGGTGACCCTGTAATGATTACGGAAACGGTTCTTTCGAGTCCTGATTTTGCGGGAATACACTTTACGGGATCCACATTTGTTTTTAAAGAACTATGGAAACAGATTGGAAGTAACATTCACACTTATAAAACATACCCAAAAATTGTTGGCGAAACCGGTGGAAAAGATTTTATTGTAGCTCATCCTTCGGCAAAACCTAAACAAGTTGCTACGGCAATTGTCCGTGGTGCTTTTGAGTTCCAAGGACAAAAATGTAGTGCAGCTTCTAGGGTTTATTTACCAAAATCTACCGCTGATGAAATTTTCAAATT
>CAKZPE010000060.1 GCA_937138495.1 uncultured Oceanospirillaceae bacterium
GAGCTACCGATTATCATGCTCACGGCTAAAGGCGAAGAGGAAAATAAAGTTCAGGGCCTCGAGAGCGGTGCTGACGACTACATCACCAAGCCATTCTCTCCACGCGAACTGGTTGCTCGTCTGAAGGCCGTATTGCGCCGGGCAACCCCACCGGGCGTCGAAGAAACCATCGAAGTTAATGGCCTGATTCTAGACCCCGTATGCCACCGAGTGATGGCCCACGACAAAGCGGTTGATGTGGGCCCTACCGAGTACCGACTACTGCAATTTTTTATGACACACCAGGAGCGTGCTTACTCGCGCTCTCAACTTCTGGATCAGGTCTGGGGTGGCAACGTTTATGTCGAAGAACGCACGGTGGATGTGCATATCCGTCGTCTTCGCAAGGCGCTGGGCCAGTCGAATGAGCAGCTGATTCAGACAGTTCGCGGTACCGGTTACCGCTTTTCAACCAAAGCGTCCTGATCATGCCGGGCTGGCGTCAGGAGCTTAAACGGCTCCTGCTTCTGCTAGCCGTTGGCCTGAGCGGGCTCTGGTGGAGCCCCTGGCCGTTCCTGCCTCTGGCAGTGATCAGTCTGCTGATTCTGTTCTGGCATCTACGTCAGGCCATCCGCATGAAGCACTGGTTGACCCGTTACGAATCTCAGGAAGCTCCGACCACCAGCGGTATCTGGCAGGATCTCATCAAACTCAGCTTGCGCCCAACCAAGCGTAGCCAACGCTATCGCCATAAATTACAGGCGCTGTTTGATCGGCTTCAGGATTCCACCTCCGCCCTGCAGGAAGGCATCATCATGGTGGATCGCCATGGCAATCTTGAATGGTGGAACCGCTCTGCAGGAAAGATGCTGGGCCTGCGTGACCCGATCGATATCAACCAGCCCATCACCAACCTGATACGCGCACCTGAGTTCACGGCCTATTTCTCGAGGGGCGAGTTCGATACCCCACTGGAGCTGAACTCACCGATTGCCAAAGACATGTGCCTGTCTCTGAATATTACGCCGTTCGGCCGCAACGAGCGCCTGATTGTCGCTCATGATGTCAGCCGTCTGCGGCAGCTCGAGCAAATGCGCAAAGACTTCGTCGGTAACGTCAGCCATGAACTGAGAACGCCCCTTACGGTCATTCAGGGTTACCTTGAAACCTTTGAAGATATTATCCCAGAGCGGGCCCGGCGCATGCTGACACAGATGCAGGAGCAGGCTTCGCGAATGGATTCATTAGTGCGCGACCTGCTCGCCTTGTCGCGCCTTGAGAATGGGGCACACGACCCCAGGACGAGTGTTGATGTCCTCACACTGCTTGAGCAGATCACAGAAGAAGCTATCGCGGTGTCCGCAGGACAACACGACATACGCCTGAACATAGAAAGCGACGACAGCCTCAGCGGCTATGAGCATGAGTTACGCAGTGCGTTCACCAACCTGATCATTAATGCAGTGAAATACACTCCCTCCGGGGGTTCCATCCATATTCGCTGGTATCGGGACGGGGAGAGTCTGTGCCTGGAAGTGAAAGACTCGGGTATCGGCATTGAAGAACATCACCTCCCGCGCCTGACCGAGCGATTTTATCGCGCCGATCCAAGCCGCAGTAAAAACACCGGCGGCACAGGGCTAGGTCTCGCGATTGTGAAACATGTACTACTGCGCCACGATGGCAACCTGCTGGTCACCAGTGACTATGGGAAAGGAAGCTGCTTTACCGCCTGCTTTGAAGCGCCTGCTCACCTTCCGGTATCAGCGGACTTTCGCAATGAAGCGCGACAGCACGGCTAGTTTGTCTTCGTCATCGTCAACGAAACGAATAAGCATCTGAATAGTTTCAGCGTCGGGGTGTGGCTCCTGCGCCTGCATCATACGAACATAGCCATTTATCCGCGCCACATCGCCTGATTCCTGATCAACAATATCGGCAACGGCAGGTTCCAACAGTGCAGGCAACGCGCCATCACGGCGAAACACGCCGATCATTTCCTGCAGGTTAATGTCCTTCAGTACCAACTTGGCAGAACTGCCTGAACCGAAGCGGACGCTCGCTACCCCCCTTGCCTTGGACTTAGGTTTAGAAGCCGGGGCAGCTTCTGGAGAGGAGGAACCTCCCATAAGTACGCTCGCACCGCCCATATCCTGAGCTACCGGTTTAGCCGCACCTTTACCTCCAGAGGCATCGCCACCAGCAGGTTTACCCATCAGAACATCCGCTGATTGCTGCCCGGGCATTCCCTTGAATGCGGGTCCCTCACCCGGCTTCACGCCAAGATGCTTGGCAACAACTTTAGAAACCTTGGCGACGAAATTTTCCCGAGTGAAAGGCTTACCGATATAATCTGACACTCCGGACTGTACGGCCTTCACGACATGATCGCGATCACCACGGCTGGTGATCATCATAAAGGGGGTTTTCTTGTAACGTTCGTCGGATCTCATCCACTCGAGAACCTCGATGCCAGACATTTCCGGCATCTCCCAGTCACACAGGACGAGATTAATTTCGCGCTGATTCATTACGGTGACGGCTTTTCGACCATCAACCGCTTCATTAATCTCACAGCCCGGATAGGTGTCCCGTACTGCTTTTTTTACCAGGTCGCGAACGAACGCTGCGTCATCAACGACCAGAACCCTCAGTTTCATCGTGCGTCAGCCTTGGAGTAACGTCTTCTGTTAACTCAGCATAGCTGCTTTTGCTGGAAGCGCCGTCAAAGGGCATACGTTCCAACCGCATCAGAGTCGCTCCAATAACGGCTGCAGGCATAATAAAGAGGTTAACCACGGGCACAGTCAGCAGAAGCGCCACGAGCAAGCCGAAGCCCATTACCGTCCATAAATCCTCGGCCAACCTCTCACGAACTTCTGCAAACGGCTTAGCATGGTTATCAAACGAAAGATCCATGTACTGAATCGCCATCATCCAGCCGCCAAACCAGAACCACAGAGGAGGAGCGACAAGCTGCCCGATACCGGGAATCCAGCCAAGCAGGAAGATACCCAGGTAACGCGGCAGGTAGTACCCCACTTTAGTCAGTTCCCGCCCGAGGGTACGGATCGTCATTGCCGGAATGGATTCATCCGGAATCGAGTGCCCCTGCAAAGTTTCAACACGCTCAGCCAACAGGCCATTCAGCGGCCCCGCAATAATCATCAGGACGGCACTGAAAAAGTACACCAGTGACAACACCAGAAAGATGACGACCAGCGGCATCAGTATCCAGTACAGAAAAGATAGCCATCCGGGTAACAGGTCAACCAACTGACCAATCCAGGCATCCAGCTGGCTGATGCCCCAGACACTGGCGAAGCCCATGACAATGATGTTCAGTAGTAGTGGAAACGCCACGTAGCGACGCAGCCCGGGGGTTCTCAGGTTCTGAAAACCACGCCAAACATACTGCATACCGGTGAAAGGATTACCGCTCATGATTCCCTCGTGCATCTAAGAAAAGCCTTTTATACAATCCTCGCCCTTTGTTGACCACCCAGGAGTGCCGGACATGACCCCGGAACGCTACGACCGCATCCGTAAAACCCTTGAGATGCGCCAGCCGGACCTTACCGTCATTACGGACGAAGTGTATAAACCTCATAATCTGGCAGCCATTGCACGCACCTGCGATGCCGTCGGGATTCCGAAGATTCACTGCGTTTGGCCACGTGATCGTTACCGCCTGAAAACAGCGGCAACCGCAGGCTCATCCGACTGGATTGAGGTTCAGACCCACGCCGACATTGAAACGGGTATTCGTGAGCTACAGGACAAAGGCGTAAAAGTCGTAGCAGCTCATCTTACCGATCGCGCCATTGACTACCGCGACTATGACTTTACTCAGCCAACCGCTTTGCTCATGGGCACTGAAAAAGAAGGCGTCAGCGATGTTGCCTCTGACATGGCCGACGAGCACCTGATTATTCCGATGCGCGGCATGGTGCAATCGTTTAATGTTTCGGTCGCCGCGGCCATCATTCTTAATGAAGCTCACTACCAACGTCAGGCCGCCGGCATGTATGACTCACAGCGCCTGCCAGATGAATGGTTTGACCGCCTGTTGTTCGAATGGTGCCAACCCAAGATTGCGCGCCTGTGCCGGGAAAATAATCTCAACTATCCTGAGTTACGGGAAGATGGAGAGTTGGCAGACCCGCAAGGTTTTTCTGATCTGTACAATACGCATAGAGCAACTAAAAAGAAGGGGTGAAAGCCCTGGCTTGAACAGATTTTCACAAAACAAAAAGTGCAACAAAGCGTACAGATTAGTAATATTAATAATTAGTGTTACACAGCGTTTCTGCATCACAGTAACACTGTAAGTTATTCGCCCATCAGCTTGTGCGATATATCTCACAAGCAAGTGGGAGATATAGGCATAACACTGTCTTAACCTCCGAAACCCTTCCCTAGATTATTCCCAACTCATTGGTTTAAAAGACTTTTCTTACAATCACTGGCATCTGGCGACACATCATGTCGCAATAGTCACGTAACATGAACTCACAGTTTTGCTATCTTTAATTTCGCAGGACGCAAGGCGCTGATGGGATCAGCAAGCAGGACGCAGGATTCGGCAGGACCGCCGGGCAGGATGCACAGGGACGATACAGGAAGCGAAGGATTATTGTGGCCAGGAGGCCAACCAGGACGGTAGAGAGGATCTCGCTCAAGGACGATATACCAGGAAGGTATAGGGTGCTGTGGCGGTGAGGACAGGATGTCCTGGCCGCCCATTTAGCTCCCGGTTATTTCAATCTTTATTCCCACCAGCACACATATCTCCGAAGATGAACTACTTCTCAGCATGCATCCCCTGTTACTGCTTTGTACGTTTGTTAACCAGAAAATCAGCTCAGTAACAGCGATACTTAACCTATTACACTCCCCGCTGGAACACCGGCCAGATAATGACACCCTTGTCATTTAAAGCTCGTCAAATTTCCACCAGTGGCATTACAAAAGGCAACCATCAACATACCCACTGTTGTGGAGCTCCACTGAGGCTGTGTCATTCTGTATCTGTACACAGATCACACCGGAAGAACAGTATGCCATCACCATCACTTAAGCTGCGCCTCGGGCAGCTACTTCTGAACCGACGCGCAATTACCCGTAAGCAATTGGATGATGCACTTCAATACCAGAGAGAACACGCGGGAGCCAAACTCGGTGAAGCGCTGATAGCGCTGGGGGCTATTGATGAAGGGGTTCTCAAGCGAGTTCTGCGTCAGCAGCGTTGGCTACGCCCATGCGCGACTTGTTTTGCGCTTCTGTCGCCGATGTCAGTAACTTACGCCTATGACCCTGAAGAGCACATGCTCTCTTCCCAGGATGAGGCAGCGACGTACTGGTACCTGCAGGAAGAAGAACAACAGAGCTATAGCGGCTCAGAACAAGCGATGAGAATGCTCTCTACCGCTTACGACCTCTATAAAGGCGAGCCCCAGGCCGGTGAATGGCGCTACAGTCTGAGTGAGACAGATAACAGTAAGGGCTATCAGGTCCAAGTGAAGGTTTTTTTCTGAGATCCGAACAATCCGGAAAACAGAATGCTGGAAAAGAAAAAAGCCCGTACGTCTGTACGGGCTTTTTTGTATGGTGCCGGCACCAAGAGTCGAACTCGGGACCTACTGATTACAAGTCAGTTGCTCTACCAACTGAGCTATACCGGCATCAGCAGCGAAGTGGCGCACATATTACTCACGAGACTGGGTGCTTGCAACCCCTTTACACAACTTTTTTTCAATTTTTAGTAATAAACCAAGCCGAGCCGCTATCAGCTTGATTTTACTGGCTGTTTTTTCCTGATCATAGGAGCTGACCCAAACCTCAAAACCGCCGGTTTTACGCTCCAGCGCCGATATATCAGCTTCCATTTCCGGCGCCAGTCGCACGCGCACATCACGGGCAGCATTGAAATCAACAAACTGCGCTACCATTTGCTGATTAAACTTACGTAACGTAAAGCCCTCAGCCCGCAAACGCTCCAGCTGTAATACAGAAAGCGGCAGACTCACTGACACCTCGTAACCAAGAACCTCATCTTTACGGCGATCCCTGAGCAAGCCATCAAGATCATAGCCCTGCAACGCCTCAAACACCTGAGCCGCTTCTTCATCAGTATACAGGCCACTTATCACTGCACAGGACAGTTCAATTTTTGGCGATTCCCCCGCCGCCCCTGTATCACGCCGCAATAAATCATCAGCATTCACTTCTGCAAGCAAACGCACAACCCCTTTATCTTCAGATCCCACCAACCTGTCCGGCGAAACACCCTGTGAATACCAGGCAAACACAATTACGTTAGCCAGCAACAGCAAGACAATTAACCAGCGCATCTAACCCAGCACCTCCGCCAGCCCATCCAGCACCAGCTCAGGCAGATACTCACAGTCGTCGTGATATTCACTCATCAAACGTGCAAATAACTCCCCATCGCCACCGGTAACACAGACCGGCACAGACACCTCACGGGCCAACTGATGTGCCATCGCACGCATCACCCAGTTCAACCCCTGTTGTACCGCCGAACTGGTATCAACTCCCGGCGCATACTCAAACGCCTCAATGGAGCGGTCTACAATTATTTCCGCCGTATTGGATAAAAGATTCTCCGCCATCAGCGGCAAGCCTGGAACAATATACCCGCCCAAATGAAGACCATCACCGGACAACTGCTCAACAGTAATAGCACTGCCACAGTCAACCACCCAGCAGGCGCCTTTCCGGTATTTATAAGCAGCAATCATAGCCAACCACCTGTCCACCCCCATCCTTGACGGGTCCGAATAGCTGTTAGTCACACCCGCAATTTCAGCACAGGTAACAGCAAACTCCGGCAGTATATTCAGCCGGGCTTGCGCCCACAGCTTCAGCGCATCGTTCACCGCACCCCCTGCCACGGAAGCCACCCTGACCCGGGCAACATCTGCAATCAGCGAACCGCTCAGTACATTCTGATAATCAGCCACCAGACAACGACCACTCCGCCGCGCGCCCTGCCCTATTAATCGCCACTTAAGAAAGCTGTTACCAATATCAATATCAAGGATTGTCATGATGCTCTCAAACTGACCTCACCACCATGAAAGACCTCTACTCCGTTGCCCGTTTCCAGTAACAGCGCACCGGTGTCATTGACGCCACGACAAACCCCCTGGATATTATGCTGCGCAGTTTGCAACTCCACGGCCTGATCCTGAAAACTGTTTGCAGCCTGCCATTCATCACGCAGCCCGCCAAAGCCATTTTCAACAAACTCCTCAAGGGTCGGAATCAGCGCATTAATCAACACACTCAACACCTCTGTACGCGACGGCGCTCCCCCTATAATTTCAGACAGATCCACCCAGGGCTGCTCAACACCGGTCATTTCCTGGCGAGGCATATTCACATTCATACCGATACCGATCACGACGTTACATTCACCGGACGCATCACCAACCATTTCTAATAACACCCCGGCCAGCTTGCGTTTTCGCCACAACAAGTCATTCGGCCATTTAACGGATGCATCACTCACGCCCAACTGACGCAGGCCCCGCAACAGAGCCACACCTACCACCAGACTCAATCCCTCTAACGCTGCAACACCGCTGGAGAACTGCCAGGTAAGAGAGAAGTAGAGATTAGCTGCAAACGGGCTCACCCACTGACGCCCCCGCCGGCCACGCCCCGCGGTCTGCTGTTCAGCAACATACAGACGGCAACCACTGACCTGATCAGCAAACCCGCCCAATGCAGCAGCATTGGTGGAGGGCATACTGTACTCAATTGGCTGCACGCTGATCTTGTCGGCAATTGATCTGTCAAAACCGGCCACCAGCTTTTCAGCATCAAGCAGATCAAGCCCACCCGGCAGCCGGTAGCCCCGCCCCTTTACACTGTAGACTTCAAGCCCTAAGTCCTGAACCAGCTGCATCTGTTTCCATACCGCACTGCGACTAACACCCAGCGCCTTACCCAGATCCTGCCCGGAATGAAACTTGCCGTCAGCCAACAGAGCCAGAATCGCCGACAACATACTTATGCAACCCCACTGATACGCTGCAGCACAATAAAACTATAGGCATACGGGTTAGTCTCATCAGGCTCGTATGTTTCACGACCTGCTTCAGCCCATTCGCCCGGATGAAATTCAGGAAAGAAAGCATCACCCTCTACACTGGCATGTACCTGAGTCAGATACAGGGTATCAGCATCCACCAGCGCCTGGTTATAGATCTCAGCTCCACCAATTATCATCGCTTCATCACGGCCATCCACCAGACAGATGTTTTCTGCCAACTCCCGGGCCTCCGCCAAACTGTGAACAACTTTAATACCGTCGCGCTGATATTCAGCATCCCGGGTAATCACGATATTCGTCCGACCAGGCAGCGGCCGACCTATCGACTCAAAGGTCTTACGCCCCATAATAATAGGTTTGCCCATCGTTACCTGTTTGAAGTAACGCAGATCTTCCGGCAAATGCCAGGGCAGATTGTTATTAATACCGATGACGCGATTTTCGGCCTGAGCCACAATGATAGCGAGTTTCATGTATATCCTGTCAGATAAGAGCCACCGGATAACGGATCCGGCCTGCTATAAATATGTGCCTAATAATAAGGCATGTTGCTTAAGCTCTTCAAAACAAAAAAGCAGCCACAGACGAATCCGCAACTGCTTTCAGTAATCAAAACCTCAACGGAGATCAGACTGCAATCGGCGCACCGATATGAGCGTCAGCCTCATAACCGACAATTTCAAAATCATCAAATTTATATTCAAAGATAGAAGCCGGACGACGCTTAATTCTCAACTGCGGCAATTGCTTCGGCGTACGCTGGAGTTGGGTTTCAACCTGATTAAAGTGATTCGCGTAAATATGTGCATCCCCAAGGCTCAGCACAATGTCACCAACCTCAAGATCACATTGCTGGGCCAGCATATGTGTCAGCAACGCCAGCGACGCGGTATTGTACGGATGCCCCAAAAACAGGTCATTACTGCGAATATACAGCGACGCGCTCAACTTATTATCCGCCACGTAAAACTGATACAGCGCGTGACACGGCGGCAGAGCCATTAAACCGTCAGCAGCATTCTCCTGCGGGCTTTTCGACTCGTCCGGCAAAAGCGCAACGTTCCAGCCATTAATGATGTGTCTGCGTGAATTAGGGTTATTCTTCAACCCGTCCACCAGCGCCTGCACCTGATCATAAACCTGCCCGTCAGCACCTTTCCAGTTACGCCACTGCGCACCATATACAGGCCCCAGCTCACCGTTTTCCAGCGCCCACTCATCCCAGATACTGACGCCGTTCTCTTTCAGATAACGCACATTCGTGTCACCACGCAAAAACCACAGCAACTCAACAGCAATCGATTTAAAGTGCAGCTTCTTCGTTGTCAGCAAAGGAAAGCCTTCTGCCAGATCGTAGCGAATCTGCCGACCAAATACAGAACGGGTACCGGTACCGGTCCGGTCACCCTTATCGGTACCGGTATTCATTACATCCGCCAATAAATCCAGGTATGCCTGCATACGTTTAGTCTCCGGTATTCTAAAGATAATGCCTCACACCCGGGCATCACCTGCGGCACGCTTATGTGCCATCACTAAAAAAATCAGGCCGATAATAATCATCGGCAAAGACAATAACTGCCCCATCGTCAGCCAGTCCAGTGCAATAAAACCAATATGCCCGTCCGGCTCGCGGAACAGCTCCACAACTGAACGGAACAAACCATACATCAGCAGGAACAGACCAGAAGCAGCCATTGGCGGACGAGGCCTACGGGTATATAACCAAAGCACCACAAACATCAGCACACCTTCCAGCGCCATCTCATACAACTGTGAAGGGTGCCGCCCCAACTGGTCGCCCGCACGGGGGAAAATCACCCCCCAGGTCTGATCGGTTGCACGCCCCCACAACTCACCGCCAATGAAATTACCAAGACGCCCCGCGCCCAGCCCAATCGGAATCAGCGGCGCAACAAAATCAGCAATTTCAAAAAAACCTTTCTGATACTTATGAGCAAACACAGCAATAGCAGTAATCACCCCCAACAGCCCGCCATGGAAAGACATCCCTCCTTCCCAGATAGCAAATAACCAAAGCGGATCTTCCAAAAATTGCGGAAAGTTATAAAACAACACATAACCGAACCGACCACCCAGCACGACGCCCATCGCCCCCCAGAAGATCAGATCTGAAACTTGCTGCGCATTCCAGCCAGATCCCGGCTGGGAAGCCCGGTAATTACCTAAATACCAGGCAGACGCAAAGCCAATCAGGTACATCAGGCCATACCAGTGTATCTGTAACATCCCAAGATCAACCGCAATCGGATTGATATCATGTACCCACATAGGAATCCCTTATGTCAATTAAGCACTTGCCAGATGAAGACAGGCAATACAGCCATCCGTTCAATGGATGCTCATATTAATATCAGACGCAGGGAATATACAGAGGCATATACGAATATGCCGCAGGAGCAGCTCTGTCAGCGCATCACTGCTCCTACCGACAAACTCAGATATTGGAAAGAATAAACTTACCGGCAACCAGTAATAAAAATACTGAAAATGCCCGGCGCAACATTGTTGGCGACATGGAATGTGCAAGCTTAGCGCCAAACTTGGCAAAACCATAACTGGTCAGGCTAATCCCCAGCAGGGCCGGCAGATAAATATACCCCAGACTCCATTCATCCAGATTCGAGTTACCCTGCCCCATGAGCGCATTGGTTACCGCCCCTGCCACCGCAATTGGAAAACCGCAGGCAGCAGACGTTGCGACCGCTTCCTGCATACTGACCTGCTTCCAATTGAGATAAGGCACTGTCAGGGTCCCACCACCAATACCAAAAATTGCCGACACCCAACCAATGAAGCCGCCAGACACAACCAAACCCGGCCGGGAAGGCTTACCACCCCCTTTTGGTACCACGTCCAGCCCCATCATAACCGCTACATACAACGCAAAGACACCAATCGCCAGCTGAATAACCTTGCCTTCAAGTTCTATTGCCGTAACGACACCAAGCGCTGAGCCAAATGCGACCCCCAAGCCAATAAACCTGAACAAACGCCAGCGAACAGCGCCGCGCTTATGGTGAGCCGAGATTGAACTGATTGAGGTAATTACTATCGTTGCCAGTGAGGTAGCCACCGCAACATGGGTAAGCACCTCCGGCACCATCCCCTGAAACTGGAATGTCACCACTAATACAGGCACGATCACCAGCCCGCCACCGACACCAAATAAGCCCGCCAGAACTCCGGCAAATGCTCCAAGGACCAAGTACCCTATGAACAGTAGCAACATCACTTTTTTCCCGATAAGGTTGACTGAATCCAACAAAGTGACGATCCCATGTGCCTTATTGTTTTCGCTTACAAGCAACACCCGGAGTACAACCTGATACTTGTTGCAAACCGTGATGAACAATACACAAGACCCACAGAATCATTGCATCACTGGGACTCTCCGGCTGGCATCATTGCCGGCCGGGACTCACTGCGTGGCGGCACCTGGCTGGGTATCGCCAGAAACGGCCACTTCAGCGCCATAACCAACCACCGTAACGGCTTACGCCGCTCATCTTCCACTCACTCACGGGGGTTACTTACAACAAACTTTCTAAGCTCTTCCATAAGCGCGCAGAATTATGCCGAAAGCATAAATCAAACAAACGTTCCATACGATGGTTTCAACCTTATGGTAGCGGATTCATCCGGTCTATTCTACGTTTCAGATGACAGCAGACATTATCTGCAACTGCAGCCTGGTATCCACGGCCTCAGCAATGCCCGACTCAATACAGACTGGCCCAAAACCCGCCAACAAAAGCAACAATTAGAAGAGCACATACGGACCGGACACCCTGACTCTCAGGCACTCATAAGGATGATGGGAAATCCCCTGCGCTACCCGGACGAATTACTGCCCGATACTCATGTGGGTATCGACATCGAAAGAGCACTGTCCAGCAGTTTTATCCAGCTGGCACATTACGGCACCCGAGCCACCACCCTGGTCATGCAGGACTATCAGGGCAACACCCGCATTATCGAGCAGAATTACACCGCCACAAGCATTGATGAAAAAATAGAATATGAACTGAAAGTGGCCCCTTTCGGCGGCAGTCAAATAGCTGAACCGGCAACAGACAGTGCCGGACACATCCCGGCACCCTGACGCCAGAGTGCCGGCAGATATTGCTTATCAGTCAGGAATAGTGGGCCGGGTGAATTGTCCAAGCCCCCACTTTTTAAGCGTGTCACGAATCAGCAAGTGAATCTTATCGGCATCATCCATGGACAGGATGGTAGACAACAAACCACTGGCCTGCTCAATAGTCACATGCCGGATGGTATATTTTACCCGCGGTAAATTCGTCGCGTTCATTGACAGCATGTCATATCCCATTGCCATCAACAGTACAGCACCACCGGGATCCGCTGCCATTTCACCACAAATACTGACCGGCACTTCTTCTTTATGTGCTTCCTGAACAATAAACTGCAATGCCCTTAACACCGCCGGATGATAAGACATATACAGATTAGCTACCCGGGGATTGTTCCGGTCGACCGCCAGCAGATACTGGGTCAAATCATTAGAGCCAACAGAGATAAAATCGACCCGGCGGGCAAACCGCCGAACCTGATACACCGCCGCCGGCACCTCGACCATGACACCGATCTGAGGCTTGGCAACCTTAAAGCCCTCTTCCCGCAGCTCATTCACTGCCTGACTGATAAGAGACTTGGCCTCATCCACTTCGTGAACACTGGTCACCATCGGCAGCATAATACGCAGGTTATCCAACCCTTCGGCCGCTCTGAGCATTGCCCGGATCTGCACCAGAAAAATTTCAGGATGATCCAGCGTAATCCGTATACCCCGCCAGCCCAAAAATGGATTTTCTTCTTCGATCGGGAAATACGGCAGCGGCTTATCCCCGCCGACATCCAGCGTACGCATTGTCACCGGACGGGGCGCAAATGCCTCCAACTGACGCCGGTACGTTTCTGTCTGATCCTGCTCACTGGGGAAGAAGTCACGAATCATAAACGGGATTTCAGTACGGTACAGACCTATCCCTTCCGCACCACGGTCAAGGGAACGGGCAACATCAGTCACTAACCCTGTGTTGACCCACAGCGGCATCCGGTAACCATCTTTAGTCTCTGCAGGTAACTCTTTAAGCCCCTCGAGATCCGCATTAACCTGACGCTCTTCGTCTATAATATCCTGATAGCATTTCAGCAGATCTTCAGACGGATTGATAAATACCCGTCCGGAGAAACCGTCCAGTATAATCTGCATACCTTCAATACGGGTATAAGGCAGATCCACGGCCCCCATAACCGTCGGAATTCCCATCGAGCGGGCCAAAATGGCCGCATGAGAATTACCGGAACCGTTTACTGACAACAACCCCACCAACTTATCGGTCGGCACTTCACCCAGCATGGCCGGTGTAAGCTCGTCAGCAACCAGAATGGCATTCTCAGGAAAATCAATTTCAGCAAGTGACGGCGCAGAAGACTGTAGCCAGGTCAGAATACGACGCCCCAGATCACGGATATCACTGGCACGCTCCCGCAGGTACGGGTCTTCCATCAGCGAAAACTGACGGACATGCTCCTCAACAACCTTTCGTAACGCACCCTGCGCCCAGTTACCGTTTTCAATCTGAGTAACGACTTCACCGGCTAACGCATTGTCATCCAGCATACGCAGGTATACATCAAACAACTCACGCTCTTCAGAACGCAACCGTTTCGACAGACTGCGGGCAACCTTCTTAATATCCTTTCGGACAGAAGCCAGAGCCCCCTGGAACTTTTCCTTTTCCAGCTCAATATTCTTCGCCTGCCGGTCAGGTACACCGCTAAGATCTGCCAGCGGCGTCATTACCACCGCCTGACCAATGGCTACACCCACGCAACCGGATACACCCTCAAACTTACGGTCGGTCTTACCCTTATTTTTTACATCATCCAGCTTGCCAATCGACCCGGTCGCCTCTGCATGAGCGATTACCCCCGCCAACTGCGCGGACATGGTAACCATGAAGGCCTCTTCCGTTTCATCAAACCGGCGGATCGCCTCCTGCTGAACTACTAATACCCCCAGCAGTTCACGGTGATGAATAATCGGTACACCCAGAAAAGCGTGAAATTTTTCTTCTCCGGTTTCCTGAATATAGCTGTAAGCACGGTGCTTGGAAGCATCTTCAAGGTTGATCGGCTCAGCACGCTCACCCACCAACCCTACAATACCCTCAGAACGGGAAAGACTGGCCTGCCCCACAGACTTTTTATTCAGCCCCTGGGTCGCCTTAAGAATGAAACGCTGGGTTGCAGGATCAAGCAGATAAATAGAGCAAACATCAGTACGCACTGCCCGCTGTACGCGTCGAACGATAACCCGCAAAACCGATTCAAGATCCGGTGCCGAGTTAACTTCTTGTACTATTTTTCGCAGTGCTTCTAGCATGCTATCGCTCTCCCAGGCGTTGTTATTATTGAATAATCCTCAGGCGTATACGGTTAAACGCATCTGCCTGTCCGGCATACTGCCTCAACCGGTGCCACACTTCACTGATAAAACCCTCTGCTGAAAAGTTATACCCAGCCGTCCAGAACCAGCCTGGTCAGCTTAGGAGACAGTTCACGCATAGCCTTACGATAGACATCCCGCTTAAAGGCCACTACCTGCCCCAGCGGATACCAGTAGCTTACCCAGCGCCAGCCATCAAACTCAGGCGTCTCAGTTTCATTGATACTGACTGCACTGTCTTCACTGAGCATCCGCAGTAAAAACCATTTTTGTTTCTGGCCGACACACACCGGATGTGAGTGGTGCCGAATCATTCTCTTAGGTAGTCTGTACCTTAGCCAACCACGGGTCACAGCAACAATTTCAACATCTTCCGGCGACAGTCCGATCTCTTCTTTAAGTTCACGGTACATCGCCTGCTCAGGTGTTTCTGAGCGATCAATCCCCCCCTGGGGGAACTGCCATGCATCTTGTCCAATTCGTCTTGCCCAAAGTACCTGACCCATCGAGTTTGCCAGAATGATACCGACATTCGGTCTGAACCCGTCTGAATCGATCACGGTAATTCCTTATAAATCTTTTGCCCTATTGTTCCATAATTCCGCGCGCTGGCGCAAACCGCAAAGCCCCGTAAGATAAGGATCATTTGCGAGGATCGTGCCAAGTCACTATGCTAGCGCCTTTAGAAGCATTTTTAGCCGGCAGGTTCCGTAATACCTGCCACATTTTCAGGAGAGCAGTAGCGTGGCACTGGCAATTTTTGACCTCGATAACACC
>CAKZPE010000061.1 GCA_937138495.1 uncultured Oceanospirillaceae bacterium
AGATAACCGGCTGCTTTTGCCATGTAGGCACCGGCACACTCTGAATCCTTGATCTTTTCCAGTGTGGCGAACCCCTGCCCCCATAGGCTTTCCAGACGGTCAGCCCAGCTGGCAAAGTGTGAGTATTTCACCCGCCAATCCATTAGGATATGGACGTGCGGGTTACGCTGACCACGTTCATTCAGTGGATTTTCCACTACCCAGCAATAGCGAACCGGTAAGCGCTTAACCCGCATCTGCTTATCCGCCATTGCGGCTGTTTTGGATGAAACGAAGGAATGCCCCTGTTTTCCAAAGCAGGCGACTTCTCCCCACGGGTAATATTCTTTATTGCGCCATGTGTGATTTTTTCTCCCGCCGATGCCGATTACCTGACTCGGTTTTTCAGCCACTGGCTGGTCTTCACGTTCAAAGCAGGTCACTTCACCCCACGGGTAACGCTTTTTAGCTATCCAGCCACGCTGACGCATCTTGTTGAGTGCATCGAAATA
Source organism: uncultured Oceanospirillaceae bacterium (assembly GCA_937138495.1). Lineage (GTDB taxonomy): Bacteria > Pseudomonadota > Gammaproteobacteria > Pseudomonadales > Balneatricaceae > Amphritea. The sequence goes on from CAKZPE010000061.1 coordinate 492, forward strand.
ACGGCCAATTTCCTTCTGAATGGACGAATAAGTAACGTCTGCCCCTTCGTCACCTGTCGGCGCGGCATAATAGCGGCCGCTGATCAGCATAACTGGGGTAAAGGTGGCATCCGGTGAATCTGCGTTCAGCTTATGGTCGTTCCACTGGAACACACCGCGAACACCGGCAGGCTTCACGCCTTCACGCTTGGCCAGACCGGCCACTTTAACGCCTTCGGTGATCACTTCCCGGCTGAATTTCTCGGTGTTCAGCTCAACGAATGGCCCGGCAGCTTTACGGATATCTACCCGGCAACGGCCTGCATCATCAAAAGTCAGTGTCTGGAAAGTGCGATAGCCGCCGTGCTTCAGGTGCATGTATTGGCAGGAATCAGCAATCTTTGAAGCACCGGACAGACTCAGGTTGTTGGTAATGCGGTCACCTTCCTGTTCCGGTGGCAGCTGGTTACACATCTCAACCTGTGTGCGAATACGCCATTCGTCCGACCATTCACGGTGACTAACCACGGTAAAGGCGCGCTTGTCGCTGGCTTCAGCCTTCCGGGCTGCCGGTGTCATGGCATCATTTACAACCAAATCAGCCAGATCATGGGCAACACCTCGGAACTGGTAAGTCTGTCCGTAGTTTTCCGGGTAAACGTCCAGTTTTTTACTGATAACATCGCCCACGCCCAGCATGTTAGCCAGTTTCAGGTTATCAAGGGCTTTGGCTTGTCGTTCTTCGAACTCTGCCCGTTTGGCTGCTGAATCCGGGCTTTTAGAGCCTGTCGGACATTTGGCCGCCTTGACTAGCCTATTGCGATCCGCTTCGCTGATCGCTGGCCCACGCCCACCGATGGGCAGCCCATCCGGGTAGTAATTTGGAAGCCGGGATTCGAGAAAATCAGACGGTTGAACGGTGGTAAAATCGCCGCTCTGTTTTGCAAGCAAAGAAAAACCCGCGTGAAGCGGGGTATTAGAATTGGCTGAATCAAGAGGCATGTTGGTCACCTCCCAGATACTCACCTGAGAGGTCAATTTCTCTCAGGTCACAATCGTCACACTCAAAACATTGGGGTATCCACTCGCCCATTTTGAACCATTCGATACCAAGAAACTTCGACGGGCCAGTAACCTCATAACGCCCTTTAAAGCGCTTCATTTCCTGCTGACAGTTGGGGCAATTCATACCAACCACCCCGCAGAATCCATCAGGTCAAAGCTGAAATTGACAATGAAGCAAGAAACGATCAGGGCACCAATCAGCACACCTAAACCGTGCTTTTCAACCAGTTCAGGCAAGAAATAACCGATATAAATAACAGGTACAAATAAGACAAGGCCAGTTACACCTAACAGGAAATCCAGAACGGTATTCATACAGATTGCCCCCGCTCCAGATCCTTAATGGCCAGATCAACGCAACCGGCGCGCAATAGCGCCAGTGCTTCACCGTTGATACTTTTCAGGCGGTCAGCCCGTGCAACAGCACGGAAGAATGCTTTATCTCGGCTTTCGGATTCTGCTGCACATTCGGTGCAGTATTCTTCAGAAGCAGTCACAGACTCGCCGCAATTTTCGTAGTTACGGCACTCAAATATTCGGACACTCATGCTGGCACCTCCACACCTTCGAATAACTCAAGGTGTTTGAAATCAGGTGCAGGTGAGTTCATGCAAGACAGGTGCAGGAAACGAAGTTCACGAATTTCGTCAGCCCACACATAAGAACCTACTTTGTACTTAAAACCGTATCTCAGGAAGTCGACTGCATCACGATTACCGGCTTTAGCCTGTGCCCGCAAACAGCTATATAAAACTTTCCACTTTTCGCGGGTTAACTGCCCACGGTAATGGGTTCTTAATCCTAAAAACTCTTTGTAGATATCAATCATCGCTAATCTCCCGTTGCTATTCCCGTTCCGTTTATCAGGGGGAGGACGTCGACTTCCTCCCCCCTGCAACGGGAATTGCTGCTCTGTTAATTTGGCCGACCCCCTTTAGCTGGGGACTAATTGAAACGGGGATCAGCCGACGGGAGAGATGATATCCATTTCTCGAATGGATATACAATAGCGAATTGGAGTCTGGCATTCTCATTTTGCCACTACTACTATGCAATACGGTATTGAATAGTGGGGACTATCATGAATCACAGCCAAAGACTATTGACAAAGCTGAAAGCCTTACACGACGGGTGTTCAGACTATAAAGCAGCCAAAATATTAGAGATATCTAATCAATCGGTTTACAAGGTAAAAAACACCGGCACAAGCTTCAGTGATGAAACACTAACCCGCTTATGCAATTTAGTAGGGGAAAACCCGGTTATTGTGGTCGCAGAGAACGCGCTAGAGATGGATTACTTTCCCAATATGAGACAGTTTTGGAGCGAGGTTTTAGCTAATGCAAAAGAGCTTGAAAGCCGCGCAGCTACTGACGATAGCGAGGATCGGGCCGCATGAAAAGCGGCCCATATTTTATGCGAATAAATATACATTATGCGAAGTTATAATTATCGTAATTGATACGTCATATAATTGGCTAGTACCAACCAACTAGTGTTCTTTTATCTCAATTTTAGCCTTATCTTTGCATATAAACCGTTACGCACAGCCATAGATAATTTTTACAGAGCCTGTGCGCGTCACCTGACTGATACCAGATTAGAGCTGTTGATTCAGGCTTTAGGGTTACGCGTACAAAGCACTGTGCAATTAAATGATCATTACACTAACAGGAAAACCAATAAACATTTCCATGTGTAATTATTAATAAGAACTAAGCTGGCCTTTTTGATAAACCCCGAGCCCTGCTTTACAGAGTTTTTTACAGATATCAGATCTGAATTTTTGTGCCGGATCATTCCATTAAAAACCTGTACATATCCATTAACTCAATATAATCATTCTGCTGCGAAATGATTATTTCACACCATTACAGCCATGTGCGCTACGTGCATGAAACCATACTGACCCCACGAAAAAATAATTAGCAGCACTCTCCGCACGATATTTTTGTGCCACTAAAACAGCTATGTCATCGATATAGACTGATGGCCATCAGTCATTTTCTCCGGACACAAAAAAACCCGGATATACCGGGCCTCTTTGTTATACAGCTCTTTTTCAGGCTAAACCATCTGTATGGGTGTCGGTGCCTGTTCGTAGCTGCACACCTGATACATGGATACGTTTACCAGCTCGCCGGTTTTATATGACTGAACAACCAGCGTTTGTGCACCGCCTAATGCTTCCACTTTATTAAGCACCTGATACGGTACTGCTTTACATAGCTTACGTTCGCCATCCATGTAGTGATCAGCATCGATATAGATGTCATCGCCAATCTGAATTTCTCGCCACATAAAGTCAGCCTCAACAATAAGGTCTGACTGATCCTGCCTGATTGGATTCATACTGGCCTCGCTTTCGCTGGGTTTTATTGGCGTTACTATGCCATTAAGCATAGCTGAAGCTCGTATTTTTAGTGCCATATTTATGCCTGAACCGTTTATGCCTGAACTATTTATGCCTGAACGATGTTGTGACGAATCGCCATGTGAACCAATTCAGAATTATTACTAATCTTTAATTTCCGTAAAATGTTCGCCCGGTGCGCATGAACCGTCTTCGGACTGAGAAACATTTTCTCAGCAGTGTGCGCAACCGGCTGTCCTTCTGCCAGGCAGGAGAATATCTGAAATTCACGCTTGGTAAGTAATCCGAAGGGCGTACCTTCTTCACCACTGCCAGGCGAAAGCTTTTCTTTGATACTCTCAGCAAAATATGTATTTCCACTGGCGACTTCAAAAACAGCCATTAAAAGCTCATCCGGCGCACAGCGCTTGGTTAAATATCCGCTGGCACCCGCCTGAACCACATGGGCCGGAAACGGCTCGCTTTCCATAACCGTTAAAACCAGAACTCTGGCTTTAGGGTCTTTTGCACGGATTTTTCGTATAGCTTCTAACCCGCCATATGCCTGCATGCCTTCCTTTTCGGAATCATCCTGGGGCATTGAAAGGTCCATAATTATCACATCCGGCAGGGTCTGGAAGTATTTTTCAACAGCTTCCTGACCACTGCTTGCTTCAGCGACAATGTCTATGCGGCTATCATTATCAAGCAGTCTCTGAAAACCTGCCCGCACTACAGGATGATCATCCACTAACAGTACTCTGATCAATTCACTCATAATATTTACAAAGGCTTACGCTCGATACGTATTGATGTTACTGAGAATAATCAAGTTAAACTACCGGAGACTACCTATTTTGAAACCTATTCTTTAAAAAGAATTATTCTCATTTAATGATTGCGTCTGCGCCGCGGTACACCCCAAAGGTTTCCACGTCTAAAGCAACCGCTGGTGATACATCGTCCGGATCAACCTGAGCCGGCATTGCGACCAGCTCATCACTGTAACCGACAAGTTGAACGCCTTCTTTTTTACAATGCTGCAGCACTTTTTCCAGCGCGCGCACAACCGCAGCCTGACGGGTGCTTAACTGGCAGTCCGTGGGGCGGTCTTCATCCGCGGTTTTACTGGTCACCTGCCGGATGGCAAACCCCTGTTCATCAACCAGCTGTACCGTTACGCCCGCCTGTTTTTCTTTAACCAGCACGTCTTTTGCCAGAGCAAAAATCGCTTCTTCGGTACAGCAAACCGCTGCGCTGACGTCCACTTCCTTGATCGCCTCCAGGACATCTTCATACGTGGCGTTCTTTTCCAGATATATATCCATAGTATTCCAGGGTCACACAGTTCCGATATTCTTAACCGTTGCAAAGCACCGGCATCAGTTATTTATTCAGGCTCAGGATCAGTGAATGCAGTCGCTGCACTTCCTGCTCCTTGGCAGTTTTATCCGCTTCAAGTGACTGAAGCCGCAAATCCTGCTGAATAATTTGCTGCTGAGCATTCTGATGGGCTTCGCGCAAACTAACAATTTCGCTCTCAAGTCTTTGATTATGCTGCGAGAGCCGCAAATTTTCATCCGTTAATTGAATTACTTTCTGCTCGCTTTGTGTATCTGTTACTGAATAACCGGTTGCTTTGTTTGATATCAGGCTGGCTTCCCGCTGCCTGAGAGCAGCCAGCTTATCGGCAAACTCCAGTTCAAGCGCCTGCCTTTTAGCTGCATTTTCTGCCTCAGAATGGGCCAGTGCCCGCTCCCAGATTCCGTTCGCCATTTCAAAAACAGGCTCCGGAATATCGGGTCGCTGACGCTGCATTTGCAGCCGCTCGCCCAGACTTTGCCACCAGGCATTCAGCGCTTTATTAATGGTTGTAAGACTGCCGGTTCCGAGCAAGTCCCGGACCGATTGCTGCGTCGGGCGCTGCCCGTTTGCCAGCAACTCATCTGCAGCAATAAATACTTTCTGATACGTAGAATCGTGTTCGTTCATGATATTAATAATACACAATACATATTGAATGATATGTATCATATCAGTGTTAGTAACAACTAACTAGCGCCAGAGTGTCGACAATCTCTATATTCTTCAAAAAACTGCTTTTAATTCAGAGCGTTTCTTCATATTCTGAAATTACCTGCCTGAAAAAGGAGAAGTACTATGACTACACGTGTCGCAATCAACGGTTTTGGTCGCATCGGCAGAAACATATTGCGTGCTTTATATGAGTCAGGACGACAGCACGAAATCAGCGTAGTAGCCATCAATGATCTGGGGGATCCGGCAAGCAATATTCACCTTTGCCAATACGACAGCGTACACGGCAAATTCGGGACCGATATCCGGCTAAACGGCAACAAAATGCATATCGGTAACGATACCGTCACCATGCTCAGTGAAGCCGACCCGCATGCACTGCCCTGGTCAGATTTAAATATTGATATTGTGTTTGAATGCACCGGGCGTTTCACATCAAAAGAACAGGCTTCTGTACACCTGAATCAGGGTGCGAAACGGGTGCTGGTGTCTGCCCCCTGCACTGATGCAGACGCCACAATCGTCTACGGCGTGAATCACAGCAACCTGCATACAGACCACCGAATCATTTCTAACGCATCATGCACCACGAACTGCCTGGCACCTATGGCCAGGATCCTTAACGACAGCATTGGGATTCGTCAGGGGGTAATGACAACCATCCACGCATACACCAATGACCAGCATCTTTCGGATACTGCTGGCGGTGATCTTTACCGTGCCCGCGCCGCCGCCCTTTCAATGATCCCCACAAAAACCGGCGCTGCACAGGCAGTCGGTCTTGTTCTGCCAGAAATGAACGGAAAACTGACCGGCATGGCCGTCCGGGTACCAACTGCAAACGTATCTCTCGTGGATTTAAGTTTCATCCCTGAACGGGAAACCAGTGCCGGTGAAATTAACGCCCTGATGCAGGCAGCAGCGCTTGATCAGTATCACCAGATCCTGCACTACAATGAACTGCCGCTGGTCTCTGTTGATTTCAACCACCATCCCGCTTCCTGCATTTTCGATTCAACACAAACGCTGTATGGAGACGGACTGGTGAAGGTCTTTGCCTGGTATGACAATGAATGGGGATTCTCTAACCGGATGCTGGATACCTGTAAGGCTATTGCGGCGCTCTAGCATATCCTTTAACAGAAAACAGGCAGTTTTAACTGCCCGTTTTTTTATCCGCGGATAATAATATTACGCTGCGAAAGCCTGACAACGTCTTCATCCTGATGGGTCACCAACAATAAAGTCTTACCCTTCTCTTCTACCTTCTCCTGAACCCAGTCAGCCGCCAGCTCCCGGGTTTTAGCATCCAGTTCAGCAAAGGGCTCATCCAGCAATACAACCGGCTCAGGCCTCAGGAGCGTTCGAAGCAGAGCAATTCGCTGTCGCTGCCCTCCGGAAAGCTGCGCTGGCATCTTTTTAAGCAAGCCAGCAACCCCCAGGCGGGCGGCCTCAGCATGTATCACTCTCTCAGAAACCGCCTGCAGAGCCAGCGTTAAGTTCCTGATTACCGTAAGATGCTCAAACAGATTATGCTCCTGAAACAACATCGCCACCGGCCGGCAGTCTGCCGGTAGCGTCAGCAAAGATTCGCCATTGAAACTGACAGCGCCTGCTTCAGCCTCAACAAATCCCGCCAGGCATAGCAGCAGCGTCGTTTTACCCACGCCACTCTCACCCTGCAATGTAACGCGCTCACCGACAGCTATCGTCATATCGTAGTTCAACAACTTGTGATCGCGACGTATCTTAAGAGATTTGATCTTTAACATATTGATATTTATCTCTTATCTGTACTTTTATAAGGTAATTTCTGAACCACAAACAACTTCATTAATCCGGCACACATCAGTAACAGAACCAGTGATGCCAGCGCCGCCTCATCCATGCGATACGTGCCCGCATAACTGTAAATGAGCCACGGCAATGTAATGAATTCCTGATGACCGAAAATCGCGAAGACAGATACATCCCCTATCGCCAACAGCAAGCCAAGCGCAAAAGCATTGATGAGCACTTGCTGCATATACGGCAACTCTACCCGCAAACGCATCAGTGGCGAAAACTTCAGATTACGCACCAGAAGATCATACTGAGCATCATACTGGAGCAACCGTGGCCGTAACTGCTGAACAACAAAAGGCACCACCGCCAGTGTATTGAGCAGCGCAACCAGACCTAACCCATAACCATCCAGATCGATACGGGGCAATAACAACACATACAATCCAACGCTGGTGACCATTGCTGGCGCAATCAGCGCATGCGTGGCCAGCCATTCCACAAGCCACTGGCGGCGCGTCATGCCACGGTAACGCGCCTCACGGACAGGCAGCAGGAGCAAATACCCGATAACGACCGCCAGCGTTGCCGCTGTGCCGCCCAATAGTACAGAAAGCAGAACCGGCTGCAGTAAAGCCAGATAATCAAAACTGAGCAGGTCATTTCTGGCGGCCTGAAATGCCAGAGATATCAGAGGTAACGTTAAAAACACCCAAACCGAAATATAACCGCAACGATACAGCCGCGAAGCCCAGCGACCCGGTTTCGGCCGCCAAAGGCTTGCCGGCAAATCAACACTCAGCCAGCCACCGCTGCCTTTACGGTACAGCACCACAAATAACCCGCCCGCAATCACCAGCTGAGTCCAGGCAAGGCTCAGCGCCTCCGGAATATTGAAGTCATACTTAAGCGCCTGATAAATCGCCACCTCAAGGGTCGTTGCCTGCGGCCCGCCCCCAAGCGCCAGCACAACCGCAAAACTGTTGAAGCAAAGAATAAAAACAAAGCCAAGCAGCATCACCAGCACCGGCCGAAGCACCGGCAATTCGATACAGGTAAACCGCTGCCAGGCCGACAGCTTTAATTGCTGTGCCAGCCGCCATGCAGGATCAGGTATATTATTATATTGCTGACGTAACATTCTGATAGCAAACGGCATATTCAGATAAATGTGTGCCAGCAAAATGCCATGCAATCCATACAGGTTCCAGCCATCCGGGAGCACCGGCAACAGCCAGCCCGAACGCCCGAACAACACAACCAGCCCGGCGTTTTCACCACCTTGATAGGGTACGAATGGACCAGCGCGCCTGGCGGAGCTAATTTACACCGCAATATCATTTACCGCTCGGGTTCGGTATCCAAGCTGCCGATGAGCGCTTTTGAAGGCCCGCGAGAAGAGGACTTGTGGCAATGCCTGGCCAGCGAACACCGCCAGGGACACCGGGCAATGGCGATTCCGCACAACTCGAACGCCAGCAAGGGGCTCATGTTTCCCGATCAACAGTCGGATAGCTCACCGCTCACTGCAGAGTATGCAAGCCTGCGGGCTAAATTCGAGCGGGCGATTGAAATCAATCCAGCCAACGCACAGGCGCACGCCGCGCTTGGTACTGCAAATATCATGTCGGGCAATGTTGCTGTTGGGGTTAAACAACTGGAACACGCCGTGCAAATCAGC
>CAKZPE010000062.1 GCA_937138495.1 uncultured Oceanospirillaceae bacterium
TCACTAATTAAGAAAAGGTATTATGAAAGCGCTGTCTAAATCCATCATGTTAGCCCTCTCGCTGACCTTGATACTTTTCGGGTGTCAGCCCGATAATGTCAAGCCTGCAGACGAAGCGTCTAACAGCGGTGCATCACTTTTGAACTCTGACGATACCGACCCGCATCCACTACCGGATCCGGTCTGTAGCCGTTTCGATACAATCCCACTCGGTACTCCTACCGGCGGATTGCAAGTAGATTATTGTGGCCCCTTTACTTGCCCTCCTGGCATGCCTGACTGGGGTTTTGTTGAAATTCTGAATGGCGAAGATATTCTCCTGATGAACTTTACACTGGCTGTAGGCTGGTTTGCTGACCTTAACCGTTCTTCGATCGGTCTGGCATCTGGCTTCACCTTCGACCAAAATACCGGTTTGCCTGATACGCAGTTTTAGGGATAGCGTTTTCGGGGGTGTGTTAAGTCGTTGCCCGTCGGGTAGCGGTTCAGATTTTAAGTCATACAGGGATGTGATATGGCGAATTATGAAGGCATGGAATTGCCTAAACAAATGCATGTTAAGCGCAGATATAACCAGGTTGAAATTACTTACAACTGGTTCAGACTGAGTAATATTCTGATCACTGTTCTCGCGGCTGCCGTAGCATTCGGTGGTGGTTATTTTGGTGATATTCCATTTGTTATCCGAAGCTTAATAGCCGTTCTTCTGATGTATGTAGCGATTGCAGGCTGGGTTAATAAAACCCGGATTCTGATCACAGATCAGCATATATCTGTCAGTTATTTTCCTTTGCCCTGGGTGGGTGCTAAGACAATCGATACCGAAGCAGTCAAAAAACTGTATAACCAGAAAAAAACGTTTATGAGTTTTGGCGGGCATGCCGTTTTGATTGTGTCGGATGGCGTTGAGGATCTCAAGCTGGTCGGTGGTTTTGTGGATAAAAAGCAGGCGGTATATGTTCAGCAGGAGATTGAAAGGTATCTGGGAATTGATAATCAGGGCTGGTTGGTGCGCGAAATGCTTGGGTAGTCGTTGTTAGCTGTTTTCAGCTGTCGGCCGGCGACCTGTTTTGTCAGGGTCACCGGTGTATGATTTTAGGGTTACAGCATGTGGTGTTTTCAGGCAGTGTCTTGCGGCTTCTGATTGCGTTTTTTGCCAGTCCCTGCATGCAGAGAACCGCTGACAATTGTCAGGCTGGCCAGTGCTAGTGTCCAGCTGGCATCAGCTAAACCTGCAGTTACCAGTAACAGGGTTGATATCAGTGGCGCGGCATAGGCCAGAACGCCGAGTAGCTGGAGGTTGCCGTGTTTTATGCCGTAGTCCCAGGTAAAAAATGCAATGCCAACCGGGCCTATGCCCAGGCCAATGATTCCCATCCATTGAGAGGGCTTTTCAGGCCAGACCGTCGTTTCAAAATTCAAATGACAGGCCAGTGCCAGCAGTGAGGTTGCAGCACAGAACCAGGCAACGGTATCGGTTGAAACCTGGCTGATGAGTCGGCTCAGAACAGAATAACCAGACCAGATGACGGCACAGCTCAGCGCAAGTGCGTAACCGTTGATGTACTGGCTGTCGAAGCCGCTATCGGGTTTGCTGATGAGCAGCCAGCAACCCAGTAATGCGAGCAGAGCGCCACAAATGTGCCTGAATGTCACTGATTCTCCCGGCAGCATGCCGGCCAGTAAGACAATCAGCAGCGGCCATAGATAGGCCAGCAGGCTGACTTCTACCGCGGGTGCCAGCTGCATGGCGCTGAAGAAGCAGAAGTGATAGCCAAAGTAACTGCCGATTCCCAGTAGCCAGACTTGTTTAGGGTGTCTCAGGTGGCGTAATCCAAGATGTCCCTGATACATAAACCGGCTTAGCATCAGTATAAAAGCAATGCCAAAACTCATGGCCATCAGTTGAAATGGCGGAATGATTCCGTCTGTCAGCCGGGTAAAAAGTGCCAGTGTTCCCCAGAGCAGTATTGCGCTGAATCCAGTCAGTGTTGCCTGACGCTGTTTCATGGTATTGCCTGCCAGTCATGCTAAAACGTCAGTGTATATTTTGGATGAGGTACTGGCTTTGCTGCAATGGTGAGATTCTTTGCCGTCATGGTGTTTATTTTGCGTGCTGACGGAAATAGCGGGGAGAGTGGCCGAAATGTTTGCGAAAGCGGTCACTGAAAGCAGCCAGGTTCTGATAGCCGACTTTATCGGCGATTATTTGTACCGGTTGATCAGTGTTGCTTAACAGGAGCCAGGCTGTTTGCATGCGTTTTTCCAGCAAATACTGCTGAGGTGTCATGCCGGTTTGGGTTTTGAATATCTGGCCAAGCTGGCGGATGCTCAGATTAGCAGTACTTGCAAGCTGCTGACCAGAGAGTGGTTCGGCATAATGATTGTCGATGTAGTGCTTAACTGCCGTAATACGGGTGTCTGAAGTGTCATGTGGGGTGCTGAAGCGTTCATTAAGCAATTGAATCAGCAGCAGAAGCATTTGCTGCTGGCTTGCTGAGGGGGTTGTCGGCTGACTGGATGCGTGCCTGGCCATCTGGCTGTGCAGGAACTGAATATAATGACTCAGACTTGCGTCCAGCTCAATAAATGCGGGTAGCTGTTCGAGCTGCCTGGCGAGCGAAAAAGGGATGTCTGCTACCAGAAACAGGTTGCCGTCTTCTGCGGAAAATTCGTGAACAGAGCCCGCGGCGATAATTGCTCCCTTGCGTGTATCAACTTGCCCGCCGGTGTTGTTTATCTGAATATCCAGATTGCCGGATACGGGTAAAACCAGTTGATGGTAGTCGTGGCTATGGGATTTAACTTCCGCGGTATAACTGCGTACCTCCAGCTGCAGGCCGGTCAGTGTGGCGATGTCGATAGTGGGAGGAGTGTCAGGTGTCTTCATAGAGGCGTTATACCTTAACGCCCCTGTGGCAGGCAAATATGATGATGCAGGGGGAGGTTAGAGGCTGTCTTCAGGCCGGTCTTCAGAGGTGTTGCCTGTCTCTAACACAGCAGTATCTGTTGCCTGTGATTTCTCTGCCTGATTATCTTTAACCAGTTGCTGCCAGACGGCGTCTGCTTCATCAATGGTCATGGTGCCGTAGAGTGCCATGTAGCGTTGGCACATGCCTATGAAACGTGGTTTTTCATCCCGTTGCCAGCAGGTGAGGTTCCATTCCGGGGTATTGGCTTCAATGGGCTCTGAGCGGTTGTAAATTGCGGTAATCAGAGAGCCATCTGCCAGCTCTGCCTGCAATTCTCCGAAGCCGTATTCATCGCCTTCGTAGAAATTAATACGGTCAAAGTCTGTATCACTCAGGCTGTATATGACTTCGCCGCTGACAAAGCTGCCGGGGCTGGATTTGAGCAGCGGGAAGCTCTCGTTTGGGTAGGTGTGTGTTGCAAAGTCGGCCAGTCTTGCCGGACATACCATATCAGGATCAATCTTGCGGCCAAGTACGCAGCTGAGAATATCTTTGTCCAGCAAACTGCCGTAGATGAAAAGGGGATGTGGCTGCATAGTGTTACCTGTCTGTAAATGGTTCAGCCGGTAAATTGTACGCGACGAGATTTTTAGCGGGAAGTCTGATGTCGCGAATAGAACAGTGCAAGGTATCTCCGCCAGCGGATCCTGGCGGGTAGGTAATTTTCAGGGGATTAGTTGCCCGGATTGTAAGCGGTAATATAGACCAGAATTCCCATCAGAGGATGGTCAATATAATGGACTTCATCGCGGCGCATACGTCGGCCGCCTTCCATTTGTGCGGTCAGGAAATCCGCCACAATATTGTTTGCGGGGAAGTCGTTAACCACTGTTGTTTCAGGGGTATCACCTAAAGCTTCCGGGGTATTACCGAAAACAGTAGAGAAGGATTCTGGCTGGGTGTTTTCAACAGGGGGGGCGGGAGCCGGTTCGCGGAGGCGAATCAGGCGCTGGCTCTGTGCCGGTGTCAGTTGGCGGTTAATGAACAGGTTGTTACGGAAATGCAGATAGCGCCCCTTATCAATGGATATGTAACCGTCCAGCTCATAGAGCCCGTTATCCAGAATGCTTCCGCCGGTGATGCGGATAGTGTGACGGCCTTCGACGCTGCCGACCGGCTGAATCCAGGCTTCATGAAAGAGTACGCGATAGTCCGGGCTGTTGCTCAGGGCAGCCTGGCGCCGGGTCATTCTGAGTGAGTTGCGGCCAAGGCGTGTGAAGTAACCGCTGCCATTTTCCCGGTAGCCTAGGCTGCGGGCATTGGGCGCTTCAGGGATGCTGGTGATGTCTGGCCAGGCTTCGTCATCAAGGGTGTCACTTCCCAGATAGCTAAAGATCATGACCTCAACTTTGTAGTTGGAGGTGGCTGCCCAGGTCTGGCTTGCCGTGAATGCAAGGGTCAGGCTGAGGGCGGTAAAGATATGGCGTAGCAGGTTACTTGTCATGATTGTTTGGCCAGTTGTGTAAGCAGTTGTTCTACAAAGTTAAAGCGTTGCTCTATTTTATCCATGTTTGAGGTGAACTTGAGCTGACTGGCGCCTTCCAGGCGGTACTTGTGAGGGTGTTTCTGTACCATGGTTACCAGTGTAAACGGGTCGACCTGAGTGTCCGTTGCAAACTCAATACGCCCAGTTTCGCTGCCTGCATCAATTTTTACAATACCCAGGCTGTCGGCCTGGAGTTTTAGCAGGGTCTGACGGAACAGGTTTTTGCTTTGTTCAGGCAGAATGCCAAACCGGTCGATCATTTCTATTTGCAGTTCTTTCAGCTCAATATCGTTACGGGCATTGGCAATGCGCTTGTACATGATCAGGCGTGTGTGAACGTCCGGCAGGTAGTCATCCGGTATGAGAGCTGGCAGTCGCAGGTTGATTTCCACGCCCTGTTTCAGAGGTTGTTCCAGGTTAGGAGTTTTACCTTCTTTGATGGACTCAACTGCCTGTTCAAGCATTTCCATATACAGGGAGAATCCGATGCTCTGGATCTGGCCGCTCTGACCTTCGCCCAGTAATTCGCCGGCCCCGCGGATTTCCATGTCGTGGGTTGCCAGTGTAAAGCCGGCTCCGAGATCATGGGCGGATTCAATGGCTTCCAGACGTTTATGGGCATCGCTGGTCATTGCTTTTGGATGCGGTGTCATCAGGTAGGCATAGGCCTGATGATGTGACCGTCCGACGCGACCACGTAACTGGTGCAACTGTGCCAGACCGAATTTGTCAGCCCGGTCGATAATGATGGTGTTGGCGTTAGGGACGTCGATTCCGGTTTCAATGATGGTGGTACAGACAAGCACGTTATAGCGTTTGTGGTAGAAGTCAGTCATGACCTGTTCCAGTTCGCGTTCCCGCATCTGGCCATGACCGACGCCAACCCGGGCTTCAGGAATCAGTGTACGGATTTCTTCGGCGGTCTGTTCAATAGATTTAACTTCATTGTGCAGGTAGTACACCTGTCCGCCGCGCATCAGTTCCCGGAGAATGGCTTCTTTTTTCAGAGGGGTGTCTGACTGGCGAACGAAGGTTTTTACTGACAGGCGCTTGGCCGGAGGTGTGGCGATAATCGACAGATCCCGGATGCCTGACATTGCCATGTTCAGGGTGCGGGGGATCGGTGTAGCGGTCAGGGTGAGGATATCCACCTGAGAACGCAGTGACTTCAGGCGTTCTTTCTGCTGAACGCCAAAGCGGTGTTCTTCATCGATGATGACGAGGCCGAGGTCGGCAAATTTAATATCATTCTGTATTAGCTTGTGGGTGCCGATCACTATATCGATCTTACCTTCGGCCATTTTGTCCAGCACTGCACTGGTTTGTTTGCCGCTTCGGAACCGTGATATCAGCTCGACATTCACCGGCCAGTCGGCAAAGCGGTCTTTAAAGTTTTCGTAGTGTTGCTGTGCCAGCAGAGTGGTCGGTACCAGAACCGCAACTTGCTTACTGCTTTGTACGGCCATAAATGCGGCCCGCATGGCGACTTCTGTTTTGCCGAAGCCAACGTCACCGCAGACCAGACGGTCCATTGGCTGTTTGGCGGTCATGTCTTTTACTACCGACTGGATAGCGTTGGCCTGATCAACGGTTTCTTCAAACGGGAATGCGGCACTGAAGCTGGCATAGTGTTCGTCCGGAGCGCTGAAGCGGAAGCCTTTTCGGGCAGCGCGGCGGGCATAGATATCCAGCAGTTCGGCAGCGGTGTCGCGGACTTTCTCAGCGGCTTTGCGGCGGGCTTTGCTCCACTGTTCGGTGCCCAGTCGGTGCAGTGGGGCCAGGTCGTCACCAGCGCCACTGTAGCGGCTGATCAGATGTAAGGATGCGACAGGCACGTAGAGTTTGGACTCATTTGCATATTCCAGCATCAGAAATTCTGAGGTCTGAGCATCCAGCTCAAGCGTGATTAATCCCTGATAGCGTCCGACGCCATGGTCAATATGCACAACCGGTGAGCCGATGTTCAGCTCGGTTAAATTGCGGATGACCTGATCAGACTGTTCCTGATCCCGGCTGCGACGCCTGCGCTGGAATACCTGCTGGCCAAACAGCTGGTTCTCGCTGATAAGTTGCAGTTTGCCGGGCAGTACCAAGCCTTTTTCTAACGGGTAGATAGTAATGCATACAGGGGCTTCTTCTACGAGAAACGACTCCAGGCTGTCGGTAATGCCAGGCTTTACATCGATCCGGTCCAGAAGTTCCAGCAGCGCTTCACGGCGGCCTGCGGATTCAGCACAAAACAAAATGCGTTCCTGGCAGGATTCCAGAAATGCTTTGAGGTCAGCCAGTGGTTGGCTGTGCTGGGCATTAATGGTCAGTGTGGGTGGTTCGGCGCAGCTGAGATTGTATCGGCCTGCTTTGCTGGCCAGTTTCTCTTCCTGAAGCTGAATGCGACGGGCAGGCTTGAGTGTGCTGAACAGATCCTGGCTGGAAAGGAACAGTTGTTGCGGCGGTAAAATCGGCTTTTCGATGTCGTAACGGCGTTCTTCATAACGGTTACCCACTTCCTGCCAGAAGTGGTCAGCATGCTGCTCCAGATCGTGCTCAGCCAGAATGAGCGTGTTATCCGGCAAATAATCAAACAGGGTGGCGCTGTCGCCAAAGAACAGCGGATGGTAGTACTCAATTCCCGGGGGAGTTATGCCAGCATTGACATCCTGATAGGTCGGGCAGCGTTTGTAATCAACGTCGAAAGTTTCCCGCCAGTGTTGTTTGAAAATGCGAATGGCATCGGCATCAAAGGGGAATTCTTTGGCCGGAAGCAGGCGGATGCTGTCGACTTTATCCAGTGAGCGCTGGGTTTCCGGGTCGAATGTGCGCAGAGTATCGATCTCGTCATCAAAGAGGTCGATCCGGTAGGGGAGTTGGCTGCCCATCGGAAAGATGTCGATGATTGATCCGCGGATAGTAAATTCACCATGTTCATAGACATTGTCGCTTTGCCGATAACCTGCATCCGTGAGTTGCAGGCGCATTTTATCGGTATCCAGCGTTTGTCCGGTATCCAGCATGAGTGCATTGCCTGCCAGAAAACGTGGCGGGGCGATCCGGTGCATCAGTGTGCTCAGCGGTACAATTAATACGCCGTTCTTCAGTTGCGGCAAGCTGTAAAGCGTGCTGATGCGCTGGGATATGATGTCCTGATGAGGGGAAAAGCTGTCGTAGGGCAGGGTTTCCCAGTCGGCAAACAGTAATGGTGCCGGTGTGTTGTCTGCACTGAAGAAGTGTATTTCGCTTTTCAGACGGGTGGCGGTATCAGTGTCGTTGGTAATGCACAGTAATAAGCCGTCATGCTGGCGGGCGATGTCGGCGATGAGTAGTCCCCGGGCGCTGCCGTGGAGAGAGCCTATGCGGCGGATATCACCGTCTTTTTCCGGTAGCTGGTATTCTGCGGCAAACACGTGCACTGATGTCCTGTTAAATCTGTTAAAAGGCTGCTTATGTTACGGTGGAATTTCGAAATGTACATATGTTGTTGTCAGCGTAACGGAAAAGCTTTGTATTTTTACTACAAAAATCGCCGCTGTCGCTGTTTGTGCGGGCTTTCATCAGAATTGCCAGATTATGACAAGTCTACCTTTTGACGATAAAAATTACTGAATCGCATTTGCCCGCAGCCAGAGAAAAGAGGATAATGCCGGCCAGCAAACTTTACTGCTATTTTGACTACCTTCTATATTGCCTATTTTTTGGAGCAAGCCGTGAGCCAAGAACAAGTGTTAGCTGACTGGAAAGGTCGCGAAGCATTAGCTGAAGAGATGATCCCGCTGATCGGGCGTCTGTACCGTGATAAAAACATTGAATCGTCTGTGTACGGTCGCCTGCTTATCAAGCGTTCAGTCGTGAATGTGTTGAAGGCCCACCGTTTTGTGCGTCAGGTTGAAGATCAGGAACTGTCTGTTTTTGATACTTTTCCGGTGCTGCAGGCACTGGATAAGATGGATGTGCACAGTGCTCATGTTGATGTGGGTAAACTGGCTGTTAAATTCCGTAAGGAAGGAAACGGTGCGGCGCTGGAAGATTTTCTGGCTGAAGAGCTGGCTCCGGTAATTGGTGGCGAGGTGTCTCAGGGTACTGACGTTGTACTGTACGGTTTTGGCCGTATCGGCCGTCTGCTGGCGCGTTTGCTGATCGAGCGTACCGGTGGTGGTCAGTCTCTGCGTTTACGTGCAATTGTTGTACGTAAAGGTAAGGCAGCTAAAGATTTGGAGAAGCGTGCCAGCCTGCTGCGTCGTGACTCTGTACATGGTTCTTTCCGCGGTACTATCCGTGTTGATGAAGAAAACCAGGCGATCATCGCTAACGGTAACATGATCAAGGTAATCTACTCAGATGGTCCTGATCAGGTTGATTATACCGCTCACGGTATTAACAATGCACTGGTACTGGATAACACCGGTATCTGGCGTGATAAGGACGGCCTGTCTTTGCACCTGAAGTCTAAAGGTGTTGCTAAGGTTGCTCTGACGGCTCCGGGTAAAGGCGTGAAGAACATCGTTATGGGTGTTAACCACGGCGATATCGAAGACAGTGATACTGTCCTGTCTGCTGCGTCCTGCACCACCAATGCTATTTCACCTGTTCTGAAAGCGATTGATGCTGAGTACGGTGTAACTAACGGTCATGTTGAGACTGTTCACGCTTACACTAACGATCAGAACCTGATTGATAACTACCACAAAGGTGACCGTCGCGGCCGTGCTGCAGGTCTGAACATGGTTATCACTGAAACCGGTGCGGCAAAGGCTGTTTCAAAGGCGCTGCCACAGTTGGAGGGTAAGCTGACCGGTAATGCGATCCGTGTACCGACACCAAACGTTTCTATGGCTATCCTGAACCTGAACCTGGATAAAGAGACTGACAAAGAGACCCTGAACGCGTATCTGCGTCATCAGGCGCTGCACTCTTCTCTGCAGAAGCAGATTGACTACAGCAACTCTCCGGAAGCTGTGTCCAGTGATTTTGTAGGTTCACGTGCTGCAGGTGTTGTTGATTCGCTGGCGACTATTGTTGAAGGTAACCGTTGCGTATTGTACGTTTGGTACGACAATGAGTTTGGTTATAGCTGTCAGGTAATCCGTATGGCGCACCGCATGGCTCAGTGCACGTTGCCGGCATTCCCTAAGGCTACTCGTCACACTGACGCTTAATTGCCTAAAAAATATACGAAAAACCGTCCGGCTGGGCGGTTTTTTTTGGATTTGTATTTATATATCTTTATGGAATATATCTATTCCATAAAGATATAAAGGGAGTGCCACGTTTCTTGATCTAAAACCGTCGTTTATAGGACGGTTTTGTAGAAAATTTACCGCCTGAACCTTATACTAGACCAGTTTTAAGGTTGGGATAGCTCCACC
>CAKZPE010000063.1 GCA_937138495.1 uncultured Oceanospirillaceae bacterium
CAGCCCCCAGCCTCCCAGCAGCAACAGTAAAACCGCAGCACTGACAACCCGCTTTTGCCCCCCGCAGGACAACCGGGAGACATTCAGCCGGGCCATACAGCCAGCCGCAACATCCGCCGGCGGTGCAAAACGGCGCAACCCGGTCTGCAGCCAGCTGATGGTCAGTAAATAAGACACACACAGGCCCACCGCCGCAGCAATGCCGGTCACCATCACCGGCGGCGAAGGGCTGAATAAGAGTGCCAGAAAGCCCACCGCCGTGGTCAGACAACTCAGCGTCAGAGGCTTAAGGTTCATCTGAAAACTGTCCCGTACTGCCTGCTCAGCGCCCTTCCCCTCCGCCAGCGCCTGATAAAACGACAGCACATTATGCATCGCCGTCACCAGGCTCAGCCCAATGATAATGATCGGCGTAAACGCATTGATGGCGGTCACTGAGTGCCCCATCCAGCTGATCACGCCAAACGCCGCCAGGGTGGACAACGCTCCTATGCCCATCAGCATAAAAGGAATCGCAAACCGCCGGAAACTCCACCACAGCAGGCCAAACATAATGCCCAGCAATAACGGAATGAAATATTTCAGATCATGACGCACGGTATCTATATAGGCATTATTAAGCGCCATAGTACCGGACAGATACGCGGCAATATTATCGGTGTACGCCGCCTCAGCCAGCGCCGATACCTGACCGTTAAATGCCAGAATCTGGCGGGCAGATTTGCGGTTCTGTAAGGCGACATCCAGCACAATCAGGGCAGTACTGCTGTCCGCCGAAATAAAGCTGCCATCCATCGCGGTGCGGGCCCCGGGGCTGAGAAATATATTCGACTTCAGCTTCAGTGCCGTTAAAAAACCCCGTACCCGGACGACCTCCGGTATCGCTTCAAGCTGCTTATGCAGTTTCCGGCTGTCACGGTAGAAACCGTCTTCTTCCAGCAGCGATCCGCCATCCCTCCGCTGTACAACCACCAGCAAACGCTCCCGGCTGGTAAAGTTTTCCTGCAAACGCTGATACTCAGCGAACAAAGGATCCTTCTGATCAAAATACGCCAGAAAGCTGGCATTGGTCGTCAGGTGCTGTAATCCGGCAATGGCCAGTGACAGCAGCAATAACATGGCAACATTCAGATATTTTTGTCCGGAAAAAAGCTGCATCAGCACAGGCTCCACATTTAATGACGCACAATTCAGTTTGTTTTCACGTTGGAACGGCAAGCTGTAAATCCGTTCATACATCAGATATCAGGTAGATTAACCCTAGTCTGCCTGGCAGTGACATACAGACAGAGGATAAAACCATGTTCACTCACAGACTCACAACAGGTTTTGGGCAATACTGGCGGATCCTGACCGTTATATTCTTCGCTTCGGTTCTGTCAGCCTGTACCAGCCTGGCCGATCAGCCGGTGTATCAAAACGAAGCCGGCGCGCTGGAAGGCCATGATCCGGTCGCATACTTCACTGCAGGTAAACCTGTTAAAGGCTCAGCCGCATTCACCAGCAAACGGGACGGTACCACCTGGTACTTCTCCAGCGCGGAAAACAAAGCCTTGTTCGACGGTAATCCTGAAAAGTACTCCCCACAATACGGCGGATACTGTGCACAGGCGATGGCTCACGGTTTAGTCGTCTCTTCAGACCCGGCAGCCTTTACGGTTAAAGATGGCAAACTGTTCCTGAATTACAGCCTGGGCGTGCGTGAAACCTGGCTCGAAAATGTCGATGCAAACATCAAAAACGCCGACCGGGAATGGCAGAAAAAAACTGCTAATCAATAATCACAGGCAGAAAACAGCAGACGCAAAAAAGCCGTTGCTCAGCAACGGCTTTTTCAGATGCCGCCCCGGGTATCAGGCCGTGATTTCCACCACGCCGTCCGGTGTCCCCATCAGTACGATATCGGCACCGCGCTGAGCGAACAGACCATTGGTCACCACGCCTACGATGTTATTCAGATGGTTTTCCAGATCTTTTGGCTGTTCAACTTCCAGCCCGTGTAAGTCCAGAATCACGTTGCCGTTATCCGTTACAAAACCGTCCCGGTACACCGGCTGACAATCCAGTTTCACCAGTTCACGGGCAACCTGAGAACGGGCCATAGGAATAACTTCTACCGGTAACGGGAAGGCACCCAGCAGATCAACCTGCTTACTGGCATCCACAATGCAGACAAACTCTTTCGCCACCGCCGCAACGATCTTCTCACGGGTCAGCGCACCGCCGCCGCCTTTCACCAGGTTCATCCGGCCATCAAACTCATCAGCACCGTCAACATACACCTCCATCTGATCCACGGCATTCATATCGTAAACCGTAATACCGTGACCTTTCAGGCGTTCAGCAGTCGCTTCTGAACTGGCGACCGCGCCATCAAACAGATGCTTAATCTTTGCCAGCTCATCAATAAAGAAATTCGCAGTGGAACCGGTACCCACCCCAACAATGGAGTCTTTACCCAGCTTGCCCTGAATATGCGCGACAGCCGCCTGCGCTACTGCTAATTTCATTTCGTCTTGTGTCATGCCTGCTACCCATCGGTGTGAGAATTAATTGTGCGAATTATACGCAGCATTGACGATTGATGTAACAGCCACAGCCCGCAGGATAAAACTATACTAAATAGAGGTTAAACTGCCGGGCTCCCTAGACGCCATGCCCGGTAACTTGTAGCATTTGTCCCCTTACACCGATGAAAATACCGGATTTTGCCTGCAAAATTCAGGCGCCAGCAAAAAGAACTGAATCATGCCCGACCGTTATATAAAGAAAATCCTCGAAGCCCGTGTTTATGATGTGGCGGTAGAAACGCCTCTGGATGAAGCCCGTGGCCTGTCAGAACGCCTGAACAACCGGGTCTTACTGAAACGGGAAGATGAACAGCCTGTGTTCTCTTTTAAGATCCGTGGCGCGTATAACAAGATGATTCAGCTCAGTGAAGCCGAACGCCAGCGTGGTGTCATCGCAGCATCCGCGGGTAATCACGCCCAGGGGCTGGCAATGGCCGCCCGGAAGCTGGGGGTTAACGCCACCATCGTGATGCCCAAAACCACCCCGGAAGTGAAGGTGAACAACGTGCGCCGGTTAGGTGGCAATGTCATCCTCCACGGCGATGCGTTTGATGCGGCGAATGTCCACGCTAAGCAGTTAGTAGAAGAACGTGGCCTCACCTATGTACACCCGTTTGACGACCCCGATGTCATCGCCGGTCAGGGTACCGTCGCCATGGAGCTGCTGCGTCAGGAATCCGGCCCGATAAACGCGATTTTCGTCCCGGTCGGCGGCGGCGGTCTGCTGGCGGGTGTTTCCGCGTATGTAAAATACCTGCGACCGGATACAAAGGTTATCGGTGTTGAATCCAGTGAGTCAGCCAGCATGCATGCCGCACTGGCGGCCGGTGAACGGGTGACTCTGGATCAGGTCGGCATTTTTGCCGACGGCGTGGCCGTTGCACAGGTCGGTCAGTACACCTTTGAAGTGGCGCAGAAATATGTCGATGAAGTTATTACGGTCAGCATTGATGAGATCTGCGCCGCCGTAAAAGATATTTACGATGACACCCGCTCCATCTGCGAGCCGTCTGGTGCCCTTGCGGTTGCCGGCATGAAGAAGTTTGTCGAACGGGAACAGTGCACAGACAGCACCATGATTGCCATATCATCCGGTGCCAACGTCAACTTTGACCGTCTGCGGCACATTGCCGAGCGTTCCGAACTGGGTGAAAACCGTGAAGCCATTATTGCGGTGAAAATTCCGGAGCGTCCGGGCAGCTTTAAACAGTTCTGCAGCGATCTGGGTAAACGTAACATCACCGAATTTAACTACCGCTATGCCAACGACGAAGACGCGCAGATTTTCGTTGGCGTACAGCTGACACCGGGGCCAGATGCCCGCACCGAACTGCTCAGTGAACTGAAAGGCAGCGATTACAAGGTAATCGACCTGTCTGACAACGAAATGGCTAAGCTCCATGTCCGCTATATGGTCGGCGGACGCGCCCCCAAATCGGTGGATAACGAAATTCTCTACCGCTTTGAATTCCCGGAACGTCCCGGCGCACTGATGAACTTCCTCAGCAAGCTGGGCGGGCGCTGGAATATTTCCATGTTCCATTACCGCAACCACGGCGCAGCTTACGGACGGGTATTAGTTGGCCTGCAGGTACCGGATGACGAGCACGACAAAGTTGCAGAATTCCTGAACGACATCGGCTACAACTACTGGGAAGAAACCGATAACCCGGCCTATAAACTGTTCTTAGGCTAAAAAAACGCACAAAAAAGGCGACCACAGGGTCGCCTTTTTTCGGATACGTCTTTCTGACAGGTCGCCTTCAGGGCATTTCCGGTGAATGCCGGAAACCTTCACCAAAGAATGCCTGCCAGACAAACGCCACAATGCTGGCCAGCCCCCAGGCCAGACCAAATACCACGCCGATATCCACAATGCCCCGCCAGGGCTGATCCAGCAGATGTACCAGCTGCACCATCACCAGTATCCCCGCCAGTAAACAATAGGTCACAATCATCCGGCGACGGCGAATATCAAAGAATCCCATACAGAATAACGGCGCGAGAATCAGACGCAGAGGAGTCACATTATCTTTAAGAAATAAAAGCCTCGCAGCAACCCGTGGCGAATAGGCTTGCTGGAAGCCTCTGTAGCCTTCAAAGACCCCCATGAATGCCACACATACCACCAGCCCCAGCCAGTGATGCCAGGCTAACGGATAGGCAAAACTTTCCAGGCCAATGGCGCCTAACCGGACGATGGCGTTGCCAAGAATAAATGTCAGCCCTAAAAAACCCCAGCTAACCGCAATGAATCCCAACACAGGCTATTCTCTGTCCAAAACTGCAAAGCGGCAATTATAGAGCATCCCCCTGAATAGACGAAAGATCTGGATCAAACCGCAGGCTGACAACAGTCGTAATCCGTACGTAAAAAAACCTGGATGACGAGGGAGACCACCCAGGCGCTCTGCATCAGAAGCGGAATGGGAACCTCATTGACAGAGCAAAATCGGGCGCATCCGGTGTTAAACCGATGCCCAGAGACGTCGACATAGACCACTGATCGCTCAGTGCATAGGTCACACCTACTGAGAAGGTAGCAGCATTACCGTCACTGCCAATTACTTCTTGCTTAGAGGCACCGTCAAACTGAGTTTCACTTTCCTGACTGATCCGCTGTGACAGCGACAGACTCATACTGGTACGTTCGTTAAGCGCGAACGCCATCCCCACACCGTAATGGATTGAATCCCCCAGCTTAACCGACCCCGGTTGTTTGCCGTCGGCCGAGCTGATGTCACCGAAGTCACCTTCAAAGTTATGGGTATAACCGATATTGGCAAACAGAATGGCCGGATCAGTGGTTTTCACAAATGAGAACCCTGTCGTCAGGCTGTATAAGCCGCTGCCGGTTGGCAGTTCCGCAGGAAAGGTCAGATCATCACCGTTCGAGGCCGTTTTGGTAATAGTAGGTGTTCCGTAGGGATCAGTACCGGTCGGAATCTTTAAACTGGTATTCCAGACAATGTCAGGGCGGTCATCGGTCTCTTTATAGAGCTGATATGCTGTGGATAACGTAATATCCCCTAGCCCGGCTTCGCTGACTTCAGACTCAACACCACCGCTCACATTCCGCTGGAAATTAGTATTCCGGTATACCCACGGAACAGTCATCCCTACCTGCCAGCGATCTGTCACGTTATACCGGCCGGTAATATCGAATGTGAATATATCCGCTTTTACATCATCAACAGCTATATCACCGAGGAAAATTGCATCCAGCGCAAGGAACCCTTCAAGCACCAGATCTTTTCGGTCGTAATGGCTGTAATTAAAACCAAACTCCAGAGTGAATTTATCGGTAAACAACGCATGTTCTTCCTGCAAAACGTTTTCTACACTGGAGCTGGGATCCGCTGATTTCTTAACTTCTTGCTGTTCCGCACCGGCAGTCTGTTGTCCCTGTTGCTGGGCAGGTACTGCCTGCTGGCCACTCTCAAGCTGCAGCAGACGTCCTTCCATCTCCTGTAACAAATCGGCCTGATGTTTATTGATAAGCTGTAACTGTTTAATTTCGAAACGAAGCTGATCAGCTTCATCGGCAGTCATTGGTTCGCCATTTTCAGCAACGACACAGGTTGAAACCGTCATTCCCAGTGCCACACATACCGCCACGGTACAGCGGCGAAGACGGAAGTAGACTAACGTTTCCATGATGTTCCCCTCTTTCTTCAGTCATGTCAGAAGGACTCTTAAAGCCTCTGACAGAAAGCGAGACACTGCATGCACATACTCATCAGCAGCCTACAACCCCATCCACAACTGCTTTCCTCACCGGTCTGAACCGGTTTCGCGGTGTTCGCCTGTTATTATTGTTTCCTAGTTGCTTTGCCGGTATTGCCGCACCTGTAGCACGGCAATACCTAACTAAGCATAGTTTATAATCCCTGTAAGCTGTTGAGCGTTCTCTGGAAGTTCCGGGATACTCCGGTTAGATTACCCGCAGGTGCCAGCTGTACATTCAGTCCGATACGGTTCAGTACCTGATTTAAATTACTGTTCAGCTGAGTACTTTGCAGAATATTCCCGGCTGACAAAATCTGCCGGCGGGAAATACGCTGAGCCACGGTACCGACATCCGGTACATCTACCTGATAGCCAATCCCTGAGCCATTTGCCTGAACCTGGGTTGTCACACCATTATCATCAGCAAAGCTTTCCTGACCGGCACCGATTTGTACAAGACCAGGCCCCCGTACCTGAGGCGTTCCGGATTCATCCGTCACGGTCCATTCCACATTGTTGTGGACACCGTTTTCATCCCCTGCAATCTGAATGTTCTGTACAACCCCGGCAATATCATCCAGTGCTCCGTTGTCAGATACACCGTTCAGAACCTGATTGCCGACCCCCGCACTGGCATCACCCAGATCCCGGGTACGGTAGATCGTTATATTCGGACGGAATCCCTGGGAGAAACTGATATCCATATGTAACTCCATACTGAAATCCTGTCCCGCACGCTGCCAGTCGGTAGCCATCACAACGCCGAAGAAACTTACTTCGCGACCATCAACAAAACGCCCCCGCATATCAGCCAGTACGGCATCAGGTACGTTTTCGCCTTCCAGACCAAAAGGTCCGGCAACAGCAGTTGGAGCAACCAGCCACACACTAGCGGCAAGGGCTCCGGGTATTGCTTTTTTCAACCATCTCATACCTTTCATGATGGTATCTCCTCCCGAATCGGGCGGTTAAAACAGCTCCGCATGGGTAAACCCATGTTCAAGAAGCTGTGCATCACTCAGTGGGGCAAACACATTCACCAGATTTCTGGCGGTCAGTGGGGGTGGCGGATTGATTAAGACACTGTTGCGGTCGAAACCCCGACCGATGACAGCAAATACCACACCATTCCAGCTGGCAACGAACTCTTCTTTAGGCATTATCTTATTTCCGAGCGCCGGGTCTGCGATGTAAACCAGGTCTTCGGTGGTCTTTTTCAGCACGACAAAATGCTTATAGCCTTTGAGATCGAGCAACACGATGGTGGGAATCTGTATGTCCTTGAGGGTATCAATTTCAACCTGATATCCCCTGCCACGCATACCAATCTGCTCCACGTAATGCTTTATATTTAATAAGGAAAAACCCTGCTGACGAACCAAATCCGGGTCACTGACCGCGAATAAACCATCCAGCATGTCCTGTTCTGTTACCTTTAACCCATAGCCATAGCGCATTACGGTGGCCAGTGATGCAGCACCACAACTGAAATCCGTCTGCTGACGGATAAGATGGTGATAGCGCTTTTCACGCAGGCTTAACACACGCTTTTTGACGATTGTGACATCTGGCACAACGGCACTGAACTGAATGCTGGCGGCCTGGGAAGGGAAAGACAGAAACACAGCGATACTCAGCAAAACAACCAGCATATAGCTGGAAATCAAAGTATTCGCTTTCAAAAAAGATGGTTGTTCGGAAAAACGGGGCATATCCATCTCCTGGGAAGGCGACCGGACTGTCTGAATAACGTCTGCATCATTCGTGTCCGGAAACCTTACAGATCCGGGTGACTGTCATCCTGACAATCACCCGAAGACTTACCAATCAATACGTTATGCGATTACTGAGTTCCATTTCCGAATACATACGTAAGTAACAACATTCTCAGCTAAGGGTGAATTACTCACCACCACCGCCTTCACCACCACCTGTCGCAGCAGGTGCGTTAACACGGCTGATAGCCAGGCTGTTGTTTTGCAGGTTGTTTGTACCGGCAGATACGTTCACGCCGATGTTACCGCGCGCACCCCGTAAGGAGTTATCGGCAAGTACTGCGTTATTGGCATGACGGATATAGCGGCTGACAACATGTTGTGCGCTACCGGTCAGAACACCGGACAGTGACTGTGCACCGGCTTCAACGAAGCCCAGACGACCACTTTCACGGCTTGAGCTGATACGGCCACGTTCACGGCTTGCGCTGATAGTACCGTTCTCATCAAAGTCGAAGGTGCCTTTCAGGTTGCCCTGGCCATCACCGTTCTGATCATCAAAGTCGATATGTCCCCAAAGAACAGCGTTGTCACCATTCGCATGGTCACCATCATCCATCCAGATTTCAGGATACACGCCGCCGTTTTGAGTAGACGTACCGTTATAGGTAGCAGGTCCGTTTACACCGCTATAGGTTGCAGGCCCGTTAGTACCGGAATAACGACCAGCACCGACACCGACATAACCACCATCCATTGTACCGCCTACTGAGAACTCAGTAGTCAGCACCACGTGGGTTTCCTGAGCGGTGTTTCTGGTAGTGTTGTTTTCAGATTCCTGCACAGCCTGTACTGACGCTTCACCCATTGAGCCTGAAGCAACGGCACCTGCAAACGCATTTTTCTGTACGTTACCGGAACCGGCAGTGATGTTCACACCGATATTACCCCGGGCGTTACGCATGGCATTGTTGCCCATGACTGCGTTATTGGTTGAACCAATAGAACGGGTAAAGTTGTTATCCGCATTCTGATCCACAAATACTTCTGCATCAGCCGAACCAAAAATAAAGGAAGCATCGGCAGCAGCCAGCGCAGCAGAGTTACCCTGCACGTTGTTATCACCGGCACTCATGTTCAGACCGACATTACCTTTTGCACCACGGAGTGAGTTGTTACCGATTAAGGCATTATTATCACTCTGGTCGTTGATAACGCGGTTGTCATCGCTATCCTGCTCATCATCAATGACTGCCATACCCAGTGAATTCACCCGGATCCGGCCATCAATTCTGACCTTGCCTTTATACTCAACGTCCTTTTTAACTGAGACATACTTCTTCAGCGTGGCACCTTCACCACCTCTGTGATGATGACCACCGTTACCTTCAGCAGCGACTGTTCCGGTAAAACTCAGTGCAGCAATGGCTAATGCCAGTGGTGCAATTTTGAATACCTGTTTCATGGTCTTTCTCCTTATTTTCCCCTGAGTTCGGGCATCAGCCCGATCATTGCTCGGCGCCGACCGAGACGGTCAGGCCAAAACTGTTACTCGTTGCGTTTCCGGAACCCGCTAACTGATTGATCTGCACCACACCACTTGCGCCTTCAAATGCTGAACCACTGATGGAGGCTTCCCGATGTTGTTGTATCTGCTCCCGGCTCGACTGACCGCCGGGTTGACCGGTGACCGTGAGACTGAGCTCACTTTCGGTCACCGCAACCCCGCCAATGGCGAACCCGATTGCGATATCATTAACCTGTGCGTTTGCTACGCCACTGGCATGGTTGACGGAGATCATTCCAGAGGCATTTGAAAATGCATTCCCCTGGATCAGACTCACCGCAGAATCCGGTGCGTCACCCGGCATTTGAACCCGCTGCGCTGCATGTACTGAAGCGCTGGCAACCCCCTGACCGACACTGACCGCCAGTGCTCTGGCATTCAGCTGGGCATTAGAATCACCGGCAGTAATGTTGACGCCAATAACGCCGGTACTGCCTTGCAGGGTCATATCCTGAATAACTGCCTGGGTGGAATATTGCTGCACTTGAGGTACCGGATCAGCGACAACCTGCATCGCTGTACAACCCATTAATCCCAATAGCAGACTTATCTGAATCTTTAAGGGTGTCATGATCAGCGACCCCCCAGATTTACTTTAATTGTCATTACCTGGTTGCCCTGATGCACCGAGCGGTTTCCTCGTCCCTTGTCGGATGAATCTTCATCCCAAAGGATGATCTCATGCCGCTGTGCTGCAACAACCAATGCTTCACTTCCCTGTCCCCGCATACCTGCGAGATGCTCATCGGATAACTGAAAGCTTGCAGTTACATCCAGCCCGGTCAGACCGGTCAGAGCTACATCGGCGTCCAGTGCCGCAGGCTGAGCAACAACACTGTTATGCCAACCGGCAGCCAGCAGCGAAAATACAGCTGCAGCCTTAGCAAGCGATTTAGTGTTGATATTGAAACTGCTCATTTTTCTTACCTGCCAATCAAGTTATCTCGATACAGGTATTGCGAAAACGGGGCCAGTTTTTATAACTGACTGTATTTAAAAGGAATAAAAAACGCGGGAAGGCATTCAGGCTCTGAAAAGCCATCAAAAAGGTCGGTAAGTGTTTCATTTACCTAACACTCAACTTGTGTATAAACACTGAAGCTCATATAAAACAGTCAGTTACGAACAGTTAACGAGCTGTAACCAAAGTGTTACAGCGATGATATACGCCATGCCTGCTGTTCCAAAAGTGTTACATATCTGCAACACCCCTATATAAACAAGCACATTAACTGCTTGATAAAAAAGAAAAAGCCCGCATTAAGCGGGCTTTAGTATCAGATGTATCAGCTGATATTGTCAGCTGACCATGCTGCTGTCATCGAAACCAATTTCATACTTGGCCAACAAGCGGTACAACGTCACCCGGGACACGCCCAGAGTTTTCGCCGCCTTACTCATGTTATACCGGCAGTGCTGCAACGCATTCTCAATGGCATGCCGTTCTGCAGCATTCCTGGCATCCGCCAGAGACATAACATCCCTGGCTACAAAGCCGTCCACCAGCCCTAAGTCCATTGGGCACACCAGCCGGCCTTCACACATCACCACCGCCCGCCTGATCCGGTTTATCATCTCCCGGACATTTCCCGGCCACTCGTAAGCGGTCATTGCCTGAAGTGCCTGCTTCGAGAAACCTTTGATCTTGCCATGACCTTCACCGCGAAAATGCTGAAAGAAGAACTTGGCCAGCAACTCAATATCATCATCCCGGTCCCGTAACGCCGGCGGCCGGAGTTGCAGAACATTCAGCCGATAGAGTAAATCCTCACGAAATTTCTGAGCCTGAACCGCTTCATCCAGATCCACATGGGTCGCGGCTAACACCCGGACATCCACCTTGATATCCTTCGTTGAACCGACCCGCTGAATCACCTGCTCCTGTAAAAAGCGCAACAGATTAACCTGTAATGGCATCGCCAGATCACCAATCTCATCCAGAAACAGGGTCCCGCCATCGGCCGCTTCGATCCGGCCAATCTGCCGTTGAACAGCCCCCGTAAACGCCCCTTTTTCGTGGCCAAACAACTCTGACTGGATCAGATGCTCAGGTAACGCCCCACAGTTCACCGTGATAAATGGCTTTCCTGAGCGGCTGGACCGTTCATGCACTGCCCGGGCGATCAGCTCTTTACCGGTCCCGCTTTCACCACGGATCAGCACCGGTGCATCCACCGCCGCTACTTTGCGGATCCCGCTAAACAGTTTCAGCATCGACGGACTGGTGCCCACCATATGATAATCATCGTAATGCCCTTCCGTCAGCTGCTTGGACAGGCTTGCCATTCCATAAGCGTGTCCCAGTGTAGTGACCAGACTGGTCACCCCGCCATCATCCAATGGCAGGGTATAGTAATCGTAACAAGCATGATGAATCAGTTGGCACAGGTCACTTTCATCCAGACAACAGTGCCGGGTCAGTAACAGCCATTCTGTATTTTTATTACGTGCAAACAGATCATCCGCGGCCAGTAAATCTGCCGTTTCAACCTGTTCAAGATGAACAATACCAACCCTGTAGCTCTTAGGCCTGGCCTGTTGATGTGCCTGTTGAAATGTATCTACGCGGTCAACCCGCCACCCGTGTTCAGCAATTATTTCACTTAACTGTGTTGATCGGGTGCCGGTCGTATCGACATAAAGCAACGGCCGCTCCTGATCAGAAACCAGTGAAGTATCCATAGAAATCCCCCGTTAAAGCTCCCTGCCCGTCGTCCCTGATTATTATTATTTGAGTAACACTTTTTCTGTGTAGCAAGAATGAGGATAGTTAAAAAAACTCAACTCTATTGGAAATTTTTTTTGGCAAATCACTTAAAGATGATTATTTTTCACACAAAAAAGGCCGCATTATGCGGCCTTAAACGAAGGTTTGTTTGGCTTAATAGCCCCGTAGCTCGTCGATATACTCCGGCAGGAACAGGGATATCTGCGGAATATAGGTAATCAGAACTAAGAAGAATAAAAGTAAACATAACCACGGCAGACATGCCTTGATCACCCAGACCATATTCTTGCCGGTTATCCCCGCGGTGACGAACAGGTTCAGACCCACCGGCGGTGTCAGCATACCGATCTCCATGTTCACCACCATGATGATCCCCAGATGAATCGGATCGATGCCTAACTGGGTCGCAATCGGGAACAGAATAGGTGCCATAATCAGAATAATCGCCGACGGCTCCATAAAGTTACCGGCAATCAGCAGCAGAATATTCACCACAATCAGGAAGCCCCAGGCAGGCAGACCCCAGGTAATAATGGTTTCAGCAATCGCATGCGGAATACGTTCGGTCGTCAGTACATGGGCAAACAGCATGGCATTGGCGATGATGAACAGCAGCATCAGGGAAACCTTGGTAGCATCCATGATGACCTTGCGCACTTCCGGATGACGTACCGACTGAGGCATCGCCCACAGCATCTGCAGACAGTTACGGCCAATCGCCCGTACCAGTGCTTCCCCTTCATTCCGCCAGGCAATGCCCTTCATCGGACCGATATCCCGGTATCCCATGACGGACACCAGATACGCGTACACCGCAGCCACAGCAGCCGCTTCCGTCGGGCTGGCAACACCGCCATAAATAGAGCCCAGTACAATGAAGATCAGCATCAGGCCGCCAAGCGCAATCAAAAACGACTTGGCCAGAGCCCCGAAGCCGGGAAACTTCTCAGCCGGCAACTTCATGATGCGCGCCGCAATATAAATCGCCAGCATCAGAATGCCGCCCATCATCAGACCGGGAATAAAGCCCGCCATAAACATCCGCGACGCGGACACCTCTGTCGCAGCCGCATATACCAGCATGACAATAGATGGCGGAATCAGAATCCCCAGGGTACCGGCATTTGCGATGACCCCGGCAGCGAATGATTCCGGGTATCCGGAACGCACCATACCGGCGATAACGATGGTACCGATCGCCGCAACCGTGGCCGGTGAAGACCCGGATACCGCCGCGAACAGCATACACGCCATTACCGACGCCATCGCCAGACCACCACGGATATGGCCCACACTGTCGATTGCGAAACTGATCAGACGTTTCGCCACGCCCCCGGTAGACAAAAACGCCGAAGACAGAATAAAAAACGGAATCGCCAGCAGCGTGTAATGCTCAGACGTTGCTTCAAAGAACTTCAGTGCAACCGACGCCAGCGAGTCATTTGAAAAAAGCAGAATGGTCGCCACACTGGATAAACCCAGTGCAATCGCGATCGGCATGCCAATGAAAATACAGCCAAATAATAAGATAAACAGTACGGCAGTAGTCATGAGCGGTCCCCCTTATGCTGGTCCTGTTGCGGGTCCTGTCCCTCTGACACATTCAGACGCTGTT
This sequence comes from uncultured Oceanospirillaceae bacterium, assembly GCA_937138495.1. Classification (GTDB taxonomy): domain Bacteria; phylum Pseudomonadota; class Gammaproteobacteria; order Pseudomonadales; family Balneatricaceae; genus Amphritea. Next base: position 13,925 of record CAKZPE010000063.1, read on the forward strand.
CGGCCTGTAATTCTTTGGCAATTTCCATACTTTCTTCAGCTTCATCAGTGAAATGGAAGCCACTGATCTCACCTTTAATAATCTTCAGGCCCAGCTGTAACAGACGGATGATCAGCATGACAAAACCGATCACCAGAATGCTCATGACCGTCCACTTCGGAATCGGTAAATCTTCCAGCTCAATACCGATCATTTTCATCTTGCTGAGGTAGATCCATGAACCGTATAACAACAGGCCCGCATACGTCAGACATAACCCCAGGGCAACGATTGTCAGCGCCCGGTGAATCTTGTTTGGCAACAGTTTGACGAATACATCCACACCGATATGAACACCGGCTTTAATGCCGTAAGACGCTCCATACAGAACGAACCAGGCAGCAATCAACAGAGTAACTTCCTGCGCCCAGTGAATACCGGCATTGAAGCCAAAGCGCATCACCACTTCGGCAAATACCAACAGGGTCATGCTGACCAACAACAGAGACAGAAATATTTCTTCCAGCTCTGTAACAACTTTACGAACCATATGGCCCCCTGTACGGGTGATTCCCGCTATTCTTATGATATTTCCGGCATCACAAAGGCAGTAAGCGGTTACTTACTGGCTATTTTTACGTCACCGGAAAAGCAAATACTTTGCAGATATCCGTCGAACCGGTCCGGCATTTGCCGGCAGATCCATCTGCAAAATATCCGCTATCTGAAAGGTTGCCCCGACCGGCCCTATACACCGGCCAGAGCAATGAACAACAACTCAGATGCTTAGTTGTTAGACTGTTCAGCCGCGTCAATCAGATCCGCACCGATTTCATCAGCAAACTGATTCCATACAGGCTTCATCGCGCTGACCCACTGAGCACGTTCAGCATCAGAAATTTCCAGTACTTCAGAACGCTTGGAATCAATGATCGCCTGCTTATCGCTCCGGGCTTTTTCAGCGGCTACCTGGTTACCGAACGCAATGGCTTCATCCAGGGCTTTTTTCACTTCAACGCGGATATCATCATCCAGACCGCTCCAGAACTCAGCAGAGCTCACAACCATGTAATCCAGCACACCGTGGTTAGACTCAGTGATATAAGGCTGTACTTCAAAGAACTTCTTGGAGTAGATGTTAGACCAGGTGTTTTCCTGACCATCAATGGCTTTGGTTTGCAGCAGGGTAAATACTTCAGAGAACGGCTTCTTCAGCGGCACGGCTTCAACGGCTTCAAACTGAGCTTGCAGCACGTCAGACGTCATGATGCGGAATTTCTTACCGGACGCGTCCGCCGGGACACGCAGTGGATCACTCGCAGACAGCTGCTTCAGACCGTTATGCAGGTAACCCAGGCCCACCAGGCCTTTAGACTCAACAGAAGACAGAATCTTCTGGCCAGCTTCGCTTTGCTGGAAGCGCTCTACAGCGTCCATATCTTTAAACAGGAAAGGCAGGTCAAACAGCTGCAGCTGTTTAGTATATTTCTGGAACTTAGACAGAGACGGTGCCGCCATCTGTACATCACCCAGCAGCATCGCTTCCAGTACCTTGTTATCGCCAAATAACTGCGAGCTTGGGAAGACCTTTACTTCCACCTTACCCGGCAGACGTTCAGCAACCAGCTCAGCAAACTTATTCGCCATCTGACCTTTAGGGGTATTTTCTGCCACGACGTGGGAAAACTTAATTTCAATTGGCGCGGCCATTGCGGCACTCGCACCAAACATTAAAGCCATTGAAGTAACAGCTGCAGTTAATAAACGCATAACGCTCTCCTGTTGTAATTATTCGCGTTGTCATTGAGCTCAGATAGCCCAAGGATTACATTTCTCGGGATTGAGATGCGTATATATGTTGCAGAGGCCGTGCCAGAACGATAAAAATGTTAAAAAATTAAAATTAAGTCCTTATTATTCAATAGATTACAAGAGCATTAGAAAAACTAACCGCCTCAACAGCCAACTGTATTTTGGGTGGAATCCCACCCATTCATAAGGTATCAGCCCGGGGGAAACCTACCCATTTCTGTCACCGGCTGCCGGGTAAGGCCGCACATAAAGTGCCCCTTAAATCCGCTAAAATCTTGCGCTGGATCAAGTGATATTTTGTCTCCTGTAAGCGACTACCCAAAGTAGTTACTCCCCGCCTAGAAACCCTTATAAAGGGGTGGTTATATGAATGCTGACTTAACAGTTATCTTCTTCTCAGGTCTGAAACCATGACGATCCAAAGCAAAGTAAACCTCAGCCTCGCGGCTGTTTTTCTGCTGGTGCTACTTACCTCAATCACAACCATCTACCAGAGTGAAACCTCACTGGCGCTGACGGTTGCTGAGCACAATACCCAGACCACTGCAGATAACTATTTCGACAGTATCAACATCATGATGCTCAGTGGCGCAATGGCCAACCGTAAAGCCCTGCAGGATAAGATCCTCAGCAATCCGGAATTAACGGAAGCCCGCATCATCCGTGGCGAACCGGTCAGTAAGGTTTTCGGTCCCGGCCTGCCGGACGCTGTTGTCATTGATGAGCTGGATCGCCGCGCCATGGCCGGCGAAGAAATCAGCGAAGAGCTGAATGATGATCAGGGTCACCGTCTGACGGTGGTTAAACCGATTGTCGCCAGCTCATCGTATAAAGGCACCAACTGTCTGACCTGCCACCAGGTTGAAGAAGGCACCATTCTTGGCGCCGTACGGGTGACTTACTCATTCGACAGCCTTGATGCGTCCATCATGAGCAACGTAACCCGGGTGGCATTGCTGGAACTGGGCATGTTCATTATCGCCCTGTTTGTGATTGGCACCCTGCTGCACCGTATCGTGGTTAAACCGTTGCGTCAGATGAGTAAAACCATCCATGATATCGAGCAGAACTCCGACCTTACCCGCCAGCTGGATATTCAGAATAACGATGAAATCGGCCAGACAGCCGCCTCATTCAACAGCATGTTGCAGGCATTCCGGGGCAATATTCAGCACGTAGTTACCTCAATTGATTTACTCAGCAACAGCAGCCAGCGCATTTCAGATATTACCGTGCAGGCCAGCAACTCCTCCCAGAACCAGATGCAGCTGGCCAGTGAAGTGTCTGACGCCATGTCGACGATGAGCGACGCGACCCAAAGCGTTTCCAGCAGTGCCGATGCCACGGTATCCGCCTCCAGTCAGGCACTGACCGAAAGTAACAAAGGGGTACAGGTTTCCGCCCAGACCCAGCAAATTATCGAGCAGTTGCAAGGCAAAATTCTGCAGGCAGCAGAAGTGATTCAGAAGTTGGAACAGGAAAGCCACGAAGTAGATACAACCCTCAGCGTCATTCAGGGCATCGCCGAACAAACTAACCTGCTGGCACTGAACGCAGCAATTGAAGCGGCACGGGCCGGTGAACAGGGCCGGGGCTTTGCCGTCGTTGCCGATGAAGTACGCTCTCTGTCACAGCGTACCCAGACAGCTACGATTGAAATCAACACCATGATTGATTCGTTCAAGAACAATGCTCAACACGCGGTTAACGTAATGCAGGAAGCCAGCAACAGCACTGAGCAAAGTGTCGAACAGGTGCAGAGCACGGTCGCCTCCCTGACCAACATCACCGCCGAAATGGAAGCCATTGCCAACACTAACCACGCCATCAGCGATGCCGTGCACCAGCACAGCGACGCCACCGTGCGGGTGGAAGAGAGCATTGCCACCATAAACCAGGGCACAGAAAGTGCGATCAGCCGGGTAGAACAGCTCAGTGAAGTCTCTCAGCAAATCACCAATCTGGCCGAAGAACTGGAACAGCGGGCACAACAGTTCAAAGTGTAAGCCTGAATTTCAGGTACAAAAGAGGCTGCCAGTGGCAGCCTTTTTTATGGCATCAATCAGTGCTTGAACTCACTTTTATCCAGCCCGTACTTCTTCATTTTGTCATACAGGGTTTACAGGGCTGCCCCTGTGCATTCCACAAATCTCTGGCCGGATAAGCCTGACTCCATACAAAATCCACATCAGTCAGAATCTGTAATTAAGGTCCAGTGAATATTTATTATTGCCGTTATCGTCAGACCTTATATGCGCCACATCCAGAGATAAAGACAGGTTATCAGTGAGATTAACCTTATACCCAAGCTGCGCATGATAGATATTCCTGTCTCCTTCAACACCGCTAACATTAAAACGGTTTCCACCCTGTACAAAGCGGACACGATGATCCCGGTCAGAATCCCCAAGCTGATGCAGCCAGTATGAATTCAACGCAAGATCACCGGAAAACCAGGCTGTATTCAAAGGATAATTTAACCTGACACCCAGCTTAGACAGGTAAGAATCAAAATCAGTTTTACTGGCTGCAACCGACACAATACTGCCGGCTTCAGTAAAACTGTCCACCGTTACTCTGCTGTAAGAGAGCCCTATAACAGGCGCTATTTTCAGCTGATTGAACTCAAACTGTCTTCCCCCCAGAACCGATAGGGAATAGCCTTCAGAATCAATATCAGAAGTTGATTTCTGTGAAGTCAGACCCGCATTGATATTTCGTGTCGTCTCACTGTCTGACCGGCCCGCCAGCAACCCCGTTTCTGCAAAATAACGATCAGCCGAAAACCGTCCATAGAGACCAAGATAATAACTCTGGGTGACCGTGCTACCTCCATTTGCGTGATACGTCGAATCATTCTTCCGATCGCTGAATAAAATGCCCAGCACAGTATTCGCCGATAACTGCCTTTCATATCCGAATGTTCTGCCGGTGATATCAGTTTTGTAACCTAATGCTGAGTGCTTACTATCCTTCTCCTGCTCACCTGCACTGATATCCAGCCAAAACAGGCCCTTCCCCTCTCCATTGTTATCAGTATGGTAGCGGTCACTGAAAACCATTCTCGAATCAAGAAGTGACTGTATGCCAGCCATATCACTGAACACAGTATTCGTGATATTGGCCGTTGGAGAGCTAATAAGCCTTAGCGTTTTCGATATACCGTCCTCTCCCTGAGTGTACAGGCTGTTTACAATCCCACCTATTCCCGCCCCCTGAAGCGAAGACAGCGCTTTTTTCTGATCTTCCGGCATAAGATGAGAGGGGATATGACTAAAGAGCTGCTGCCTGACCAACCGATATTGCGCAATTTCCTCACCGGTCATCTTATGAAGATCATTCAGCGATGCAGCATTGATAACAAACAGGTAAAACGACTCTGCATCGGGAACACCGCTATCTATTAAATCCTGAATGAAAGCCTGATGATAAGGATGCTCAGGGGGAAAATCAGTGGCCTGTATGAGTCGGTTACCAGCTCCATCAACAGGTTTTGTCAGGAACTGGTCATATAATTCCTGGCTGATGGTACCGTCTTGCAGCAGCCCGTTTAAGTCATCGACCGAAACATCATTACCCCACGCATGCACGCCAATAACAGAGCTGTCTTCCCGGCTACGGATCCTGCCTGCAAGCCATAAATCAACACCTCCTGAGGCCACCCGGTTCAGGACGTGAGTGTCTATTCCCCGGCCAGCAATTTTAAGCAGCATCGGTCTTTGTAAAATAGCAGCAGACGTACCCGGCACATCACCAATAAAGATCTTTCGGGTCTGTGGGTTTTCTTTCAGGTAATTATCGAAAGCCTCTGGCGTATCTTTTGTTAATATACCGTTCACAAGCACAGTATGCGCACTGAGCTTTGTAAATTCAGCAGGATCTGAAGTGTTAAAACCAGCCAGAACAGTATCCATCGCTGCACGGGCATCCTGGACACTTACATCGTTTGCACGGGCAGAAAGACTGCCTGATCCCATCAGCACAGCCAGTGTAAAAAATGCCCCAATACGACTGAGTAATCGCATAATATCCCTCCCTGGATTTTTGCAAATTCAATTTGAAAACAGCACCTGCCAAACCAATCCTGCGGTTCGCATAATCAGCATGTTGTTTTATTAACTTTTCAGTATTAATCCACTCTGAATAATGTCTGCTCAGCTTGTATATCCCTGACGGATAAAACAGACAGCCTCCGGATACAGCTCGCCATAAACAAATACACGGAATGATGAAGGCGTACAGATTCTCTGCTAAGAAACACTTCAAACCGGACTTTCAGGCAAGGGCTAAGCACTGTTAAACAGCTGTATTTTTAACCGCAAACGCACTTAAACATAAATAGGTAAGGCTTTTTATACGAGTTCAGCTTTCTATATTCGTTCAAAGTGGATAAACCAAAATTCTTTAACCAAAAAATGCTAACCCCTGTATATCTATCAATGAAGCAACAGAAATAAACCAGCCTTCTTACTTGTAGCAACTCAGAATCACGCCCGTTATAGCCGACATATAATCAGCGGCTACCAAGCTCTCTTCTGCTGGCACTTAAGAAAATTGCTCAAGAAGATACGTCTGCTCAATCAGTGCTTGAACTCACTTTTATCCAGCCCGTACTTCTTCATTTTGTCATACAGGGTTTTACGGGGCAGCCCCAGCTCAGCCTGTGTATCCTTGATAGAGCCCTGACAGCGGTCCAGTGCTTTCTGCAAAATCAGCCGTTCAAACTGTTCCACCTGCTCAGGTAAGGTCAGCCCGGTGCTTGCCGCCCCATCCGGTCCGTCAAAATCAAAGGTATAGGCGTCGCCCAGCAATACGTACCCTTCAGCCACATTACGTAATTCACGTACATTCCCCGGCCAGTTATGAGCCATCAGCAACGCCAGCTTATCGCTGCTCAGTTGTGGCACCTCACGGTGATACTGGGCAGAGGCTATCAGGGCAAAATGCTGAAACAGCATGGGGATGTCTTCACTGCGCTCACGCAGTGGCGGAATCGGCAGCTGCAGCACATTCAGGCGGTAATACAAATCCTGACGGTATTCACCCTCTTCACTGAGCTGTTTAAGATCCACCTTAGTGGCAGCAATGACCCGCAGATCCAGCGGGATTTGCTCGTTAGACCCCAGTCGCTCAATGCTGCGCTCTTCCAGCACCCGCAGCAGCTTTACCTGCAGCGCCAGGGGCATACTCTCAATCTCATCAAGAAACAGCGTGCCGCCATTCGCATGTTCAAACTTACCTATACGGCGCTGTTTAGCGTCTGTAAACGCACCTTTTTCATGACCAAAGAGTTCACTCTCGATCAGATTTTCCGGCACCGCACCGCAGTTAATCGCAACAAAATTCTTATCCCGGCGGTTACTGTGCTCATGGATATAACGGGCCACCAGGTCCTTACCGGAACCGGTTTCGGCATGCAGCAGAATATCCGCCGGGGTATCCGCCACATGCTGAATCATATTGCGTAACTGCTGAATACTCGGCGACTCACCGATGATCCGCGGCCCGATGCCACCCTGCGCCTGTAAGGCTTTGCGCAGGTTACGGTTTTCCAGCGTCAGGTTACGTTTTTCCTGAGCCCGGCGGATAATATCCACCAGCAATTCAGATGAGAAAGGCTTTTCAATAAAATCGTAGGCACCGTCCCGCATAGCCTGTACCGCCATGGATATATCACCGTGGCCGGTAATCAGAATCACCGGGAGGTCCGCATCCAGTGCATGTACCCGCTCCAGCAAGCCCAGCCCACCCATACCCGGCATACTGATGTCAGTCACCACAATGCCGGGCCACTCACAGTTCAGATGGGTTAGCGCATCTTCCGCCGCCTCACAGGCCGTTACATCATATCCGGCCAGCTCAAGGGTTTGCCCCACCGCCACCCGGATATGCTTCTCGTCGTCCACGAGCATGATTGAATTTGGCATCGGTTATTCCTGTACGCGTCTGATTATCCGCCTAAGCCCCGGCACCGGCGCTGAGCAGCACCGGTCAAAACTGCCCGGATAATATCACGCCTGAACGGAGGAAGGCACAACCGGCAGCAGCACCGTAAATACAGCACCGCCATCAGGGTGATTCGCCACGGTCAGCTGCCCACCCATGCTGAGAATAATCCGGTGGGAAATCGACAGCCCCAGCCCCAGCCCCTGTTTATCCAGCTTGGTGGTATAGAAAGGTTCAAAGACTTTTTCCAGATCGGACTCCGGCACCCCGGGGCCAAAATCCCTGACGGCAATACTCATCATCGTAGCTTTCTGACCGGCACTGATTTCAATTTTCGGTGCTGGCAGATCATCCATCGCCTGCATCGCATTACTGATCAGATTTACCAGTACCTGCTCCAGCCTGAGCATGTCTCCCAGCATATAAATATCGGCGGCATCTTCCGGCCAGACAATGTCCACTTTTGCTTTGGCCAGCTGCCCGTACATAATCGCCATCGCCCCGTCTTTCGCTGCCTGCAGGCTGATCGGTGACAACTGTCCGGTAGTCTTACGGGAAAACTCTTTCAGCGGGCCAATGATCTTGGCCATGCGTTCTGTCAGCAGGCTGATCTCACTGAGGTTATCCTTTGCCGGCTCCTGCTTATCAATGTCCAGAAATGAACGGGCATTATCTGCATAGCTGCGAATCGCCGTCAGAGGCTGATTCAGCTCATGATTAATCCCCGCAGACATCTGCCCCAGCACCGCCAGCTTGGCCGCCTGAATCAATTCGTTCTGGGTATTTTTATGCTGCTCCATTTCCGTCAGTAGCCGGGCATTGGCACGGGACAAATCCTCGGTACGTTCATCAACCCGATGCTCCAGCATATCCCGCGCTTTACGCAGTTTTTGCTCATACTGCTTCCGCTCGGTCATATCATGCACGGTTACAATGAAGTAACGGTCACCTTCACGGGTCATCCGGCCGATAACCAGCTCCACCGGAATCTGGGATTTATCTTCCCGGCACCCCAGCGCTTCGATCATCAGCTCAGTATCATCATCGGTACTGGTTGTAATGTGCTGCCAACAGACAGCCCGGTCCTGCTGTGCCAGCAGATGGCTGAAATACTTACCCTGTACCTCTTCCGCCGGATAGCCAAAGAGCTTTTCCGCCGTAGGGTTAAACGACTCAATACGGCCCAGATGATCCAGCGTAATCAGGCCCGCATGGGTATTATCGATAATCGCCCGTACCCGGGCTTCGCTGCTTTCCAGCGCCTGCTGTTCCTGACGCTTAAACTCTTCCCGCTGGTCCGCTACCCGGCGGCGGGTAAACAGGAACAACAACAGGAACACCAACGCACCGTAACTGAAACTGGCCAGCAACACATTGGTAAAGACCTGCCGTTCCACCGCCTTGATATTGGCCAGAATCGAGACATTAAAACCGGCATCTTCAACCTGCCGGGTCTGCTGCAGATACTGGCGGGTTTTCACCCCGTCCAGCGACTCACTGGACGCCCAGTCCCCGTCGACCAGTGTCACCACTTCCGTACCGTCACTCCGGTCTTTGCGCTTAATCACATTCAATGCTTCCAGCGCTTCCTCGCCATACCGAAGGCTGCTGATAATACGCTGTAAATCCGCCTGGGAAAGCGGTGTCAGGGTCCGGAACTTCCACTCCGGCCGGGTGCTGAGGAAAATAACGCCATCTTCATCGGTCACCAGAATATCGGTCAGCGGGTCATTCCAGTCGTTCTCGATATCATTGATATCGATTTTAACCACAATCACCCCCAGGGTTTTACCCCGGTAATGCACCGGATACGAAAAGAAATAGCCCCGCTTCTTCGAAGTGGTGCCCAGCGCAAAATACCGGCCAGCCTTACCGCTCAGGCCATCTTTAAAATACGGCCGGAAGGCGAAATTACGGCCGACAAAGGTTTTTTCTTTTGCCCAGTTACTGGCGGCCACTGTCATCCCTTCGGTATCCATCAGATAAGCATCCGATGCACCGATGGTCTCATTCACCTTTTCCAGATAAAGGCTTGCCCGGGATTCCGCATCACTGCCGGGATACAGCAAAGGGTTCAGCAATTCAGAGTGAGTACTGATCAGTTTAGGAATGTCTTTGTAGCGGTCCAGCTCCTGCTGCAAACTCAGGGAATACCGGCCCAGATCCGCGGCAGTACGTTGTTGTAAATCTGCCAGCGCCCGCTCACGGCTGATGGTAGCGGTCTGATACACCACTAAAATAAGTACTGCTATTAAACACAGAGCCAGAAAAGGCCTGGATGTTAATCGTTCCTGAGTTGCCACTGTTCAGCCTTAGAATTCATCATCATTTTTATTATTTTTTTACAGGCTAAGGAAGTGTTTCGACGTGTTCGCCGGTTCCAAAAACAGCCTTACCGGGATTACCTGCCAGTATTTTCACGCATCGCACCCTGCCGGTGAAAACTTACCCTTAAAAAGTCAGCATCCCGTCAGATCCATCCCGTTAGACCTAAGTCGACTACAGCCGTGCGCGCATAACAACCCTTTTAGCCGTTCATCAGACTAAAGTCTAACAGGGTTTTCATGCATTCGGTGACTACTGCTCTGCCGGGCTGGCAGGTATGATACAGCTCTGTCCTTTCTGAGTTACCCAGGTTACCGATGACTGCACTTGCCCAAGACCTCGCCACCGATCTGAACATCCGCGCCACACAGGCCGAAGCCGTCATCCGGCTACTCGATGAAGGCGCCACCGTTCCCTTCATCGCCCGTTACCGGAAAGAAGCCACCCAGGGGCTGGACGATGCCCAGCTTCGCCAGCTGGCCAAGCGGCTGGAACAGCGCCGGGAGCTGAATGCCCGCCGTGATACCATCACGCACAGTATCCGCCAGCAGGATAAACTCACCCCAGAACTGCAGGCAGCACTGCAGGCGGCCGATACCAAAAGCCGCCTCGAAGACTTATATCTGCCCTATAAACCGAAACGTCAGAACAAAGCCGAATTAGCACGGGCAGCAGGTCTGCAACCGCTGGCCGATACACTTTGCCGCCTGCAGGGTACGCCGGAAAAACTCGCCACCCGCTACCTGAATCCGGATAAAGGCATCAACTCCACAGAAGACGCGCTGGAAGGTGCCCGGCAAATTCTCACCGAACAGATCGCCGAACACGCCGACCTGCAAAGCCAGCTGCGACAATGGCTCTGGAACCGGGGAGAACTGAGCAGCAAGGTCATTAAAGACAAACAGCAGGAAGGGGCTAAATTTGCTGATTATTTTGACTTCAGCCAGACCATCAGCAAACTGCCTTCCCACCGCGCGCTGGCCATTCTAAGGGCTCAGCAGGCGGGCATCGTCCGCTACAAACTGCGCCCCACAGAAGCAGACGCCCAACGGCCGGCAGAACTGATCAGCCAGTTTACCCGCTGGCGCGGCGATAACAGCCCCGCCGGCCGCTGGCTGGCCGCCTGTATCCAGCAGGCCTGGCAGAAAAAGCTGCTGCCATCGCTGGAAAATCAGCTGATTAAACAACTGAAACAGCTTGCCGATACTGACGCCATCGATGTCTTCAGCCGTAACCTTAAAGACCTGCTGCTGGCCGCCCCTGCCGGCTTAAAAGCCACGCTGGGACTGGACCCGGGGCTGCGGACCGGCGTCAAGGTCGCGGTGCTGGATAACACCGGCAAGGTTCTGCAGCACACCACCGTTTATCCCCATGCGCCACAAAAGCAATGGCAGGCCGCACAGGGCACACTGGCAAAGCTCTGTCAGCAATATACTGTGAATCTGATTGCCATCGGTAACGGCACCGCCTCACGGGAAACCGAACAGCTGGTTAAAGACCTGCTAAAACAACACCCGGACATTCAGGCCACGCCGGTAGTGGTCAGTGAAGCCGGCGCCTCAGTCTATTCCGCCTCGGAACTGGCCAGTGAAGAACTGCCCGGGCTGGATGTCTCCATCCGCGGCGCGGTATCCATTGCCCGTCGCCTGCAGGATCCGCTGGCTGAACTGGTAAAAATTGAACCCAAAGCCATTGGCGTCGGCCAGTATCAGCACGACGTTGATCAGAATGCGCTGAACCAGTCACTGGAAGACACCGTGGAAGACTGTGTGAACCATGTGGGCGTCGACCTGAATACTGCCTCTGCCCAGTTACTCAGCCAGGTCGCCGGCCTGAACATGACCACCGCACAAAACATCGTCGCCTACCGGGATGAACACGGCGTCTTTACCGGTCGCCAGCAACTGTTAAAGGTACCGCGGTTAGGCCCGAAGGCTTACCAGCAATGTGCCGGTTTCCTTAAAATCAGTGCTGCGAAAAACCCGCTGGACAGCTCAGCCGTTCATCCGGAAGCCTATCCGGTGGTTGAACGCATCGCCAAAGCACAGGGCTGTAAAGTCGGTGAACTGATTGGCCAGCAACAGCGTCTGCAGCAGCTGCGGCCGGAAGATTACTGCGACGACCAGTGTGGCCTGTATACCCTGAAAGATATTCTCCGTGAGCTGGAAAAACCCGGCCGTGATCCGCGCCCGGAATTCCGTACCGCCAGTTTCCAGGAAGGGGTGGAAACCCTGGCAGACCTGCACCCGGGTATGCAACTTGAGGGCAGCGTGACAAACGTCACTAACTTTGGCGCCTTTGTAGATATCGGCGTCCATCAGGACGGCCTGGTACATATCTCACAACTGGCCGACCGGTTTGTGAAAGATCCGCACAGCATTGTTAAAACCGGCGACATCGTTAACGTACGGGTGCTGGAAGTGGATCAGCCCCGTAAACGCATCTCACTGTCGATGAAAGCCGGCTGAGGGATACAGAATGTCGGAAATTTAACACACACGTCATTATTGGTCGCACAGAGTCAAATCTGAAAGCAACAAACTTGCGTTCAAACAGTATTATGTTGCTTTATCAGTAGGCTATAATGGCCGTTCTTTTTTACCTGCGAAGGAAGCTGTATTTTGTCTGCGGCACTGGAAAAAAATCTGCAACGCCTGGCCGAAAGCGGCCTGGCATCAAGCCTGAAAGGCATGCTTCACGGCATCGAGAAAGAAGGCTTACGGGTCGACGCTGACGGCATTATCAGCCAGACAGATCACCCGGCCAGCTTAGGTTCAACCCTGACTCACGGCCATATTACCACCGACTACTCTGAAGCCCTGATGGAATTCATCACCCCGGTATTCAGCGAATCCGGTGACGCCTTACAGTTCCTGCAGGACCTGCACCACTTCAGCTTCCAGAAGCTCAACAGTGAAGAACTCTGGGCATCCAGCATGCCGTGCCGTATCGACGGCGACGCCATGATTCCGATTGCCCGTTACGGCAGCTCTAACGTGGGCCAGATGAAATACACCTATCGGGTGGGCCTGGAACACCGCTACGGTAAAATGATGCAGGCCATTGCCGGCATTCATTACAATTTCTCCCTGCCAGACGGCCTGTGGGAAAACCTGCAACAACTGCAGGGCAATCAGGACAGCCTGCAGACCTTCCGGTCCGACAGCTACTTTGCCCTGATCCGTAACTTCCGCCGCTATTCCTGGCTGCTGCTGTACCTGTTCGGTGCTTCACCGGCCCTGTCTGCCAGCTTCATGGCCGGCCGTGAACACGATCTGGAAAGCTGGGACGAAGACACCCTTTACCGCCCGTACGCAACCTCACTGCGCATGAGTGATCTGGGCTATTCCAACAAGGCCCAGGCGGATCTGAACATCTGCTTCAACCATCTGGATACCTATACCAGCTCGCTGCAAAAGGCTATTCAGACGCCATACGCTCCCTATGCCGAAATGGGCATCAAGGTCGATGGTCAGTACAAACAGCTGAACAGCAACGTGCTGCAGATTGAAAACGAATATTACAGCGACATCCGCCCTAAGCGGGTTGCCCAGAGCGGTGAAAAGCCGATCCACGCCTTGCAGGAACGCGGCGTTGAATACATTGAAGTGCGTAATACCGATATCAACCCGTTACTGCCACTGGGCATAGATCAGAGCCAGTCTGACTTCCTCGATGCCTTCCTGGTGACCTGCCTGCTATCCAACCCGGCGGAAATCCCGGAACAGGAATGCAAACGTATCGGTGAGAATAACGACCTGGTGGTTAACCGGGGCCGTGAACCGGGGCTGACACTGGACAACAACGGCACCCAGATGAGCATTCCTCAGTGGGGCCATGAAATCCTCGCCGACATCCAAAAAACGGCTGCGTTGCTGGACGACGTTTACGAATCTGACCGTTTCAGCGCGGCTGTGAGCCCGCAACAGGCAAAACTGGATAACCCGGCACTGACACCGTCTGCCCAGGTACTTGAAGGCATGAAAGCCAGCAACAAAGGCTACGAAGCCTTTGCTCTGGAAAAAAGCCGTGAGCACCGCGCAACGATCAGCCAGCAGGCCATCAGCGCTGAACAACAGGCATATCTGGAAAAACTCAGCAGCGAATCCCTGCAGGAGCAAAACGAGATCGAACTGGCCGACAACACCGACTTCGACCAGTATCTGGCCGATTACATGGCCAAGTAAAAATGCACTGAAAAAAACCGCTGCCTGCAGCGGTTTTTTTATGCCTCAGAAAACCTGACAGGAAGAAACATGTTCATCGTATCCATCACTTACCAGCGCCCCCTCAGCGAGATCGACGCATACATTGAAGAACATATCGCCTTTCTCGATCATCACTATAACACTGGCACTTTTCTGGCATCAGGCCGTAAAGAACCCCGCACCGGCGGCTTTATTCTGGCCACCGCTGCCAGCAAACAGACACTGGAAACACTGCTTGAAGACGATCCGTTCAAACGTGAACAGCTGGCCGCTTATGAAATTACCGAATGGCTGGCCAACCGAAGCACACCGGGGCTGGAATTGTTAACCGGCGCCTGATACTTGTCATTAATGAGGAAACCAGCGGCATATTCTCAGAAATAACCGCCAGAAAAACCCCATTATCCCCGGGAATAATTTAGGGAATACAACCCCTACAATGACCAGCAAGCCGAACATCAGCCAGCCAGCCCCGGTACTCAGAAAGAAGTCATCCGGTAACAAGACCCGGAAATACCTGCTCCAGCTGCCGTTGATTCCAAACCAAAATAAAAATGCAGTAGGTGCTGCAAATAAAACACTGGCACCTAGGTTGGCTAAAAAATCTGTAACAGGCCCTTCTTCCCTGTTCCCTGCCATGATTGTCTCCTGATTGATATACCCGGCATTAAGCTTAGCTCACCTCGTCCAGTAACCAGGCCTTAAACACTTTAGCCGCCTTACTCAGGGGACTGTCTTGCCGGTGCGTCAGGTAATAACTTTCGGTACTGCCCACATAATCTTCCAGCGGTGCCACTAGCTGCCCGGCGGCTACCTGTGGGGCAACAATTTCGTCATAACTCAGGCAAATGCCACAATTCGCCACTGCCATTGCGACTGTGGTCGCGGCACTGTCCATTTTATGAAGCAGAACCTTTTCGCCGTGCTGTAAACCGTACTGTGCCAGCCAGGCATGCCAGTTCTGCTGGTTACCGATGACATTCAGCAACGGCCAGTTCAGTACATCCGCTGTCTGCTTAATTTCCGCCGCTATTTGCGGGCTGCAGTAAGGCCGTAACCGGGGCACGATCAGCCGGGTAAAGTCCAGCTCCGGCCAGTCACCGGTACCGTGCCGTAACGATAACTCCGCGGTGCCGGCGGTAAATTCACTGTCCCAGTTAGCATTAATAATTCTCAGACTTAACCCGGGATATTCGTCAGAAAACTGTTTGATTCGTGGGGCCAGCCAGAGAATGCCGAATGCGGTATTCACCTCAATGGTCACTTCGCCGTCTTTCAGCGGTGAGAAGATATCTGAGGTGCCCCGCTGCAGCTCCTGCAACGCTCCCTGAACCACTGGCAGGTAGGCACGGCCCCGCTTGGTCAGGCTGATCTGCCGGGGCATCCGGTTAAATAACGGTTCCCCCAGGTTATCTTCCAGCAAACGGATCTGCTGACTGACCGCCGACTGCGTCATATTCAGCTCCCGGGCAGCCACCGTAAAATTCAGCTCCCGGGCAGCCACTTCAAAAGTGCGTAACCAGTTTAAAGGGGGTAATTTAACCGCCATATTTCTCTCTGTATTCAGACTTGTGGCACAGTTTTATTCTACTGCTAAAGGGTACCATTAGCTGAGCTTATGGTGACCCCCCATATTGATCGTTTGTCGTTTTTCAGCAGCCCATTATCATTTGCAGCCTGTCGCTCACAATGCACATACCAGACGCATTTGGGCCAGTTTTCGGATATGCATAATAATACGGGCACACTTCTATGTTAGACGGTACACCAACAGCCGACGGGGCAACCGACAGCCGCATCGCGAACGTAAACCAGCAACCACGCAGCCTGCACATTGAATGGGATGACGGTAAGCATGCCAGTTTCCACTTCCTGTGGTTACGGGATAACTGCCCGAGCGGCTTCCATGCCGACACCCAGGAGCGTACCTTCGATCAGCTGTCCGTCAGCGCAGACATTCACCCGCTGACCGTTCATTATGATGCCGATACCCTGAACATCGAATGGTCTGAAGGTGACCACCGCAGCACGTTTTGCCAGCAATGGCTGCGCAGCCACGCCTACTCCGGCAATCTGCGTCAGCGTCACAGCTCAACCTATCAGAGCTGGAATAACACCTTTATTGATCATATTCCGGAAGCTGACAACAACGACATCATGCAGGACGATAAAGCCCTGTTTGACTGGATGACCGCACTGGACCGTGACGGCCTGGCCATCGTTCGTAATATGCCCATCACCGATGAAGCCGTGGTCGACGTTGCCCAGCGAATTGACTACCTGCGCCGGACCAACTTCGGGGTGACCTTTAACGTCATCTCGGTACCCAACCCGATTAATCTGGCGTACACCTCCATCGCCCTGCCACTGCACACCGATCTGGCCAACCAGGAAGTCCCGCCGGGTTACCAGTTTCTGCACTGCCTGGCGAACGACAGTGAAGGCGGCGCGTCAGTATTTGTCGATGGCCTGCGGGTACTGGAAGATCTGCGCGGCGAATGCCCGGAAGACTTCCGTTTGCTGGCTGAACATGCCATTCCGTTCCGATTCCACGACGAAGGTCACGACATTCGCCAGCACCACCCGGTGATCAACCTGAATACCTTCGGCGAAATCGTTGAGATCAAATACAACGCTCACCTGGCGGATATTTTCGACCTGCCGGAAGAGATCATGCACGAATACTATCTGGCCTACCGTAACCTGATGGGCCGCCTGCGCGATCCCCGGTACACCATTAAACTGATGCTCAACGGCGGTGACATGGTGGTATTCGATAACCGCCGGGTCATGCACGGCCGGGATAAGTTTGACCCGAGCACCGGCACCCGCCACCTGCGCGGCTGCTACGTTGACCGTTCTGAGTTCCAAAGCCGCCTGCGGGTACTGGGCCAGCAATTCGCCTGAAGTAACCGACGAGCACAACAACACGCCGCTGTAAGGGCTTCCTGCAGCGGCGTTTTCATATCTGATACCCGCCCAGCCATCTTCTAGCACAAAAAATTCCCTGTTTAGCATATTCTGCGGTAACCTAATCCCGCCGGAACGGTCATACCCGCAAATCCGAATTATTCAAGGAACCACTATGTTCAGCCGATACACCTCCGCCTTCATTCTGAGTAGCATGGCACTGCTCCTGAGTGCCTGCAGCAGCCAGCCGGAGATCAGTAGCACACCACAGGCCCTTGATGGCAGCTGTGACTACGACCGCCGCTCACGGCTGGCACAACTCCCTGCACTGGCCATTGAAGTCAACGGTGAAACCGAACTGAAAAGTACCGGTAATGAATACGTCAGCGTGCCTGCTGAGCGTTTACAGGCCTACCCCAAAGCCCGCTATTTCGAACTGGATGTCAGCACCCGCACGGGCGGCAACTGTCAACCAACCGTAGTACACAGCCTCAAACCGTTACAGATCGACAATCTTGATATCGCCCCGAGCGACAGCCGCATATACCAGAGCAGCGCCGTGCTGAAAGCCGCCAAAGCCTGCCTGGGGGAATACTCCCTGAACTTCTGTCGGGAAAACGGGCTGATTGACGCACTGAATGCCGATCAGGCCAGCCTGGTTCGCCAGAGCCAGCCACGCTTACTGCGCCCGTGTTCCGTGGATACTCTCACCGCCCTGCAACCTCAGCTGGCTACGCAGAATAATAATGCCGGCTACCTGATTTGCTCCCCGGGGCTGGACAGCAATGAAATTGCCATACAGATCAAAGCCTCCGAAGGCGCCGCTGGCAGCGTATTGCGCACCTTCGAAGCCCGTTAAAACCGGCCACCGGCAAATATATCGGTTTTCCTGCAGCCAGCCATCGAATTAATTGATAGCTGGCCGGCGGGAATTAATTGACAGAACAAAAGCTTAGGGCATACAGTCGCGGAAAAACGCCCTAAGGAAGTACACTCTATGACGGCGACGCTGATCTCTCTGATCGCTCTGTTTTTAAGCGGGTTTGTAATATTTTTAGGCCATGGCCTGAACAATATTTTAGTGCCATCCCGGTTAGCCTCTGAAGGTATCAGTGCTGACAATATCGGTTTAATCATGGCGATGTTTTCTGTCGGCCTGTTAATCGGTGGTCTCTATGTCCGACAGCTTATTGTCAGGGTCGGGCATATACGTTTATTCACCGCCAGTGCGGCCATCGGCGCCATCAGTATCTTAGCCTGTTACCTCTGGCTCAATGAGTGGATGTGGGCCGCAATGCGTGCATGCATTGGTTTCAGTATTGCTGCAATTACCATTGTGACCGATGGCTGGCTGAGTGAAAGAGCCACCAGTGAAACCCGCTCACGCATCTTATCTATTAATCAGATCGTATTACTGTCCGCCATGTTCCTGGGCTCTTTTCTGATCAACCTGGCCCCTGTGAACGACGCCATCCTATACATTATTGGCGGTCTCGTATTCTGTGCCGGTGTCGTCCCGATTGCCCTGAGTAAGGTATCCGCGCCCCTCGTCGATGACTCGCCACGCATGCCCATGCTGGAATTACTCAAAGTCTCCCCTGCCGGCGCCTCTTCTGTATTTATGTGCGGCCTGCTGCTGGGCTCCATACTGTCCATGCTGGCGGTCTACGCTCAGAATCAGGGAATAACCGGTGTCGATGTTTCACTGTTAGTCGGTGCGGCGATTCTGGGGGGCTTTGTCCTGCAGTTTCCCATTGGCTATCTTGCTGACCACTACAACCGCCGAACGGTCATTCTCTGTGTAACCCTCATCTCGATGGTTGCCACCGCCCTGATCCCTTTCAGTGTCGGGCTGGACTGGTTCGTCATCACCCTGGTACTGGTCGGGCTCAGCAGCGGCATCATGGCGACGCTTTACCCACTGGGAATCTCGGAAAGCTTTGACCGTTTGCAGCAAAGCCAGATGAGTGGCGCTATGGGCTCGATGATGATCATGTACGCTGCCGGCGGGATCACCGGCCCCAGTATTGCGGGCTTCATCATGAAGCACTTTGGCGATAACGCCTTCTTTACCATGCTGGCCGTGATCCATGGCCTGTTTGCAGTGTTTATTTTCTACCGCACCCGGGTACGGGAAGCGATTCCCGTGGATCAGCAGGAGACCTATGTGGCCCAGGGTGCCTCCGGTATCATGAGTGCGGAACTTGACCCACGGACTGAATATACCGATACCGCTCCGGCACTGAGTCCGGCCGCCCAGACCGCCGCAGACATGGCCACCCACCATCCGGAGCAGGCCATGGATATGGTCATGCTGATCGCTAAAGCCAACCCTGAACAGGTGAACGAAGTCGCCGGTGCAGTCGCCGCCGTTGACGGCATTGACGTTACCGAACTGTATAACCGCCTCAACGAACTGACCCCGGCTCAGGATACCGAACTGGCACAAAGCATCATTGCCGCCTCCACAGAAGCCCCTGCCGAGCTGGTCAGTGCCGTCTTTGAAGAGGCTGAATCTGAAGACATTCCGGAGCTGGCAGCCTCCATGGCAGAAGCCGCACCGGAACAGACGCTGGATATCATTGAAGCGGCCACCGAAGCCGTACTGGAAGACGACAACCCTGAAGCCATTATGGAAATTGCTGAAGCCTATCTGAGCAACGTTTCTGATAACCTTGAAGACATGCGTTATGCGGACCGCCTGGCGGATGAAAGCGAGCAGAACGTGACCGATATGGTATCTATGATCGCCGAAAAAGCACCGGAACAGGCGATGGACGTTGCCGCTGCTGCGGTTGAAGCGGTACCTGAAAGTGCTTCAGATGTCGTAGAAGCCCTGCACGAGCATGACGCCATTGATGACCTGGTCTCTGATCTGAAAGACAAGCCAACACAGCCCTAACACAATCGCCGGGCAGACACCCCGCCCGGCTATGGACTCACTCCGGAGAAGGTGGTGGCCTTCTGGTGCGACGGCAGCCGGGGGTTATATATTCATCCCAGTATCTGGCATGAGGGTATTTTTCCGGTGGAGGATAAGCCGCGTTTTCAGGACTGGCAGAGGCGGGGGCATGCGCGGGTGAGTTGTGACATAGAGGAGGAGTTTGGGGTTTATCTTTCTGTACCGTTGAAACGGTAACTGGGTTCATTATGGGTATTTGCTGGGGCAAATATCCTGCTGATTCGACGTTTAGTGCTTATCGTTGTTAGTGTGCCTTTTTTTAATTTCAGATAATCTTTTTCGCTTACGCGACTCAAGACCTTTAAACGGCCAAAGGTCTTAAGAATCTAAAGGCCGCCCCACTACTTGCCTGGCTTCGCCAGGTTCCCTACGCTTCTCATTTTAAAATGGATGCTGCGGAACTCGGCCGCTTCGCGTCCTCAGACAGTCCTCGCATTATTCCATTTTAAAACTGCGATGCTCGGCTTCGCAGAAGGGGATCATGAGGCCGTGCCAACCGGAAGGCTTGATGTATATCTATGGAAATCAAACGCGCCGCTTCGTATAGTCGAACTAAATGGGATGAACTTCAGGAAGGATAAAAATGGAAATTTTTACACGATTCAATAAAAAGGACATTCAGGACAGACAGATAGATACCCTTATTGGCCTTAGTAAAGGAATAACCGCCAATGGAGAAGTCGATCAAGCTGAAGCTGAATTCCTTCAAAGCTGGTTAGTTCAAAATTGTCAGTCCGATAATCCAATTGTTTTGAACTTATTAAATAAAGTATCTGAAATGCTAGAAGATGGAATTCTTGATGCAGAAGAATCTTCCGAGTTATTTTCTATTCTGCATGCTATTTCAGGAGACAAAGCAGAACTTGGAGAAGTTGCAAAAACGTCCACACTTCCCGTTTGTAATCCAGCACCTTCAATTGAGTTCGTTGGTAAGAATTTTTTATTCACAGGTACATGTGCGTTCGGTACCCGAAAACAATGCCAGGAAGCTATTGAGTCCCTCGGCGGCATAAACTCTAAAGGAGTTACCAAAAAACTGGATTACCTGGTTTTAGGTACTTATGTTACTGATAGTTGGGCTCACGAAAGCTTTGGCCGAAAAATTGAAAAAGCCATGGAATATCGTGATTCCGGCTTATCATTAGTCATAATCACAGAAGAACACTGGGCTAATGAGGCAGGCCTGTAACCTAATCATTGAACCTAGCTCAAAAGGGTGAAAAAGCTAGATCTGCCCTTTTGCTTTTCCTAATCCATAGAGTCAGTTCTTTCCTTTTACCTTAGAACACCTCACCAACAGTTGGCACCCCGCTTCCCCTTATGCGCAGCTGAGCATTGCAGGCATTGAATGATCAGTAGCGCAAACTGTTTGAAGGAGCGGAGCGACTGAGTTTTTGCGATGCCATTCAATGGCGAAACGCGCAGGGTATCCTGCGAAGCAGGACAAGCATTGGGGCGGCCTTTAGATTGTTAAGACCTTTAGCCGTTTAAAGGTCTTGACTCGACGAAGTCGAAAAAGATCATCATAAGAAAAATTCAGCACGATAATAGCGACAAAGACTATTCTCAAAATGACAATCATCCAAGCGCAAAACACGCAAGATACCCGGCGAAGCCAGGCCTGCATTGGAGCTACCTTTAGATTGTTAAGAACTCTCTTCTACAAACTTTAGCCGTTTAAAGGTCTTGACTCGACGAAGTCGAAAAAGATCATCCTAAGAAAAAAATCAGCACAAAAATAACGACAAGTACCAAACACCCAGAATGCCTGCGAAGCCGCACAAACTAAACTCTACAACTGTACTTCAACCCGGTTTCGCCCCCCCTCTTTGGCCCGATAAAGCGCTTCATCCGCCCTGGCAATAATCGTTTCAATAGAATCGCCACTCTGCGACAAAGTAAAACCAAAACTCGCACTCAAACCGTCCACTTCCGCAAAACCATGATCAGCAATCTTCACACGTAAGGCTTCCAGCAAAACAGTCACCGCTTCAAGATTCGACTCAGGGAAAATAATAATAAACTCCTCCCCACCATAGCGCCCCACATAATCTGTTTTGCGCAAACTGCTCACCAGAAGTTCGGCAACCTCCACCAGCACACTGTCGCCGGCCTGATGGCCGAAGGTATCATTCACCTGTTTAAAGTAATCAATGTCGAGAATGCACACACAGAAATCCCGCTCAAAACGCTCTTTTCTGTCCAGCTCAATCTGCAGAAGTTCTTCAAGTTTGCGGCGGTTAAATAAACCGGTCAGGTTATCTGTCTGCGCGAGCCTCTCCAGAGCCTTATTCTTCTCTTCAATGTCCTTCTGCGCCTGCTTAAGCAGCTTGTTGGCTTTGGTCACTTTGGTGTTCCAGTACATCAGCAGCAATACGATCAGCAGCGCCACCAACACAATTTCCCAGATCAGCTTATAGTCGATGCCCTTCTCGTATTTGATCGGAATCCACTTGTTCAGAATCTTGCGGTGCAACTCATTGGTAATGTTATTCACCGCCTTCTGAAGCACCGCCAGCAGGGTTTCATCATCGTTACGTACGGCAATAGAGAGCTTTAATTTTTCATTGATCTTGCCGGCTATTTTCAGCTCACCGAAATACTGGCTCTGAAACTCATAACCAATACTGGCCAGGGTATCAATAAAACCAAAGAGCTGGCCGTCTTTCACTTTATCCAGCCCCTCGTAGATATCATCCACTTCGACAAGCTCGAGTGAGGGATAGCGGTTTCGTAAAATGTTCACAAACGCATCACCGCGGATAATGCCGACCTTTTCCCCTTCCAGATCCAGAATGTGGTTAATAAACGGCACATCCACCCGGGTGGCCACCACCAGCGGCACTTCCAGATAACTGCTGGTAAAGTTGAGGAATGTCTTTCGCTCCGGGGTTTCCATCCCCAGCGCCAGCATGTCGCACTGTCGCTGCTGTATATATTCCAGCGACTGGTTCCAGCTATCAGTGCTCACCAGTTCGAACCGGGCAGAGAGCATTTGGCTGAATAACTGATAATAGTCAGCACTCATCCCTATATGCTCACCTTTCTCATTCAGCTCTTCGAAAGGCAGGCCTTTAGGGTTAATGCAGTACTTAATCCGGGTGGTATTGACGTAAGCAATCTCGTTTTTATTCAGCAGAATATGGCCGCCCACGTATTCTTTGATCGAGCCAATCCACTTATCACTCAGCGCCGCCTTCTCCTGCTTCGACATAGCATTCAGTGTTTTCTGTACGATTGAGCTTAACAGTGGCTGCTCAGGCTGGATGCCAAAGCGCAGGTCTTCACGCTTGGTATTAGGCAGCGAAAGCTCGCTGGCCAGGGTGATATTCGTGTAAAGATATTTCTTTATCAGATAGTTAATATTGGGCAGGTTCTGCATCAGGGCATCGATCTTGCCGAATACCAAATCTTTGGTCAGCGCATCATAGCTGTCGTAATAGACCAGATTCAGGCCACCCACTTTTTTCAGTTCATCGATGTAAAAAACATCTTTCAGCACACCGACTTTCTTACCTTTCAGGCTTTGCAGCCCCTTATACTCACCAAAGTCATCCTTCACAAAAATCATGATCGGAATGTTGTAATACGGGCTGGTAAACAGGGTAAAAGGCTCGCGGTACTCCTTGTAGGAGATACTGCTGATCATATCCACTTCTTTGTTTTTAAACGCGTTATAGATAGTCGTCCACTTATCCACACGGGTTTCAAAACGCAGCCCGGTCTTTTCCGTAATCTGCGCCAGCAGGTCATGCTCAAAACCCACCAGCCCGGCACCGGACTTATAAGAAAAAGGCGTGAAGTCCGGCATCATCGCGACTTTGATCACCGGATTACTGGCAATGAAGGCCTGCTCTTCTTCAGTGAGCACTAACTCACTGGCCATAGCACTGAATGAAAGGAGCAGCATAAGAAACAATTGGGAAAAAAAGACCTTCATTACAATCCTTGGTATATCACTATTTAAAGGCCAACAGACAACACAAGCGGAAGGAATCAGCTCACCGTGCAGGCAGCATTAAACTTACCACTTAGTAAAGTAATTATCTGCTCCCCGGCACTCACTCTGATCAGTAAAAAGTCAGTTAGGCAAAAGGGGAACATAAATAAACAAAGAAGGGAGTGGAGGCAGGTTGCTCCTGCAATGAGATAAGAGAAAGCTATCGAAATAACTCGCTATGCGTGCCGATTCGGGCAAGTTTGAGAGAACCTTCATCAACTTTATAAATTAAAACCAGATCTGGCTTAATGTGACAGTCACGATAATTTTGCCAGTTACCGGATAAAGCATGATCAACGTACTTCTCAGGTAAAACTCTGCCCAACTGTAACTGCTTAATAACGTGCCCGACTTCTACAACATCAGGAATCGGAAGCTTCGCTATTTTCTTAAAATCTTTTTTAAACTGAGTGGAATACTCAAGTTTAAACATCTTTCAGCGTACCTGCGTTCAGATCATCAAACATTTCTTCTACATTACTGGCCACATTCCCCTGACCAGACTCAAGCTCAGCAATAGCCGCAGCCGTCTGAGAATTAGGCTGTTTTACCTTTAACTCGAAAGGTATACCACCATAATTAATCACCGCTTTAGCAAAGAGCTTTATTGCCTGAGAAGGACTTAATCCCATTTCCTCGCAGACACTGGTGAACGCCAGTTTAGTATCCTGATCAATGCGGGCGCTCAGCATTTCTGTTTTCATAGTGCTACCAATCAAATTTGTCTTACAAAGTAAGACAAAGTATAGCAAATCACACACATCCGTACCAAAGAAGTCGTTCAGATGGGAAAGACGGCTCCATAGCATGCTCCATAAGGTCAGGTCTTTCCTTTTGAGCACCTCACCCGCCGCTGGTCCCCCCACTTCCCCTTATGCGCAGCTGAGCATTGCAGGGGTTGGATGATCAGCAGCGCAAACTGTTTGAAGGAGCGGAGCGAATGACCAAGCACTTATAAATAGCGTGGTGCCATTCAAACCCGAAACGCGCAGGGTATCCGGCGGAGCCGGGCAAGCATTGGGGCCGCTTTTAGATTCTTAAGAATTCTTTTTGACAAGCTTTGGCCGTTACAAAAGTCTTGAGTCGACGAAGTCGAAAAAGACCATCCGAAGAAAAAATTCAGCACACGAATAACGACAAGCACCAAACCCTCAAACCAACCAAAAACCAACTAAACCAATAATTTCTCAACTGAAGTAGCCAGTTTAAAATCCCGCTCACTCAACCCACCCACATCGTGAGAGGTCAGTGTAATATCCACCGTGTTATAGCAGTTAAACCACTCCGGGTGATGATTCTGCTTATCACAGATAATCGCCACCGAACTCATAAACCCGAATGCCCGTACAAAACTGCGAAATTTAAACTGCTTAAAAATCGTATCACCCCGCCGTTCCCAGGGGGTTTCCAGCCCGCTGTTCAGCGTTGCCAGCGCAGCATCAATCTGTACTTCATCATAGGCTTCCGACATTGCCATTTCTGATCTCCTGTTTCTGATATACCTGTTAGCTTAGCCCCGCCAGGTGTCACTTTCACGCGGGCAGAGCAGCAATATTTCAGTGTGCCACTGCAGCCGCCTAAAGCCCACCGGAATCAGACATAAAAAAAGGAGCATCCGCGATGCTCCTTTTCAGGGTTAAAAAACGCTCAGCAATCAGTTTTCCTGAGAAGCAGTCTCAGCTTCACTGGCCTGTTTATTCTCCATAAACAAAGACTTAAGCACCCCGAGGGTCATCAGAATAATCACCACACTGAGCGGCAGGGCCGCGGCTATATTGGCGGTTTGCAGGGCGCTGAGGCCGCCGGCCACCAGCAAGGCTGCCGCCACAAAGCCAATGATGATGCCCCAGAATACCCGGAAGATATTCGGCGGGCTCTCGTTACCGAAAGACAGAATAGTCGTCAGTACCAGGGTGCTGGAGTCTGAAGAGGTGACAAACCAGCTCATTAACAGGAACACCATCAGCGCAGACAGAATCCAGCCCATCGCACCGGTACCGGCGATGCCATCAGAGCTGGCAAACAGCGCAGCAGGCAGGTTCCAGGCCATTACAAGATCAATGATCCCCGCAGTGCCGACACCCGCTTCGGCATACAGCTCCTGATACAGCGCGGTGCCACCGAAAATACCCAGCCAGACAAAGATGATAACGGTCGGTACCAGTAATACACCGATGACGAATTCACGCAGCGTGCGGCCTTTAGAAATACGGGCAATGAACAAACCAATGAAAGGTGCCCATGCCAGCCACCAGCCCCAGTAGAACACGGTCCAGCCGTTCTGCCATTTAGCCGGGCCTTCTTCTTCAGGGAACCACAAACCCATCTGTACAAAGCTACCCAGGTAATCAGCGATAGAATCGCCGAAGATACCCAGTAACCAGGCAGTCGGACCGCCAAACAGGAAGAAAGCGACAACCAGGACGGATACCAGAATATTCAGTTCAGAAATGATCTTGATGCCCTTATTAACACCGGATACTGCCGACAAAATAGAGACCACAGTGATCAGAGAGATCAGCACCAGTTGCGTCGTAATGCCCGGATCGGTGCCAATCAGACGTTCAAGGCCCACCGACATCTGGCTAACGCCCAGCCCCAGTGAAGTCGCCACGCCGAAGACACAACCCAGCACGCCGAAGATATCCACCGCATGTCCGATCGGCCCGTAAATACGCTCGCCGATAAACGGATACAGCGCAGAGCGCAGTGCCAGCGGTAGCTTCTTACGGTAAGCAAAGTACGCCAGCGACATACCCACAATCACGTATACCGCCCAGCCGTGGAAACCCCAGTGGAAGAAGGTTACCCGTAAGGCATCCACTGCCCGGTCATAGCCCAGCGCCGTCGCGCCTGCCATATCCGCGTAAGGGTTATTCGGATAGCCAAAGCCACCGCTGTTATCCAGATAGAAGATCGGTTCAGCAACACCGAAGAACAGAATGCCGATACCGATACCGGCGGAAAACAGCATCGAAAACCAGGCAAAATTGCTGAATTCCGGGCGGCTGTCATCATCCCCCAGCCGTACCTTACCAAACGGGCTGACAACAATGTAAAAACACACCGCAATCAGAAACACCACGGTGACCAGGTAGTACCAGCCAAAGGTAGATTCAATCCAGCTGCGGGCGCTGCCAAATACCGTACCGGCCAGGTCAGTATTAGTGCCGGTAAACAGAACAAACAGCATCACCAGTGCGGCGGATGTGATGGTCATTCCCTTGTGCATATCTTTAAATAGCCCGGTCCGGGCCAGCATATCTGCCCGAAACACCGAATTTTCCGGTGCCGGACTGCGTGAGTCTTGCGACATAACGCATCCTCCATCTTGTTATTTTTGTAGATGAATTGACCTTCCGGTCGGAAGGCAGGAATGGAAAAAGGCCGGCTTGCGCCGGCAAACTCGCTAATCCGCCACGTCAGGTGTACGGATCAGGCAGGCATTTTTCCGAAACGGTTAACGAGTGTTTATGCCAGTGTGTGGGTATCCCCATCGACGCTGATCACCTGACCGGAAACCCTTTTTCCGCCCTCGGAGGCGAGGAATACTGCCATATCAGCAATGTCTTCAGGGTCCACAAAAGTCTGCATCGAGCACTGGCTCACATAGGCGGTCCGCACATCAGCTTCTGAGCAGTTACGGGCCTGGGCTTCATTAGCAATGACCCGGTCCATCCGTTCACCGGACACGGCTCCCGGACAAATGGCATTCACCCGGATATTGTCGCCGCCACACTCCATCGCCAGGGATTTAGTCAGGCCGGTCACCGCCCATTTGGCAGCGGCATAAGGCGTACGCAGGGGGTAGCCCATAATTCCGGCAGTGGATGATAAATTGATAATGGCCCCTGACTGTTGCTGCTTCATCAGTGGCAGGGCTTGCTTACAGGCATAAAAAGTGGCGTTCAGGTTAATCTGAACCGTTTGCTGCCAGACGTCAGAATCCAGCGACTCCAGTACCCCGGCCGGGCCGCCGATACCGGCGTTATTCACCAGCACATCAATGCCGCCCAGCTGTTCCAGCCCCTCACGGAAGAAGGCCTCTACCTGGGCTTCACTGCCCACATCCGTCAGGCTGCAGCTGATCTGATCCGACTCTTCTGCCATGGCATTCAGTGCGTCCTGATCAATGTCGCAGATGTGTACCCGGGCACCGGCGGCAATGAATCCCCGGGCAATCGCCCGACCAATCCCCTGTGCCGCCGCTGTTATAAATACCCGCTGTTGCTGGGACATTTCACTCATAAGCACCTCTGCCCACGGCGGCTGTTCATTCAGGCTGAGCCCGTCTGCCAGTCGCACGTTTATTGTTATTATCTGCCTGATAAGGTACCCAAGGCAGCGGCTGAGGTTTTCAGAAAAAACGACTATCTGTTGATAAAAATCGAATATACAGGGACAAAAGCGTCAATCTGCCGCTAACGTTCACGACTGGGCTTAACGTTGAAATAACGCTGATAACAGCGGCTAAAATGTGCCACAGAGCTGAAACCACAGGCGACTGCCACGTCCGTTACGCTGTGGCTGGTTTGCTGTAACATCCAGCGGGCCTGATTCAGCCGCAGAGTGCGGTAATAGGTCCCCGGCGTTTGCTGCAGATAGTGTTTGAAAAGCCGTTCCAGCTCGCGGTTAGACACCCCCAGATGCACGGCAATCTCTCCCATACTCAGGGGCTCTTCAATGTTGTTCTCCATCAGCTGTACCGCATCCGCCAGCCGGGGGTTACGGCTGTCGAGCCGCTTCTGCAGTGACGCCCGCTGAGGATCAGAATGGTGCCGCTCGTGGGTCACGATCAGCTCATCTGCCACCGTGATTGCCAGCCCGTTGCCATGCTGGGTACGGATAAGGTGCAACATCATTTCCAGCCCGGAAAGCGCCCCGCTGCAGGAAAAGCGTTTTCCATCCACCACCAGCAATTCCTGCACCCAGCTTACCCGTGGATACACCGACATCGCCGCCGGCAGGTTTTCCCAGTGCATCGTGGTGCGATAACCGTCCAGCACCCCGGCCGCCGCAACAATATACGCCGCAGTATCCTGGCTACCGATTTCAGCCCCATGGCTGGCCTGCTGACGGATAAAACTGACTAAGCCCGGGGTGATGTGCTGTTCCGGGTTATCGCCGGCGCAAACAATCAGCATCTGCACTTTACCGACATCCCTGATGTTGTGCTGGCTCATAATCTCGATACCATCACTGCTGCTGATCAGCCCACCCTGTTCACTGACCAGCCGCCAGCGGTACAGCTCCCGCTCAGCAGTGCGGTTAGCATGACGCAGAGGGTCCAGCATGGAAGTTAAGCCAAACAGGGAAAACCCGGGGACGAGCAGAAAATCTATCTGCTGAGGAAAATTCACCGGCCGATCACCGAACATAATGCACCTCCTGCTCAGGCGTAAATAAACCCACGTGTTTCAGGCCCCGCCTGCCACCGGTAAAGTGTGTTCTGCCCGGACATTTCTGACCGGTTTCGACAAAACAGCACAGATCAAACAAGCTTACTAAGATACTGACAAAAACCGACGATCTTTGCCTGTATACGCATAAAAACATAACACACACGAACACGACAACTCAGTTCAGAGCAGCTGACGGTGCCAGATACACACCCGACCGGCGTAAAAAAGCCCCGCTATCGGGGCTTAAAATATATGTCAGTCATCCGTCCTGCCGCCGGTCCCGTTCTGCCCGGGCACGGAATTTAGCTTTAACCATGCGGGTCACCGACTGAAACGGAAATAACTGTTGCCTGAACATCCCCACCGGCACGTAGTCTCCGACCACACCGTAGGCGTCCGGCCATTCTTTCTGCCCCCGTACAGCGGTGCCAAACAGGTAATCCAGAAACGCGAAATGTGCGGCATAATTGCGGTCAATCGCGGCATCATCAGAAGAATGATGCCAGTGATGGAATTGCGGGGTGACGATAATGTACTTCAGCCAGCCAAACCTGATATTCACATTGGCATGATTAAAGACCGCCTGCAGACCCACAATAATCACGTAAATATCAATCACCTGCTTGGAAAAGCCCAGTACAAAAATAGGTGTCAGCACCAGACACCGGGTCGCGATCAGCTCCAGAATATGCTGCCGTGAGCCCGCCAGCCAGTCCATATGCTTGGCGCTGTGATGAACCGCATGAAAGCGCCACAGCACCGGGACCTCATGATAAGCCCGGTGCGCACTGTACTGCACCAGGTCCGCCGCCAGCACGATCAGGAAAATCTGTGCCAGCAGCGGTAAGCCGGCAATAAAATCCTGCACCTCTGCAAACACCGCCCAGCCAAACGCCTTATGTACAAACAGGTTAGTCACCAGCAGCACAAAACCAACGATAAGATGATTGACAAAGAAGTGATTCAGGTCGCCCTGCCATTCAGGCCGTAACACAGCCTGCTGACGGTTATGGGGAATCAGCTTTTCGATGAAGATGAACACCAGGGTAGAGCCCAGTAAATCAAGAATAAACCAGTCCATACCCAGATAGAGAGCCGGGCTGGAAAACTCCCCGACCTCTACCCGGTGGCCACCCAACAGGATGGTCAGAATAAGGAAGATCCAGGCAAAGGCTCCCATGCGCTTTTGCCGGTTACGGACGAAATTAAGTAAACCCAGACTGCCCGCCAGCACCATCGACCAGAACATCAGCTGGCGCAGAAACTCTACGTCATACGCCTGACGCAACTCAGGGGTCGTCAGATACTGTGGAAAATGAAACGCCAGTACCCCCAGAAATGACAATACCGACAATAAACAGGCAATGTAGCCACTGATATTACCGGCACCAAACTGAAAGGTATCGTCCTTAAAAATCCTGCTAAGCATGCGAAGTCCCTGTACTTCATAATTTTCAGGGGGATACTTTACCGGAAATGGCAGAGAAAACGAAAACTGACCACCTTACCGCCTGCAAAGGCAGCCCGGCAGAAAGCGTGACCGAATGAACCGTCAGCGGTTCGGAGAGTTCTGACCCCGCGGCCCCAGACACAGCAGTGCTGTCGGTTCCAGTAAGCCGGACTGAGGTAATAGCTGGCACACTGCCACATCATCGAAACCACCGACCAGCGTCATCCCCACGCCCAGAGCAGTCGCCTGCAAATGCACATTCTGGCTGACAGCCCCGGTTTCCATGTACACGTACCGTTCACCCCGCCAGCCCCGCGGAGCCTGCTCTGCAAAGGCCTGACGCATACTCTGAATATCCGCCAGTACTACAATAATGGCCGCCGCATCCGCCAGCCAGGGCTGCTCACCAATGGCAGCCGCTGCGAACTGTTCGCTACGCTCGCCTTCATCCAGAAAATTCAGGCTGTGGCTGGCACCGTTATAGCCATAAACGCCCGGAATCAGCCCTCTGACGTGACGCACATACACCTGCAGCGATAACGGGCACAGGCCATTGGCAGAAGGTGCCATACGTTTACCGTTAGATGTACCGCCCCGGGTTTTCCGCTCTCCCTGACCGGCCCAGAGTAATGCTGATAACTGTTCCAGATTCAGACCCTGCTCAACATTAAACTGACGCACAGTCTCCCGCTCCCTGAGGACCATTTGCAGGTCGCACGGCGGTAATTGCAGTTCCGGTAACGGCTTAATCATCACATTCCCCTGTTCATTTGTGCTTTTGCCAGCTGGCCACAAACCCTAATGGCGGATTCGCCGGTGCATGCTGTAATTCAGCACAATAATTACCAATATTTTCAGCAATTTCATCAAACCAGCAAAGCTGTAACCCTTGTCCCAGCGCGCCCTGTAAAATATCTGCCAGGGTATGCTGAAACCAGTAATTGGGCGTTGCCTCATAGGCTTCGCCGGTAAAATAATCCAGTCCGGAGGTATCTTCAAAAGGCGCCCGGTTAAAGTATGAATACTGCACCGACGGCCCGCCCTCCGCCTCATCGTACATATTCAGCAGCGGGTGGATATCCTCAATAAACAGCTTACCGCCAGGCTTGAGCAACCGGTTACAAACCGCCATAAAGCCGGGCAGATCCGGCATCCAGTTCAACACACCGACGGTAACAATCACAATGTCCGACGGCGGCACTGATTCCGGGATGGCATAGACGTTATGCCAATGAAACGCCATATCCGGATGCCCCGCCAGCGCAGCTAAATCACGGGCCTGAGTGACGAAATTTTCCGCGCCATCAATGCCTGTACACTGGCCAGCCCCCATATTTTTCACCGACAGTAAATCGATGCCGTTATTGCAGCACAGCTGCAGAACCGACTTTCCCGCCAGTGTTTCCTGCTGAAGCAGATTAAACAGCCCGGCATTGAGATGATTAAAATCCGGCGCCTGAACCTGCTGCTGTAAAGCGGCATTCACTTTCGCATGTCGCGGGGCGGCCTCATTCCAGGACGCCAGGGTACGGTGTATCAAATCCTGATGTTTCGTCTCCATACCCTCATCCTTTTACAGGGTTATGCGTCATCTGATAATGACTTTTGCCCCCATTGTGGTTTTTATCGTGCTTCAATATCGCCCGCGAGAAGTACATTTATAGCATCCGGGGTTAACAGTGGCTTACTTAAGCGCCTTATAAAAGGTCACTTCCGCCAGCCGGTAGCCCTGGCGGGCATAGCTGTCCCGGGCCAGATGATTTTCCGCCAGTGCCGTCACCAGAATCCGGGCCAGCCCAAGATCCCGGCAATGGGCTTCAGCAGCTTCCATCAGCCGGGTGGCGATCCCCTGTCCCCGGTAGTCGGCAGCCACACACAAGTCGGTCACCAGCCCCCAGGTTTTATATTCCGGATACAAATGCAGATCTCCCACATCTTCTGATTCGGTAATCAGCACCGCAAACCCGCACACCTGCTGATCCTGTCGCGCCACAAACACCTGTCCGCCAGACCTTTCGCACACGCCCAGTAAATAACTGAAATGGCCGGCAGCAATCTCATTGCCCGGCGGCCGGTCGCTACTGAGTTCCCGCTCATAGTCCTGCAGCACTGCCATCAGAGCGACAACACCGTCATGATGCTCCGCGCCGTAAGGCTGAATTTCAGTTGTCACTGCCATTAAAAACCTCTCCCTGTGGGTGAAATGTGTACCAGGCAAACCAGAAACTGTTCACCACGGGTAATTCCTGTTCCGTATCCGCCAGCCAGATCCGGCCGCTGCGCTGTTCCGCATCATAACGGATCAGCAGGTCCTGCCCGGCAAAAGTATCTTTAATCTCGCCCTGTGCGCCCGCCCGGGCCAGTTCTGCAAAGGGATAAGCTTTAAACTGCCCGTTCAGTTCCAGCCCCAGCACCCGCTCTTTCGGATGATATGCCTGGCTGAGAAAATCCACCGGGAAATACAGATTCGTCGAACGGTCATAGTCGCCATAGGGCGAACGGTCATAATTCCGGGAAAATCCGGTCTCCCGGGATAGCACCAGCGTATGCGGATACTGCGTCTGCCAGTCACGCCAGGTGGTATACCAGGAAGCGACCATCTGCAATGTCTGACCCTGATATGCCCCTGCTATCGCCCGGTTCTGCAACTGTGACCAGAGGGATTCTGTCTGACGGTCATAGAGCAACACATCACTGTTATACAGCAGGCCCGACACGCCGAAGGATAATATATCGCCTCCGGGGGCAGCCTGATAGACCACACCGGTGCCACATAACGGACAATAGGTAATCACCAGTGCATTATCCGGCCCGGCTCCGAAGCGGTCATTGACGATTTCGTGCCAGTCGAGAATGGCAATAGGATAAGCTTTGGCAATGCCATTATGAAACACCCCCATTACCCGGTCATCCGGCTTCAGCCATCCGGCATCTTCAGCTGCGCTAAAACGGGGTTCATCAATGGCAGGAATGCCGTCCCGGGGCGGGCCTCCGGAAAGAATTTTCCGGGCATCCAACAGACTGTCGCTAAGATCAAAGCCATTCAGCGTACGGGCCTGCAACGGCTTACTCAGCCCGCTGAACAGCAATGCAACCAGTAACACTCCTGGCCAGAAAAAACAGAATAATCGGGAGATAATTAACGGCATAAGCTGATCCTCCTTTGGGATCATCTTATACCGGGTTGTACCACATGAATACTTATGCCAGCTCTCAGCGGCTGATGGCAGCAGCCTCAGGCAGCGGCGGCTGCCCTTCCAGCCACTTCAGCCAGACCAGTAACAGGGCGCCTAACAACATCATCACCGCCGCCAGATACAACCCCTGAGCATAACTGCCACTGCCCGCCGCCAGCCAGCCGGTCACCGCCGGAGCGACAATCTGGGCGACACCGTATGAGATGGTCATCCGGCCCATCATTTTTGCCGGGCGGGTTGGGTAATACCGGCCCGCCATGGCCAACACCAGGCTGACCATTCCTACAAATGTCGCACCAAACAACGCCGCGCCACACAAAGCAAACCACAGGCTGTTACCCAGTAACGGCAGCACAATCCCCACGATTTGCAGCAGACAGGCCAGCAACAGAGCATAAACATCCCCGGTGGCACGGGCGACCCGGTCCCAGATGAAACAGGCTGGCATGGCCCCGAGGCCCACCAGCATAAAGGTAATACTGCCCTGCCCCTGCATCCCCGGCAGCGCTTCCACAATGGCACTGATAAAGGTGGCACTCACCGCATAACCGATACCGGCACAAAAATACGCCGCCATAAACACCCAGATAAACAACCGCCCCGGAGGGTTATCCGGCATCGGCTGGCCGGATGCCGTCACGCCGCTGGTATCCGGCGCCGGCATCCAGCGCCAGGTCAGCACGGTTAAAGCCAGCGCCAGCAACGTCAGCAGGAACCACTGTTGCTGCCAGTCGGCTATCCGTACGGTTACCTCCACCAGAATGGCACAGCTGGCAATGCCCAGCCCGATACCGCCAAAATGAATGCCCAGCTCACCCCGCTGACCGTTGCGTAACAGCCAGTTCAGCACCAGCCCGGACCCCAGTAACATGCCCGCCGCGCTGCTTAAACCGGCAAAGAAACGGGATACCGCCCAGACCCACAGATCCTCACTCAGGCCCATCATCAGGGTCGTGGCCACTGCCACTAAAAGACCGGTCCGGAATAACCGGTCTTTAAGCTGTAAATCACTGATCAGCGACGCAATCACCGCCCCGCTGAGATACCCCACATAATTCAGTGCTGCCAGCCAGCCCCCGGCTGCCAGGCTCAGATCCGTATGCTGCTGCATGATGCCCAGCAAAGGCGTATAGGCAAACCGGGCCACCCCCATGGTGATCACCAGCCCTAACACGCCCGCCGCCAGCACGCGAAATTTTTCTGAAAACTGCAACACTGAATCGCTCCTAATCCATTTCGCACCGGCATTTGCCGGTTCGGGGCACAAGGTACATAATGACAATCATCGCAACAAGCGAATCATTTTGATATAACCATTCTGTATAACAGATACATTAAAAGCCAAGGGTCTAACCCGGCTATAAAGCCCGACCAAAGAGACAGCCTATGGATCTCCCCGCCCTTAATACCTTTATCAGCGTCATCGAACAGGGTGGCATCCTGGCCGCTTCCCGCCACCTGAACACCGTGCAGTCAAACGTGACATCGCGGATCAAACGGCTGGAGGAGACACTGGATACCCAATTGTTTTACCGGCAGGGCCGGGGGCTGGTGCTCTCCCCCTCCGGACAGGTGCTGGAAAGCTACGCCCGGCGGATGCTGCAACTGGAAAATCAGGCCGTGCAGGCCGTACGGCAGGCAGGCAACCAGAGCGGAGAACTGCGGATCGGCACCATGGAATCTTTTGCGGCATTGCGCCTTTCACCGATTCTGCAACAACTGCGCCGGGACCACGAAGGAATACAGTTACAGATCACCACCAATACCACCGCCGACCTGATACAGGATCTACTGCAGCATAAGCTCGACTGCGCCTTTGTCGGCGGCCCGGTGGAACACCCTGATATCCGGGTCAGCCAGGTCATCGAAGAAGAATTAGTACTGGTGCGCAGTAATCAGCCCGGCACCCCGGACATGCCGAAGTTACCGCTGATTATGTTTCGGGAGGGCTGCGCATACCGTACCCGTGCCCTTAACTGGCAACGGCACAGTGGCCACCATACACAGCAATTAATGGAAATGGGCAGTCTGGACGGCATACTCAGCTGCGTGGCTGCCGGTCTGGGTTATACCGTACTGCCTGAGGCAGTGGTCTCCGCCAGCAATCACCGGCCAGTACTGCAATGCGAGCGGTTACCGGCAGAGCTGGCAAAAGTACCAACCCTGCTGATTCAGCATAAGGATGCTTTAATCCTGCCGGCACTTGAGGATTTGAGTGAGCAGGTCAGCCAGTTACTGGCTGAACAGCCCTTCTGAGCCGTTCTGTAAACCCCGGCACAAGCACCAGTAATCAGGCCAGTACCGCGACACTCTTAATCTGGGCAAACACCTGGCTGCCCGGTTGCAGGTTCAGATCTGCGGCGGACTTACGGGTGATCCGCGCCAGAATCAGATCCTTACCGATGCGTAACCGCACCGTCATCTGCGCGGTGCTGGTTTCTGCCAGCGCTTCGACCTGAGCAGGAAATATATTCAGAATACTGGTATCACTCTGCCGGTTCAGGGTCAGGCTGACATCACGGGCCTGAATCTGTAAGCGGGCCCGCTTACCCTGTGGCATCCGCTCCCCGGCCACCGCAAAACGGCCCCCGGAAAACACCAGATAACTCAGGTCATACGCGCCGTCACGGCCGGCAACCACCGCTTCAATGACGGTTTCGGCATCCGGCCCCTGTGCCAGCGGCATCTCCAGACTGGCAAAGACCGTTTCCAGCGGCCCTTCAGCCACCGTACGGCCAGCCTGCATCATCACCAGATAATCCGCCAGACGGGCCACTTCATCCCGGGAATGGCTCACATATAGCAGGGGGATATCCAGTTGCTGATGAAGGTTTTCCAGATACGGCAGAATTTCCTGCTTACGGGCATCATCCAGTGCCGCCATCGGTTCATCCAGCAACAGTACCTGTGGATTAACCGCCAGCGCCCGGGCGATGGCCACCCGTTGTTGTTCACCGCCGGATAACTGGTACGGCTGACGTTGCAGTAAATGACCGATGCCCAGCAATTCAACCGCCTCTTCGAGCGACAGAGACGGATTACCGGCAGACTGACTGCGCTTCATGCCATACTCAATGTTCTTCTGCACACTTAAGTGCTCGAACAGGCTGGGTTCCTGAAACACATAGCCGATTGGCCGCTTATGTACTGCTAACCGTGTACGGCTGTCCTGCCAGATCTGATCATTGACGGTCAGCTCCCCCTGCGCCTGAGGCTCCAGCCCCGCGATTGCCCGCAGCAGAGTGGTTTTGCCACAGCCGGAGGGTCCAAAAATAGCCGTTACCCCTTTGGCAGGTAACTGCAGATCTACATTCAGATCAAACTCGCCACGGCTCAGCTGAAAACGCGCCTTAATCGTCATAAACGCACCACCATAAAACGACGGTTCAACGCATATACCGCCATCAGCATCACGAATGACAAGGCCAGCAAGCCACCGGCCAGCCAGTGCGCCTGCCCGTATTCCAGTGCTTCCACATGATCATAAATCGCAATAGAAACCACCTGGGTTTCACCGGGAATATTCCCGCCGATCATCAGTACCACGCCGAACTCACCCAGGGTATGGGCAAAGCCCAGCACTGCCGCCGTAAGAAATCCCGGCCGGGCCAACGGCACCGCCACGCTGAAGAAGCGGTCCAGCGGCGCTGCCCGTAAAGTTGCAGCCACTTCCAGCGGCCGCCGGCCAATGGCACGAAAAGCATTCTGCAGCGGCTGCACCACAAAAGGTAAGGAATAAAATACCGAGCCAATCACCAACCCGGTAAAACTGAAGGGTAACGGATCGCCCCCCATGGATTTCACCAGGCTGCCCACCGGGCCGTCCGGTGCCAGCGCCAGTAACAGATAAAACCCCAGTACCGTAGGTGGCAATACCAGCGGCAGCGCCACCACCGCTTCAATAAGAAATTTATAGCGCCAGCGGCTGCGGGCCAGCCACCAGGCGAAGGGCGTGCCGATTAACAGCAGGATCAGGGTGGTTACCCCCGCCAGCTGCAGCGTAATCAGTAACGCATCAAGGTCTTGTTGAGTCAGCATTATTGGCCATCATCTGTGGCACTGTCATAACCAAAGCGGCTGATGATTTCAGTGCCTGCCGGGCTTTGCACAAACTGCATAAACTGCTGTGCGGCCGGCGTATCTTTAAGTAATACCGCCTGCTGGCGGATCGGTGTATAGCTGTTCTGATCCGGTAGCCACTGTGAGCCTCCGGCCTCCGGTAACGCCTTCAGCTGCGAATAGGCAATAAAGCCCAGCTGAGCATTCCCACTGCGGACAAACTGAAACGTCTGGCCGATGTTTTCGCCCCGTACCGCACGGCTGCGCAACCCGGGCCAGACACCCGCCTGCTCCAAAACTTCCTGTGCCGCCCGGCCATAAGGGGCCAGCTTAGGATTCGCCATCGCCAGATGCCGAAAACCGTCTGACTGCAAAACCTGCCCCTGGGGGTCAATCAGGCTGGCATCCGGGCTCCATAACACCAGCTTACCGGTCGCATAAGTAAACCGGCTGCCGGGCACCGCAATGCCTTCCTGCTCAAGCAACTGTGGCCGCTTCGTATCCGCAGCGAAAAAGGCATCAAACGGTGCGCCATGTTTAATCTGCGCGTAGTGTTTACCGGTCGAGCCAAAAATCAGCTTGGTGCTATGACCACTGTCCGCGGTAAAGCGTTCCGCTAACGCTTCCATTGCAGCAATAAAATTGCTCGCCACCGCAATGCGCACCTCAGCAGCACCGGCATTCACCGCCAGCAACAGGCTGCATCCCAGAGCAAAACTTCGTAAAAACATCTTCAACGCCTATTAATACATATCCGTCTTCTGCAGTTATGACGGATTTATAGCAGATCGGGCCAGCCAGTGGCAGCAGAATTGCCCCGCAAACGGGGCACAGAGGTCACTCAGATCAGGTTTACAGTCAAATCAGAAAGAAGGCGGGGTATGCGCACTGACAATCCGGCACTGCTTATTGGTTTTATTCCGGAAGCGGTGGGGAATCTTGGTCTGGAAGTTATAGCTGTCACCCTGTTCCAGATTGAAGACTTCACCGCCAACGGTCAGTTCGATTTTCCCTTCAATCACGGTGCCGGCTTCTTCGCCTTCATGCTCCATCAGCTCGGTGCCGGTATCAGCCCCCGGTTCATAACATTCGATAAAGAATGCCAGGGTACGCTTGTTATCCGGATTGCCGACCAACTTCCAGTGGATATCATCCGTGCCCATATCGATCAGCTCATCCGGGCGGAATACCACCTGCCGTTTGGCTTCAATATCGGCGGTAAAAAACTCAGTCACCGTCATCGGAATGCCACTGAGAATCTTCTTCAGTGAGGCCACCGACGGGCTGACGGCATTACGCTCAATCATCGAAATAGTACTGTTCGTTAAGCCAACACGCTTCGCCAGCTCCCGTTGGGACAGCCCGTAAATCTGGCGGATTTTCTTTAACCGGTCACCTACTTCCACGTATCTACCTTCAATTGACAGCCAATATGCTCAGCATTGTATCAGCAGACGGCACACGAATGCAGACCCACATACGCCGCGCCGTGCCAAAGCATGATGATTAACGCAGCTTTTCCATCATGCCGTAGTACCACATTCCTGCGGCCATCATCTGACCGCTGACCCAGTCACCGAACGGCAGGCGGATGTGGCTGATATCCGCAAAAACATCAAACTTCTCCATCGACCCGGCCACCGCATCTCCCATGATTTCAGCGATGATATGGGTCAGGCCGATCCCATGACCGGAATAGCCCTGTGCGTAATAGACGTTGTCCGACAGTTTACCCAGCTGCGGTATCCGGTTCACCACGATGCCCATCATGCCGCTCCAGGCATACTCGATTTCCACACCTTTTAAGCGGGGGAAGGTCTTTTCGATGCCCGGTCGCAGTTCCGCCCGGATATCTCTGGATTCCCGGCCGGAATAGTTCGCGCCGCCACCAAACATCAGCCGTTTGTCCGCCGTCAGCCGGTAGTAGTCCAGCACGAAACGGCAGTCATACACCGCCAGATCCTGCGGATTGATCTGGCTGGCAACCTCATCCCCCAGCGGTTTGGTCACAACATTGCCGCCACAGGCAGGAATGATCATACCTTTCATTTTTGCACCGCCCAGGCGGTGATAGGCATTGCCCGCCAGAATGACCGATTTAGCCGTTACCTTGCCCTGTTCGGTAATCACCGCCGGTGCCGCGCCTTGCTGAATATCCACAACCTTTGAGTTTTCGAAAATCAGCGCACCCATGGATTCCGCCGCCCGGGCCTCACCAATGCACAGGTTCAGCGAATGCAGGTGCATATTGCGGGTGTTCAGCACACCGCCATGATAAATATCCGTTTCCAGATATTCCGG
Organism: uncultured Oceanospirillaceae bacterium; assembly: GCA_937138495.1. Lineage (GTDB taxonomy): Bacteria > Pseudomonadota > Gammaproteobacteria > Pseudomonadales > Balneatricaceae > Amphritea. The sequence goes on from CAKZPE010000063.1 coordinate 54,476, forward strand.
GATCTGTGCGGCAGACAGCAACGTCACATCATCCCCCATGCCCCGCTCAACCGCCTCGTTATAGCCTGCTTCCAACTCCTGCATATGAGACGGTTTGTAGGCCGTGTGTAAATGCCCATGCTTGAGATCACACTGAATACCGTACTTTTCCACGCGAGACTTAATGATCTCATGCCCCCGCCAGCGCAGGTTCCAGACGAAGTCCTCTCCGGCCTTTCCCATCTTGGGCACCAGCTGCTTCAGCAAGGCTTTATCACCGGACAACGAACCGGTGACCTGGCCACCGTTGCGACCGGTTGCCCCCCAGCCAATTTTAGTCGCTTCAATGATGGCAACCTTAAAGCCCTTCTCTGCCAGTTCAACCGCCGTTGCTACGCCGGTAAAGCCACCACCGACAATCGCTACATCCACCTGATGTTCCCCCTCAAGCCGGGGATACTCTGTCGCCTCATTCAGGGACTTCGCATAGTAGTTGTCACAGTATTGCGCTTGCATCCGCTCTCTCCGAAGTGGCTTGTTATGACGGACTGAAGTGAATTTTGCACAATTTTGTTCCCGTCATCTCATGAACAGAAAACAACAAAACAGGCCTGTTTAAACGCTGCCAAAACCGGCCAGACCTCTGAAAAATCACATCAAGACATTGATTAGTAAAGATTTTATCTAAAAATCACTTATATAAACCGTCATAACAAGTGATCATTTTTTTGATCATATTATGGATATAAAGCCACTTTAACAAGATTATTGTAAAAAATATGATCAATTTTCTCTTGACTCATCCCTGCCGAAAACCTAATTTAATACACAGTTGAACATTATATTGATCACTTGCATTAAACCCGACGCACTTAATAACAGGTTTCCGGGCCACGCAGTACAAAAACAAAAAGGCATCCCATGTCCGAGCAAACACAGAACCACAGTCACCAACACCCTGCCACCGCCGCCCTGCTGGATAAGCACCCTGAAATTAAAGCTGTGGATCTACTCATCAGCGACTTAAACGGCGTCACCCGGGGCAAGCGTATTGAATGCAGCGCACTGGACCATGCAATGGAAGATGGCATTAACCTGCCTGCATCACTGTTCTCGCTGGATATCACCGGCAAAACCGTTGAAGACTGCGGCCTGGGGCTGCATATCGGTGAACCCGACAGACTCTGCCTGCTCAGCCCCGAAAGCCTGACACTGGCCCCCTGGCAGCGCCGCCCGACCGCGCAGGCACTGATGAGCATGTACGAGCCGGATGGTCAGCCTTACTTTGCCGACCCGCGCCATGTGCTGAGCAGCATCACTAAACGCCTCACCGATATGGGGCTAACCCCGGTGGTTGCCGTTGAGCTGGAGTTTTATCTGGTTGATCCCAAACGCGACAACAAAGGCTTCCCGCAACCGCCAATTTCCCCCCGCACCGGTCAGCGCGAAGAACATACTCAGGTTTACTCCGTTAACATCCTTGACGAATACAGCGCCTTTCTGGAAGACATCGCCAATTACACTGCTGCCCAGAATATTCCGGCAGATACCGCCGTCGCTGAATATGCGCCGGGGCAGTTCGAAATCAACCTCAAGCATCAGGATGATCCGCTGGCGGCCTGCGATAACGCAATCCTGCTTAAACGGGTGATTAAAGCCGTCGCTGAAAAACACGGTATGGAAGCCTCATTCATGGCCAAGCCATACGAGGAAGAAGCCGGCAGCGGCACCCATATTCACGTCAGTCTGGTGGATGAAGCCGGTAACAACATCCTGGCCGAAGAGGGCCGCGAATACAGCGAAAAAATGGAACACGCCATCGCCGGCCTGCTTGAGTTCATGCCTGCTTCCATGGCGTTCTTCTGCCCAAACGTCAATTCATATCGCCGCATGCGCCCGGAATACTACGTGCCAATGGCCCCTAACTGGGGTGTGGATAACCGCACCACCTCACTGCGCATTCCCGCCAGTGGCAACAGTGCCAAGCGGATTGAACACCGGGTATCCGGTGCCGATGCCAACCCGTATCTGGTGATGGCCTCCATCCTTGCGGGTATTCACTACGGCCTGAGTCAGGCGCAAGCACCTGCTAAGCCACGCATCGAAGGCAATGCTTTTGCTCAGGACGGTGTCGGCCTGCCGACCCGGATGCACGATGCCCTGCAACAGATGGCAGACAGCGAGTTACTGCGCGAATACTTCACGCCGGCATTCCTGGACCTGTTCATCGTATGCAAACGCGAAGAGCTGTCTGAATTTGAACGCCATGTCACAGCGCTCGAAAGCCAGTGGTTCCTGACCACGGTGTAAGTACCTTACCCGGCCCGCAGTACCTCACTGCGGCAACCGGATGTTAAACAACAATAAAAAAGAGGTTACACAAAATGATCGACGTTTCCGCTTCCCGTACCACTCTGGCCGCCGCTGTCGCCCTGAGCACCGCTCTGGCACTGCCGGCATCCGCCAGCGAAGACAGCCTGAAATTCTATAACTGGTCCGATTACATCGCCGGTGACACCATCAGAAACTTCCGGAAGGAAGCGGGCTTTGATGTTACCTACGACGTATTCGACAGCAACGAAGTACTGGAAGCCAAACTGATGGCCGGCGGTTCAGGGTTTGACCTGGTCGTGCCCGGTTCACAGTTTCTGGGACGTCAGATCACCGCCGGAGTTTTCCAGCCTTTAGATAAGTCCAAACTGACCAACTACGCCAATCTGGATGAAGGCCTGATGAAGGTACTGACCGAAGTTGATCCGGATAACAAATACGCAGTGCCTTACCTGTGGGGCACTACCGGCATCGGTTATAACGTTGAACAGGTTAAGGCAGCACTGGGTGAAGACGCCCCGGTGGACAGCCTGGACCTGGTGTTTAAGCCGGAAAACATGGAAAAACTGGCCAAGTGTGGTGTTGCGTTTCTGGACGCACCGGGTGAAATCCTGCCGATCGCCCTGAACTATGTAGGCAAGAACCCCAACAGCTTTGATAAAAAGGATTACAGCAAAGATTCCGCCGCGGGTAAGCTGCTGAAATCTGTCCGCCCTTACATCACCTACTTCCACTCCTCCCAGTACATTAACGATCTGGCTAACGGTGAAATCTGTGTCGCCATTGGCTGGTCCGGTGACGTTCTGCAGGCCGCCGCCCGCGCAGAAGAAAGTAACAACGGCGTAAAAGTTGCCTACAGCATCCCGAAAGAAGGCACCGCTGTATGGTTCGATATGCTGGCCATTCCGGCAGATGCGCAGAACACCGACAAAGCCCATCAGATGCTGGATTACCTGCTGCGCCCTGAGGTGATTGCCGGTATCTCTAACTATGTGGCGTATGCCAATGCCAACAAAGCATCGACCAGCCTGATTGATGCGGCAATCGTCAACGACGAAACCATCTATCCGCCGGAAGACGTTAAGCAAAACCTGTTCTCGCTGAAAGTATTACCGAAGAAAATCGACCGGGTACTGACCCGCCTGTGGACGGATGTAAAAGCCAACCGCTGATCGCCGTCGGTTACCGGCAGCCGCACTGCCGGTAACACTGCATGGCTAAACCTTTGCGATGATTCCGGCGAAGATCACAAAGGTTTAGCCATTCACATGAGACACTGGCACGGCAAGGGCTCAGTACCTGCCGTGTCATTATCATCAATAATTATAAGACGTCATCGGAGGCCTCCCCATGACACACGCGCAACGCATCGATACCGACGGCACAGAAGCCACTCCGGACGACATCCCTTTATGGAAACAGGACGGCGCCCAGCCCTTCCTGCGGATTGAAAACATCACCAAGAAATTTGGTGACTTTACCGCCGTGGATAACATCTCGCTGGATATCTATAAAAACGAACTGTTCTGCCTGCTGGGCGGGTCCGGGTCCGGGAAAAGTACCCTGTTGCGCATGCTGGCGGGGTTTGAAGCGCCAACCTCCGGTAAGATCATCATCGACGGTGTGGACATGGCCGGCATTCAGCCGTGGAAGCGGCCGGTGAATATGATGTTTCAGTCCTATGCGCTGT